>JBBANL010000009.1:0-92433 GCA_040401975.1 Ilumatobacteraceae bacterium | reverse complement strand
CGTCGACCTGCGCGACGGAAACCAGGCGCTCATCGACCCGATGGATCCGGAGCGCAAGCTGCGCATGTTCAAGGCGCTCGTGAACATGGGCTTCAAGGAAATCGAGGTCGGATTCCCGTCGGCCAGTCAGCCCGACTACGACTTCGTGCGCCAGATCATCGAGGAAGACCTGATCCCCGATGACGTCACCATTCAGGTGCTCGTGCAGTGCCGCCCGGAGCTCATCGAGCGCACCTACGAATGCCTGAAGGGTGCGAAGAACGCGATTGTCCACTTCTACAACTCGGTCAACCCGTTGCAGCGTCGCGTCGTGTTCGGCCTCGACAAGGACGGCATCAAGCAGATCGCGGTCGATGCGGCCAAGCTGTGCCGTTCGTTCGAACCGATGCTCGCCGGAACCAACCTGCGCTACGAATACTCGCCGGAGAGTTTCACCCTCACCGAACCCGACTACGCGGTCGAGGTGTGCGAGGCGGTGATGGACATCATCCAGCCGACGAAGGACAACCCGTTGATTCTGAACCTGCCCGCCACCGTCGAGTGCTACACCGCCAACGTGTACGGAGACGTGATCGAATGGTTCATCCGCACCATCATGAACCGCGAGTCGGTCATCATCTCGCTGCACCCGCACAACGACCGCGGAACCGGCACCGCCGCTGCGGAATTCGGCATCATGGCCGGAGCCGATCGCGTGGAGGGAACACTGTTCGGAAACGGCGAGCGCACGGGAAACCTCGACCTCGTGAACGTCGCGATGAACATGTTCATGAACGGCGTCGATCCCGAACTCGACATCAGCGACATCGACAAACTTCGTCGCGTCGCCGAGTACTGCAACAGGTTGCCCGTGCCGGAACGTCATCCGTACGTGGGCGACCTCGTGTACACCTCGTTCTCGGGCAGCCACCAAGACGCCATCAAGAAGGGTTTCGAGGCCCTGCCCAAGGACTACGACACGTGGGGTGTTCCCTACCTGCCGATCGACCCCAAGCACGTCGGGCGCAACTACGAGGCCGTGATCCGCGTGAACAGCCAGTCGGGCAAGGGTGGCGTCGCGTACATCATGAAGGAAGAGCACGGCTTCGACCTGCCGCGTCGGCTCCAGATCGAATTCTCGAAGACCATCCAGTCGATCACCGAGGACACCGGAACAGAGGTGAGCCCCACCGCAATCTGGAGTGCCTTCAACGACGAGTACCTTCCCGAGACCCCGTCCGTCACCCTGCACAGCCACGAGCTGAAGAGCGACTCGGTGTCGGGCACCACCACCATCACGGCTCAACTTCTGGTGAACGGCGAGCACCGCACGATCTCGGGTGCCGGCAACGGCCCCATCGATGCATTCGTTCACGCCGTGCGCGAGGGTCTGAACACCACGATCGACGTGGTCGACTATGCCGAACACGCGATGGGACAGGGTTCCGAGGCGACGGCGGTTGCCTATGTGGAGACGACCGACGGCAAAGGGAACGTGCTCTGGGGCGTCGGCACCGACCCCAACATCATCACGGCATCGTTCCGTGCGGTTCTCGGCGCATACGAGCGCCACAGCGCGAACTAGTTTGAGAGTCGGACCTTGAGGAGGTTGCCATGAAAGTTGTCGTCGATTTCAACGTGTGCGCTTCGACCGGCGCGTGTTCGCAGATCGCCCCGGAGGTGTTCGAGGTGCGCTCGGACGGCTACCTCTACATTCTCCAGGAGAACCCCGAGGGGGCGAATGCCGACCTCGCGCGGCAGGCAGCCGACATGTGCCCGACCGCGGCGATCACCATCGAAGAGTGACCTTGACCTTCCGCCAACTTCTCGAACAGCGCTGGCAGGCGTCGAATTCGTTGTTGTGCGTGGGGCTCGACCCCGACCAGTCGCGCATTCCCGTCGAGTACCACCACCACGAAGACGGAATCGTTCGTTTCTGTGTCGACATCATCGAGGCAACGGCTCCGTTCGCGTGTGCCTTCAAACCCCAGATCGCCTACTTCGCGGCGATCACCGCCGAATGCGACCTTCTCGCAATCTGTGAATACATCCGCGAGAACCACCCGACCATCCCGTTGATTCTCGACGCCAAGCGCGGCGACATCGGCGACACCGCGAAGATGTACGCGCGCGAGGCGTTCGAACGCTACGGCGCACACGCGGTCACCGTGAACCCGTACATGGGCGGCGACACGATCATGCCGTATCTCGAGCATCCCGACGGTGCCGCGATTGTTCTCTGTCGCACCTCGAACGCGGGAAGCGGCGAGTTCCAGTCGCAACTGATCGACGGCACCCCCCTCTACCAACACGTTGCGCGTCGCGCGGCCGAGGAGTGGTCGCGACACGGCGACGTGTCGCTGGTGGTCGGCGCCACCTACCCCGAGGAACTGGCCGAGGTCCGTCGCATCGTGGGCGACATGCCGTTGCTGGTTCCGGGGGTCGGCGCACAGGGTGGAGACCCCGCACAGGTCGTCTCCAACGGTGCGCGCACCGACGGGGCGGGACTCATCGTGAACTCGTCACGGGCGATTCTCTATGCCGACGGCGGCGTTGAGGCCGCTGCAGGTGTGGCGCGCGAGACGCGTGACGCACTCAACGCCGCGCGCTGACGCACCTCACGCGTACAGCGAGGTCACCTCGATGATGCCCGGCTGGGCCCGGAGCTCTGCCAGGACTTCGTCGGTGATTTCGGCGGTCGGCGAGATCACCATCAACGCCGTACCGGGAGTGTCGGCGCGACCGACGTCCATGTCTGCGATGTTCACGTTGTGCGAACCGAGCAATGTTCCGACGAGACCGATCACACCGGGGCGGTCGTCGTTGCGCACCACCAGCATGTGGTCAGAGGGCGGCACGTCGGTGACATGGTCGTCGACCATCACGATGCGCGCCTGACGTCGCGGCCCCACCAGGGTTGCGGCGATGTTGTGCGAGCCCGCGCGAAGCGTGATGAGGTTCACGTAGTTGCTGTTCGCCCCTGCGCCCGACACCAACGACTCCTTGACAGCGACATTCTGCGCCTCTGCAACCTGCGGTGCGTTCACGTAGGTGACCGACTCGCTGTGGCGCGCCGAGAAGAACCCCTTGAGCGCCGACAGGGTGAGGATGCGCGTGTCGTATCCCGCGATCTCGCCGGTGACGACGATTTCGAGCTCGTTGATGTCGTCGTCGGCAGCCGACGAGAACAGACGACCGAGACGCTCGGCGAGGGGCAGGTACGGCTTCAGTGTCTCGTTGGCGTCGGCCGCCGAGATGTTCACCGCATACGGCACGAAATCACCGGCGAGCGCAAGGATGATCTGGTCGGCGATGTCGAGACCCGCACGATCCTGTGCTTCCGTCGTGCTCGCACCGAGATGCGGAGTCACGACGATGCCGGGAACATCGAAGAGGGGCGACTCGGTGGTGGGCTCCTTGTCGAACACGTCGAGCGCGGCGCCGGCGATCACGCCGTTCTTCACCGCATCGGCGAGATCTGCCTCGTTGATGATGCCGCCGCGCGCCACGTTGATGATGCGAAGCGACGGCTTTGCCTTCCTGAGCATCGCGGCGTCGAACAGGTTCACCGTGTCCTTGTTCTTCGGCAGGTGAACAGTGATGAAGTCCGATCGCTCGACGAGCGAGTCCAGATCGAGAAGCTCGATGTTCATCGCGCGGGCGCGCTCGTCGGACACGAACGGGTCGAACGCCACGACCCGCATGCCGAACGCCGCGGCACGCTGGGCAACGAGTTTCCCGATACGGCCGAGCCCCACCACTCCGAGCACCTTGTCGAACAGTTCGACGCCTTCCCACTTGCTGCGCTCCCACCTGCCCTGCGTGAGAGCGGCGTGCGCCTGGGGAACATTGCGCGCAACAGCGAGCAGCATCGCCATCGTGTGCTCGGCCGCCGACACGATGTTCGACTCCGGTGCGTTCGCCACCATCACGCCGCGTCGAGTCGCCGACTCGACGTCGACGTTGTCGAGACCGACACCGGCGCGGCCGACGACCAACAGGTCGGTGGCGGCTGCGAGCAACGCATCGTCGACCTGCGTGGCCGAACGAACGATCAACGCATGTGCCCCCTTGATCGCGGACTGCAGTTGATCGGGCGACAGACCGGTCTGTACGTCGACGTCGTGCCCGGCGTTCCTCAACTTGTTGAGTCCGCCCTCGGCCAGTTCTTCGGAGACCAGGATTCGTGCCATTGGTCAATTCTCGCCGTTCACGGCCTAGATTGCGACGTGGATTGACAAACCGTAAAGAACCGTTCACAAAGGGACACCATGAGTCACCCATTTCTCTCCGACCAGTGGATCGAAGCCGCCCGCGACATCCGTCACAGGTACTCCGACGACGTCCCGCGCATCGATGCGGTCGTGCGCATCAACGTGGTCACCACCAAGGTTCCTTTCGGTGACGGGACAATCCGCGCCTACATCGACACCACGTCGGGCACCCTCGACATGGAACTCGGGGAACTCGACGCCGCCGACCTCACGGTGACCACCGACTACGACACGGCTCGTCAACTCTTCGTGGAACAGGACCCCACGGCGAGCATGCAGGCGTTCATGCAGGGACGCATCAAGGTCGAGGGCGACATCACCCGCCTCATGATGATGCAGACCGCGATTCCCCAGACCGACGCGGCGGCCAAGGTGGCCGACGAGATCAAGAGCATCACCGCCTAGACAGTGGGGAGAACGCTGCGGTCGGTCGGAGTCAGTTTCGTCGCCAGCAGAACCCCGACGACAGCGGTCACCGCACCGGCGAGCAACCCGTACGAGTAACTCTCGACGACGCCGCTTCCCGCCGTGATCTCGTGAATCGAGATCATCACGGTCGAGCCCAGCACGGCACCCATCTGGCTGAGCAGCTGCTGCATGGCACCCGCAACGCCGACCGAGTCGTCGTCGACCGCGTTCGACACGAGAGCGGTGAGAGCGGGTCCGGCGATTCCGAAACCGAGTCCCGACAGTCCGAGACCGAGAATCACCAACAGGTCGGATGCGCCGACGCGAATCGACGCGAGAAGAATCATCGAAGCGAGGATTCCCGTCGCGCCGATCACGCCCGACACGCGTTCACCGACGCGCATTGTGAAGAAACTCGCGAGCGGCGCGATGATCGAGAACGTGAGAGGTCGCGCGATCACGAGGAGACCGATGTGCGCGGCGGTCATGCCGAGACCCTTCTCCAGCATCTGCGGCACCACGATGAAGCCGCCCATGTAGGCGAAGTTCAACAGCGACTGGATTGCAATCGGCCGCACGATGTTGCCGTTGCCGAGCCACGACAGCGGCAGCAGCGGCGCCTCCACCCTCTGTTCCACCCGCACGAACGCCCACAGACCGACGACGGAAATCAGTGCGAACAGAATGATCGCAGGCGATGTCCAACCCCATGAGTGACCGCGGTTGATGGTGAGCAGAAGGAACGTTGCGCCGACACCGAGTGTCACCGAACCCCACACGTCGAACTTCACGTTCTTCATGCGGCTCGTCTGCGGCAGCAGGTTCCAGGCGAGCACCGATGCGCCGAGAAGCAGTGGCGCCTGGATCACAAAGATCATCCGCCAGCCGATGCTCTCCACGAGCGGACCGCCGATCACCACGCCGAGCACCGGCGCACCCGCGGTGGTGAAACTCCAGAGACCCATCGGCCGCACGCGCTCCTGGGGGTCGAAGAGCCTGTTGATGTAGGCCATTGCCGCCGGGCCAGTGGCAGAACCGCACACGGCCGACATCAGGCGGAAGAACACCATGCTCGGGGCGTTCCATGCGAACACCGTTGCGAGTGCGAACACCCCCGAGAACAAAAGCCCGTACACGTACACCTTCTTGTGTCCGTAGAGGTCGCCGATCTTTCCGTAGGCGGGACCCACGACGCCGAACGCGAGCATCGGCCCCGTGATCGACCAGTTCAACACGCTGACCGACGAATTCAGGTCCTTGGCAATCGTCTCGAGCGACACCACGAGCACGGTGATGGTCGAGCTCGTGGTGAACAAACCGGCGAGAACGACGATGAGCGTGGCCCATTTGCGCGTGAGACCCACCTTGCGCGCGATGCGCCGCGGGATCATCTGGGTCCACGGGACCACCGAGATCTCGTCGACACCCGCCTGCTCGACGGTGATGGTCGACCGACCGTGCGGAGTGAGTTCTTCCTGCTGTCGTTTCTGGGGGTTCATGGGGCGGCTACCGAGGGTAGTGCCCTATTTGTTCACCTTCGCGGCCATGTCCGACATGGCTGCTGTGAGTTCGGACACCGACCAACGGTCTTCCTTGTCGACGGACTCGGCGCGTTCCCAACTGCGCACGCGCGTGACCTCGCCACCCTTCACGAAGAACGTCTCACCGGTGAAATGACAGTCGGCAGACGCGAGATACGCCACGAGCGGTGAGATGTTCGCGGGGTCCCAATCGTCGAACTGGGCCGCGTTTGTCGGCGCGGCGATGCGATCACCCAGGCCGGGAGTCGCCTCGGTGAGACGGGTGCGCGCGGCCGGTGCGATCGAGTTGCTCTTCACGTTGTAGCGCGAGAGCTCCTTCGCGAGGATCTGGCTGAACGTCGCGATTCCGGTCTTCGCCGCGCCGTAGTTCGACTGACCGGGGTTTGCAAACAGTCCCGATGTCGACGACGTGTGCACGATGTTGCGCGGGCGAGTGCTTCCTGCCTTGTGTTGTTCGCGCCAGTACGCGGCGGCCCAACGCGACGGGGCAAAGTGCCCCTTCAGGTGAACCGCGATGACGGCATCCCACTCGGCTTCGGTCATGTTCACCAGCACGCGGTCGCGCAGGATGCCCGCGTTGTTCACGAGGATGTCGAGGTCGCCGAAAGCCTCCACGGCCGCGTTCACCATTCGCTGCGAGCCTTCCCAGTCGGCAACGTTGTCGTAGTTCGCGATTGCCTCGCCACCCATCGCGACGATTTCGTTCACGACCTGCTGTGCCGGGGTCGCGTCCTCGCCGGTTCCGTCGTTGGCACCGCCGAGATCGTTCACCACGACCTTTGCGCCTTCGGCGGCGAAGAGAAGAGCGTGTTCGCGGCCGATGCCGCGCCCCGCGCCGGTGATGATCGCAACGCGTCCGTCAAGTGCACCCATGGTGTTCTCCTGTCTCACATCCACGGCAGTCGAGCCGTGGTGCCGAGATTAGGGGAAGGTGAGGTCGACGGTCTTACCGACGACCACCCGCGCATAGTTCTTCACGACTTTGCCGTCGATCGAGGCCGATTTCAGGCCGCGCTTCTTGTTGCCGGTCACCTTCCCGACGACCATTCCTGCGCTCTCGAGACGCTGTTTCACGGTCTCGAAGTCGCGACCGTAGATGGTGGGAATCAACGTGGTGGTTTGCCCCTTCGACACGGTCACCGTCACAGTGCCACCCTTTGCCAGTTTTTCTCCGGTTGCGGGAGCCTGCACGGAAATCTTCCCCGCCGCGATCTCGGGGTGACCAGCCTGTGGACCTTCGACGATCAACAGTCCCATCTCGGTGAGTTTCGTCGTGGCCTCGGCAAGCGTGAGGTTCGTCAGGTCGGGCACGTCGCGCAACGCGGGGCCCGTCGACACGTTGAGCGCGACCGACGTGCCTTTCACCACCGAGTCGCCGGCCTTGAGTGTCGGTTGATCGGGGATGCTCCACGACACGACGACACCTGCCGGAAAAGTTTCGTCGGGGACATCGGTCTGCGCCGCCTGCAGACCGAGTTCCGCGAGTTGTGCCTTCGCCGCATCGGCTGTGAGACCGTTCAGTTCGGTGAGAACAGACAACGTCGGCCCCTCCGACACGACGAACGTCAACGAACTGCGCTTTGCGAGATTCGCCCCGAGCACCGGGTCGGTGCGGATCACCTGACCGGCCGCGACCTCGTCGCTGCGTTCTTTCACGATCACGACGTTCCACCCGTACTGCGACACCTGGTTGCGTGCTTCGGCCTCGCTGAGTCCGATCAACTGCGGCACAGGGTTCTTCGGGTTCAACACGGTGAAATACGCGGCGGCACCGCCACCAGCCAACAACGCAACCACGACCGTGACCGCAACGATTCGTTTCTTCCAACTCTTTTTCGGGCGCTCGACCTGGGCGGTGGTGTCCTGAGATGCGAGTTCGCGCAGGGTTCCTGCATCGATTGCAACCGGGCCGGTGTCGTCTCCTCCGATGGTGAGCGGCGTGCCCGTCGGGTCCGTCGGATCAATGAGTGCGGGTGCCGTGACCGGGCCGGTGTTGTCGATGCGC
This sequence comes from Ilumatobacteraceae bacterium, assembly GCA_040401975.1. GTDB lineage: Bacteria > Actinomycetota > Acidimicrobiia > Acidimicrobiales > Ilumatobacteraceae > UBA2093. The sequence continues at coordinate 84,226 of JBBANL010000009.1, read as the reverse complement.
GGAGTGGTGCGAATCAGAATCGGTTCGGTTGATGCGTCGTTCTGCACCGGCTCGATGTCTGTGGGAGAAGTCGGCGACGTCGGCGCCGATTCGGACACGGCTTCGTCGAGCAAACCGCCGCCGACGATGTCGATGGGTGTCGGTCGCGCCATCTTCTCGGCGGCCTGCACGAGAGCGGATCCCATCTCCCTCGGCGAATGTCTCTCGGTTGCGTCGGGTCGACCCGCACGTTCGAGCACTTGTGCGAGTGCGCCGAACTCGGCACTGACCGGCATCAACTTGCCCGCACGGTTCGCAAAGCAGTTCGCCACCGTGTCGCCTGCGAACGGAACTTCTCCCGTCATCGCCTCGATGAGCACCAACGCGAGCGAATAGATGTCGCTCGACGCGCCTCGTGCGCCGCCTTCTGCCAGTTCGGGTGCGGCATAGAGAGCCTGATCGACCCCGAGAGAATCGAGCGGGCGCAACGGCGCACCGAACCCGACGAGCCGCACACGACGGTCGAGGCCGAACACCAATCTCGATGGCCGGAGGTCGCCGTGGGTGATCCCCTGCTTGGCCGCGGCGTCGAGAGCCCGGCAGACGTCGATTCCGACGATGAGAGCCTGCGAGGGGGTGAGGCGCCTGCCCCGGTCGAGGAAGTCACGCAGGGACCCTCCCGCGAGGCGTTCGCTAACCGAATAGAGGTACTTGTCCCCGTCGAGAACGGCATCGCCATGGTCGATCACGGACTCGATGCAGGGGTGGCGAAGGCTGGATGCGATGTCCACCTGGCGCTCGAATGCCTCTTCGGCGTCGGACACGGTGGTGGACCCGAGAGTCGGGTCGACCAATCGCTCGACCGGGATGATGCGCACCGAGACGCCCTCCTGAGACGACAGGTCGGTTGCGTCGAACAACAAGGCTCCGGAGAGAGACTGGCTGGCCTCTCCCCTGAGCTGGTCGAGTTGGTAGCGACCGCCGAGGACGGTGCCCGGCATGTTCTCTGGGTCTCGCATGACCCATGAGAACCTAGCCTGTGACGCTTGGAGAGGTGTGGCGAGCCCTGTTTTCAGCGAGAATGACGCCGTGAAACGCCCGATAAACAAGCAAAATCTCCTGATCAGTGCGGGGGTTGGCCTTGGTCTCACGGTCATGGGACTCGGCTTTCGGGCGGGCATCACCGGCCGCGAGGCTCAACGCCTTCCGGCCAGCATCGAGATGATGACTCCGGGCCCGAACGACCAGGTCCTGCAGCAGAGCCAGATCTTCGTCGACTTCGTCGAGGGATACGAGGCCCGCCTCACCATCGACGGCATCGAACTCGAGACGACGCGCCTCGACGAGTTGACCTCGACGGGCAACTCGCTCGAACCGGGTCAGCAGGTCGACATTCCGCCCACCGCCATCTACGACCCGGGCAACTTCACCATTTCTTTCACCCCCCAGATCGGAGCACCGATCGAGGCGTTCACCCAGGGCGAACACGAGGCCATCGTGACCTACTGGAAGATCGAGGACGGCCCGAACAAGTCGCGCACGTTCAAGTGGACTTTCGACGCCGACTAAGCCCCGATTTCGTCAAGCATTCGAAGAAATACATTCTCATGAAGAATTCGGACTCCGAGCTCCCGTGCGCGACGGGCTTTGGTCGACTCACTATCCGAATCTGCCACAACGAGAAGATCCAACTTCTTCGTTACCGATGACTTAACTTCCAGCCCGGCATGAATCGCTCGAGACTCATAATGAGAGCGGGGTGCACTCATCTCGCCCGTAAAACACACGGTGAGCCCTGGAGCTAGTCCCCCAGCCAAATCTGAATGAGAAATGTGTTTCTCGGCAAGTAGCAGTGGCTCCCAATCTTCTATCTTGAGCAGTCGCGCAACAGTTGAGAGGTCAGCTCTCTCGGCATCTGTGACTTCGCCATCAGCTACCGCCATTGTGCACAGATTTGCCATGTACCCGGAATTCAACCCCGCAATCCTTTCGGACGACAGTCCAATTTCGCCAGCCAGTGACACCAATTCCAGGGCTTCAGCCTCATCAATTCTTCGGTCCTCAAGGACCTTGTCAAGGAGGTTCAAGTATTGAGCGGCACTGACCGCAGAAGTTACCCCCATTGAACCATCGTCCGGGAGAAGAGAAATAAGCGTTGACAGAAACGAAGCTTCAATATCACGTGGGTGCAGTACCCGATCTCTAGCAACCGGTACCCCGTGCGTCATTGGCATCTTAGAAATCTGACAAGGTTCAGGAAGAGCCGCGGGTCGAACGCGCTTAAGAAGGCTGTGGAGCAGATCCGATGCCATTTGCGCATCATCAAGTGCACAGTGTGCATCTCGGATTGATATTTCAAGAAATCGACAACACTCGACAAGTTTGCGAGGTCCCCGTGGGTAACCCTGGTACATCAATTCAAGTGTGCACAGCAAATCAAAAGGAACATGCGCACGCTGTTCTCGATGAAACTCAGCAGACAGAAATCGCGAATCAAACGATGCGTTATGCGCTACAACAACGGCTCCATCAAGGATCTCAACCAAATGACCCGAGATTTCTGAGAAAGTTGGGGCAGAGGAAAGCATCCCTGCGGAAATTCCATGAATGTCAGTTCGTCCCACGTCTCGTTGCGGGTTCACCAAAGAGGTGAACTCATCAACAATCTTCCCGGATGGCGATGTCCTCACAACACCAATTTCGATCACACGATTGGAAGCAGGCGCTAAGCCAGTGGTTTCAAAATCCAGGGTCGCGAAATCGGACATGGCCGAAATTTACTCACCCAAGAACTTTTCAATCGCCCTTTTTGATGCGTCTGCACCCTCTTCTGGGGCCATTGCCAACAAACGACGGAGAACGACCTTGTCTGACATTCCAGACCAATTTGCACTCGACTCAGTTTCGAGAAAGAACTCTGACAAATTGAAAGGCGGCAACTCGTCTGAAATGCGGGTTTCGTTCATGTGCTGGATTGCCCATCCAAGCGCACGCAATACGACGATTGATTGTGGAGGTGTTGCCAATTTAAGGTCACCAAGTTCTTGGGACAAGGCATCATCGATTAACGCCAAGAGATTTACATTTGAGGTGTCCTCCTTGGCCAAGGAGGAGAAGAGATCACCAAACCCCGAATCCCTCACAGACTCGAGGGTTCCCATGGCCATCAGGATGGCTCCAAGCAGCTTTCCCGTGAAGCGAACCTGTGCCTCAGACTTAGTAGGCCTACGTGTAGCCGAGGGGAACGCGGACATCTGGTCGAAATCGATGCGGTCAAACAAAGTCTTGATCTCGACAAGATTCCGTGACTCCGGGGAACAAAAAGCAATAGCAGAAGTACGGCGACCCTCAATCTTCGAAGCAGCTGCGTCAAGGGCAACCCACATTGCGTCAAAACTCGGTTTCAGATCTCTCCATTCCCAGTACATGTAGATCGAATCGCTTTCTCTCATCCCAAGCGAATTTCTAATGGCCTCGTGAAGAGTCACACCAGTGGCGAGTCTCTTCCCCAATCGAATTTTCTCGTATGGAAGAAAACCGTTCGAATCAAAATTTTCGAGAATTGATTCGGCAACCGTTGCAGGAGAAGTCACAATTCCCTCGCCTTCAGTTGTTCAAGCGGTTCGCCCTGAAGCAGCAACTCAAATTGCTCCTCATCGAGAATTGGAATGCCGAGATCGCGAGCCTTGTTAATTTTCGGTGCTGCGGCTTTCTCGCCAGCTACGAGGACAGTAGTTGTAGAGCTCACTCCAGATGCCGCCTTACCTCCATGGCGCTTGATCACTTCTTTGACTTCGTCTCGCTGGTATCTGGACAGTTTGCCCGTCACTAGAACTATGTGACCGGCAAGAGAATCAGAAACAGTCTCGGTAACGACAATGTCAAATCGGACTCCACCATCCCTGAGGGATTCAACGATGCCCTGATTATCTGAAACTCCAAGCCAAGACTGCAACGATTCAAAAACTGCATCTCCAATTCCATCAATTGACCGAAGATCGTCTTCTGTCGCTTCAAATATCAAGTCGAGCGAACCGAATCTCTCGGCGAGTTGGGTCGCCACCACGGGTCCAATGTGCTTGATTCCGAGAGCGGCCAGCAGACGAGCAAGCGGGCGATCACGGGCTTTGTCAAGCTCGAACAAGAGCTTTGCTGCACCTACGTCGGAAAACTCATCCAGACCCATCAAATCGTCAAAATTCAGATGAAACAGATCGGCAACCGTCGAAACCAGACCTGCATCTGACAACGCGAACACCGTTCGTTCTCCGAGTCCTTCGATGTCCATCCCGCCGCGCGATGCGAAGTAGATGATGCGCTGCACTCGCTGGAACGGACACGACGGCTCGACACATCGCGTGTCTGCCTGATCGTCACTCTTCACGAGTTGAGACTTCACCGAGCACGGACACGTCGACGGGAACTGCCACGGCACCGAGTTCTTCGGCCGTTTCGACAGCACGGGTCCGACGACTTCGGGAATCACATCGCCGGCCTTGCGCACCACCACGGTGTCGCCGGGTCGCACGTCTTTCGCCGCAACCTGGTCGCGGTTGTGCAGCGTCGCCATCGACACGGTGGAACCACCGACGAACACGGGCTCGAGAACGGCAAACGGCGTGACGCGACCCGTGCGGCCGACCGAAATCTTGATGTCGTTCAGAACGGTGTGCTTCTCCTCGGGCGGGAACTTGAACGCGATCGCCCACCTCGGTGCACGCGACGTGAAACCGAGCACCTCGCGCTGGGCCAGACTGTCGACCTTCACCACCGCGCCGTCGATTTCATAGGGAAGTTCGTGCCGCCGTTCCTGCCACTGTCGGCAGAACTCAATGACCTGTTCGAGCGAATCGACCAGCGTGATCTGGGGGTTCACGGGAAACCCGAGCGAGCGCAGGTGCTCGAGAGTGTCGTGGTGACTCGTGAACTCCGGGCCGCCGACCACTTCACCGAGTTGGTAGGTCCACAGCGAGAGATCGCGTTGTGCCGTGACGGTGGGGTCCTTCTGGCGCAGACTCCCCGCGCCGGCATTGCGCGGGTTCACCGGAACCGCGAGCGGTGCACGACCGTTCGCGAGGCGTTGCGAATTTTCCGCCTCGCGGTCTGATTTGAGTTTCTCGAACGCAGAAATCGACATGTAGATCTCGCCGCGCACCTCGAGAACAGCGGGTGCCGACGCCGGGAGTTTCCTGGGCAGCGACGTGATGGTCTTCACGTTCTCCGTGACGTCTTCGCCGACCTTGCCGTCGCCCCTCGTCGCGGCCTGCACCAACTCGCCGTTCTCGTACCTGATGCTGATGGCGAGACCGTCGATCTTCAGTTCGCACACGAACCTTGCGGTGTCGTCGCCGAGGCCCTTCGACACTCGTTCGCCCCATGCGCGCAGTTCGTCTTCGTCCATCGCGTTGTCGAGGCTGGTCATCGGCACGGCGTGCACCACCGGGTCGAACGTGGTGACCGCGGCCGCACCCACTGCTTCGCTCGGCGACTCGGCGTCGGCGAGCTCGGGGTGCGCGGCCTCGAGGTCGCGAAGTTCGCGCACGAGCAGGTCGTATTCGGCGTCGCTGATCTCGGGAGCATCGCTTCCGTAATACAGATCGTTGTGGCGACGGATGGCCTCGCGGAGTTCCGAAACCCGTTTCTTCGGTGAAGGAGTGCGCGCCATTGCCTACAAACTACCCAAGGGGTGAGACCCGCCGATTGTCCGTCGGTTGGTTACGAGCCGAGAGTGAGGCGCGACGCGGTGGCTTGTTCCGCCACTTTCACCGAGACGTCGCGTGTGTGCGCGAACACGCGCTCTGCAACGCCGTCGGAATGGGTTCCGAGTCCGCATGCCGGAGTCACGAAACTCTGTCGTCTCAGCAACACGGGGTCGACACCCGCTCTCACGAGGGCACACATCACCTCGACGATCGACTTCCACGAACGTTCTGCGCTCACAGAGATCGGGCCATCCGTGCGCACCGCGCCCCATGCGATGCGGCCGCCGTGTTCCAACAGGTCCGAGATTCGACTGGCCGCCACCAGCATCTCTGCCATGGCCGCCTCGTCGTTCACCGACGGAACCGGAACCGACAGCACGCGGGCGCCGGTTGCGAGCAGTGCTCCCCAGTCGGTGTGCGAACACGAGTGCACGCCGCTGATGTGCCGTTTCTCGACGGCTGCGAGTGCCCCGGAGATGAGATCGATTGATTGTTCGACACCGATGACATACCCGGGTTCGAGTGCCTCGGCGAGTGACGGCTCGTCGAGAACGATGATCTGGGTCACCTCGCCGCACGCCTGCGCCACTGCGTCCTCGAGAGCGAGGACATGTGCGCGCACCGCCTGCAGAGCCAGCGGAAACGCGACCGACGCCTCGAGGCCGACGCGCATCAACTGCGCACCGAGGGTCACCGGGCCGACGAACTGCCACTTCACCACGTCGACGCCGCGGTCACGCTCGCGGAATGTCGTGAGGAACTGCTGGAAGGCGCCGTATGCGTCGGACATGAGGTCGGTGGTGATGAACTGATCGACGTCGAGTTGTGACACGTCGACGCTGATTCCCCCGTACTGCCCCATCGACACGCCCTCGATCCCGACGAGTGCCTGCGCGATCATTCCTTCTGCGGGGCTGCGCCGCGGGAGCGACGGAATGGTCGGGATGTCGGTCGACGTCCACACGAAATCGAGTGCGTCGTTCACGTCGCGGTGCGGGAGACTGCCCACCCCGAAGGTTGCGCCCGGCCGCAACAGGCTGATTGCTTTGTCCGGCACGGAACCTCCCCCCGATGTGTTCCCACAATTGGTAGCAGCACGCGTGCATGCGCCACGAACCGTAGAAAATGAAGAAATGTCCCGGATTTGGGGCAGGCTATGACCATGTCGTCCGGCAACTTTCTGACACCCTCGCGTGTCATCGTTGCCGTCACCGCGAGTGCCTGGGTCACGTTGGCGCTCGCATCCCCGTGGTCGACCCTCGCCGACGATGCGTCGGGGCCGTTGGCTGTCGCTCTCACCGTGTGGGGCTGGCTGCTGTGGATCGCGGTGATGATTGCTCTGCTGGTGCCGTCGCCCGTGTCGCTGACGTGCGTGCGGTGTTGTGCGCCCGTGGCCGTCGTGTCGGGATTTCTCGCCGCGTCACCGCTCGCCGTCTTCGCCTCGATTGTTGCGGTGATCCTCGGTTTCTCGCCGTTGTTCGCCGACGTGATGGTGCAGGGCGGCGCCTACGGCGAAGAGCAACGGTTCACCCTGAGGACGCCGGTTCCGTCGATGGTTCCGACCGTCATCGCATGGGGTGTCCTCATGTTCTCCGCGATCGGCGGCACCCTCCTGGTCGCCGCCGAGACCTACACCTGGGGTGTTCCCGTCACGCTCGTCGGGGTGGTGCTCGCGACCCGGGTGCCGCGGTTGCTGCACCGCCATGCGCGCAGGTGGTTGGTGATCGTGCCCGCCGGCATCGTCGTGCACGACCACCTGGTTCTGGCCGAGACAGTCATGTCACTTCGTTCGAAGATTGAGCGCATCGAACCCGTCAGCGACACCGGCGAGGCGGCCGACTTCACGGGTGGCGTCGCGGGGCGGCGCCTCGCGGTGCACCTGCGTGAGTCCGACAAGGTCGTGCTGTCGCCCATCACGGCAAAGATCCTGAAGACAACGCCTGCACTGCACGTGAAGGCATTCACCATCGCTCCGCGCCGCCTCCCGGCGGCGCGTGCGGCAATCACTCTGTGACGATTGCGCCGCCGAGCACGAACGTGTCGGTGTCGTCGTAGAACACCACCGTTTGTCCCGGCGCAATGCGACGCGTGGGGCGCGACCACACGACGCGGTAGCGGTTGCCGTCCCGTTCGACACGTGCGGCCGACCTCTCGCCGTGTGCGCTTCCCTGCACCAGAACCTCCGACGACAGCACGAATGCCTCGTCGTCTGCGTGCGGCCACGCGACGTTTGCAACCACCGTGTGGTCGACGAACAACTGCGCCTCGTCGCCCACCGTGACGCGCCGTGACGGAACATCGACCGCCACCACATAGCGCTTGTCGCCGCCGCCGAGACCGAGACCCCGGCGCTGACCGAGTGTCACGAGTTCCACCGCGGGCACCTCGCCGACTTTTGCGCCCGTCGAGTCGACCACGTCTGCGGGGTTGAACGTGAGTCGCGGCTCGAGGAATCCGGCGCGACCGATGGTCGAGCCGATGAAGCAGACATCCTGACTGTCGGGTTTGGTGGCGGTGCGCAGACCGGCTCGACCCGCCTGCTCGCGCACCTCCGACTTGTTCATGTCGCCCACGGGAAACAACACGTAGTCGAGATCGGCTCCCGACAGCATGTGCACCACGTAACTCTGGTCTTTCTGCGAGTCTTCGCCCCGGGCGAGACGCGGTCGACCGTCGCGGGTCACGATGCGCGCATGATGCCCCGTGGCCACCGCGTCGAAACCGAGTTCGCGCCCGCGTTCGATCAACCTGTCGAACTTCAGGTGCCTGTTGCACTCGATGCACGGATTCGGCGTGGTGCCCTGCACGTGCGACGCCACGTACGGCTCGACCACGTGCCGATCGAAATCGTCGGAGAAGTTGAACACCAGATGGTCGATGCCGACCTGCTGTGCGACCCTGCGCGCATCGTCGACGTCGGACACCGAACAGCAGCCCGTGTCGCTCTCGCCGCCCCACAATCGCATCGTGACACCCACGACCTCGTGCCCCTGTTCGCGAAGTATCAATGCCGCGGCAGACGAGTCGACGCCGCCCGACATCGCGACGAGAATCTTCACGACTTCACCGCCAGCAACCGGGCGGCGGCGGCGACGGTTGCGTCGACCGCCACATCGATGTCGTGCGCCGTCGTGGTGTGGCCGAGACTGAAGCGCAACGAACCGTTGATGCGCGATTTCGGCAGGTTCATCGCGGCGAGCACGTGCGACGGCTCCATTGCACCGCTCGCACACGCCGACGCGGCCGACACGCACACTCCGGCGGTGTCGAGCAGGTACAGCAGCGATTCGCTTTCGAGTCCGTCGAGGCACACGTGCGCCGTGCCGGCACTTCCCTCACCCGCGGCCAGGGTGGGAACAGCGCACGGTATGTCTGCCGTCAGCCTCGTCACCAGCGAATCGCGCAGTGCCCGCACGCGCTCGACTTCTTCGTTGCGGGTCTCGTCGGTGACACGAAGCGCCTCGGCGGTGCCGACGATGCCGGCCACGTTGTGGGTGCCGCTGCGTCGGTCGCGTTCCTGACCGCCACCGAGCATCAACGGCTCGAGCACCACGCCCTCGCGCACCACCATCACACCGACACCTTTCGGGCCGCCGAACTTGTGCGCCGACAATGTGAGCACGTCGACGTGCGGCCACAACGTGCGCAGATCGAGCCAGCAGGCGGCCTGCACGGCATCGGTGTGCAGTATCGCGTTCCCTGCGCGGCCGCGCACGGCGTGCGAGACCTTCTCCATGTCGGTGATTGCGCCGGTCTCGTTGTTCACCGCCATCACCGACACCACGGCGACATCGTCGGTCGACTCCAGAACGGACCGCAACACACCGGGGTCGACGGAACCGTGCTGCGCGACGGGCACGACGACACCCCCGACATGCTCCACACAGTGCAGAACCGCATGGTGTTCGGTTGCGGGGCACACCGCCCGGCCCCCGTGCCTGCGGACTGCACCGAGAACCGCCGCGTTCGCGCCCTCTGTTCCGCCGCTGGTGAACACGATCTCGCCGGGACGACAACCGATCGCTGCGGCAACGACGTCGCGTGCCTCGTCGATGGCGCGTCGCGCCTCGCGTGCAAACTTGTGGGACCCCGACGGATTCGCAAAGGTCACGTCGCCGAACGGCTCCATCGCCGCACGCGCTTCGGGGCGCAACGGCGAGGTCGCGGCATGATCGAGATACACGTATCCCGATGCGCTGTTCTGCACCGTTGTCATGGGGTCAGGCTACCGATGCCGACTCGCCGGGGCGGGCGTGGTGGACTGTCGAGATGGCGCTCGACGATGTCATCGCGGAAATCCGGCGTTCGGCCCTTGCAGACCCCGCGATGTACGGCGATTCGTTCGCCGATGTGTACGACGCCTGGTACGGCAACCTGAACGACGTCGATTTCGTGTCGGCCGTGGCGCGACGCATGCCGGGTCGGCCGCACCGCATTCTCGAACTCGGTGTCGGCACGGGCCGCCTCGCTCGCCTGCTTCGCGACGAACGGCATCCAGTTGTTGACTCGATGACCGGCATCGACGCGTCCGAGCAAATGCTGGCGCGGGCGCGCGACACCGGGGCCACTTCGTTCGTGACATTGGTGCACGGCGACTTCTCGGTCGAACTTCCCGACGGGGAATTCGACGCGGTCGTCGTCGGGTACAACACCCTCTTCAATCTGCCAACCACCGATGCGATCGCGCGATGTCTGTCGTTGGTGTCGCAGAGACTCGTTCGGGGCGGGATCTTCATGGTCGATGCGGTCATCCCGCGCGGTGCATCGATGGAGGAACACTCAGAGACGCGAACCATGGCGAACGGCGACGTGGTGCGCAGCGTCAGCCTGCACGACCCGCACGCGAGAACCGTCACCGGGTATTTCTCTCACGTCGTCGACGGACAAGACGAGACCGTGCGACGCTGGAGCGTGCACTATCTGCACCCCGACGACCTCGACCACCACGCATCCCGGGCGGGATTGGGTCTCGAGAGCAGGTGGGCAGACGGCACGGGCGCGTCGTTCGGTGTCGATTCGTCGCGACATGTGTCGACATACGTGAAACGGTGAACATTCTCCGAACTCGGGTGAACTCCACGAAATCCCGCGGAATCCGACCTATCCTGAAGGCACCGTGAGTCAACTTCGTCTCAATCTCCTCACCGGCCGCTGGGTAACGGTGGTGCCCGACAGGGCCAAGCGCAGCACCGACTTTGCCCCGCGCGCACAACAAGTGGAAACCGACACCGGCGCAGAGTGTCCCTTCTGCCCCGGGTCCAGTCGCCCCGACGAACCGCTCTTCGAACAGATGGGTTCGAACGGTCAGTGGAAGATGCGGGTGGTCGCGAACCGCTACCCCGCATTCGAAGGTGACGATTCGCTGGCGGTGCGAAACCTCGGACCCGTTCACGTGATGGCCGAGGCCAGCGGCACCCACGAGGTGTTCGTGTTCTCGCCCGAGCACACGATGCGCCTCGACATGTTCTCCGACGAAAAGATCTCAGAACTCATGTCGGCGCTGAAGAGCCGATTCGTTGCACATGCGAACACGCCGAACATCCGCTACACCCAGGCCATCGTGAACCACGGCCGCGAGGCCGGTGCGTCACTCGCGCATCCGCACGGCCAGTTGCTCGGTCTGCCGTTCGTGCCCGGCGAGATTCTCGAGGAAGAGCGCGCATTCGAACGTTTCAAGGGTGGGTGCATCGTGTGCACCACCGTCGAGGCCGAGGCCAACAGCGAGCGTTTCGTGCTCGACAACGAACACGCTGTCGTCGTCTGCCCCTTCTGGAGCTCGAGCCCGTTCGAGTTGTTGATCATGCCGAAGGCGCACCACCAGCACCTCACCGATGCGACCGACGAGGCGCTCACCGCCGTGGGCATCGCCGTTCGCGACTCCCTCGCCCACCTCGTGAAGACTCTCGGCGACATTGCCTTCAATCTCGTGTTCCACACGGCACCGTCGCACCACGGCGGCATGTACCACTGGCACGCGCACCTGTGGCCGAAGCTCACCACCGCCGCGGGCTTCGAACGCGGCACGGGCGTCATGATCAACATCGTGTCTCCCGAGACCGCCGCAGCCGAACTGCGCAACGTGTCGGTTCAGGCCTGACCGTGGGTCGCATCCGCGTCTCAATCGACATTGCGGCGACACCGCAGAAGGTGTGGTCGATCGTCGAACCCATCGAGCGTCACGTCGACTGGATGGCCGATGCCGTCGCCATCCGCTTCCAGACCGACCAAACGCGCGGAACCGGCACCAGATTCTTCTGCGACACGAAGGTGGGGCCCATCAAGTTGGTCGATGTCATGACCATCACCGCATGGGAACCCGAGAAGGTCATGGGCGTCACCCACACAGGAGTCGTCACGGGAACGGGCGAATTCACCCTCGAGCCGATCGGTGAGACCGGAACCCGTTTCACCTGGACCGAGTCACTCGTGTTTCCTTGGTGGCTCGGCGGTCCGATCGGAGCATTCGTCGGCGGCCAGATCGTGATGAAGGCAATCTGGCGACGCAATCTGCGCGAGTTGAAGAAACTCGTCGAAGCCGCCTAGGCGAACAGTCGTATCAGGGCGGTCGTGCCAACGCCCAGCACGATGATCACCGCGAACGGCATCTTCTTCCACGTGGCCACCGTCGCCACCGCAAGGCCCGCCGCACGTGCATCGACACCGATCGACTGACCGATCGTGAAGGTGTCCTTTGCGATCAGCCCGGCGAGAAGCGCGGCCGGGATCAACAACAGGCACCGCTCGACCACGGGAGGCATCGTTCTCTGGCCGACGATGACTGCGCCGAGAAGTTTCAGACCGTACGCGGCGGCCGACAACGCAAACACCAACGCCCAGGTCACGGCGCGCCGTCCGTGTTGGCGACACGCGCAGTGCCGGCGGGTGCAATCCCGAACAACATCCCCGCCGCCGACACGAGAATCGGCAGACCGATCGGCATGAACGGTGCCAGCGCGACCGCAACCACGGCACCGAACACCGCGGCGCGTTTTCCCGCAGTGGTGCGCAGGTGCGGAGCGAGCATGGCAACGAACATCACGGGGAATGCAGCGTCGAGACCGAAATCGCTCGGATCGATGTTCGACCCGATCACCGCACCGAGCAACGTGCCGAGGTTCCAGCTCGCATAGAGAATCGGTGCCGACACCCAGAATGCGGTGCGTCGCACCTCGTCGTCCGGTTCGGCGGAGACGAGCGCGGTCGTTTCGTCGATGACCCACTGCGCACCGACCAACCGTGCGGGCAGAGAACTCTTCTTCAGCACGGGCGACAACGCGAGTCCGTAGACGGCGTTGCGCCCCGCCAGCAGAACTGCACCGCCGAAAGCGCTGGCGGCGGTTCCGCCCGAGGCGAGAACACTGACCGCAGACATCTGCGATGCCCCGGTGAACACGAGCAGCGACATCGCGCACGACTGCCACACCGACGCCCCCGCCGACACCGCGAGCACGCCGAACGACATGCCGAAGATCACGAAAGCGACACCGATCACGAATGCGGCGTTCACGAAACGGCGTGCGTCCGCCGCCCGGAAGTGGTTCACCCTAGTTCCCTCTGAATGTTGCCTTGCCCGGGCCGTTCTCGAGGAAACTCTTCACGCCGGTCTGGCTGTCGTTCGTGCCGAACACCTCGACGAATCCCTCGAGCTCCCCGCGCAGGCCTTCTTCGATGGTGGTGTTCATGCCTGCATCGACCACGCGCTTGATGATGCTCGACGCACGAGTGGCACCTGCGGCGATGCTCTCGGCGAGGTCGCGTGCCCGTGTCATCAGTTGGTCGGGTTCGACGACTTCGTCGGCAAGACCGATGCGAAGGGCCTCGTCGGCCTTCACCTGGCGACCGGTGATCATCAATTCTTTCGCGCGACCCGGTCCGACGAGTCGCGGGAGTCGCTGCGTTCCCCCGCCGCCGGGAATGATGCCGAGCAGAATCTCGGGCTGACCGAACACCGCCTTGGTGGATGCGATGCGGTAGTCGCAAGCCATCGCGAGTTCGCACCCGCCACCGAGTGCGTACCCACTGACAGCCGCGATCACGAAGCCCGGGTACGCCGCCACGGCGTTGAGAGTGCGGTGGAATGCTGCGCCGATGCGCGCTGCTTCGTCGGGCCCGCCGAACTCGGAGATCTCGGCACCGGCCGCGAAAAGTCTGTCGCCACCCGTGATGATGACGGGCTTCTCGCTCCCGACAAGCGTGAGGTCGGTCATGAGGTGGTGCAGTCTGTCGAGCATCGCCGTCGACAACGCGTTGACCTTCGGCGAGTTGAGCGTGAGAACGAAGACACTCGACGGCGTCCGCTCCAGGAGAACCAAGTCATGATCGGAGTTCATGCCCCCACACCTTTCAACATTTCGTCGGCCGCCGACCAGGGGTCGATGGTGCGGGCGAGCACACCGTTCTGGAGCGCGTCCCACCGTTCACCCGTGCAGATGTCGCGGGCGCGCTGTTCGAGACGACGCGCCACGATCTCGCGCAGTTCCTCGCGCAGTCTGAACTCGCGGCGCTTCACAAGTTCGCCCGACGACTCGATCGCCGCGCGGTGTTCGCAGATGGAGTCCCACAACGCGGGCACTCCGTCGCCGGTGTTGCCGACGGTGGCGATGATCGGCGGTCGCCAGGCCTCGTGGGGAAGATCGCTCAACTCGAGCATCTGTTCGATGTCGCGCCGGGTTTCTTCGACGCCCTTCCGGTCGGCCTTGTTGATGACGAAGATGTCGGCGATCTCCATGAGGCCCGCCTTGTTCGCCTGCACCGAGTCGCCCCAGCCCGGGTTCAACACCACCACCGTTGTGTCGGCTTTGCCGGCAATCTCGACTTCGACCTGACCGACACCGACCGTCTCGACGAGGATCCACTCGCGTCCGACGGCATCGAGCATGCGGATTGCCTCGGGTGTCGACAGTGACAACCCGCCGAGGTGACCGCGGGTGGCCATCGAGCGGATGAACACGCCCGGGTCGGTTGCATGATCCTGCATGCGAACGCGGTCGCCGAGGATTGCGCCGCCGGTGAACGGCGACGAAGGGTCGATCGCGAGAACCGCGATCTCCATCTGCATCGACCGGAGGTGCTTGATGACCGCACTCGTCAACGTGCTCTTGCCGGCGCCCGGCGCGCCCGTGATGCCGACGGTGTATCCGTGACCGCCGCGCTGGTAGGCCAGACGACCGACCTCTCGGGCGACCGCGTCGCCGCGTTCGAGCAACGACAGGACACGCGCCAGAGCAGCACGGTCGCCGGCGCAGGCAGCGTCGAACAACTCGTGTGGGTTCTGGTTGCGGCGACTCACTTACGCGACCTGCACGACCTCGGTGACGCCGTCGATGCGGTCGCGCATGATGCGTTCGATTCCGGCCTTGAGGGTCTGGTCGGATGCGGGGCACGTCGTGCACGCACCGGTGAGAGTCACCGTGACCACACCTGTCGACTCGTCGACCTCGCGCAGAATGATGTCTCCACCGTCGGCCTGCAGCGCCGGCCTGATGACCTCGATTGTCTCTTCGACCTGCTGACGCATCGACATGCAGTCCTCCAATTCACCTAGAACGATACCCACCGGGATGCCCTGCTCGCCTACGCTCGTGAACATGTTCGCTCACCAAGGTGGCTGGGACGAGTTCCTCTACGCCGCGGTTCCCATTGCTCTCATCGTGGGCCTGCTTCGTCTCGCCACCACCCGGGCACGCAAGCAATCGGCAGAGGTCGCGAACGAGTCGACTACTGACGAATCCGACTGATCGACGCCCCCAACGAGGCGAGTCGACCGACGATGTCGTCGTAGCCACGGTCGATGTGGAACACGTCGCCGATCTCGGTGATGCCCGGCGCGGCCAGACCCGCCACCACCAACGCGGCGCCGGCGCGGATGTCGGGGGCGACCACGTTCGCGCCGTGCAGATGCGCCACCCCGCGAACGATCGCGTGATGACCGTCAATCGTGATGTCGGCGCCGAGCTTGCGCAGTTCCTCGACGTAACGGAACCGCCCCGGGTACAGGTTCTCGGTCACGATCCCCACTCCGTCTGCCACCGAGAGCATCGCAACGACCAATGGTTTGTAGTCGGTGGCCACACCGGGATACGGCAGCGTTGCCACGTCGATCGAGTGCAATTTGACCGGCGCCGTCGCGGTGATGCCCTCGGTGTCGATGTCGAACATCAGACCCATGTCGGTGAACCGCGACAGCATCATGCCCATGTGCTCTGCGTTCGCTCTTGACACGCGAACTGTTCCCCCGCACATCGCAACTGCGGCGATGTAGGTGGCCGACTGCACGCGGTCGGTGACCACCTCGTGGGCCACCGCCTGCAACGACGACGGTTCCACACCCGTCACCACGATGGTCGACGTGCCGGCACCGTCGATGCGCGCACCCATCTTTTTCAGCATCGAGCACAGGTCGACGATCTCGGGCTCGCGCGCGGCGTTGCGGATGGTCGTTGTTCCCTCCGCCAGCACGGCCGCCATGAGAATGTTCTCGGTGGCGCCGACGCTCGGGAACTCGAACTCGATGTCGGCCCCCTGCAGGCGCGAGCAACGACCCTTGATGCCGTCGATGGTCACGTCGAACACCGCACCCATGGCCTCGAGACCGCGCAGGTGCATGTCGATCGGGCGTCCGCCGAAGTCGTCACCACCCGGCAATGCAATGTCGATCTCGCCGAAGCGACCGAGCAGGGGTCCGACGACGTTCACCGATGCACGGATCCGGTCGGCGAGTTCGAACGGCGCAACCGGGACGATTGCCCCGGAGTTGCGGATCACCACGTGCTGGCCCACCTCGCCCGCCGGGGCGGGCTCGCGTTCGATCTGCAGACCGAGAGCCGACAGCAGGTCGGCCATGATCACCACGTCGTCGATCACGGGAGCGTTCGTGAGAACGTACTGTCCGTCGGCGAGCAGAGCGGCGGCCATCAACTTCAGTACCGAATTCTTCGCGCCGGGAACGATGACTTCTCCGAAAAGTGGCCCGCTCTGGGCTGCCACGATGACGTCGTTCGCGTTGCTCGACTCATCAGACATGGGTATCAGTATGCTCCCGCCGTGCCCTCTCGTGGGAGTTCTTCCCGTTTTCACCTGCCCGCGTGGGCCTCGTCGAGTGATTCGTTCACTCCGCGACAGCGACGGATTCTTCTCCTCATGGCGCTCGCGTCGATGTCGTCGGCGTTCGTCAACACAATCTTCACCCAGACGGTTGCGTACGCAGCCGACGAGTTCGACATCGGCAATTCGGGTCAGGGAGTCGGCGCGGCGGTCGTGCGCTGGGGAATCATCATCTGTCTGCCGATTGTGGCGCTCGCCGACCGTCATGGTCGACGCCCGATGATGATCGCAACCGCGTGGGCCGCGCCCGTCGTCACGGCACTCGGTGCAGTCGCACCGTCGTTCCCTTTTCTCGTCGCCACGCAGACAATCGGACGCCCGCTGGGTCTGACGCTCGACATCCTGATTGCCGTCGTTGCGGTGGAAGAGATGCCGCGGAACTCGCGTGCGTACGCCACCGGATTGCTCGCCGTACTGAGCGGCGTCGGCGCGGGAGTCGCCGTTGCCTCGTTGCCTCTCGCAGATCTCGGCGGGTCCGGGTGGCGCTACGTCTATCTCGTGACGCTCGTGTGGCTCGTGGTGGCCGTGGTGCTCATGAGATGGCTTCCCGAATCCGAGCGGTTCACGAAACGCTCGACGGAGCCGGTTGGTGCAATCGAACAGGCCCGATCGGTGCTTCGCCGCAACATCATGCGCATCTGCACCGTCGTGTTCCTCACCAACCTCTATGTGGCCACCGCATCCATCTTCCAGAACCGATACCTGAAGGATGACCGCGGGTACTCGGCGGCACTCGTTGCACTCTTCACCATCGCAACGAGCGCACCCGCTTCCATCGGGTTGGTGGTGGGCGGCCGCATCGCCGACGAGCGCGGTCGACGGATACTCGGAGCCACCATGGTGCCGATCGGTGCGCTGTTGCTCGCGTTGTCGTTCAACACGTCGGGGGCGACCATGTGGTGCGTCGCGATCGCGGGCGGACTCGCCTTCGGCATCTCGTACCCGGCGATGGCCGTGTACCGCGGCGAGTTGTTCCCCACCCAGGTGCGCAGCGTCGCCGGCGGCATCATCATGACCTCTGCGCTCATCGGCGGCAGCTTCGGCCTGATCGGCGGCGGACGCGTTCTCGACTCGGGGGTCGACTACGGCACGGTGATGCTGTGGCTGGTGCTCGGCCCCGCACTCGCCTCACTGATCGTGTGGTTCCGTTACCCCGAGACCGCACACAAGGAACTCGAGGAGATCAGCGATCTGACTCCCGGTTGAGTCCGGCAATCCACTCGCACACATGCCCCGCCACTTCTGTGTCCTTGCGGGCGAGTTCGTGACGTCCCTTGTCGATCCACCTCCAGGTGACCGTGCTCTTCGCAACGCGAAAGGCCTGTTGCAGTTCTTCCGGGGTGCCGAACGTGTCGAGTGTTCCGCTGACGCAGAGCGTGGGCACGTTGATCCGCGGCAGGTGCTCGGTTCGCAGCGCGTCCGGTTTCTTGGGCGGGTGCAACGGATACGACACGAGAGCGAGACCGCCGACGCGCAACGGGTCATCGGTGTCGGCAACCGCCATGGAACACATGCGACCGCCCATCGACCTGCCGCCGATCACGAGTGCGGTTGTGTCGACGCCGAGACGATCGGCGAATGCACGCACCTCGTCGCGGACGCACTTCACCAACACCGGTGCCCTGTCGGGAAACGCCCGACCGGCCCGGCGATAGGGGAAGTCGACGCGCGCAACCGGAACCGGCGACAATTCGTTCTCGATTGCGACCAGTGACGCGTGCGCTGCCGACGAACCCGCGCCCGGGAACAGCACCACTCCCCTGATTCCGGTCACAGAGCCTCGAGAAGAATGCGTCGCGCCTCAGTGACATCCATGATCGACTTGCCGGCGGTCGATTCGTTGCCGCCGTGGTCGGGATGCACCGACCGAAGACGTTCGCGGTAGCGGGAGGTGATCTCCCTCTTCGATGGCTTCACTGTTCCGCCGGGGAAACCGAGCACGTCGAGTGCCCACGCGCGGGGATCGGCCAGCGCGGACACCGACGACGACTTCGAACCTGCGAGATACGAGATGAACGACGGGCCGATCGGGCCGCGCCACGTGAATGCGCGCCGCATCACGGGAATCAACGACTGGCGCACGGCGGGGTCGAGTCTCTCGAGCGCGTACAACGAACCGAGCACCTGCTGCAACGGAGTTCCGTTGCTGTTCATCTCGAACTCGATCGAGTCACCCGCACCCATCATTCGGTGCGTGCTGTAGGTGAGACCGTGGCGGTCGACCTGGAACCGGTGACGAAGACGCGGCTGCACGACGCGTGTTCCGCGGTCGATTTCGGACAGCAGACGCTGCAGGTCGACCTGCAGGTCCTCGTCGACGTCCTTCACGTGCACCGCAAGAACGGCACCGAGAAGGATGCCCCCGAAACCCGGCGCAGGGTCGACCGGCAGGTACAGGTGCCCGAGCGACAACCGACGCGTGGGGGCGATGGGCCGAGAGTGGAAAATCTCGAGCTCGGCCAGCAACATGGCTCAGACGCTACCCACAAGGGTTTTGTGGCATGCGAGGCGGGGGTGTTTTCTGTGCCACACCCCCCTGACATCATGGCAACTGCATCACGAGTGTCGCGTTCGCGCGACCAGCAACCGAGCCTGACCGGCCACGGTGCTTGCGCCTCGGGGGTGGGGTGTTTTCCTTTCTACCCACCCACGAGGCGGATGCGGCGCCACCGGCTGGTCCGGCGGCGCACAAGCACAGGTGCATCACGCGCCAGGTCGGTCACTTCACACCAAGGAGAACCGACATGTCCACTCAACGATTCGGCACCACGCCACCCGACGATCCGTACCGCTACAACTTTGCACTCACCCGCAACGACGTTGCGATGGTGCTGCGATACACCCACGTGTACCCGAACCTTCACGGCTACACGAAGAAATTCTTTTCCAAGAACTACCCCGGGTACTCACTCGACATCTTCATGCGCATCTTCAAGGCTGCGGGAATCCTCACGCGGGAAGGCACGTCGACGCCCGGTGGCCGCTGCAAGGACCGTCTGCACACCATCTATTTCAACTCCGAGTCGAGCTTCTACGTGCAGTGGGACGACTCACCGGTGTCCCACGACGAGTCAGAGCCCGGAGAGGAATGACTCGGTGATCTCGAGTTCGCGGAGAATGTTCGCCGGGTCGCGGAATCCGTGACCCTCCCCGGCCATCACCTCGATGTGCACGTCGCCGCCCGCGGCAACCACTGCGTCGCGCAGTTTCTGCGAATGCCGCAACGGAACACTGGTGTCGAGATTTCCGTGGAAGATCAGAATGGGAATTGTCGCGAGTTGTTCCGCCCACCGCACCGGTGACCGACGCGCCAACACCTCGGACTCCGGGTCTGTCTCGCCGAGCAACGTCGGCATGTAGTGCGTCTCGAACGGGTCGTCACCCGACAACAGATCCGCCAGGTCGACCACGGGGTACTGCAACACCACTCGCGCCACCATGTCGTCGTTGCTCCCCGCCACGTTCGCCGCGGTGAGACCGCCCGCGCTCCCGCCCATCAGCACGGTCCGCGCAGGATCGAACGGTCCGTCGACCTGCAGGTCCTGCAGAACCGCCCACGTGGTGGTGGTGTCCATCGAGCCCCATTGTCGGTGCAGGAACGTGACGAACTCGCGGCCGTGCCCCGAGGAACCGACATGGTCGACAACCGCCACCGCCCAGCCGCGCGAGTTCCAGAACGCGATGCGCGGGCGGAACGTGACCTGCCACTGGTCGACGGGTCCGCCGTGCACCCACAGAATCAACTTGTCGGTTCGCGTGCGCGGTTGATACATCCTGAACGGCACGTATCTGGGCGAGTTGGTGCAGACGTGCAAGGTCGGCTCGACAAGTTCGTCTGCGATCTCGGGCGACGACCACTCCTCGTGTCCGCCCTGTGCGATCACTGTCCGTTGCGGAGACGACGGGTCGGACACGTCGTAGGCAACGACCTGTTGCGGCGTGCGTGCTCCGCTGCGCAGCGCGGCGAGAGTGTTGCCGTGCCACGACAGACACCCGTGCACTGCCCTGCCGATCCGGTGGCGTTCCTTCGTGATGCGGTCGTAGACCCACAACGAACCGAATCCGTCCTCGTTGCGCGTGTAGGCGACCTTCGTTGCATCGGTGTTGAAACACCACGTGCGCTGTCCGGGGCCCCACGTCGGGCCACCGTGTTCGCAGTCGTCGTCGATCATGGTGTCGTCGTTCACGATGTCGTCTGCAACGAGTCGCACGTTGTTCAGGCCCCTCGAGTCGTCGATGAACCCGAAACCCCGCCCGTCGGCGGAAAAGCGCGGTTGTTGCACTGCTCGCCCGGCAACATCGCCGGCGGGATGAATGCGGCTCTGGGTCCACGGCATGTGGGGGCGGTCCCATGTGTGGAATCGGATCTCGTCACCGACGGCGCAATCGATTGCGAAAGCCTCGGCAACGTGTTCGCACCGCGCCGCACCTGTCGCGAGGTCGCACACCCACACTTCGCGCCAGTCTGCAACTGCCACGACCGTGTCGCCCCCGGCGTTCACCGAAGGTGTCGACCACGAACGGGTTGCATCGAATCCGAGACTGCGCACCGACACGAGCTGGTCGCCTTTCACCGTCACGTCGACGATGCCCTGATCGCGGGTGACGACGTACACGTGCTCGCCGTCGGGAGACCACACATGAACGCCCCCCGACAACCCCCTGCCGACCCCGGTGTCGCGCAGCACCACCACCGTGTGCTCCGGGTTCTGCGTCATCCACATCACGAGACGCGACTGCGTACCTTCGTCGGTCGGCTCGGCCACGACGGCCGAGACCCATTCGCCACCCGGGCGTACCTGCGTATCGGAGTACTCACGCGACGGTAAGCACAGTTCGCGCGGAATCGGGGGCACGAGCGAAGGCTAGTGAGCGAACTACGGTGGAGACATGCCAACAGAGCGTCCGCACCGAAATCTCGCACTCGAACTCGTCCGCACCACGGAGGCCGCCGCGATGGCCGCGTCGCGTTGGGTGGGTCGCGGGGACAAGATCGGAGCAGACGGAGCAGCAGTCGATGCGATGCGAACAGTCCTCTCGACGGTGCCGATGGCCGGCGTGGTCGTCATCGGCGAGGGCGAAAAAGACGATGCACCGATGTTGTTCAACGGGGAGGAAGTCGGCGACGGCTCTGCCCCTTTCACCGACGTTGCGGTCGACCCGATTGACGGCACCTCACTGACCGCATCGGGTCGGGGCAACGCGATTTCGGTGATTGCCGTGTCGGAGCGCGGAACCATGTACGACCCGGGCCCGTGCTTCTACATGGAGAAGATCGCGGTGGGTCCCGACGCCGTCGGTTCGATCGACATCACTGCCTCGCCCACGCAGAACCTGAAATGGATCGCAAAGGCCAAGGGTGAATCCGTGCGGGACCTCACCGCGATGATCCTCGACCGCCCACGTCACGAGGAACTGATCGACGAAGTTCGCAAGTCGGGGGCCCGCATCAAGTTGATCTCCGACGGCGACATCTTCTCCGCCATCGCCACCGCATGGCCGAACGCCGGCGTCGACGTGATGTTCGGAATCGGCGGCACGCCCGAGGGCGTGGTGGCCGCAGCCGCCCTGAAGTGCATGGGTGGCGAAATCCAGGGGCGACTGTGGCCGCGCAACGACACCGAACGCGCCGACGCCATCGCCCAGGGCTACAACCTCGACCAGGTGCTCACCACCAACGATCTGGTGAAGGGCGACAACTGCTTCTTCGCCGCCACGGGTGTGACCGACGGAGAACTGCTGCTCGGCGTTCGCTACGCGCCCGGCATCGTTCGCACGCAGAGCCTCGTGATGCGTTCGCGCAGCGGAACCGTGCGACTCATCGACGCACAGCACCGCCTCGACAAACTGGGCGCGTTCTCGGCGATCGACTACAGCTGACGCCGGACCCCGATCTCACGGATTGTCGTTCTTGCGACGCTCCGCTTCTGCGGTCTTCTCCTCGAAGAAGTCAATGTCGCGCTTCCATGCGCCGGAGCGCTTCATCGCGCGCATCTTCTCCACGCTCATCGACAGGCTGCCGAACGCCAGATTGGCGCCGTGACCGCTTGCGGAGAAGGCCTGGATGTTGCCGCTCTTCATGCCCATGCGGGTTGCATCGCCGTAGGCGTCGAGTGCCGCAGAGAGGAACACGAAGGTCCAACCCTGCGCCTCGCACTCTTCGATCAACTGCCTGACCTGTTGAAGGGTGTACTCGGTGCTCTCGTTCTCGGCTCCGTCGGTGATGGTGACGAAGACGATGTCCTCGGCCGGAAGCGAGTTCCGGACGCGCATCTCCTGCTTGGTGCGGGCACGGGCGATGAGCAGTCCCGTGGCGTCGAGAAGCGGTGTTCCTCCACGCGGGATGAACGTCTCCTCTGTGAGCTCGACCAGTTCGTCGATGGGCACGCCGGCAGCGATGATGTCCTGACGGTCGGCCGAGTCGAACTGCACCAGGGTGACGCGCACATCGGACCCGGCCCTGCGTTGTTCGCGGATGAAGGTGTTGTACCCGCCGATCACGTCGCGGGCGATGGATGCCATCGACCCTGAGCGGTCGAGGAGGATGTAGAGGTGGACAAGGGCTGCAGACATGGGAATTCCTTCGGTGTCAATGTCGTCACCGGGATTAGTGTCGACACGACCATTATCACGAAAGGGTGTGTCACGAATCCGACGGGTCCATCGACCCCGGGCGCCGCCGGTTGTCTACGGGATCGGCGTGATCAGTGCGCTGCGGTGCCGAGCCCGCCGGCGGCCGACAGACGCGCATGGGCGCGACGCAGGTCAGCCTCGACCTCGGCTGAGTGCTCACCACGCATCTGTTCCTCGGCACGTGTCTTGGCTGCCTGCGCCCGGGTGACGTCGATGTCCTGCTCGAGTTCGGCAGAGTCGGACAGAATCGTCACATGGTCGGCTCCGACCTCGACGAATCCGAGGTGAACCGCGAGGTTCTGGATGCTGCCGTCGGCAAGGTAGATGCGCGTGTGGTTCTCGGTGAGAGCACCGAGAAACGCCGCATGACCCGGAAGAAAGGCAACTTCGCCGCCTTCCAGGGTGCGCGTGATCACCTGCGTTGCTTCTCCGGAGAAAAGCACCCGCTCGGGTGACACCACTTCCACGCGCATCGCGCCGTTGGACTCAGCCATTATGCGTTCTCCTGGAGAGCCTTTGCCTTTGCGAGCACCTGCTCGACGGATCCGACGTTGAGGAACGCCTGCTCGGGCACATCGTCGAGTTCACCGTTGATGAGCGACTCGAACGACTCCACAGTCTCTGCGACGGGCACGTACTCGCCCTTCACGCCGGTGAAGACTTCCGCAACGTAGAACGGCTGCGAGAGGAATCGCTGCACCTTGCGCGCACGCGACACGATGAGACGGTCTTCTTCCGACAGTTCGTCGAGACCGAGAATCGCGATGATGTCCTGCAGTTCCTTGTAGCGCTGCAGGATTTCCTGCACGCGACGTGCCACTGCGTAGTGACGATCACCGACCGTCTCGGGCGTGAGAATCGTCGACGTCGATGCCAGCGGGTCCACCGCCGGGTAGATGCCGAGCGACGCAATCGAACGCGAGAGTTCGGTTGTTGCGTCGAGGAACGTGAACGTGGTGAACGGTGCGGGGTCGGTGTAGTCGTCTGCGGGCACGTACACGGCCTGCAGAGATGTGATCGAGCGACCGCGCGTCGAGGTGATGCGCTCCTGCAACTGGCCCATTTCGTCTGCGAGTGTCGGCTGGTAACCCACTGCCGACGGCATGCGGCCGAGAAGCGTCGACACCTCTGATCCGGCCTGCACGAAGCGGAAGATGTTGTCGATGAAGAGCAGCACGTCCTGGTTCTGCACGTCACGGAAGTACTCGGCCATGGTGAGGGCCGAGAGAGCGACGCGCAGGCGCACGCCCGGCGGTTCGTCCATCTGACCGAACACGAGTGCGGCCTTTTCGAACACTCCGGACTCTTCCATCTCGAGACGGAGGTCGGTGCCCTCGCGGGTGCGCTCGCCCACTCCGGCGAACACCGACACACCACCGTGCTTCGATGCCACGCGGTTGATCATCTCGGTGATGAGAACGGTCTTGCCGACTCCTGCACCACCGAACAGACCGATCTTTCCACCGGCGAGGTACGGGGTGAGAAGGTCGATGACCTTGATGCCCGTTTCGAACATGCGCTTCGAGGGCTCGAGGCTGTCGAAGTCGGGGGCCGGACGGTGGATGTCCCAACGCTCGATGTCGTTGAAGTCTGCATTGTTTCCGTCGAGCACTTCACCCCACACGTTCCACACGTGGCCGAGCGTGCGGTTGCCCACCGGCACCTGGATGCCGTGACCGGTGTTGCGCACCGGAGTTCCCCGTCGGAGACCGTCGGTCGGCTTCAGACACACGGCGCGCACGCGGCTGTCGCCGAGCTGCTGTGCAACCTCGGCGAGAACCTTCGTCGTCGCACCGTCGACGACGATGTCGAACTCGATGGCCGAGTTCAGCTCGGGCAGTGCGCCGCGGGGGAACTCGACGTCGATAACCGGGCCGGCAATCGCCACCACCCGTCCGTCTTGCTTGGTCTCTGTCATGCTCATCTGGATTTCTCCTGTTTGTTCGCTCTTTAGTTCCCCGCCGACATGGCTTCTGCGCCACCGACGATTTCCATGATTTCGGTCGTGATCGAGTCCTGACGGGCCCGGTTCATGATTCGTGAAAGGTTCTTGATCAACTCTTCGGCGTTGTCGGTCGCCGACTTCATCGCGCGCTGGCGGAACGCGTGTTCCGAGGCGGCCGCGTTGAGAAGCGCCGCGTAGACGCGCGCCTCGACATAGCGCGGAAGCAGGGTCTCGAGAATGGTCTCGGGTGAGGGCTCGAATTCGTAGTCGTGACCGGCCTGGTTCTTGCCGTCGCCGCCTTCTGCCGTCTTCGTGTCGAGGGGCACCAGGGGGCGTTGCACGACTTCCTGGTTGCCGGCCGAGACGAAACGGGTGTACACGAGTTCGACGCGGTCGACTTCGCCCGATGCATAGAGACCCGTGACGTACTCGCCCACTTCCTTTGCGATCGCATACGACGGGTTGTCGGTGAAACCGGTGAACGACCTTGCCAGGTTGTAGCCACGGAACCGGAAGTAGCTCTCGGCCTTGCGACCGACGGCAACGACGGTGTGCCCGCGACCCTGCACGGCGTCTTCTTTGATCTCGCCCTCGGCTGCACGCATGACACCCGAGTTGTAACCGCCGCACAATCCACGGTCGGCGGTGAGAACCACGTAGCACACGTTCTTCACGGTCTCGCGACCGGCCAGCAACGGCGACGACGAACCGGCGCCTGCAGCCGACAGGTCGCGCACGACTTCGGTGATCAGGTCGCTGTAGGGCACGGCGGCGGCGACGCGCTGCTGTGCCTTCACGATGCGCGATGCAGCAATGAGCTCCATTGCGCGCGTGATTTTCTTCGTCGCCTGCACGGAACGGATACGTCCGCGCAGAATGCGTTCCTGACCACCAGCCACTTACTTACTCCGTTGCGAGGGTCTTGTTGCTTGCCGCTTCACCGAGTGCTTCTGCATCGGTTGCTGTCGGGTCGACTGATCCGCCCTTGGGTCCGGTGACCTTGAACTGCGCCTTGAACGCCGACACGATGTCTCCGAGGTCGGAGGGAACGTCGGCCTTGCCGTTGGTGCGCAGCTCGGCGAGCATCGCACCATGACGTGCCCGCACGTATTCCAGGAGTTCGGTTTCGAAACGACGCACGTCGCCGACCGGAATGTCGTCGAGGTAGCCCTTGGTGCCGGCGAAGATCGAGACGACCTGTTCCTCCACTGGCATCGGCGAGTTGAGTCCCTGCTTCAACAGTTCGACGAGGCGGTAACCACGCTCGAGCTGCGCCTTCGAGACCGCGTCGAGTTCGGAACCGAACGTCGCGAACGCCTCGAGCTCGCGGAACTGTGCGAGGTCGAGCTTCAGTGTTCCCGACACGCTCTTCATCGCCTTGGTCTGTGCAGCACCACCCACGCGTGACACCGACACACCCACGTCGACCGCCGGGCGGACACCCGACTTGAAGAGGTTGTCCTGCAGGTACACCTGGCCGTCGGTGATCGAGATCACGTTGGTCGGGATGTACGCCGACACGTCGCCGGCCTTCGTCTCGATGACGGGAAGAGCGGTGAGTGAACCTGCACCCTTTTCGTCGCTCAACTTTGCGGCGCGCTCGAGAAGGCGGCTGTGCAGATAGAACACGTCGCCGGGGTATGCCTCGCGGCCCGGGGGGCGACGCAGCAACAGCGACATCTGACGGTAGGCCTCGGCCTGCTTCGACAGGTCGTCGTACACGATGAGCGCATGCTCACCGTTTTCCATCCAGTGCTGACCGATTGCGCAACCCGAATAGGGCGCGAGGTACTTGAACGGTGCGGGCTCCGATGCCGGTGCGGCCACCACGACGGTGTACTCGAGGGCACCGTACTGACGCAGCGTCTCCACGGTCTGTGCGACCGTCGAACCCTTCTGACCGATGGCGACGTAGATGCACTTCACACCGAGGCCGCGCTGGTTGATGATGGTGTCGATTGCGACGGTGGTCTTGCCAGTCTTGCGGTCACCGATGATGAGTTCGCGCTGTCCGCGACCGATCGGGGTCATTGCGTCGATCGACTTGATGCCGGTCTGCAACGGCTCGTGCACGGGCTTGCGACCCATGATTCCGGGTGCCTGGATCTCCACGCGACGGTCGATGCCGCCGACGATGTCGCCCTTGCCGTCGATCGGCTGGCCGAGTGCGTTGACAACGCGACCGAGCAGTGCGTCGCCGACGGGAACCGACAGGATTCGTCCTGTCGCCTTCACGGGCTGGCCCTCTTCGATTGCGTCTGCATCGCCGAGAACGACGGCGCCGATCTGTGACTCGTCGAGGTTCAGCGCGATGCCCACCGTGCCGTCCTCGAACTCGAGCAACTCGTTCACTGCACAGTCGGGCAGGCCGGTGACGCGCGCAATGCCGTCGCCCACCTCGGCAACGCGACCGACGGTGCGTGCCTCGAGCGACTGCGAGTAACCGGCAAGGCCGCCGGTGATCGCCGATGCGATGTCACCGGCGGAAAGTGTGATGTCTGCCATGTCTTCCTTCTTTCGCGAAATTCTTTACAACCGGCTCTTCAGCTGGTCGAGTCGGTTACGTACTGATCCGTCGATCACCTTGTCGCCGACGGTGGCGACGAGACCGCCGACCACCGATGGGTCGACGATGACCTTCAGGTTCACTTCCGAACCCGTGGCCTTCTTCAGGGCGTCGGCGAGGCGGCGCTGCTGGTCGTCGGACAATGCCACCGCACTGCGCACTTCTGCGACCTGGCGGCCGGAACCCTGGGCGACCTTGCTGCTGACGCGCTCGGCGATGGCCCGAAGATTGCGCGAATGACCCGAGCCGATCACGAGAGCGATCAATTGGGTCGTGAGGCGGTGCGCCTTGCCTTCGAGGAGGTTCTCGACGATCTGGCGACGAACGTCTGCGGGGAGAAGTTCGTCGTTCAGCTTGCTGCGCAGGTCGTCGCTTGAATCGATGGTGCGGACAACGCTGGAGAACTCGGACTCGACCTGAGCGAGAACGCCCTCTGCCTCTGCGATGTTGACGATTGATTCGACGAATGCGTCGATTGTTGCGGTGCTCATCGTGCGGCCCCCACGTTCGTGATGAAGTTCTCGATGAGGTCCTGACGCACGGTGTCGTTCACCGCGTTTGCAACGACCTGCTCGACGGCGATGCGCGAGAGACGCTTGATGTCGGACTCGAGTTCCTCGCGTACGCGACCGGCGGCGTTGGCGATGTCTGCCATTGCCTTTGCTTCGATGTCGGCCATCTCGGCGGCGATGCGGGCACGACCGTCTGCGATGACCGCGGCTGCCTGAGAATCTGCCTCGGCGAGAAGACGCGCGCGCTCCGACGTGATGTCGCCGAGTGCGGTGCGGATTCTGCCGGCTTCGACCTCTGCAGCGTCGCGGGTTGCCTTGGCGCTGTCGATGTCTGCCTGGATGCGCGCGGTGCGGTCGCCGAGCGACTTCTTGATCATCGGTCCGGCGAACTTCACGAGCGCTGCAATGACGAGCACCGATGCGAGACCGCCGTAGATGATCTCTGCGGTCTCGGGAAGCAACCAGTGGTGCGTCTCGTAGGTCAACTCGCCGCCGGCGGCGATGACAACTGCAAGGAAGGAGTTCATCGTGAACCTGCGCTTTGCATGGCGGCAGCAACTGCTGCCTGGACAACTGATGCATCAGGAGTGCGACCGGACGCCAACTCGGCGGCCTTCGACGCAACTTGTGCAACTGCCGCGGCGACTTCACCCTTGGCCGCCTCGCGTGCCGCTGATGTCTGCTGGTCGGCCTCTGCCCGTGCCGCGGCGATGCGCGAGTTGACCTGTGCCAACTGCGCGGTGCGCTCGCTGTCGACGGTCTGACGCGCCGCATCGATGCGGGCTGCCGCCTCGGCACGTGCCGCCGCGAGAGCCTTTTCGTATTCGGCGACATCTGACTGAGCGGCCATCTTCACCTGGTCGGCCCCCTCGATGTTTCCGCGAATGTCGGCGTATCGGGCGTCCATCCCCTTCTTCAGCTTGGGGAACAGGAAGTAGCGAAGGATGACGAACAGAACAATGAATGATCCGCCGGCCCATGCCAGTTCCTTTGTTTCCGGTGCAATCGGGTTCGGCGCGGTCTTGACCTCGGTCGTTGACTCGCCCCCCTCGGCGGAGACGAGTTGAACCCGGACAAGGTGTCCGTTCGATTGGTTGACTATCGCAGTCGGCATTTCAGCTCCTGGACTCCGCAAAAACGGAGATCGATTGTGAACGTGGACTCAGTCGCGGATCAGGCGAACTTGAGAAGAATGAACACCACGAATCCGATGAGCGCGAGCGCTTCGGTGAACGCGATGCCAAGGAACATCGTGGTACGAACCATGCCTGCCGCCTCGGGCTGACGGGCCATGGCCTCGACGGACTTGCCGACGAGGTAACCGATTCCGATTCCTGGTCCGATCGCAGCAAGACCGTAGGCGTAGCCCGCCGATGCTGCTGCTGCATTGTTCTTGAGTTCGGCGGGGGTGAGATCCGCCGCAACGATGCGTGCAATTGCTTCCATTTTTGTTTTCTCCTGGTTAGGTAGTTGGTTGGGAGACCGTTGTTGTCAGTGCTCTGGGTGCGTTGCGCCACCGATGTACACGGCGGTGAGCATCGCGAAGATGTATGCCTGCAGGAATGCCACCAGCACCTCGAACGAGGTGAGGAAGATGAGCATGAAGAAAGGCAGGATTCCGACCGGAATCAGCACTTTGTCTTTCGCCTGGAACAACGCTTCGGAGAGAAGCGCGAACGTGACGAGAAGAATGTGACCGGCCATCATGTTCGCAAAGAGACGAACGGCCAGCGAGAACGGGCGCACGATGATCGCCGAGATGAACTCGATCGGCGTCACGAGAATGTAGAGAGCCTTCGGCACTCCCGGCGGGAACAGCGTGCTCTTGAAATAGCCGCCGACCCCCTGGTGCTTGATGCCGGTCACGTTGTAGATGACCCACACCATCAATGCGAGGAACAACGGCACCGCCATGCGCGCGGTTGCCGGCATCTGGAAGAACGGGATGATGCCGGGAACGTTGCACAGGTAGATGAAGAGGAACATGGTGAGAAGGAAAGGAGTCCACGCGAGACCGTCCTTGCCCATGGTCTGCATCACGACCCCGTTCTCGATGAACTCGACGATTGTCTCGGCGAAGTTGCGGATGCCGCGCGGTGCTTCCTTGTGGTCCTGACGAACAGCAAGAAGGAAGATGACCGTGCTGATGACGACAGCCAGCACTGCGATGAGCGCGATCTTGTTGAACCCGGGAAAGATGTCTTTCCATCGGAGGATTGAGTTGATTTCTGGGAACTCGAGGGCAATCACGATTCAGTCCTTCAGGGGTTTCTCAGCGGCGCCGGACGGCACCCATTCTGTCTTATTGGGACGCAGTCCCGGAAATGCAAGTGAGGCGGCGATGAACTTCATCTCCCAGAACAGGAGCCCGAGATGGGAGACGATGAGGGTGATCCCGAGGGCCGGGAGAGACACCCACGTCACGTCACGCACGAGGAACACCGCCAGCGCAATGAGACCGAGCCGGATGAGGTAGCCGAAGAGGCTGACACCCATCATCAGCGCG
Organism: Ilumatobacteraceae bacterium; assembly: GCA_040401975.1. Lineage (GTDB taxonomy): Bacteria > Actinomycetota > Acidimicrobiia > Acidimicrobiales > Ilumatobacteraceae > UBA2093. Next base: position 53,280 of record JBBANL010000009.1, on the reverse strand, counting down.
AGCGAAATGGGGGCGGCCCACGAGATGAGCGCTGCCGCAAGCCCAAAGTTCACAAGGACAATCGCCAATCCGAGCCCGGACGACCAGGCACCGTTGACACCCCAGATGATGCCCCCGATGACCATCACCGCAGGGGCCACCATGAGACCGCGCTTGATGATGTCGCGTGACACCGTGACCTCCGGGGCGAGACCCTGAGCGGCCATTGCGAGGGGCGACGGTGTCGAGTTCATCGACTCTCCCCACGCGCAGACGCTGCCCGCTCTTCCTCGAGGTGACGCATGGCACTCGAGTAGGAGTAGTACATCTTCACGAATTGACCGACCACAGCGAACACCGTGAGAACGATCATGAAGACCGGAGTTGTGTCGAGCGCGATGTCGAGACCGAAGCCGATGAGGAAGAACACCACGATCCCGCCGGCGAGTTCTGCGCCCTGCGACACACCCGAGTCGAGCGCAATCGGCTTCGGCTTCGGCAAGAACTTCAAACGGGGGCACCTTCAGACAGCCTGGGTCTTCCAGGACTTTGTGAAACTATCCACAATCTAGGCGCACACCGGAAATCGGTCAAACCGACGACTGCGAACTCTTGTCACAGGGCCCCGCCCCGTCGATCACATGTCGGAGATTTCAGATTGATACTCGGAGAAAAACAACGCCAGTTGCGTGCGGTTCTCCTTGCCGAATCGCGAGAGCATGCGGGACACACGGTTTCTCACCGTCTGGAGGCCGAGATACACGGTCTCGGCGATCTGCTTGTCGGAATACCCGAGCGAGATGAGCCGGGCGATGTGTCTGTCGTTTGCGTCGAGCTTTCTCAGGGCGCCGAGACCCCGCTTCTCGAGCGACTCCGCCGCATTGCGCACCTCGGCAGGGTTGATCAGACGCACACCTGATGCAACGTCGCGAATCGTTCGCACGAGACCGTCCGCCGTTCCGGACTTCAACATGAACGCACTCGCGCCGAGTTCGTACGCCGACACCAGCGCCTCGTCTGAATCGAACGAGGTCAGCATGATCACCTTTGTCTCCGGGTGGTCGACCACCACCGAACGGGCGACATCCAGGCCCGATTCGTTCTGCAACCGAACATCCATCACCAGGACCTCAGGGGCCTCGATGTCAACTAGACGTTTCGTCGACGACATCGAATCGGAGATGCCGATCACCGTCACGTCGACTTCGTGATTGATCACGTCTGCGAGTGCCTCGCGCACCATCACGTGGTCGTCGCAAATGGCCACCCGGATCATGCGCTGCACCCCGCACCCGGAACGCTCCACGTCACCGTGGTTCCCTCGCTGTCTGATGATGTGATTGTCATGTTTCCTCCAAGTGACTCGGCGCGATCGCGCATGTTGTTGAGACCGTTGTGCAGCACTGCATGCTGCGAGATTCCGTGCCCGTCGTCGTGAATCTTGACGACAAGGTTCCCCGAATCGCAGGCGATGTCGATCGACACCACCTTCGCGTTGCCGTGCCTGACCGCGTTCGACGCCGCCTCGGTGCACACTGCCCGCAGATGCCGGGCGATTTCGGCCGACGGGTCGGGAATGCTGATCGTCAACGCCAGGTCCGTGTGCGTGGGCACGAGCACCGGCATCAAGGAATCCTCGATCTGCAGTCTGATCGGTGAGGATCTCTTCGATTCGATGTCGAAAATCTCGTTCCTGATCTCGGCGATCACATCTGCAATCGAGTCGATCGCGGTTGTGATGGCCCGGGCGTGTTCGTGTGTCGCCTTGCGCAACGACATCGACAACGCGAGAGACGTTGCGTACAGATTCTGAATGACCGTGTCGTGCAGGCTTCGCGCGATTCTCTCGCGCTCGACGGCCATGGCACGCTTTTTCCCGGCAATCGCGAGTTGCGATTGATGGCTGCTCTGCAGGGTCTGAAGTTCGCGGTACCCGGTGAGGTCCGGACTGATCGTGATCACCGCATCGCCGATGCGCTGCCAGCGGCACCAGATGTCCTCGTCGATGAGCGAATCGATCTCCTTGTAGCGCTTGTTCATCGTCGAAGTGATCGAAATCGTCTGGAACGACTGGCCGTGATCCCACGCAACCACCAGATGAGAAATCGCCGAATCGGGGTACACGCAGATGTCACTCAGTCGTTGCCCTTCCGTGACCTCGTCGCGTCGTGTCTTCGCGTATGCATGGTTCCACCACACAAGCTGGGCATCGACGATCGACCCGAACTCGTCGAAGATCGGTTCACAGATCGAAACTTGTTCGTCGAGATCGCGCAGGAGAGCAGCGAGTTGGTCGGACGAGATTCCGTGCAGTGCCTTGTCTGACTGGACTTGACTGCTCATGAAACGAACGTAACGAAGATGTCACGAAACGTTTGTACTTACACGGACTTTTGTGGGTGACTTTCATCCTTTTTAGTTTTCTGCAAATCAGGATGAAGAACCGTGTACAGAAACAACACGAGCCCGAGCAATCCGAACGGTGCGTAGTTCGTCGTGGTGCGATTGAACGCCGGGTACAGAACGAATGCCGACAACAACGCAGTCCACAACCACAGAATCGCCACTGCGCGGCGCGGACCATGACCCAACGCAATCAACCGATGATGCAAATGGCCCTTGTCAGCCGTTGCGAAACCCTGGCGTTTCGTGACACGACGGACTATCGCGAACAACACGTCGAACACCGGCACACCGAGAATGATCAACGGAATCGCTATCGGCGCGAGAAAGAAGTACGTCTGGCCGCTGAACGCCTGGGTCGTCGGATCGGCACGGCCACCCACGACACTCGTCGACACCGCAACGAGGAAACCGAGCAGGTATGCACCTCCGTCGCCCATGAAAATGCTCGCGCCGTTGAAGTTGAACGGAAGAAACCCGAGGCACACCCCCACCGTGATGATTGCGATCAGAGGCCCGATGTTCGGCTCCGACAACAACCCCAGACCCGACAGGTGCCGCGAGTACACGAAGAACGCCAGCGAACCGATGGCGACGATTCCGGCGGCGAGCCCGTCGAGCCCGTCGATCAGGTTCACTGCCTGGGTCATCGCCAACAACCACACCACCGTCACGATCGGCACCCAGTCGTTCGACAACTGCAGCACGCCGAGAAACGGAATGCGGAAGTAGAACATGGTCACGCCGAACCAGACGAGCACCATTCCCGTTGCGATCACCGCCACCACGCGTGCAGGCGCCGAGATGTCGCGCACGTCGTCGATGACACCCACCACAAGAATGAGGGCCGCACCCATCAGCACCCCGACAGATTCGCTGTTGCCGTCGAACAGTCCGTTGAACCGGTCCATCTGCCACGCAAGCGCGAGCGCAACCACGACACCGGCAAACATCGCGATTCCACCGACATCGGGCGTCGGAACGGTGTGCACCTTGCGCTCACCCGGCATCGCCACCCAGTTCTTGGCGCGTGCGAATGCCCTCACGAGGGGCGTGGTCGCAAAAGTCACCAACATGGCGCACGCGCCGATGATGAGATAGCCGGTGGTGTCCCCCATTACGGAGTCAGCCTAGGAGACCGGGCTGACCGACCTAGAAGGGCTCCGGGTACACAGGGAAACGCATGCACAGATCGGCGACTTTTGCGCGAACCGACGCAATCGCGGCCGTGTCCTCGCGGTGCCGCAGCGCTTCGGCAATCAACGATGCAATCACCGGCATCTCTGCCTCGGTCATTCCCTGGGTCGTCACGCTCGGTGTTCCGATGCGCACACCGGAGGTCACGAACGGGCTGCGCGGGTCGTCGGGCACCGTGTTCTTGTTCAGGGTGATGCCCGCTTCGTCGAGCACGAGTTGTGCAACCTTGCCCGTGCACTCGGCATCGAACGGCCGAAGGTCGACCACCATGAGGTGGTTGTCGGTGCCGCCGCTGACGAGACGGAACCCCTCGTTCGCGAGCGCCGACGCAAGTGCCGACGCGTTCTTCACGATCTGCTGCGCATACGCCTTGAACGAGGGGTCGAGTGCCTCGCGGAAGGCAACAGCCTTCGCCGCGACCACGTGCTCGAGCGGCCCGCCCTGACTTCCCGGGAAGACGGCCTTGTCGATTGCCTGTGCGTGCACGGCCTTCGACAGAATGCAGCCACCTCGTGGCCCACGCAGAGTCTTGTGCGTGGTGAACGTGACCACGTCTGCGTACGGCACCGGGTTGGGATGCGCACCACCGGCAACGAGACCCGCCAGATGGGCGATGTCGAACATCAAGAGTGCACCCACTTCGTCGGCGATCGCCTTGAACGGTTCGGGGTCGAGACGGCGCGGGTAACTCGTGGTGCCGGCGACGATCATCTTCGGTCGGTGCTTCAGGGCGAGTTCGCGCACGTTGTCGAAATCGATGCGCTCGTCACCGGGTGTGACTCCGTACGACTTGAAGTCGTACAGAATTCCGCTCGCGTTCACGGGAGATCCGTGGGTGAGATGCCCGCCATGATCGAGGCTCAGACCGAGAATCGTGTCACCCGGCTTCAGAAGTCCGAGATACACCGACATGTTGGCGCTCGCACCCGAGTGTGGCTGCACGTTCGCATGGTCGGCACCGAACAGTTCCTTCACCCGCGAGATGGCGAGCGCCTCGATCTCGTCGACGTTGACGTTGCCCCCGTAGTAGCGCTTTCCCGGGTAGCCCTCGCTGTACTTGTTGGTGAGAATCGATCCGGTGGCCTTCATCACCGCCGGCGACGTGAAGTTCTCGCTCGCAATGAGCTGCAGTCCGGTTGTCTGACGGATTCGTTCCTTCTCGAGAAGCGCAAAAACTTCCGAGTCGGGGTTCGTGTCTGAGGGGAAAGGCATCAGTTGCTCGCTTCTTGTTGCTCGATCTCGGCCAACTGCGCGACCCGACGTTCGTGGCGCCCGGCTTCGAAGGGCGTCGACAGGAACGTGGCGAGAATCTCCTCGGCGAGCCCTTCGCCGACGACCCTCGCGCCCATCGACAGCACGTTCGCGTTGTTGTGCGCACGGGCCATGCGCGCGGTGTACAGGTCGTTGCACAGGGCGGCACGGACCCCGTGCACCTTGTTCGCGGCGAGTTGCTCCCCCTGCCCGCTTCCCCCGAGAACGATGCCGAGGTCGGCCTGTCCGTCGCGCACGCGACGACCGACCGCCGCACAGATCGGCGGATAGTCGCAACTCTCCGTCGAGTGCGTGCCGATGTCGTCGACATCGTGTCCCTGGTTCGTGAGCACCTCGATCAGATGCTGCTTCAGGACGTATCCGGCATGATCGGCGCCGATTGCGATGCGTGACATTCCTTTCAGAGTAGTAGGGGCACGGCACACACGACCTAGCGTCTGACACATGACACTTGACCCACGTACCCCTGTCCTCATCGGCACCGGGCAGGTCGTTCAGCGCGCCCGGGGACTCGACGATGCCCGTGACCCCGTGGCCCTGATGGTCGAGGCGATCCAACTGGCGTGCGACGACGCAGGCATTCCCGTGGCGACCCACCACCCCGACGCAATAAGAGTGGTCAGTCTGCTCTCGTGGAAGTACGGCAATCCGGCCGAACTCATCGCGAACGACCTCGGCGTTTCCCCGCGCGAGACCGGATACTCGGCGATGGGTGGCAACACGCCGCAGACGCTCGTGAATTCCGCCTGCAGACAGATCCAGTCGGGCGACATCGACTTCGTGATGCTCACCGGAGGGGAAACCACCAGAACCCGGGCGCGGTACCGAAAGGCGGGGATCGAACCGGATTGGCGCACCACCGACTCGGTGCCGGTGTTGGTGTCGGAAGACCTGCGAATGAACATGCAGGAAGAGATCGACCGCAAGATCGTGATGCCGATTCAGATCTATCCGATGTTCGAGACGGCACTGCGGGCACACGCAGGTCGAGGCATCGACGAACACCAGAGGCACATCAGCGAGCTGTGGTCGCGTTTCAGTCAGGTTGCGGCCCGGAACCCGTATGCGTGGTCGCGCGAAGAACGCTCACCCGAGGAGATCCGCACACCGACGCCTCTGAACCGCATGGTCGGTTTCCCGTACACGAAGTACATGAACTCGAACAACGATGTCGACATGGCGGCGGCATTGCTGCTCTGTTCGGCGGAAAAAGCCGAACTGATGGGAGTGCCGCGGGGCCGATGGATCTTTCCCCATTCGGGCAGCGACGCACACGAGCATGCGTACGTCTCTCACCGCCAGCACTTCTACGACACTCCCGCCATCGAACTTGCGGGGCGCCGCGTGCTGGAACTCGCGGGACTCACCATCGACGACATCGACATCGTCGACTTGTACTCATGTTTCCCGTCGGCGGTGCAACTCGGTGCGAAGTCGCTCGGGCTCGACATCATGTCGCAGTTGACGCGAACCGGGGGCCTGCCGTTCGCCGGCGGGCCGTGGAACAACTACGTGATGCATGCGATTGCGACCGTTGCCCGCGAACTGCGCGACGGCGTCGGTGTCACCGGACTCGTCTGGGCAAACGGCGGGTACACGACGAAACATGCATTCGGTGTGTATTCGTCCCGGCCGCCGACACGCGACTTCGCATACGACTACCCGCAGGCACAGATCGATGCGCTCCCCAGTCGTGCACTCGCTTCGCCTGCCGATGCCGCCGGCGACGCAACGGTCGAGGCGTACTCGGTGATGCACGACCGCGATGGGCAGCCCGAACGCAGCATCGTGTCGTGTCTGCTGACCGACGGCCGACGCGCGTGGGCAGACACCACCGATGCAGATGTCGGTCGCGACATGTGCGAAAACGAATGGGTCGGCAGGACCGTGCGTCTCGACGCCTCGGGTACTCTTCTCGCGTGAGCGACACCTTTCCCCGTCAGTACGCACGCACGCAGCGACTCAGCCTCGGTGAGCCGCGCAACTTCGTGGTGTCGCCCGACGGTTCGCGTGTCATCTTCGTCAGGTCGCGGTCCGGGTCCGACGCGGTGAATTGTCTGTGGGTTCTCGACACCGCAACGGGAACCGAAAGAGAAATTCTCGATCCGCGAACCCTGGGAACGAACCTGCAGAACCTCACCGAGGAGGAACTGAGACGACGCGAGCGTGCCCGCGAGGGAGCCGGCGGCATCGTCACCTACGCGACCGACGACGCCGTCGCGCGCGCAGTGACGGTTCTCGGCGGCGAAATCGTGCTTGTCGACCTGGAGTCCCACGACGTGTCGATGCCGACGGTCGCGCCCGGGGTCTTCGATGTGCGTCTGTCACCGGACGGCAGCACTCTCTCGTACGTGCGCGGACGCAACCTGTGTGTCAGCGACCTTGCCGGCAACGAACGAGTGCTGGCACACGACGCCGACCCGACGGTTTCGTGGGGCAGTGCCGAGTTCATCGCCGCGGAAGAGATGGGACGCATGCGTGGCTACTGGTGGTCGCCCGATTCGCGGTCGTTGGCCGCATGCCGTGTCGACGTCTCGCCGGTGGATGTGTGGCACATCGCCGACCCCGCACATCCGGAACGGCCAGCCGTCGAGCACCGCTACCCCGCGGCCGGCACCGACAATGCTCTGGTGTCGTTGCACGTGATCTCGTGCGACAGCGGCGAGACAGTCAATGTCGACCTCGGTGGCGACTGGGAGTACCTGAACTCGGTGTCGTGGAACACGGGTGGTCTGATTGCCCAAACCCAGACACGCGACCAGAAGCGGATTGACATTCATCGCATCGACCCCGCAACCGGCAAGTCGACCGTCGCATTCACCGACACTGACGACGCGTGGGTCGAACTGGTGCAGGGAGTCCCCTCGACACTCCCGAACGGCTCGATTGTTACGGCCGCCGACCGTGACGGCGCACGACGCCTCATCGTCGACGGAGTTCCCGTCACCGCGCCGTCGGTGCAGCTGCGCAACGTCGTGTCGGTCGGCAACACGGTTCTCTTCGTCGGCAACGACCTGACCACGCCGTGGATTCACAACGTGTGGGCGCATGACACCACCTCGGGCACCACCGAACAGATCACTCATGTCGACGGCGTCGTGTCGGCATCGGGCACCGCAGACAATCTCGTGTTGCGGATCTCGACCATGACCACACCCCGCGCCGAGTTCGTGTTGCACGGAACCGACACCACCATCAGGTCGTTCACCGAGGACGCGTTGGTCGACCCGAACGTGCGCATCATGGCGGTCGGCCCACGCAGCATTCCCGTCGCAATCGTGACCCCCCGCGACGGCGCCACTCATTCACTCCCGGTTCTGTTCGACCCGTACGGTGGCCCGCACGGCCAACGCGTCGTTGCGTCGCGCACCGCGTATCTCTCGTCGCAATGGTTCGCCGATCAGGGCTTCATCGTGGTGATCGCCGACGGTGTCGGCACCCCCGGCAAAGGCAGCGAGTGGGAACGAGCAGTGCTGAACGACCTGGCACAGGTGGTGCTCGACGACCAGGTGGAGATCGTTCGCGACCTGCCCGACCTCGAACCGCGCGCCGACACGACGCGGGTCGGGATCCGCGGCTGGAGCTTCGGCGGATACCTCGCTGCACTGGCGGTGCTGCGTCGCGGCGACGTCTTCCATTCCGCGGTGGCCGGCGCCCCGGTGACCGATTGGCGTCTGTACGACACCCACTACACCGAACGGTACGTGGGCAACCCGAGTGTCGACGACACCCACTACAGGTCGACTTCCCTGATCGAGGATGCGCACAGACTCGAACGCCCCTTGCTCATCATCCACGGACTCGCCGACGACAACGTGGTGGCGGCCCACACGTTGCAACTGTCGTCTGCGTTGCTGGCGGCGGGAAAGCCACATGAGGTGCTCCCGCTGTCGGGGGTCACGCACATGACCCCTCAGGAAGTGGTGGCAGAGAACCTGCTGCTGCACCAACTCGAATTCCTGCGGCGCACACTCGCGTAGGTGCCGGGCAATTCTGTCTGTTCAGTCGCGCGATGTTCCCGATGTGAACCGCGGTTTCCCCGCGAGGTCGGTGTGGGTCGTGATGTCGTGCAACCCGGCGTCGGCGAAGAGGGCATGAACGACATCGGCTTGCGAATGACCCATTTCGACGATCAGCATTCCACCCGGCTCGAGCCACAGCGGCGCCTGCGACACGATCGTGCCGATGTCGCGGAGACCGTCGTCGCCGGAGAAAAGTGCGACGTGCGGTTCGTGCGCGCGAACGGAGTCCTGCACCTCGACGTCGTCGGGTGAGATGTACGGGGGGTTGCTCGCGAGCACCGCGAATCTTCCCTTCAGGTCGACCGGCAGTGCGTCGCACCACGAACCCTCTGCGAACCGGGCACCCACTGCGGGACGTCCGATGCCGGCGGCATTCGCGCGCGCCACGTGCAGGGCATCGGCGGACACATCGGTGAGCCAGACCTCTGCAGACTCGAGTGGCAGTTCGTGGAGGAGCGACAGACCGATTGCACCAGAGCCGGTCCCGAGATCTGCGATGAGATGCGGGGCGGGGCGCGTCGACACGAATCGAAGAACGTGCTCGACCAGCAACTCGGTCTCCGGACGCGGGATCAACACGCGCTCATCCACCATCAGGTCGAGGTGCCTGAACGCCCACCGACCCATCACGTACTGCGCGGGCTCCCCGGCAAGAACACGGCGCACCATCTGATCGAGGTGCGAGGCACTGCGCGCACTCACCAGCCCGTCGAGCTCCGCGTCGAACTCCGTCGCGTCGCATCCGCTTGCGGTTTCGCACAACCACCGCGCGAGAGATCTGTCCCCGAGCGCGTCCGCGGTGGCGGACAAAGCGTCACGCCACGTGACGTGGTCAGCCATGTTCGGCGAGCTGGCGCGCGCGCAGGTCTTCCGAGAGCGCGTCGATCACCGGGTCGAGTTCGCCACCGAGTGCGGCCTGGAGTTGATACAGCGTGAAGCCGATGCGGTGATCCGTGATGCGGTTTTCCTTGTAGTTGTACGTGCGGATCTTCTCGCCGCGTCCGCCGCCGCCGATCTGGGCCCGCCGTTCCGCCGATGCCGCCGCCTCTTGCTCTTCTTGACGCAGTTTCAACAGACGCGATCGCAGCACGGTCATGGCGCGCGCACGGTTCTGCAACTGGCTTCGTTCGTCCTGCATCGCGACGACCACCCCGGTCGGCTTGTGCGTGATGCGCACTGCCGAGTCGGTGGTGTTCACGTGCTGACCACCGGCACCCGATGCGCGGTACACGTCGATCTGCAGATCGTTCATGTCGATCTCGACATCGACTTCCTCGGCCTCGGGCATCACAGCGACGGTGGCCGACGACGTGTGGATGCGGCCCTGAGCCTCGGTCGCGGGAACCCGCTGCACCCTGTGCGGACCACCCTCGAACCGCAGCCGGCTCCACGCGTCGTCACCCTTGAACAGCAGCGTGGCCTGGTTGACACCGCCCATTTCTGAATCGTCGACCTGGATCGTCTCGACCTGCCAACCGCGCTTGGCGGCATACGAGAGATACATCTCCATCAGGTCGCGGGCAAACAGGTTCGCCTCTTCCCCGCCTTCGGCCCCGCGGATCTCCATGATCACGTTCTTGCCGTCGTTCGGGTCGGGTGGCAACAGCAGGATCTTCAGCAGCTCCTCGAGTTCGCCGACGCGCGCCTCGGCGGCGGCGGCCTCGGCGCGGAAAGAGTCTCGTTCGTCGCCGGACGTCTCCGCCATGAGTTCCTTTGCCGCGTCGGCATCGCCCCTGGCCTGCCGCAAATCGCGTATGCACTGGATCAACGGCGTCAGTTGTTTGTACCTGCGCGAAGCCTCACGCAGTCTGTTCTGGTCGCCGAGAACCTCCGGGCTGCCGAGACTCACCTCGAGTTCGGTGTAATCGCGTTCGATTGACGCAAGCCGGTCGTTCATGGTTTCTCAGGCTACGGCGGGTTGATTCCCTATTTCGTCACCGGTTGGAAGACGAACGACCCACTCGACGGCAGGTAGTCGACGAGACCGAACGACTTCCAGCGACTCTTCGCGAATCCGGTGCCGTACACGAGCCCCTTGCGTTGGTCGACCTCGGGAGACTCGACGATCTTCGTGAGGTCACGACCGTTGTCGACGTCGACCCAGTCCCAGTCGCACATGTTCTCACCGCTCCACTTGTGGGCAAAGAACGCGCCGTACAACGGCCCGCCGTTGTCATCGTTGTCCGAGTAGGTGACGAAAAAGTCGATCACACCGTCGTTCGTGAAGTCGTGCGAGTACACCTTTTCGGGCATCTGCCCCCTGCCGCCTCTCAGCAGTCGCGAATCGTCGTTCCACCTGAGACCGTCCCACCAATAGAACGTTGCACTCCCCTCGGTGATCAACATGGCGAACACACCGCAGTCGCCCTTCGACACGGCGCTCACGTCTTTCGTCACGAACGACTTCACGTGCGTGCGCCACGCCTTCACCGCCGCCCCGGTGGCCCAGGGAACCGTGGTCGACACTGCGGGCGCCTCGGTCGACGTGGTGGTCGGTGCTGCATCGTTCCGTGCCGAACAGGCGGTGACACCGATTGCGACGGCGCACACGAGAGGGGTCAACCGCGACATGCGACCACAAAAGTACGGCACGTGACGTCGTGCGTGGGGGAACTACGTCGCGTCGATGTCGACGAAGGCCGTCGGAATCACGCACGCGGCGGCCAGATTCCGCAGGGAAACGGTGATGTCGCGCGGTCGCGCGACGATCACGACGTGACCGCAACCGTGCATGTCCGCCGCGTCGGCCGCGAATGCAACCACTTCGAGATCGATTCCGTTGACGAACACCGCGACAGCCCTGTCACCGCCGACGGTTGTTCCCGTGGCGACGCACGGAACCGCATCCTTGAGGTTCGTGCGTTTCACTGGCGGGTCGGCGGGCGCGAGCGAGACGAACCCGACACTCGACGGATTCTGCAGCGCGTTCCAACGATGGAGACGTTCTGCACCGAACTGATTGAACGGGTGCACCATCGCACCCGGCTCGCGGTGCCGTGCGACTGCTTCGATGACCGTGCGCATCGCCTCTTCGGTCGGAGTGTCGCCGTGCACCATCGCAAACGCCTCGCGATCGTTCGCACCCATGCCCACTTCGAGACGTGCGGCGCCGGTTGTCGCGTCGTCGACAACCCTGCACATCTCGAGGCCCCTCACCTCTCCGACGACAACGCCGTGCTCGACAACCGCATCGGCTCCGGCGGCGGCGATGACGGGCATCAGTGCCGCGTGCGAATCGGGAGCGTCGACGAACGGAAGATGTGGTTCTGCAACCGCGGGCAACAACGAAGTTTCGTTCACGTGCCACACGTTCACCGACAACGAGAACAACGACGCACGACGGGCGACGATTCCCGAATCGCGTTCGACGAGGAGATGAACGGGTCGGTCGAATCTCGACGACCACGCAAGAGACGGCCCGAGCGAACGTGACGCGTCTCCGTCGATCAAGATCCAGACATCGTGATTCGTGACGAATGCGGCACCGAGGGCGAAAACCTCGGGAGTTCCCTCGGGTTCTGACTCGAGACCCAGGTGCCCGCGCACGAGTGCGCGCAACTTGAGCGACAGAAGTCGAGACCGACGCTCGGCGTCGGCGGACAATCAGTCCTTCTTTGCGGGAGCGTTCTTGCGGGTGCCGTAACGCTTGTTGAAGCGCTCGACCCGGCCGCCGGTGTCAACGAGCTTCTGCTTGCCCGTGTAGAACGGGTGGCACTCGTTGCACAGTTCGAGAAGAATCGGCTGGCCCTTGCTGCTGCGGGTCGTGAACGAGTTTCCGCATGAGCACTTCACGCTGACTTCGGTGTACTCGGGATGTGTGTCGGTCTTCATCTGTCTGGCATCTCCTCGAAACGGACGCTGAAGTGTATCGGGACTAGGCGCCCGGCGTCTTTGCGATCTCGGCCAGGAACTCGTCGTTGGTGCCGAAGGTCTTCAGGCGGTCCATCAGCATTTCCAGGCCCGGAGCGGGGTTGCCGTCCTGGGCAAGCCCGCTCAGCACCCGGCGCAGCTTCCACACCAGTTGCAGTTGCTTGCGCTCGAAGAGCAGTTCCTCGTGGCGCGTGCTCGAGGCATCGACGTCGATGGCCGGGAACACGCGGCGCTCGGCAATGCGTCGGTCGAGGCGCAGTTCCATGTTGCCTGTTCCCTTGAACTCTTCGAAGATGGCCTCGTCCATGCGGCTGTTGGTCTCGACGAGAGCGGTCGCAAGAATCGTGAGCGACCCGCCTTCTTCCACGTTGCGCGCCGCACCGAAGAATTTCTTCGGCGGGTACAGCGCACCGGCGTCGATACCACCCGACATGATGCGGCCGCTCGCGGGAGCAGCGAGGTTGTAGGCGCGTGACAGTCGCGTGATTCCGTCGAGGATGATGACGACGTCCTCGCCCATCTCGACCATGCGCTTGGCTTTCTCGATGGTCATCTCGGCGATGTGCGTGTGCTCATCGGACGGACGATCGAACGTCGACGCAATGACCTCGCCGCGAACCGTGCGACGCATGTCGGTGACTTCCTCGGGGCGTTCGTCGATCAACAACACGATCAACTTCACCTCGGGATTGTTCTTCTCGATCGACGACGCGATGGTCTTCATCACGGTGGTCTTGCCCGCCTTCGGCGGCGACACGATGAGACCGCGCTGACCCTTGCCGATGGGCGCGATCAGGTCGATGATGCGCGCGGTCATGTTGGTGGGGTCGCGCGGGTCTTCCATGCGCAACTTGTGGTCGGGGAACAGCGGCGTGAGATCCTCGAAACGCGGGCGGTTCTTCGACTTCTCCGGGTCCTGGCCGTTCACCGTGTGGATCTCGAGCATCGCCGGGTTCTTCTCGTTGCGACCGGCAGGTCGCGACATTCCGGTGACGTGGTCACCCTTGCGCAGACCGAACTGACGCGTGAGTTTCACGGGGATGTAGGCGTCGTTGCGAGTCGGCTGGTACCCGCCGACGCGAAGGAAGCCGTATCCCTCATCGCGAAGGTCGAGATAGCCCTCGACCTTGACGGGATCCATGTTGACCGGCTCGCTCTGGTCGCCGCTGTCGTAGCGATCGTCGCCCTGCGGACCTTCGTCGCGACCGTTGCGTCCGCGACGGCGACGGCGACGGCTGTTGCGTCCGCCTTCGTCCCAGTCGCCACCTTGCTGACCTTGCTGACCTTGCTGGCGCTGACCCTGCTGGCGCTGCTGGTTCTGACCCTGGCCCTGTTGGCGTGGTCCGCGGTCGCCGCGATCGTTGCGCTGACCGCCGCCGGCCGTCTTCAACTTGTCGAGTCGACCCTCGTGCTGTGCGAGTTCGATCTCCCACTCCGCGAGCGGCTCACCGTCGTCGCCGAGGTACACGATCGGCTCGCTCGACTTCTTCTGGGAAGACTCATCGGCGCCGGCGTCGTCGGCCTTTTCGGCGTCGACGTTCTCGTCGCGCTTTGCGGGCTTTGCCTTCGCCGGTGCCGCACCGACTCCGGTCTTTTCGAGAATCTTCTCGACCAGCACCGCTTTCGTGGCGCGTGCGGGGGCCTTCACGCCGAGTGCATCGGCGATTGCCATCAACTGGTCCTTGTCCTTGGACTCGAGTGCGGACTTCTCAAGGGCTTCTGCAGCCATGATTTCCTGCTTTCCTGCGGTCTTTTCGTGACCGAATGAGGGGCTGTGCGCCATGCACCGGAGCGCTGAACGCATTGGGGAATCTCGACCCCCCTCAACGAGGGCGGGGAGAACTCGGACAACCGAGCGACCCTCACCTTAGCCCCGATCGCCCGATTTGGCAACGACCGTGGACGAATCTCCCGCCGTCCACGAGCGCCACTTCGGACGTCTCAGTGCCGACCCTATTTAGTGTCGCTTCTACAAATATTGACACAGGGACTTGTCACACTTGCTTCCCCCCAACCAGAAGGAGACCCATGCAGAACCAACTTGTCCGTTCCATACTTCGCATCTTCCACAATGCCGATTACGGCGCCAGCAACTACGAATTCGACACCACGCGCAAGGCGATCGACATCGCACAGTCGCTCATTGATGACCCCATCTCCCCCGTCGCGATCTCCGATCCGTCTGTTCTCTACGAACTGGCCGAGGAGGTCATTGCATGGATTCATTCCGAGAAATACGTGACGGCTGTCAGAACAGGAAAGCCGCGACAGCTCGCGCAGACGAGCTCGTTCTCGTGGGACCCCGGCATCTACGTCATGGCACGTGCTCACGTCGCGGGAATGATTGCGGCGACCCACGATGCGCTCACCAACAACCGCTGCTCGGGCAGCCTCAGTTCGGGCATGCACCATGCAGCACACGATCGCGGTGCCGGGTACTGCACGTTCAACGGTCTTGCCGCTGCGATCCATGCGGCACGACAACTCGGAGCCGGTCGGATTCTCTGCCTCGACCTCGACGCACACGCGGGAGGCGGAACATGGGACATCATCAGCCGCAAGTTCGACAGCGACGTCGTGCAGGTCGACGTCACGGTGTCGGCATTCGACACATGGCAACCCGAAGGCGACAGCCGACTCGACATAGTGTCCCCCGACGGCTACCGCAAGGCGGTGGAGAAGGCGCTCGACTACGCATCGACGCTGGAGAAGTTCGACTTCATCGCCTACAACGCGGGTGTCGATGTCCGCAACAGCGGAGTCTCAGAGAGCGACCTGCGGATCCGCGAACGTCTGGTCCGCACCTTCATCGGTGACACCCCGGCGATTTTCGGTCTCGCGGGCGGCTACACCTGGGGTCGCTACACAATCGACGATGTCGTCGCGTGGCACCGCCTCACGATCGCACGCTGGGCCGCGGCTTCCTGAACACCTGCTGCAGCGGACTCGGATTCAACACGCGAACCTCCCGGCGGTCGGCGAGAAAATGCCAATCCCGCGAGCACACCCTCACGACATGACCGCCCCGCAATTCGCACTCGAGACTCCAGCCGCCTCTGCACTCGGGACACCGATAACGACGGCCGTTGGTGAGCCCACGAATCACACCGCGACCTGCCACCAATGCGATGCCGGATTCCACCGAACCGTCCGGGTTCACCGCAAAGTCGGTCGGCCACCCGTTCTCCGTCTGTCGCAATTCGTAAAGATGACGTGCGAGCGCGGTCAGAACCCCGGAGCGTGCATACGAATCGAAGACCCCCTCGTTGAAACGGTCGGCGCGCACGATGCGGGTCATGTGCTTGCGTGCCATCTCGTCGTTCAGGTTCGGCACCATCTCGATGGTCAACATCGGCGCTTCCCATGTGGTCCAGTCGAATGGCCGCACGAGTCCGGCCGCACCGATCGCCATGTGGAAAGGAAACATCAAACTGTCGATCGGGCTCCGGGCGCGATTCAGTCGTTGGTCGATTTCGGAGTGGAAGTCGATCTCGAACGAGAGGGCTCTGAGGCGCGCCCACCTGTCGTTCATCACGTATTCGGGCAGATTTCGGGTCATTCGGGACTCCTTTGGTTGGGTACTTCGCGGCATTATAAAAATTTCAATTTTCTGCGATTCGCAGTCAATTGCGTGAAACAACTTGTTGACTGCAAGGGGTTTCAGGGACACACCAGCTCTTCTCCATCGATGAGATGGTCGCCGAGAATCTCGCCGCACTCGTCACAGAACTCAAAGAGCGCCTCGTCAGAGTCGTCCTCGGCGATCTCGAAGACCGTCTGGAGGGTCTCCCTGGCCCGCGCTTCGGCCTTTCGTCTCCTGCGCCCCCGGGTCGCCACCCGGTACACGACGTACCACTTCAGAATTCCCACGTGAGTTCACCTTCTCGCATCTGTTTAGGGTACACTCTACCATTATCGCTTCTGATCAGAACCCGCCGCAGGCGCAGACACCGCACCGACCGAAGCACCGACTGATACGGTCAGGCCATGAAACTCGGACCCGGACTCACATTCTCCTGGAAGCGCGCACTCGGCATCACCGCCGCCAAGCGCAAGATCTCGCGCAAGACCGGCATTCCCCTCACCCGGGCCGGACGGCGACAGAAGTGGGGAAAAATCCTGGGCATGAAGTGAGACGGCTCGCCGTTCTCATTGCGCTGGTGCCGGCTCTGGTTGCCTGCTCGTCCGGTGCTCCGTCGGCCGACTACACCGAATTCTGCTCCGTTGCCGCAAGCATGGAATCCGCGGCTGCAGGGCCCCACGGAGAGGATCCGGCTGCCATCACGGATCCGGACATCATGCGAGACACGTGGACAAAGGCGGCAACGTATGCCCGGCAGCTGCGCGATACGAGCCCCGACGAGATCAAGGACGATGTGGCGCTTCTGGTCTCATCCGTGATCGACACAAACGCCCTGTTCGACGCACACGACTATGACCTCGTGGAAATTGCAAAGAACGAGGAACTCCGAAGGGAATTCGACGCAATCAACCAACGAGAAGGTGTCGTAGATGCATCAACCCGTTTCAACAACTTCGTGAGCGACAATTGCCCCACCACGTGACGACACACCCGTTCCGTACGCTGAAAGTGTGAAAGACATGAAGAGATTCCCCGCATGACACCGAGTCGATTCGGCGGCGGATGCATCGGCTGGACTTTTGCGATCACGTTCTGGTGCTTCGCTCTGGCCGCACTCACCATCGTGTTCCCGATCGTGATCATCGGATGGGTCATCATCATCGCGGCGGTGCTCGGCGCCGCCGGGAGTGGCGGCGCGTGACCTTCGCTGCGTGGCACGACTCTTTCTTCGGATCTCTTCAGAAAGGAGCCACACATGACACACAACACAGAACCCCTGTGGAAACCAACCGAGAACTTCTATCGAGCGATTCGCATCGCCGGTAAAGGTCACGAAAACGAGGTTCGCAAAGGCAGCAACATCCCCTATCTCGGCCACCTTCTCGGAGTCGCGTCGCTCGTGATCGAGGCAGGCGGATCCAAGAGACAAACCATCGGCGCACTCTTGCACGACTTGTTGGAGGACACTCCCACCAAACGCAACATCCTCAAGTTCCGAGTCGGCCCGGCCATCACAGACATCGTGTGGGGCTGCACCGACACGACGTTCGCCAAAAAGCAGGAATACAAGGAACAGGCCCGCGAGGAGAACTGGACCGCTGAGCAGAAAGCCGAGCACTGGTGGGAAGCGCGGAAGAAGCCCTACATCGACAAGATTGCGTCGAAGCCCGCTACTGACGAATCGCTGTTGGTCTCCCTGGCGGACAAGACCTACAACGCAGAAAACACGGTGGCAGATCTGCGCAAATCGCCGGGAGAAGAACACACCGTGTGGGCCAAGTTCAACGTCGGATACGACCACCAACGCATGTGGTACCGCGGACTTCTCGCCGCGTTCGACAAGAAGGGGTACCCACCCGGCACCCGCGATCTCTTCGAACGTTTCGAAAAGGCCGTCAACGAGATGTTTCCGGAGGAGGGACAATGACCGTTGAACGATTTCTTCTGACCCAGCAGGGCAATCACCCGACGCACCAGCGTGACACCTTTCCCGATGCGCTTGCAGAGCTTCGTGTCGGTCGCAAACGGACTCATTGGATGTGGTACGTCTTCCCTCAAATCTCGGGGCTCGGCAGTTCCGAGATGGCAATCGAGTTCGGAGTCAGGTCGATGAGTGAAGTGGTCGATTATCTGACACATCCCACCCTCCGCGACCGCTACGTCGAGTGCTGTCGCCTCGTTCTCTCGCACCTGCCACAGAACGAGCCGGCGTACGACGAACTGAAGAAGGTGCTCGGCGGCATCGACGCGAGAAAGTTCCGGTCGTCGATCACCCTGTTCGGCGAGGCCGCGCGCATCTGCGACGCGCTTCGACTCGGCGAACTGGCCGACATCTGGGCCGAATTGCAAACCCGCGGGCTGCGCCCCTGTTCTGCAACTCTCGATTTCGTGGTGGCGTCACCGCCGTGGTGCCGCTGACGCCTGCTCCGGGAATCCCGACACACCCCCTTGGCATAATGGTCAACATGACAATAAATGACATTCCCCTTCATTCCCTCGACCTTCCGCAGCGACCCCTCGACCCCATGTTCTGGTGGCGCGAGGTCTGCTTCGTGACTCCCACTCTCGCGATGAGCGGCGGAATCTCGCCACAGCACGACATCGCACGTGAACAACTCGCCCGCTGGGAAGCTGAAGGCATCACCGACTACATGCCGGTGCATCTCGAATTCCGCGAGAAGGAATTCATCGAGGCCAACTCGAACATCCGAGTTCATCACATCGGCGTCAACGACGATCTCGGCCGTCGCGACCCGCGCTGGTTCGATGCCATCGCGGAAAAGGCACGCGAGATCGAAGAGACCCCGGGGGCAGTCCTCATGGTCACATGTTGGGTCGGATGCAACCGCGGACCATCCGCGACCTACGCGATTCTGCGAACCCGCGGGTGGGATTCCCTTCCGGCGCTTCGCGCGATCCGTCAGGCCCGCCCGATCGCGGCGACCGTGTATGCGCCCGATGCCGCTGCATGGTGGGTGGCGCGCAACGGCGGCAATTACGACGAGATGAGTGAGGCGGTCGACGAGGTTGTGCGGTGGTTCGCACGCAACCCACTCGACGCATACTGGGTCATCAGCTCGATCAACGGTCGCTGAATGTCTGATTCCACCGAACACAAAGACTCCAACGAGCCAATCAAGGTTGTCGCGATCGAGAAGTCCTACTGGACGATGTCCGACGACGAGAAGCGTGAATTCGTCACGCAACTTCTCCGGGGTTTCAGACCGGCACCGACGACGACCACCGATGACGACTCGTCAGAGTGAGACCGACAGTTGATTGACCCGTCAGGCTGCCTAGCGGCGTGATTCGACGAAAGCCTCGACTGCGGCGAGGTCGTTCGGCAGGTCCGTGGTCCGCTCGGCGCGGTCGAACAGGTCCGCCAGGTGCTCCGGCAGCGACGGCCTCACCCCCGTGGCACGTTCCACGGCGTCGGGGAACTTCGCCGGATGCGCCGTGGCCAGTGTGATCATCGGAACTCCGGGTTCGAGATGCTCCCGGGCCGCCTTGACACCGACAGCCGTGTGCGGGTCGATCAACATTCCCGTCGACTCGTGCACCGAGCGAATGGTCGCCAACGTGTCATGGTCGGTGGCCCGTGATGCACGGAAGGTCGGGGCGATCCATTGCTGGTACTGGTCTGCCTCCACCGACAGGACACCCTTGTCGCGAAAGACGCTCAGTTGCTCCGCCGTGAGCCCTCCGTCGCGACCGTTCATCTCGAACAGCAATCGTTCGAAGTTCGACGACACCTGGATGTCCATGCTGGGGCTCAACGTGGGATGCACACCCGTCACGTTCATGGCGAGCGACTCGAAGAACCTCGTCAGAATGTCGTTCTCGTTCGAGGCCACCACGAGATGGCGCACCGGCGCGCCCATCTGCTGTGCGATCCACCCGCTGAGCACGTTTCCGAAGTTGCCGGTCGGCACCGTGACATCGAAGGGACCGTCGACCCGCCGCGCAATCTCGAAGTAGTACACCACCTGGGCCATCACACGCGCCCAGTTGATGCTGTTGACCGCAGAGAGGTTGTTGCGCTCGCGGAACGGTGCGTCGTTGAACATCGCCTTCACGAGATCCTGGCAGTCGTCGAACGTGCCGTCGATTGCCACGGTGCGCACGTTCGGCGAATCGACGGTTGTCATCTGGCGACGTTGCACGTCGCTCACGCGACCTTTGGGATACAGAATCACGATGTCGACACTGGCGCAGTTCTTCACCCCGTCGATGGCCGCACTGCCGGTGTCGCCGCTCGTCGCCCCCACGATCGTGACCTTTTCGTTCCGCTCGGTGAGAATGTGATCGAACAACCGACCGAGCAGCTGCAGGGCGACATCCTTGAACGCAAGGGTCGGCCCGTGAAAGAGCTCCATGAGCTGGTGCCCCGGTTCGAGATCGACCATCGGCACCACGTCGGGATGCCGGAACGTCGAATACGCCTCGTCGCACAGTCGCGCCATGACACCCGGCGTGACGGTCGAGTCGAGATATGGCTCGAACACCGATGCGGCCAGCGATGCGTACGAGCCGCCGGTCGATGCGCGGGCCGGGGGCCATGCCTCGGGAACATAGAGACCGCCGTCGGTTGCCAGGCCCGCCAGCACCACATCGGAAAAACCGAGCACGGGCGCCGCTCCGCGCGTCGAGACGTACTGCATGCCCTACTCGCCGATGACGCGCAACAGACCCGATGAACGCTTCACGACGGGCGACTTCTTGAACTCGGTGAGGCATGCCTGCACGTCGGATTCACGCGCCATGTGGGTGATGAACACGAGTCGTGCATCGGCTCCGATTCCCTCTTGTTCCGCGGCACGGATGCTGACGCCGTGGTTCGCAAACACCCCGGTGATTGCGTGCAACACGCCGGGCTTGTCCTCGACGTCGAGGCCGATGAGGTACTGCGACGAGGTCTCGTCGATCGGCATCACGGGCACGCGCGCGAACGCACCGATGGTTCCGTGGGTTCCCTTGCGCAGGTTGACTGCGGCGTCGATCACGTCGCCCAGCACGGCAGAGGCGGTGGGAAAGCCACCCGCACCGCGTCCGTAGAACATGAGCGAACCCACCGCGTCACCCTCGACAAACACCGCATTGAACGAATCGCGAACGCTTGCCAACGGATGTGCGACCGGCACCATCGCAGGGTGCACACGCACGGCAACCGTCGGCGAATCACCCGATTGTTCGGCGATGGCGAGCAACTTCACCACGTACCCGAGACGGCGCGCAATGGCGATGTCGGAAGCCGTGACCCCACTGATTCCCTCGTGGTACACGTCGCCGGCAACCACGCGTGCGCCGAAGGCGATGCTCGCGATGATCGCGGCCTTTGCTCCTGCATCGAATCCCTCGACGTCTGCCGTGGGATCGCGCTCGGCGAAACCGAGACGTTGCGCCTCGCTGAGCGCCGCCGAATACTCGGCCCCTTCGTCGGTCATCTTCGTGAGAATGAAGTTGGTGGTGCCGTTCACGATGCCCATCACGCGCGTGACGGGTTCGCCGCGCAACGACTCGCGCAGGGCGCGGATGAGAGGAATGCCACCGGCCACCGCAGCCTCGAAGAGCAGGTCGACACCGAGTTCGTCTGACTTCGCCCACAGGTCGTGCCCGACGTTCGCGAGGAGTTCCTTGTTCGCGGTGATCACGGGCTTTCCGTTCTCGAGTGCCGTCGAGATCAGTTCACGAGCCGGCTCGATGCCACCGATGACCTCGACGACCACGTCGATGGTGGGGTCGTTCACCACAGAGAAGGCGTCGCGTGTCAACACACCATCTGCAAGGGTCACCTCGCGATCGCGACTGATGTTGCGCACCGCCACCTTCGCCACCTGCAGGGTGACCCCCGTGCGCTGGGTGATCACCTCTGCCTGCCGTTCGATCAGTTGAACGAGGGCTGCGCCGACGTTGCCGCATCCGAGAACTCCGATGCGCACGACAGATGATGAGTGGGGGGCGGGTGCCATAGGCATTTCAGCCTACGGGTGGGCCTGTGGATAAGGAAAGGGTTTTCTTTCCCAGCAGGGACGCGACAACGGTTCCGGCCCACCAACTCTCGGCCACGGGCACCTTCGTGCGCGCGACCTACCAGTCGGCGGAGTCGAAACCCTCTTCGTCGAGGTCGTCGAAATCGTCATCGATGTCGCCGTCGGAGAACTCTTCCTCGTCGACGACCTCGGAGAACTCGTCGCGCGTCAGCCCGCACTCGACGCACCGGAGGTCGTCGCCGCTTCCGACCAATGGGCCGCCACATTCCGGACATTCGTTCATCTGGATCACTGCTCCTGTCTTTCACCGTTGAAGGTACGACAGGGGTGTGGCGAATCACAGGTCGAGACGTACCAGATCCTCGGGAGTCTCGCGGCGCACCACGAGCCTGGCCTCACCGTCGCGCACGAACACCACCGCCGGCCGCGGCACCTTGTTGTAGTTGCTCGACATCGAGTATCCGTACGCGCCGGTGACGGGCATGACCATGAGGTCACCGGGCGCCACGTCCTCGGGCACCGCCGCGTCGTTCACGAGGATGTCGCCGCTCTCGCAGTGCTTGCCCACGATGCGCGCCCGAGCCGTGCGCGACGCACCACAACGGGCCGGGTCGAACACTTCGTACTCGCTGCCGTACATCATCGGTCGCGGATTGTCGCTCATGCCGCCGTCGACCGCGACATAGGTGCGGATGCCGTCGATGTTCTTCACCGTGCCGACCGAATACACCGTCACCGCCGACGTCGCCACGATGCTGCGGCCCGGTTCGACGAACACGTGCGTGCCGGTCGGGAGAGTTCGCGTTGCGGCACGAAGCACGTCGGCCCACGCAGACATGGTCGGCGCGGTGTCTGCCGACGTGTAGGCCACCCCGAGCCCGCCTCCCAATGTGATCTCGGGAAGACCCAACGGAACGAACATCTCGATCATCACCCGCCACGCGTCGGCGAAGTTCTCCACCGCCACGACGTTCGATCCGATGTGGCAGTGAACACCGACGAGAACCATCGCAGCGGAAGTGCGCGCGCGTTCGAGAGCGCGATGCGCATCTCCGTTGTTCAGGTTGAACCCGAATTTGCTGTCGTCCTGACCCGTCGAGACGTATTCGTGGGTCTCCACGTGCACACCCGGAGTGACGCGCAGTTGCACGCGCGGCGCCTGCACCCCCGATTCCACGAGCTGTTCGATTCGGTCGAGTTCGTCGAAACTGTCGACAACGATGTGACGCACGCCCGCGGCCATGGCGGTGCGCAGTTCGTCAGACGACTTGTTGTTGCCGTGAACGACGCAGCGATCCGCGGGGACACCTGCGTTGAGGGCCACGAACAGTTCTCCACCGGTCGCCACGTCGAGCAGCAATCCCTCTTCGTGCGCGAGCCGTGCCATCGCGGTGCAGAGAAAAGCCTTGGTTGCATAGATCACGTTGTCGCCGCCGAACGCGGTGACGGCCTCGCGGCAGGTGTCACGGAGGTGCTGTTCGTCGTACACGAACAACGGGGTTCCGAACCGGCGTGCGAGATCGGCAACCGACACGCCACCGACCGACAGCACCCCGTCTGCAGACACCGCAGATGTGCGCGGCAACAAGCGCATGTCGATGGCGGTCACATCTGCTCCGGGGCGCGGATGCCGAGCAGATCGAGGCCTTTTTCCATCGTGCGTGCCGTCGCGTCGCACAGCATCAACCGTGAATCGCGGGTCGCATCGTCGTCGGCTTTCAACACGGGGCAGTGCTCGTAGAACGCGGTGAAGTCCGATGCGAGTTCGTACAGATACGTGCACAGCTTGTGCGGGCTCAATGTGTCGATCATCTCCCACACCGCCGAGTCGAACCTCAGGATGCGCATCGCCAACGCCCGTTCGCGTGCATCGTGCAACACGGGCGTCACGCCGCACACCGACTCGCGCTCGATTCCTGCACGACGGAAGATGCTGCAGATGCGCGCATGCGCGTACTGCAGATAAGGCGCCGTGTTGCCGTCGAACGACAGCATGCGTTCCCAGTCGAAGATGTAGTCCTTCACGCGATCGGTGCTGAGGTCCGAATACTTCACGGCCCCGATGCCGATCATGTGGGCCACCCGGGCACGTTCGGCCTCGCCCATGTCGGGGTTCTTCTCGGCGACAGCCTGTGATGCGCGCTCGACTGCTTCGTCGAGCAGTGCCGCGAGCTTCACGGTGTCACCCGACCGACTCTTCAGCATCTTGCGGTCGGAACCGAGCACGCTTCCGAACGACACGTGGTTCATGACGTGCCGGTCGTCGAGCCAACCCGCCGCGCGGGACACGCTCTCGACCATCTGCAGGTGTTGTGCCTGTGGCGCCCCCACCACGTACAGCATGGTGCGCGCACCGATGCGTTCGACCCGGTCGATGACGCAGGCGAGGTCGGTGGTGGCGTAGTTGTATCCGCCGTCTCCCTTGCGGATGATCAACGGCAACGGCTCGTTCTCCCGGTTGGTGAAACCGTCGGGGAAGACCACTTCGGCACCCTCGCTCTCCACGAGCAGGCCCGATGACTTCAGCCTGTCGACGACCTCGACAAGGAGATCGTTGTAGGCGCTCTCGCCCATCAGGTCGTCGTCTGTCAGGAGGACATCGAGTTGTGAGTACACCTTGTTGAAGTACCTGGTGCTCTCCTTCACGAGCGTGGTCCACAGCCGCAGCGTGTCGGCGTCACCGCCCTGCAGCATCACCACCCTGTTGCGGGCACGAACCTTGAAGTCGTCGTCGGATTCGAACTTGCGACGGGCGTCCTTGTAGAAACCGTCAAGATCGCCGACACCGAGTTCGTGTGCGGCCTCCTCCTCGCCGAGGTCGACGAGGTGCTCGATGAGCATGCCGAACGGCGTGCCCCAGTCGCCGATGTGGTTCTCGCGCACCACCGTGTGCCCGACGAAACCGAGCGCACGAACGAGCGCATCGCCGATGACCGTCGAACGCAGGTGTCCGACGTGCATCTCCTTGGCGACGTTCGGCGCCGAGTAGTCGACGGTGACCGTGTGGGCGTCGGGTGCCCGCCGCACGCCGAGGTGCCGATCGTTCATCGCCGCCACGAGTTCGCTCGTGATGAAACCGTCCGAGAACACGAGATTGATGAACCCCGGGCCGGCGATTTCGGTTGTCGCGAGCATGTCCGACAGGTCGCCCGCCGCGTCGAGGGCTCGCTGGGCGATGTCACGGGGCGTCGCCCCGAGCGACTTCGCGAGGGAAAGAGCCCCGTTTGCCTGTGCGTCGGCACGGTCGCTGGGCCTGACCACCGGATCACATGCAGTGCCTGCCACCGCGGCGAATGCAGGTGCGAGACGCTCTGCTGCGGAAACAATCGGGTCGGCCATGAAGCCTCCATTCTGCCCCGAACCGCGCTGCCGACGGCGTTCCAATTGGTCGGGCCCTAGACTGACGACGCGCGTGACGATTCACGACACGCTCACGTAGCTCAGCGGATAGAGCACTTGCCTCCGGAGCAAGGGGTCGCAGGTTCAATTCCTGCCGTGGGCGCCAGTGCTCTGCCGACGGGCGCCGGTCAAGCCGACGTCAGCTGGTCATTCCCTGCAGACCGACGAACGACCTCGCCAGTTCGATCTCTCCCATGTGCCGAAGACCGTGTTGGTAGATCCAGCATTCGACGCCGTCGAGAACCGTGATGCCTTCTTCGCCGGCGACGCGGGCAGAGAAGGTGCTCGCCACCTGGGGTCCGAACGGTCGCGGCACCACGAGACGCGTGAGTTCATCGGGCTGAAGTTCGGCGAGCCACGACTCGATGCGCGCGAACACGGCGTTCATGTAGTCGAGAAACGCCTCGTAGTTGCCGATCTGCTGCACGTCCATCTCGTCGACCGTGCGGTGCTTGCCGTGGTCGCGCACCTCGGGGCTGATGGCATCGAGAATCTCTTCGTTGCACAGGAAAGGCTTGCCGTTCAGCATCATCAGCGAAGCGTCGATCATGTTCACGTAATGGAACAGCGAAAATGCGATGGGCATGACGCGCGCCTTCTCGCGGTGGTTCACCTGCTCGAGGGTCATGGTCGCCGTCGCCTCTTCATAGAGCGAGAACAACGCGCGCATGCGCCGGCGCAGTGAGTCAAGAATGAGTTCGTTCGACATGGTGTCCCCCGGTCTGCCGTGATGAAGAGTGACCTTAGTGTGCTACTTCCGTGAGGCGTCACGCGCACCCGAAACGAGTGCATTGAATTTTTCGTCCCCGAGGAACACAAACACTGCCCGTGCCGAGGCAGTGACCTCGCCCTCATGGAGAATCTCGCCGGTCACGAGGAACTTGCGTTCGAGAATCTCGTCGATGCGAGCCTGAACGACGAGGTCGGCGTTCAAAGGTGTCGGCCTCTTGTACGAGATGTCGAGACTGCCGGTGACACAGTTGCGACCCGTGAGATGGCGGGTGCGCCCGAGCGCATCGTCCAGCAGTGCCGCCACGATCCCGCCGTGGACGCATGCCGGCGGCCCCTGGTAGCCCTCGTGAAACCGAACGCGCGCCGTGATGCTCTTGTCGCCGTACTCGTATGTGACGGGGGGAGCAATCGGGTTCATGTCCCCCGACAGGGGGCTGCGTGTGTGGCGAACCGCCGATTCCTGACCGAGCGGCAACGTGCCCGCCTCTTCGAGTTCGTCAGCGAGCGATTCGGCCAACGTCGCAATCGATTCGCTCTCGTGGGCCGGGTGCACGTGATAGATCGCCTTCATCGCACGGCGCAGCGCATCACTCATGCGTTTCATCTGCGGCGACAACGGCGCCAGAGCGGGACCGGGTTCCGACATCAGGCGAGTGCGGCCTTCACCATGTCGGCGATCTTTGATCCGTCGGCGCCCGACCCCACTCGCTCGCGCACTGCCTTCACCACCGAACCCATCGCCTTCATGCCTGTCGCACCGTTGGCGGCGGCCTTCGCGATCTCGTCGGCGACGACCCCGGCGAGTTCGTCGTCGGACATCGCGGCCGGGAGATACCTCGCGA
This sequence comes from Ilumatobacteraceae bacterium, assembly GCA_040401975.1. Classification (GTDB taxonomy): domain Bacteria; phylum Actinomycetota; class Acidimicrobiia; order Acidimicrobiales; family Ilumatobacteraceae; genus UBA2093. The sequence goes on along the minus strand of JBBANL010000009.1, from coordinate 25,991 downwards.
GAATCTCGGCTTCTGCGCGTTCGTTGGCCGCCGCGTCGGTGCGGCCCGCATGGTCGTACAGGTCGGCCGACTCGGCACGTTTCTTGGCTTCGGCCTGCAGAACCTTGACCACCTGGTCATCGCTCAACTCCACCGCACGGTCCCCCGCAACCTCGGCGTTCGAGATTGCAGTGAGCGCCATGCGCAACGTCGACGTGACCAATTTGTCCCGCGATTTCATCGCGGCGTTCAGATCGTTCTGCAGAGTGTTCTTCAGGGTGCTCACCCGACAATTCTGCCCGATGCGACTTTCAAAACCGCCTTCGGGCCACCCGGTTCGCCCTGCACATCGAGAAGGTGTCACCATGTTTTCCGTGTCGACCAACGATTTCTTTCCCCCCGCGCCCGAAGGCAGCACGCTCCTTCACACCCGACGTTACGAAGTTCGCTCGTACAAGCTGAACGACGACCGATTCATGCTGCGGGGCGTGGTCATCGACGAAAAGCCCGCAGGTCTCTACGTGTCGGACGACCCCGACGTGTTGTGGGTGCACCACATGACCGTCGACCTCGAACTGAAGTTCCCCGAGTTGCTCATCGAAAAGGCGGCGGTCACGTTCCACGAACGGCCGCACACCCATTGCACCGACATCGAACCGCACTATCAGAACCTGGTCGGCCTCTCGATCGCCCGGGGATTCAACGCGAAAGTGAAGGAACTGTTCGGCGGCCCCCGTGGATGCACCCACATCGGCGCCCTTCTCTCGGCGATGGCGCCCGTGGCGATCCAGAGCATGTGGTCGATGCGTGCGGCATCGTCGGGCGGGATGAAGCCGATCTCGCGCGAGAACCTCACCCCCGAGATGCGGCGTCGTTCCTACGCCATGAACCTGAACACCTGTCACATGTGGGACGAGAACGGCGACATGGTGCGGGGCATCGAGAACGGCGAGCCGATGGAAGTGCCGCTGTGGATCTCGAAGCGCTACAAGAAACTCGGACTGAACGACACCGAGTGGGACAAGTTCAACGATTGAGTCCGCGTCACCGGGCGAAGGTGACCAGCACGTAGAGCATCGACAGCACCAGGTGCGTGAACGCAGGCAGAGTGTCCTTGAATGAATCCTTCACACGCGTGTGGGTGGTCGTTGCGACGGCAAAATAGACGCACAGGCCGAGACCGGCCAGTTCACCGATCCGGATTCTGCTGAACCCGACGGCGAGTCCGATGCACGCAATCAGTTTGATCGCACCGAGCACCGGCAACGCCTTGACGGGCACCTTCAGCCGGCTCATGACCTCGACGATCTGGGGCGGTTTCACGAAGTCCATCAGTGCCGACAACGAACACAGGACGATGAGGACGATTGCGAGGAGGTGCGACACGAACGTCATATCACCACCCTAATGAGAGGTGCGCGGTCAGTGTGCGAGGTACGGACGTTCGCCGGTGGTGGTGACGCGCCAGCCCTCGCGCTTCTCCGGGAAGTAGTCCCAACACGCATGATGCTGAACCGTGCGGTTGTCCCAGAACGTGACGGTGTTCGGTTCCCACCGCACCCGGCACTGGAACTCGACCGCATAGGCGATCTTGTCGAACAGCCCCTTCAACAGCAGGTTGCTCTCCCATTCGTCCATGTCCCAGATTCGGTCGGTGAAACCGCTGTTGACGTACAACGCGTCGCGACCGGTGAGAGGGTGCGTGCGCACGACCGGGTGCAGGTTCCTCGGGTATTGCTTCGGGTCGACGCTCTTGTACTGATTGCGCCAGGGCAAATCGCCCGAGTGCCGGGCCTTCAACGTGCGGAGGAAGTTCTTCATCGTGTCGGAGAACGATTCGTACAGCGCCGCCTGGTGCGAGAATGCAGTGTCGCCCCCGACGCTCGGCGTGGTCTCGATGCGCAGCATCGACACACCCGGCGGCCGTTCGTCGCAACTCACGTCGGAATGCCAACCCTCGCCCGGAACCATCTTCGAGTTTTCGTCGCCGTAGATGTGCAGTGCCTCCGGATACTGGCTCTGTGCGTATGCCGGATGCACGTGCAGCTCTCCGAGACGCGCACCGAACTCGATCTGCTCGGGAATCGTCATCTGCTGGTTGCGCACGACGACGACCCCGCGGTCGGCGAGCAGAACCAGAAGTTCCTGCACTGCCGCGTCACTCAGATCGCGCAGCTTGATTCCCTCGATCTCTGTTCCCACGTGGCGCGTGATGCCCGTGGTCTTGAAGGTGGTTGCAGTTGCCATGAGAGCCCCCTGACGAATCGTGATGATTTCCTGTTGGCACTATACAGTGCCACGCTGACAGTGTAAAGTGCCATCATGACGCCAACGCGACAGTCCAACGACCTGACCGCAGACGAACTGGAGAATCTCCTCAAGGATCCGAAGTCCGGCACCGAGTTCCGCATTCTGCGCGCCACCCGTCGGCTTCTTGCCCGCGAGAGTCTGGGGGTGTCGATTGACGCAATCGCTGTCGAGGCCGAACTCGGCCGGCGCACCGTCTTTCGTTACTTCGCCACCCGCGACGACCTGATCGCACGGGCGCTCTCCGACTCTCTGAGTCGGTTTCACGCACAGGTGGACGACGCACTCAGTGAGTCTTCCGATCTCGACCAGTGGTTGGTGGATGTCGTGACGCAGCTGCACGGCTCACAGCGACGAGCAGGTGTCGCCCTGTGGCAACTCGCCGCAAGCGACGACAACGAACTGTCGGACCCCATCGCCCGGGTCAACAAGCACCGTCGCGAAATGCGACAGGTGCTCACCCGGTCGATCGCGCAGGCGGCATGGACCAAGGCCGGCGGCAAAGGTGATGCGCCGCGATCAATCGAACTCGCGGTGGCATTGTCGATCTCGTCGTTCGCAGTTCACTCGTTGAACGTCGACTACGCGGCCGACGACGACGAATCGGTGGAGTCGGTCGCCGCGATGCTCTCGGCAATCCTCACCCACGAGGTGACACGGAAGTGACACTGACCTCGACGCGTGTCGTGGTGCCCGAACACGGAGGACCCGAAGTGATGACTCTCGAGTCCTCGTCTCTCGTGGCGCCCGGGCCGAACGAAGTGACGGTTCGCCATCATGCCGTGGGCATCAACATCGCCGACACCTATTTCCGTTCGGGTCTTTACCCCGGTCGAACCCCGCACGGGCTCGGTGTCGAGGGGGCCGGCGTGATCGTGGCCACCGGTGCAGACGTGACCGCATTCTCGGTCGGTGATCGCGTGACCTACACGGGCAGCCCGCTCGGCGCGTACAGCGACATTCGCACGATGCCGACCGACTCGTTGATACCGCTGCCCGATTCGATTGCCTTCGACATCGCCGCCGCGTCGACGATGCGGGGCCTCACTGCGTCGTACCTTCTCACGAGCATCTGGGATCTTCGTGCGGGTGACACAGTGCTGATGCACGCGGCGGCGGGCGGGGTCGGTCTCATCTTCTGCCAGATGGCCGCCGAGATGGGGCTCACGGTGATCGGAACCGTGAGCAACGATGCAAAGAAACCTCTCGCCCTCGATGCCGGATGTTCAGAGGTGCTGAACACGAGAACCGACAACATTGCGGAGCGCGTGCGCGAGATCACCGGCGGCAAGGGCGCGCGGATGGTCGTCGACGGAGTCGGGGCGAGCACGTTCGAGTCATCGGTTGCGTCGGTCGCACGTCGCGGATTGTTGGTGTGCCTCGGAACCGCATCGGGCCCCGTGCCCGCGGTGGAACCGCCGCGCCTCATGCGTCAGGGCTCGATCTTTCTCACGCGGCCGGCCATGGCCGATTACATCGCCGACCCCGCAGAGAAACGGGCACTCGTCGACCACCTCTTCACCCGCATCGCGAACGGCGCGGTCCGGATCACCGTGAACCAGCGGTGGCAACTCGGCGAAGCGGTCGCCGCACACGTCGCACTCGAGTCAGGCACCACCACCGGATCGAGCATCTTCGAATTCACCACTTGACACAAGGAGCACACATCATGACGACGACAACCGGCACGAAGATGAAGGTCGAACAGTGCACGCCCGCTCTCGGTGCGGAGATCACCGGGGTGCAGATCTCCGAGGCGATCACCAACGACGATCTGTTCGCGCACATTCACTCGTTGTGGTTGACCCACAAGGTTCTGTTCTTCCGCGAACAGGAGTTGTCGCACGGACAGCACCGTGATTTTGCTCTCCGCTTCGGCTCGCTCGAGGACCACCCGGTGGCACCGTCGCACCCCGACTACCCGGGCATCGTCCTGATCCAGCGCCAGAAGGAACGCTCCACGTACGAGAACGTGTGGCATGTCGATGCGACATGGCGACAGGTCCCGCCGAAGGGCGCGGTGCTGAAGAGCGAAGTCGTGCCCGAAGTCGGCGGAGACACCATGTGGGCCAACATGGCCATGGCGTACGACAGACTCCCCGATCGCATCAAGGAGCGAATCAACGATCTGTGGGCGATCCACTCGATCGAGCAGTCGTTCGGCGGCAACATGACACCCGAGGCGCGCGCACAGCTCGTCGACGAGCACCCGCCTGCCCGTCATCCGGTCGTGGTCACCCACCCCGAGACCGGCGAGAAGGTGCTGTACGTGAACCAGGGCTTCACCACGAACTTCGTGAACTTCGCGCGCTTCGACCGCATTCGCGTCGGCGCCGATTACACCTTCGAGTCGAACAACCTGATGAACTACCTCCTGCACCAGGTCGAGATCCCGGAGTATCAGGTGCGCCTGCGGTGGAGACCCGGGACAGTTGCGATGTGGGACAACCGCAGCACGCAGCACTACGCGGTTCACGATTACTGGCCGGCACAACGCAACATGTGCCGCGCGGCCATCGAGGGAACCGAGGCACCCGCCCAGTGATCAACCGCGGCGCAGCGACGACCCTCGTCGTCTCGTCACTTCGTTCTCGTGGTCGAGCAACCACTTCTTCACGGGCAGCCCGCCGCCGAATCCGGTGAGCGAGCCGTCGGCACCGACGATGCGGTGGCACGGCAACACGATCACCACGGGATTGCGCCCGTTTGCGGCGCCGATTGCGCGTGTGGCAGTGGGCCGACCGATCGATGCTGCCTGTTGTGCATACGACGCGGTGGCGCCGAAGGGCACCTTGGCGAGCGACCGCCACGCCTGCACCTGGAATTCGGTCCCGACGAGATCGAGAGGTACGTCGAAGTCGGTGCGATGACCGCCCAGATATTCCGACAACTGCGACACCGCACGGGCGACCACGGGGTGTGAATCGTCATCGACGATGTGCATGCCGTCGAACGATTTCGGATGCGCGTCGTTGTCGAAAGTGACGTAACGAACGCCCGCGTCTGATGCAACGACGGTGAGGCCTCCGAACGGAGCCGAGACCCGTGCCCGCGCGAACACGAGGCGGGCTACTTGCTGCTCGGCTCTTTCGGCAGACCGAGAACCCGCTCGCCGACGATGTTGCGCTGGATCTGACTGGTGCCGCCCCAGATGGTCTCCGAACGCGAGAAGAAGAATGCCGACATCATGCTGCTGACGGGATATCCCTCGCGACGCTTCTCGCGCGCAGTGCCCGGCCAGTTGCCGTCGCCGAGAGCAAAGTCGACGAGCATCGAATCCGCACCGCCGATGTCGAGAGCGAGTTCCATTGCCTCTTTGTGCATTTCGGTCCAGAACATCTTGTTGGTCGCACCGAGCGCGGCCATTGCAGGATCCTTCTTGTTCATGAGCGTGGTCGACAACGAACGCAAACCGTTGATCTTCAGGATCTGGATCTTCGTGTAGTAGTTCATGAGACGCTGACGGATCTTCGGGTCGTTGATTTTGCCGTTCTCCTTCGCGCCGCGCACCATCGCCTTGTATTCCGACTCGAAGCGGCGGTAGCCGGTGGTGGCACTCATGCCGCGCTCGAAAGCGAGTGTCGAGTTGGTGACGACCCATCCGTTGTTCACACCGCCCACGACGTTGTCCTTCGGACAACGCGCATTGGTGAAGAACACCTCACAGAACTCGGCGGTGCCGTCAGGCTGCACGATTCCGCGCACCTCGACTCCGGGCTGCTTCATCGGCACGAGCATGTACGAGATGCCCTTGTGCTTCGGCGCCTCAGGATCGGTGCGGGTGAGCAGGAAGCAGTAGTCGGCGTGGTGACCCTGCGTGGTCCACACCTTCTGGCCGTTGATGACCCACTCGTCACCGTCGAGAACAGCTGCGGTCTTCAGGCTGGCGAGGTCGGAACCCGAGTTCGGCTCGGAGAAGCCCTGGCACCAGCGCATTGACCCGTTCAGGATCTTCGGCAGGAATTCCTTCTTCTGTTCCTCGGTTCCCCACTGGAGCAGTGTCGGGCCGACGAGCGTGTCGCCGAAGAAATCGGCGCGCATCGGCGCCTTTGCGTTCGCGAACTCCTCCGACAGCACCACACCCTGCATCGTGGTGAGCCCCTTGCCGCCGTATTCCTTCGGCCACGTCGCGCAGATCCATCCGCCGGCGAACAACTTGGCGGGCCATTCGTCGTTGAACTTCTTGCGCTCATCGGCGGACATCTCGAAGTCCTTGTCGAACCAACCCTGGGGCAGGTTCTCCTTCAACCAGGCGCGAATCTCTTCGCGGAACTTTTCGTCTTCGGGGCTGTAGGTGAGTTCCATGGCTTCTGAGTCTGTCGGCTTTCCGGTCGAATCGGCGCATCGAGGCGGTGTGTCCATTCACACACCGTTCACAACAGCCGAACACCCCCGAAAAATTCCTCACTTAGGGTCAGGTCGCAATGAACCCCGGCTCCGACGACCTCACCGACGCCGACATCAGCGTGCTGCGCGTGCTGGTTCGACAAGAAGGACGCGTGACGAGCCGGGAGACTCTGGCCCGCCTGGCCGGGCTTGATTCGGCGAGCCTGCGCCGTGCCGACGTGTGTCTTGTCGCCCTGCGTCGCGTGCTCGGGCCCGATGCAATCAACACCGTGAGACAACGCGGATGGATCCTGACGGAACGCGGACTCAATTCGGCGAAGAAAATCCTCGCCCAGCGGATAGACAATTAGTCGTGATCGCCGTGGTTTTTTCTGCTGCCGCACAGGGCGTCGACTTCGGTCAGATCTTCGCAACCCTGGCAATCGTGCTCATCGTCGCCAAGATTGCGTCTGAATTGTGCGAACGGGCGGGCGTGCCCGCAGTTCTAGGTGAGATCGTTGCCGGAATCCTGATTGGTCCCTCTGCCCTCGGTCTCGTCGAGCCGAGTGATGCATTGCGTGTCCTCGCCGAGGTCGGCGTGATCGTGCTGCTCGCCGAGGTGGGGCTCGAGATGGACCTCAATGAATTGCGACGCGTCGGACGCGCGTCGTTCATCGTGGCCATTCTCGGTGTGACACTGCCGATGTCGAGCGGCGTCATCGCGGGCGGTTTGCTCGGCGAGAGCATGAATGCCTCACTGTTCCTCGGGGCGGCACTGGCGGCCACGAGCGTCGGGATCACCGCCCGTGTCTTCGGCGACCTCAAGGCTCTGTCGTCAACCGAGGCGCGAATCGTTCTCGGCGCGGCCGTTGCCGACGACGTTCTCGGCCTGATCATCCTCACGGTGGTCACGCGGGTCGTCGAACAGGGGTCGATCGATGCAGCGGGACTCGCAAGCACAATCGGGCTCGCCGTCGGATTCCTTGTGGTGGCGGGCGCAATCGGGCTCGTGCTGTTGCCCCGCATCATCAAGTGGATCTCTTCACGTGCCGCGTCACCGGTCACGGTCGGGGTCGTCGCCGCGGGCGTCACGTTCGGATTTTCCGCCGCGGCGAGCGGAGCGAAGCTGGCGCCGATCATCGGAGCCTTCGTCGCCGGGGTTGCTCTGGCACGTACCGAGCACCACGATCGCATCGCCCGTGACTTCGCAGTGCTCGGCAGCATTTTCATTCCCGTGTTCTTCATGCAGATCGGCATCGACACCGACGTCACGAAGTTCTTTGACGGCCATGTCCTGATTGTTGCCGCGATTCTCTCTGTCATTGCGATTGCAGGAAAGATGCTTGCCGCTCTCGGTGCGCTCGGCACGAACACCGACAAACTGGTCATCGGATTCGGCATGGTTCCGCGCGGAGAAGTCGGGTTGATTTTTGCATCAATCGGGGTGTCTGTCGGGGTGTTCAAAGACGACCTCTACGCGGTGGTGCTTTTGATGGTTCTCGTCACCACTGTCATCACCCCGCCGTTGTTGCGCTGGAGAATCTCGAAGAACGATGCCGCGGCCGCGACAACGGAACCCGCCACCACCGACGAACCGGTCGGCGGCTGGATCCGGGCCATCGACGGCGAGGTTCAGTTGCACGGGGTCCCCCCCACCGATCTCGTGCTGCCGTTGGCTCTCGAGGCGTCACTTCATGCCGCACATTCGCAACCCAATACTGCGCTGCTCGATTGGATGCACGCCACACGGGCCACGCCGCTGACGTGGGACTCTCGTGCCACCGACCTGCTGCTCGAACTGCTGATGCGGGGCAACGCCCGCTCGTGGCGTTTTCTCGACGTGACGAACGTTCTCGAGCGCGCATTGCCCGAGATTGCCCGCGCACTACGTTCGCGGCGTGGCGACGCGAGCGAACTGGACCCCACACACCTCGCACAGACACCGGTTCTCGAAGCGCTGAAGAAACTGTCCAACAGACTCTCTCCGGCCGATGAGTCGTTGTTGCTCGCGGCGTTCATCTCCGACTTCTCCGACGGCTCCGATGCGTCGACCCTGCTCGACCGGCTGGCACTCGATGACGCCACGCGCGAGGAGACCCGCTCGTTGATGTCGGCATCGAGCCTGTTGCATGTTGCGTGCACCACCGAACCGTACGAACCCGACAACCGCGTTCTCGCCCAGCTCGCCGGATTCCTCGCGACCCCCGTGATGGTCGAGCGGTGCAGGCTGCTGACTGAGGCAAGGGGCGATCTGCAGGACTGGCAGTTCTCCGTGCTCGTCGACATCACCACCAACGTGCAGACACTTCTCGCGCATCCCGAACTCATCGAAGGTTCCGAGAATTCTCTGGTCGAAGTCCGTCGACGCGACGCGATTGCGCTGACAACCGACCCGCTCGTGATCGAACGCCTGCGCAACGCCGCCCCTGTGTACCTGCTTGCACACGAACCCGAGGTGCTCGTGAGACACGCCACCCTGGTCGAACCGGCGCCGCGCCCTCGCACCGTGCGCGTGAACGTTCGAGCCACCGACGTCTCGAACGAATGGGAGATCGACATCGCGACCCGCGACATGCGCGGCTTGCTGGCCCGCATCTGCGCAGTGCTCGCAGAGCGCGGCTTCGAGATTGTCGATGCCGACCTCGCGACATGGGGCGACGGTGCAGTTCTCGACACGTTCCGAGTGCGCAGCGAACAAAGCCCCCAGGCGCCGCAATTAGCCGTTGAGTTGGAGAAGCGCCTGCGCCGAAAAATCGATGATTCGCGCCGATTGATGCGGGATACGGGCGCGGTTCTCTCCCTGTCTCTCGACAACGATGCCCACCCCTGGCACAGCGTGGTGACGGTGACGGGTTCGGACCAGCCCGGACTCGTCCAGGCCATCGCGGCAGCGTTCGCACGGGCACGGATCAATGTCCACCACGCACGCATCAGCACGTTTGACGGCGCGGTGTCCGACCGGTTTGAGGTGTCGACACGGCACGGTCGCAAGATCACCCAGACCGCGATTGACCGTGTCAGCGAACAGTTGAACTGATCCGTTCACACACCGTTCACAGAACTACCGAATCGCCACATTCCCGAAACAAAGAGGCGACAGTTCGGAAATCTCGGGTCCCTACCGTGCACCCCAGTTGCAACCGCAACTCTCGAATCGTCATCACGTGATGACACGAACACGAAGGACGGAACACCGGTGAAGTTGATCACGGCAATCGTCAAACCATTCAAGGTTGACGATGTGAAAGACGCACTGAAATCGGCAGGCGTACAGGGCATGACCGTGTCGGAGGTGAAGGGATTCGGCCGCCAGGGCGGACACACCGAGACCTACCGCGGCAGCGAGTACGCAATCGATTTCGTGCCGAAAATCAAGATGGAGCTCGTCGTCGACGACGCTCAGGTCGATGCGGTCGTCGAAGCGATCCGCACGGCGGCTAACACAGGAAAAATCGGCGACGGAAAGATCTGGGTCGCCGACATAGACACACTCATTCGCATTCGAACCGGAGAGGTAGGCCCCGATGCTGTCTGAAGCAACTGCTCAATCCGTCCAGGCGATCCTGGACAATGTCTGGATTCTCATTGCGGCCAGCCTGGTCATTCTGATGCAGGCGGGTTTCGCACTTGTCGAAGCCGGACTGACGCGCGGCAAGAACGTCGCGAACATTTTCATGAAGAACCTCATGGACTTCTGCATCGGATCGGCCGTTTTCTTTGCGGTCGGCTACGCAATCGCGTTCGGCGGGAAAATGTCGGGATTCGGTGGAATTCTCGGCGGAGACGGATGGTTCCTGGCTGGTGACGGAATCTTCACGTACGGAACTCTCGACAAGTTCGTCTTCTTCACCTTCCAAGCGGCCTTTGCCGCAACTGCGGCCACGATTGTCTCGGGTGCGATGGCAGAGCGCACGAAGTTCAAGGCATACGTCATCTTCTCCGCGGTCATCTCCGCGGTCATCTACCCGGTGGTCGTTCGATGGCAATGGGGCGGCGGATGGCTGTTCCAGATGGACACTCCGTTCCACGACTTTGCGGGGTCATCCCTGGTGCACATGACCGGAGGTATCGCCGCCGCAGTCGGAGCATCGCTTCTCGGGCCGCGTCTCGGGCGTTACTCGGCAGACGGAAAACCTCGTGCCATCCCGGGTCACTCGATTCCGCTCGCGATTCTCGGATGCTTCATCCTTCTCGTGGGTTGGTACGGATTCAACCCCGGCTCATGGCTGGCTGCCGGCACCGAAATTGGTGGCATCGCGGTGAACACCACCCTGGGTGCATCAATGGGCGCGATCGCGGCCATGCTGACCACATGGGTGCGTTCCGGCAAGCCCGACGTGGCAATGGCCGGAAACGGTCTGCTCGCCGGACTCGTTGGGGTCACCGCAGGTGCATGGGTGATCAACGGCCTCGGCGCGATCATCATCGGCACTGTTGCCGGAACGCTCGTGGTGTTTGCGGTGTCGTTCTTCGACCGCGTGAAGATCGACGACCCGGTCGGAGCAGTCAGCGTGCACGGTGTGTGCGGAGCATTCGGCACACTCGCAGTCGGGCTGTTCTCGTCAATTGAGGTTGACGGCGTCATCAAGAAGGGCCTCTTCTACGGTGGCGGCACCGACCAGTTGGTGAGCCAGATCATCGGCGTCGCCGCGATCGGTGGGTTCGTGTTCGTGGCATCGCTGATTCTGTTCGGTGTGCTCAAGGCCACGGTTGGACTGCGCGTCAGCGAACAGGAAGAAATCGAAGGTCTCGACGTTCACGAGCACGGCTTCGCCGGCTACAACACAGCCGACTGACACCTGGCTTCGGGAGACCCGCGCCGCCACAACGACGTGGCCGGCGCGGGTTTTCTGCGTTGTGCGTGCATTCACCTGCCCGAAACACTTCCGAAACAGTGGCTTCCTAGCGTCTCACTCACCTACCCCTTTCACCACAGGAGACTCAGATGCTGTTTGCGGCAGATATCGACACCGGAGCCACCGCGTGGGTCCTCGTGTCAACCGCGCTCGTCGCGTTCATGACCCCGGGCCTTGCCTTCTTCTACGGCGGCATGGTCCGCTCGAAGAACGTTCTCGGCATGTTGATGCAGAACATCTTCGCGATGGGACTCATCAGCGTGCTGTGGGCTGCGATCGGCTTCTCGCTCGCCTTCGGCGGCGACAACGCCTACGTCGGCAACCTCGACTTCCTCTTTCTGAAGGATCTCACCTCGATCGCGAACCTGCCCGGATACACCGGCGACTTCGGCCTCGTCGTTCCGATCATGGTGTTCTTCGCGTTCCAGATGATGTTCGCGGTGATCACCCCCGCCCTCATCACGGGTGCCACGGCAGACCGTCTGAAGTTCTCCGCATATGCCGTGCTGATCGGCCTGTGGGGTGTCATCGTGTACCCCACCGTCGCGCACTGGGTGTTCAGCCCCAACGGCTGGCTGTTCAAGCGCGGTGCTCTCGACTTCGCAGGCGGCGCAGTGATTCACGTGAACGCAGGCGTCGCCGCTCTCGCGGTGATTCTCGTCCTCGGCAACCGCAAGGGTTGGCCGCGTGAGGCAATGCCGCCCCACAACCTGCCCTTCACCGTTCTCGGCACGGGCATCCTGTGGTTCGGTTGGTTCGGATTCAACGCCGGATCTGCACTCGGTGCGAACGGTCTCGCGGCACAGGCTCTCGTCAACACGCACCTCGCCGCGGCCGCGGCGATGGTCGGCTGGCTGATCGTGGAGAAGCTGCGCGCAGGTCATGCGACCACGCTCGGTGCCGCATCGGGTGCCGTTGCGGGTCTCGTTGCCATCACACCGTGTGCGGGATTCGTCGGCGGATTCGCCCCGGTGATCATCGGATTCATCGCCGGCGTGGTGTGCTACCTCGCGCTCTCGCTGAAGACGAAGTTCGGCTTCGACGACAGCCTCGACGTGATCGCGGTTCACCTGGTGGGCGGAATCCTCGGCGCGGTGCTGCTCGGATTCTTCGCCGACACGAAGGTGAACTCGCTCGGCTTCGACGGTGTGTTCTTCGGCGGAGGTGCCGATCTCCTGATCGACCAGCTCGTGGCGCTCGGTGCCACCATCGTGTTCTCGTTCGTGGTCACCTGGATCATTGCCAAGGCCATCGACGCAACCATCGGTCTGCGAGTGAGCCCGGAAGACGAGCTCGTGGGTCTCGACCAGAGCCAGCACGCCGAATCGGCATACCAGTGACACGCACCATCAAGAAGAAAGGCAGAATGAACCCATGAAGCTCGTGACAGCAATCATCAAGCCGTTCAAGGTCGACGACCTGAAGGAGGCACTGAAAGGTGCCGGTATCCAGGGAATGACCGTGTCGGAAGTACGCGGCTTCGGCCGTCAGGGTGGACACACCGAGACCTACCGGGGATCCGAGTACCAGATCGACTTCGTTCCGAAGATGAAGATGGAACTCGTCATCGACGATGCAGACGTCGACCGCGTGGTCGATGTCATCGTTCGTGCCGCCAACACGGGCAAGATCGGCGACGGCAAGGTGTGGGTCACCAATGTCGAGCAGATCGTGCGCATCCGTACCGGCGAGCATGGAGCAGACGCCATCTAAGCCCTAGTCTCGGTGTCATGACCATGACACCGGATGCCCCCGCCAAGGCCGAGCGCTGGACAGCGCAGTGGAAGGAACTCTACGAAGAGGTCATCAACACAGGCCTCTGCACGGGATGTGCCGGCTGCGTGGTCACCTGCCCCCACGACGTGATCGGTTACGAACACGAAGAGGGCAAGTACAAGCCGTTCCACCTCGAGGAAGAACTCGGCCTCGACAACTGCATCCACGGCGAGAAGGGCTGCACGACGTGCACCCGCGCGTGTCCGCGTTTCCGCACGTGGGAATCCGCGGCCAACAATCACCTCTTCGGTCGCGACCGGGAAGACGACGAGATGGCCGGCATCTGGGAACAGTTGTTGATGACCCGCGCCACCGACAAGACGCAGCACGAGAAGGGCCAGGACGGCGGTTTCGTCACGGCGATGCTCACGTGGTTGCTCGACAACGGCTACATCGAGGGTGCACTGGTGAGCGGCGTCGAGGACGACGACAGGTGGAAGGCCAAGCCCGTCCTCGTGCAGACCAAGGACGAGGTTCTCGCCACCGCCGGGTCGCGCTACACGTACTGCGCGAACCCGCTCGCATTGCGTGACGCGAAGGAGAAAGGGCTCTCGAATCTTGCTCTCGTCGGAATGGGTTGCCAGGTGTCGTCGCCGCCGGTGATGTGGGACCGCAAGGCCGGCAAGGTGTCGAAGCCGTTCCGCTTCAACATCGGTCTTCTCTGCAGCAAGACATTCGACGACGCGATCTTCACCGAACTCTTCGAGCCAAAGTACGGCCTGAAGAAAGAAGACATGGTGAAGATGAATATCAAGGGTGCCTTCCAGATCTGGATGAAAGACGGTTCGTTCCACGAGATCGATCTGAAAGAATGCCACCAGTGGACCCGCGAAGGCTGCAAGAGCTGCCCCGACTTTGCCGCCGAGCACGCCGACATCTCCACCGGCGGCATCGGCAAGGACAACGACTGGACCCTCACCATCGTGCGCACCAAGCTGGGTGTCGAGGTCATCGAACGCATGCTGAAAGACGGCGTCATCGAGTCGCGTCCCGCGCAGGAAGACGAAGTCGCGATGAAGTTGTTGCGCACACTGTCGATCGTGAGCCGTCGCCGTTGGCCCGACTGGGCCGAGACGACCGTGAAGGTCGGAACTCCCGCACTCAAGAAGAAGGCGCCGGCTGCGGATGCTCCGGCGCCCGACGCACCGACAACCGACGCGCCACCGGCAACACCCGCCTGACGACTGCGTCGGGCCACACGACTACTGTGTGGTCACACCAGTCACGAGGGGGACACCATGGCGTTACATCCGCAGGCATCGGCAATTCTCGAGATGATGGCGGCTCTCGGCGGCCCCGTGATCCACGAGTCGACTCCGACCGAGTTCCGCGCCTATTACGCCTCGCGTTCTGTGCCCGGACCCGAGGAAATGCACGAAATCCGTGATGTGAGCGCGGGAGGAGTTCCCTCGCGTCTCTACCGCCCCACCTCGCGCACCGACAGTGGCTTGCTCGTGTATTACCACGGTGGCGGTTGGGTCATCGGCGGTCTCGATTCCCACGACGGAGTGTGCCGTTCGCTTGCATCACGCACCGGGCATGCGGTGCTGTCGGTTGACTACCGCCTCGCTCCCGAGCATCCGTTCCCTGCAGCAGCCGAAGACGCATTGTGCGCGCTTCGGTGGGCGTACGAGAACGCTTCGGAACTCGGCGTGAACCCCGACCGCATCGCCGTCGGCGGAGACAGCGCGGGAGGAAACCTCGCCGCAGTCGTTGCCCAGCAACGTCCGGTCCCTCTCGTGTTCCAGTTGTTGATCTACCCCGCCACCGACATGACACAGTCATTCGGTTCGCACGAGGAAAATGCCGCAGGACCGGTGCTGACGCAGCAGGCCATGGCGTGGTTCATCGGTCATTACATGCCCTCGTCGGCCGACATGAAGGATCCGCTCGCCTCACCGTTGTTCTCGCCCGACTCTCTTTTCGTCGGCGCACCGCCGGCTCTGGTGATCACGGCCGAGCTCGACCCGTTGCGTGACGAGGGCGAGGAATACGGACGCAGACTGATTGCCAACGGGGTTCCGGCCAGCATCGTGCGGTTCAACGGCATGTTCCACAGTTTCTTCGGCATGCACCATCTGATGGATGATGCGAACTCCGCCCACGACATGGCGGCGACAATGCTCTCGAAGGCCCTGAACGCCTAGTTCGCAGTTGCGGCAATTCGCGCCGCGCGCGCGAACACTGCGTCGAGCATCGGCTCGGTGAGCTTCCCGGTGAACGTGTTCTGTTGGCTCGGGTGGAACGAACAGATCACCGTCGTGCCGTCGGGAGCCTTCACCTCGACGCCGTGACCGAATTTCGGACGCGGCTTCACGCCCCACTCCCTGCACACGGCTTCGTAGGCAAAGTTGCCGAGGCACACCACAGCCTTCACGTTCGTCAGCAGTGCGCGCTCTCTGCGCAGAAACCCGATGCACGCGTCGCGTTCCTCGGGCGACGGCTTGTTGTCGGGCGGTGCGCAGCGCACCACCGACGACACCCATGCGTTCGAGAGTGAGAGACCGTCGCGCGCATTGATGCTCTCGGGCTGCGATGCGAGTCCGGCTTTGTGCATCGCGCGGTACAGCCAGTCGCCGCTGCGGTCACCGGTGAACATTCGTCCGGTTCTGTTCGCGCCGTGTGCGGCGGGTGCAAGCCCCACCACCCACACCGTCGCTTTCGCATCACCGAAACCGGGAACTCCTCGTCCCCAGTAATCGTCGTCTCGGAATGACGCTCGCTTGTCGTGTGCGACCTGTTCCCGCCACGACACCAAGCGCGGGCACGTGCGACAGTCACAGATGTCGGCACTCACTCGCTTCAGGGAATCCACTCCCCTCACAGTAGGTTGGGAACCGCATGGCTCAGGCAAAAAAGAAGCAGGCTCCCCCATCGTCGACACTGATTCTTCTGGTGCGTCACGGCCAGACTCCGACCACCGGCAAGATCCTGCCCGGTCGTGCGGCGGGGTTGCATCTGGCCGAGGCAGGCGTATCGCAGGCACATCGGGTTGCCGAACGAATCGCCGAACTTCCGCGCGTCGACGCCATCTATGCATCGCCTCTCGAGCGTGCACGCGAGACCGCGGCGCCGATTGCAAAGGCACTGAAACAGCGTGTGAAGATCGACAGGGGCCTTCTCGAATGCGAGTTCGGCGACTGGACAGGCTCAGAACTTGGCAAGTTGATGAAGAAGCCCGAATGGTCGACCGTGCAGAAGGCTCCGAGCACTTTCCGCTTCCCGGGGGGCGAATCGTTCACCGAGATGCAGACACGCATGGTCACTGCTCTCGACCGCATCCGCAGTGCGCATCCGGGTGGGACCGTGGTGTGCGTGTCGCACGCCGACCCCATCAAGGCGGCGGTGGCGCACGCAATGGGGACCCACCTCGACCTTTTCCAGCGCATCGTGATCGGCACGTGTTCGGTGAGTGCGATTGCGTACTCGCACCATGGTCCGGTTGTCCTCACCGTGAACTCGACGGGCGGATCGCTCGCCGACCTGCGACCGTCATGAACGGCTGACACACTGGTGGCACGATGAGCATGTATTTCGATTTCGAAAAGGCCGACGCATTCGCCACGGGCGCCATCGGTCAACCCGGATCGCGCACGTTCTACCTGCAGGTGCGGGCCGACAACCGCACGGTGTCGGTCAAGTGCGAAAAGACCCAGGTGCAGGCACTCAGCAGTTATCTGCGCGACATGTTGTCCGACATGCCCGACACCGGACCGACCGTCGACCCGATGACGGCATCTCTTGTCAGTCCGGTCGAGCAGGATTTTGTTCTCGGGTCGATTGGTCTCGGCGTCGACCGATCGAACATGAGAATGGTTGTCCAACTCGAGGAAATGGTGTTCATCGACGAAGACGACGAAGACGACATCTTCGAGGTCATGTCCGACGATGAAGATGACGAGTCCCCCACCACTGTCGTGCGCGTTCTTCTCACGCCGGAACAGGTGCGTGCATTCTGCGACACTGCCGATCTGTTCGTGTCCGCAGGTCGAACCACCTGCAAGTGGTGCAGCCAGCCGATGGATCCCGCCGGACACGCCTGCCCCAAGTTCAACTGAACATGAAGTTCTGCCGGGCATGAGGTTCAACTGGGCATGAAGCACGACCCGTCGGTTCTCGAACGACTCTCGCACGGCCCGATCGACATCGACGGGCGCATGCCGAATTCGTCGAACGCCACGTTCCTCGTCACCGTCGGGCCACATGGAGACGATGACTCGTTGATGAAGGCCATCTACAAGCCCCTCACGGGCGAACGGCCACTGTGGGACTTCGACCCCGGTCTCTACAAGCGCGAAGTGGCGGCCTACCGCCTGAGCGAGGCGCTGGGGTACGACATCATTCCGCCGACGGTCGTGAGGGAGGGCCCGCTCGGCGAGGGCTCCCTGCAGTTGTTCATCGACCACGATCCGTCGCAGCACTACTTCACGTTCCTCGACGGACGCCCTGAACTTCATGACCGTCTGCGCGCCCTTGCGGTGTTCGACATCGTTGCAAACAACACGGATCGCAAGGGTGGCCACGTTCTGGTCGACGACGACAGCAATGTGTGGGGCATCGACCACGGCGTGTGTTTCAGCGAAGAATTCAAACTGCGCACCGTGATCTGGGATTTCGCAGGCGATTACATCGACGAGTCGTTGTTGGCGCCGCTCGATCGATTTGCGCAGTCGGTACCGGTGAACATTGCCGCGCTTCTCACCGACGACGAGATCGAGGCGATGGTCGAGCGCACGTCGTGGCTGCTCGAGAACCGCATGTTCCCCGCCCCAGAGAGTCGCTACCAGTACCCATGGCCGCTTCTCTAGAGGAACTGATTCAACGGGCCGACCTCGACGGTCTCGTGCGACATGTCGACGATGCATGCGCAACACGCGATTGGGATCATGTTCTGCGCATCCGCAACGAGGCCCGCGCCGCTGTTGCAACAGGCCGGCAGTTGTGGCCGATCGCGACACTTGCGAATTTTCGGCTCGCGCTCTGGGCGCCGGCGCATCTCGCCGTGCGGGCACTCGATGACACGGCGCGCACCTTCATGCCTGGCCCGGTCAGCGAGATCCTGGCCGTTCACCACACGTGGAGCGATCTGGAACCGCACGTCGAGCACGGCCACGACCGCTCTCTCGTGGCGTACGAGCGGTCTCTGCGTGGTGATGTGGTCGGGACCTCGGAACCAGCCGTTCTCGAGATTCCGTTCGCTCTCGCCCCGTGGGAGCCCAGGTACGCGACTGCCGGCTACGACGATGACGGAGTGGTCGACGAGATGCCGTCGTTCAGGTTCGACTGGCAGCCGGCACAAGGTGTTGGCGGTGCCGAGATTCTGCGCGACGACACGTCACAGGTCTTCGCACAGATGATGTCGCCGTGGACATCCCAGTCGGAAGGTTCAGCCCGTGCCGTGGTGGTCGAAGGTGGGGTCGCCGAAGCCCTGGGAGGACTCGGCGTGGTTGACGCTCGGATCGCGCCGTTGTCCCCCGACGAGGGCCTGACATGGCTTGCGTGGGCCGCCTCGAGCGGAGGCGCGCACGGGAAACGACGCGGAGGTGCGACCGGCCGCAGTGAGGCGTTGTGGATGTTGTCGGTGTTCACGGGACTCGACGATGACTGGCCGGAGTTGTTCGATGAACTGGGTTCTGTTGTCGGCGGACTCGAGTTCTGGGCATTTTCATCCGTTGATCACCCCGCGAATGAGTGGTGGCTGCAGATGTTGATTGTCGACGAAGAGGAAGGTCTGACTCTCGGTCTGATGGCCCGTGATACGGCCTCGCAGTAGCTACAGTTTCGTCGCAATCAGCGCGAAGAGACCGATGAAACCTGCAGCACTCAGAGACCCCAGTGCCCACAGTCCGGCTATGACTCCATCAATTCGGCGTTCAAGATGATCAATTCGACCATCGATGCGTTCGACATCTGAACGACGAGCCACGTCAGCCCACCCCATCGGCGGAAGATGTTCCATCATCGTGTCGGCCACTTCGTCTCCCAACTTTGCGCGCAGTCCCGCATGCATCTGAAACCGTTGCGCTTCAGATATCGCCATCATAAGCCCCTCTCAAAAGTGATGTTGCGGGGAATGTGCGCACCGACACACACCGGGGCGCATCTTTTTCGAAACGACGGGATGCCGTCACCCCTACCCACCCTTCTGACGGCATGCCGTCAGTCAGGGAATTGCAAACGACGGGATGCCGTCACTCGGGGTGGTGCGCAGTGGCGGTATGCCGTCGAACTGGGTGTACAGATGACGGCATCCCGACAGAAAAGAAAAGACCCCCACCGGAGAGGCAGGGGTCTGTTTCCAGAAAGTCAACCGCAACACATGCGGTCGAATGATTGAATCAGCGGTTCTTCAGAGCCTCGATGAGCTTCGGCAGAACTTTGTGCACGTCACCGACGATTCCCAAGTCAGCCACACCGAAAATCGGTGCTTCCTTGTCCTTGTTGATCGCGATGATGTTCTTCGAGCCCTTCATTCCCACCATGTGCTGCGTCGCACCGGAGATGCCGGCGGCAATGTAGATGTTCGGCTTCACAACCTTGCCGGTCTGGCCCACCTGGTACGAGTACGGAACCCATCCGGCATCGACAATCGCGCGTGATGCACCGGGTGCGCCCTTCAGAATCTGAGCGAGTTCGTCGATCATGGCGTAGCTGGCAGATTCGCCGAGGCCGCGGCCACCCGACACCACAATGTCGGCTTCGTCAAGCTTCGGACCCGTGGTCTCTTCCACGTGCACCGCATTCACCGTTGCCCCACCGGTCGAACCGAGGTCGGGCACTGCCACCGCGGTCACCGCTGCTGCAGAACCTCCGGCCGACTCCGCGGCGAACGACTTCGGACGGAACGCCGCGAGGAACGGAGCAGAACCCGTGAAGGTAGTGCTGACCAGCGTGTTGCCGCCGAAAATCGGCGTCACCACGGTGACTCCGTTGCCTGCATCGGTGATGTCGATGTTGTTGGTGATGACGGTCTTGTCGATCTTCACCGACAGACGTGACATCACGTCACGACCTTCGTAGTTCTGCGGGAACATGACGAGGTCGGGGGTTTCTCCACCGTCGATGATCGACTTCATTGCCGAGGCGATTGCGACGCCGGGCAATGACTTGCCGTGGTCGACTGCGTACACCTTTGTTGCGCCGTATTCGCCGAGAGCAGCAGACGCCGCATTGCCGTCGCCACCGATGATTGCGGTGACGTTCGACGAGAGCGAACGAGCCTTGGTGAGAAGTTCAAGTGTTGCCGATGTGGGTGCACCGTTTGCGACCTGCGCGAAGACCCAGATGTTGTTGAGTGCCATGATGATTCTCCTCTAGTGCCTTCGACTCAGATTGCCTTCAGGTTCTCGAGGAACCCGACGATCTTGCTGAACGACTCACCGTCGTCCTCGATGATTTCACCGGCCTGGCGTGCCTCGGCCTGTGCAACGTTCGTGATCTGCTGACCCGCACCTGCCCAACCAACCGGCGTGACACCGAGGTCTGCCGCGGTCACTTCTTCGACCGGCTTCGACTTCGCAGCCATGATTCCCTTGAACGATGGGTACCGCGGCTCGACCACACCAGCAGTCACGCTGATGAGCGCAGGCAACGGGCAGGTGACCTCGTCGTAACCGGCTTCGGTCTGACGATCGACCTTCAGGGTTCCGCCTTCGACTGCGACTTTCTTTGCGAACGTCACCGAAGGAAGTCCGAGAATTTCTGCCATCTGCTCGGGAACCGTTCCGGTGTATCCGTCTGACGACTCGGTCGCACCGATGATGAGGTCGGCTCCACCCATGCGCGAGATTGCCGCAGCGAGAATCTTCGCGGTTGTGAGTGCATCGGATCCCTGCAGTGCGGGATCAGACACGAGCACACCCTTTGCCGCGCCCATCGCGAGTGCGGTGCGCAGACCGGAGGTCTCGCTGTTCGGCGCCATCGACACGAGGCTCACCTCGCCGCCGCCGGCCTTGTCGACCAACTGAAGCGCCATCTCGACGCCGTACGCATCGGAATCGTCGAGGATGAGCTTGCCATCCCGCTTCAAGGTGTTGGTTGCCCCGTCGAGAGCACCGGGTGCTGCGGGGTCGGGGATCTGCTTGACGCACACGATCACATTCATGGGTCACATTGTTACCCACCAGTTCCCCCTTGCCCCAACCCGACAGGGCGTTTTCGAGTGACCTTTGTCGTACCCCCTCGGGAGGGTCGCTGATACCGTGAATGCCCTTGCGTCTGCTGTTGATTGTGAACTCCTTTGCGTCCTCCGTGACGGCCAAGAACACCGTCGCGGTGCATGAGAGCCTGTCCCGGAACCACGACGTGCAGGTCGTGGAGACGAACCGGCGTGGCCACGCCACTCGATTCGCCGAGGACGCCGCCCGCAGGGGCATCGACGTGGTCGTCGCCTACGGCGGCGATGGCACCCTAAACGAGGTTGCGACCGGCGTGGCCACGACCGATACCGCCCTTGCGGTGCTTCCGGGCGGTTCCACCAACGTGTTCGCCCGCACTCTCGGCATGCCGAACGATGCGATCCAGGCGGTCGAACTGGTTGTCGACGCGCTCGACCGCAACGACATCACGCCCATCGGCCTCGGGCGGGCGAACGGTCGCTATTTCACCTTCCACACAGGTCTCGGATACGACGCCGCGGTGGTGAAGTGGGTCGAGCAACGCGCCTCTCTCAAGCGCTACGCGGGTCACCCTCTGTTCGTGCTCGCCTCGCTGAAGACGTTCTTCCTCGACTTCGACCGGAAACGTCCGCACTTCTCCCTCGAGTTCGACGACGGCCACACAATCGACGACGGCTATTTCTCGGTGGTGATGAACACCAACCCCTACACCTACCTCGGCACACGACCCCTCGACCTCGTGCCGTCGACCAATCCCGATTCGGGCCTGTCGGTGGTGTCGTTCAAGACGATGAAGCCGACGCACATCCTGCGCACACTCGCATCAGCCCTGCGCGGCGGTGGCGTGCCCGAGAAGCCCTGGCTCGACGTGCACACCAATGTGAGATCGGTGGTGGCGAGGGACAACCGAGCGTTCCCCTACCAACTCGACGGTGACTACCTCGGCGAGGTGCGCGAGGTCACCTTCGAGCACGTGCCGAACGCGTTGCGTCTGGTGCGATCACACCCCTGACGACAGAACCCCGAGCGCCACGTCGGGCACGTTGGTGCACAGCCCGTCGATGCCCCATTCGACCAATCGGCCCATGACGTCCGGATCATCGACGGTCCAGGAATTCACCTGCACTCCGTGGGCGTGGAACACCTCGATGCACTCCCGCGTGAGATTCCCGAAATACGGGTGCAGCGCCGTGTGGCCCGAATGTGCCAGCGACCTGGCGGTTTTCTCGAGATCCTCGGGGCGAACACCCATCGTGAGCCATGCGGTACGAACTTCCGGGCGCAACGTGCGCATCGCGTCGACTGTCGGCCTGTGGAAACACGAGATCAACCACCGGTGATCGTCGCCCCTTTCGGCCAGATAACCCGCGACTGTCGCGGCCAACGTGTCGGTTTCGTCGAAGTCGGGGTCCTGTGGATAATTCTTGATCTCGATGTTCACCCACATGCCCTCGCAGGCATCGAGTGCGGCGTCGAGAAACGGAATGTCCGCCGGAAGGTCCGTGCTGTGGGTCTCGAAGATCAATCTGCCGTCGGCGAGCGCAGCATCATGGTGAATCGCCATGCGACCGTCGGCGGTGCGTCTCACGTCGAGCTCCACTGCGTGCGAGCCCATTTCGCGCGCGCGGCGAAATGCAGCGAGGGTGTTTTCCTTTTCCGCCTTCGAGGCTCCCCGGTGGGCGATTACCTGAACGTTTGCCATGTCACAACCTGACTCTCAGACCTTCTCAAAAACCTTCGGAAAAATACATTGCTGAACTTTGCCTTCTCCATTGTTACTCGCCGAGTTCGCTCGTAGTGTTCTCGGTCGGGCGGCTCGCCGTCCATCACAACGTGCGCTCTGCGCCTGAGACAACTTAAGGAACCCGACGTGTCGATCCTCGCGTCTTCGCTAGCTCTTGGAAATGCCGACTACACCTGGCGGGCACACGCGACATGTCGCGACACCGACCCGGAATTGTTCTTCCCCATCGGAACCACAGGGCAAGCGTTGCTGCAGATTGCGAAAGCCAAGTCGGTGTGCTGCGAGTGTCCGGTGCACGTCGAGTGTCTTCAATTCGCTCTCGACACCAATCAGGACACCGGCATCTGGGGCGGTACCTCCGAGGAAGAGCGACGCCAAATGCGTCGCGAAGCCGCGGCACGCGATCGCGCACTGCGTCAGCAGCGCGCCGCGTTCTGATTCCGCGACCGACTACTCGACTTCTTCGAGCGGAACCCGCAACGTAATCACGGTTCCCGTGTTGCCCGACTTCGGCGACAGTTCCGCTTCGGCCAGTTCGTCCCGCGTTGCGGGCCGCATCTCGATGGAGCCGGCCAGTTCCGTGGTGACAAGGGTGCGCACGATCGACAAACCCAGACCTGTGGCGTCCGCCAGCTGGAAATCAGCAGGAATGCCGCGACCGTCGTCGATCACGTGAATCACGAGGACTCCTTCGTCGATGTTCAGGCGCACCACCACGCTGCCTCCGCCGTCTCCGCCGGTGTAGCCGTGATCGACGGCGTTCTGCAGCAACTCGGTGAGCACCACCGACAACGGCGTGACCACCGTGGCGGGCAGTCGCCCTCCGTCGCCGATCACTGTGAAACGCATCGGTCGGTCGGGCGACTGCAGACTCTCCTCCACCAGCCGCAGGAGCGGGCGCACGATCTCGATGAACGCAACATCGTCTCCAGGTTCGCGCGACAGCGTCTCGTGCACGAGAGCAATGGTGCGAATGCGTCGCACCGACTCTGCAACCGCGGCCTTTGCTTCCTCTGACTCGAGACGTCGACCCTGCAAGCGCAACAGCGACGAGATCGTCTGCAGGTTGTTCTTCACGCGATGGTGAATCTCGCGGATGGTTGCGTCTTTCGAGAGAATCAACCGGTCGCGGCGACGCAGTTCGGTGACGTCGCGCAGCAACATGAGCGCACCCGTCACCACGGGGCCGTCATCGGACTCCCCGACGAGCGGAATGCACCGCGTCAGCAGCGTGACGTCGGTCGTCTGTTCGAACTCCTCCACCACCGGTTGCTGGCGCTCGAATGCCTGGCGCACGGACGAATCGATGACACCGAGTTCGGCCAGTGTCTGGCCCACGGCATTCGCGCTGATGCCGACGCGGTGCAACGCCGACGTGGCGTTCGGCGACGCATACCGCACTCGCGAATCGCCGTCGAGAACGATTGCGCCGTCGCCGACACGCGGTGCGACACTCGAGTCGGCCACGCGGCCCACGAACGGGAACGACCCCCGCACAATCATCTCGGCGAACCGATCGAACATGTCGAGATAGGTGCGCTCGAGTTCGCCCGGTTGACGACCTGTGCGGCGCGACCACTCACGCGTGAGCACTGCGATGGTCTCGCCCTCGTGCACCACGGGGATCGCCATCAGGCGACAGTCTTCGTCGATTCCCTCGACGAAGATCTCGTCTTCGACGATCGATGCGGAGCGGTATGCCTCGGTGAGCAGCGGCGATTCGGCTCCTTCGGCCATCGTGCCCACCTTGTCGACCAGATACAGCGTCTGACCCGTCGCAGCGCGCACCTGGGCAACCACCAGCCAGTTGCCGCCCTCGACCGGCACGTGCAACATGAGGTCGGCGAAACACAGGTCGGCCAACATTCCCCATTCGCTGATGAGATTCACCAGGTGAGCGGTTTGATCCTTCGAGAGGTCAGTATGTTGACGCGCAAGTTCACCGATTGTCGACATGGGCGCTCCCTTCCTGGAAGCAAGTCTGCCCCACCCGACGGGGGCGGGTGCGCCATCGGCGCGATGTCAGGCGACGGTGCGGGTCAGCCGCCGAAGCCGATGCGACGGTCTGCGTCGCTCGAGCCGATCTCGACATAGGCGATCTTTGCCGACGGAATCGCGATGTCGCGGCCCTTCTTGTCGGTGATCCACAACGTGTCGGTCTCGCCCTTCAACGCGGCGTCGACGGCGGCCTTCAGCGCCTCGCGTGCCTTGGCGTCGTCGTCGACCTCGAGTGCGATCTCGCGGGGTGCCTGAGTGATTCCGATGCGAATGTCCACGGTGTGTCCTTTGTGTGAAGTGAGAGAAACGGTACTACCCGACTGCATGTTTGCCACGTTGACGGAAACGTTGCCCGTCACGGCAACCTCCGGTCGGGGCGATCGGCTACAGAAGTTTCAGACCCTTGCTGAAGATCTTCTTCGGCTTCATCTTGTCGACTTCCTCGGCGAGGGCATGGAACGCCCTGCCGGTCTCCGAGTCGGGAGCCACTGCGGCGATGGGCTTTCCGTCGTCGCCACCTTCGCGCAACGCAACCGTGAGCGGAATCTGTGCGAGCAACGGCACGCCGAGTTCGTCGGCAAGTTCCTTGCCGCCGCCCGATCCGAACAGTTCGTAGCGCTTTCCGTCGTCGCCGGTGAACCACGACATGTTCTCGATCACTCCGCGCACCGGCAGGTTCACCTTCTTCGCCATCGCGGCCGACAGACGCGCAACCTTCTGCGCTGCCTCCTGCGGCGTCGTCACCACCAGCACTTCCGCCTTCGGAAGGTACTGGCTGAGGCTGAGCGCGATGTCACCGGTGCCCGGGGGCATGTCGACCAACAAATAGTCGGGCTCGTCCCAGAACACGTCGGTGAGGAACTGCTCGAGCGCCTTGTGCAGCATCGG
>JBBANL010000008.1:0-120774 GCA_040401975.1 Ilumatobacteraceae bacterium | reverse complement strand
TCATGACCCGCATGGGTCAGGGCGCGCTCGATGTTCTCGGCAACAACGATTGGGTTCCGTGCGTGCACTCGGTGGGTGATCCGCTCGCACCGGGACAGGCCAGCTCTGCGTGGCCCTGCAACCCGGACAACAAGTACATCGTGCATTTCCCCGAGACCCGCGAGATCTGGTCGTACGGTTCGGGCTACGGCGGCAACGCTCTGCTCGGGAAGAAGTGCTTCGCACTGCGCATCGCGTCGGTGATGGCACGTGACGCCGGCTGGCTCGCCGAGCACATGTTGATCCTCAAGCTCACCAATCCCGAGGGTGCGTCGAAGTACATAGCCGCGGCATTTCCGTCGGCATGCGGAAAGACGAACCTCGCGATGCTGGTGCCCACCATCCCGGGCTGGAAGGCAGAGACAATCGGTGACGACATCTGTTGGATGAAGTTCGGCGACGACGGACGTCTCTACGCGATCAACCCCGAAGCCGGTTTCTTCGGCGTCGCACCGGGAACCGGTTACGACACCAACGCGAACGCGATGGAAACCCTGTGGGGCAACTGCCTGTTCACAAACACCGCTCTCACGTCGGAAGGTGACGTGTGGTGGGAAGGAATGAGCGACCAGGCACCCGCGCGCGCAACCGACTGGAAGGGCAACACCTGGACGCCCGAGAGCGACGCGGTTGCTGCACACCCGAACGCTCGCTTCACCGCGCCCGCGTCGCAGTGCCCGTGCATCGCGCCCGAGTGGGAAGACCCTGCGGGCGTGCCGATCTCGGCGATTCTCTTCGGCGGTCGCCGTCGCACGACAGTGCCGCTCGTGACCGAGGCATTCGACTGGAACCACGGAGTGTTCCTCGGCAGCATCATGGCCTCGGAGACGACTGCCGCACAGGCCGGTGCCGTCGGAAACCTTCGCTTCGATCCGATGGCGATGCTGCCCTTCTGCGGCTACAACATGGCCGACTACTTCGGCCACTGGCTGAAGATCGGCGCCGCAACGAAGAACGAGAACCTGCCGAAGATCTTCTTCGTGAACTGGTTCCGCCGCGACGAGGACGGGCGCTTCCTGTGGCCGGGATACGGCGAGAACAGCCGCGTGCTGAAGTGGATCTTCGACCGTGTCGACGGCAAGGGATCAGCCACGAAGACCAGCATCGGCTACCTGCCGGCTCCGAACGACATCGACACCGCCGGTCTGAACATCGCGATCGACGACCTCGAGGCAATCCTGTCGGTCGACGAAAACGGCTGGAAGGAAGCCCTGCCGCAGATCCGCGACCACTACGCCACGTTCGGCGCGAAGTTGCCGGACCAGTTGCTCAAGTCCCTCGACGAACTCGAATCCGCTCTCTCCTGACCGAGCCGGTCGATGAAAGGCCTCTCAACAAAGAGGCCAGAAGTCAAGTCTGACCGACGAGCATTGCCCGGATGCCGAGCCCCATCAGGAACAATCCACCACCGCCGTACAACAGGTAGAGCCGCGACTTCAACTGCGAACGGTACGAGTAGACGATGGCGACGGCCATGATCGCAACGAAGCCGTAGAAGGCGTGGAACGCGGGGAACTCGAGTTTCTGCTTGTTCACGAGAATCACACCGAGTGCCACCTGCACGAAGATCGTGACCTCGGCGAGACCGGTGAACCACCACAGCGCCCGCGTGCGCAGCGGCAACACTTTGTGCGCGACGAGCGCCCAGACACCGGCGAGTCCGTTGCTGATGATCACGATCCATGCCCACGATGTGTGGAACTCGAGCAACGACGACGACATCAGAGCCAAATCTACTAGCGGATCAAGGTGTCGGCCTCACCGCCGACCTCGACGAGAGAGATAGTTCCCTCGTGCACGTCGAATGTGGTCACCGAACAGTTGTCGAGGCTTGCGATCAACACGCGGTCGTCGCCCGTGGCCGCACCGATGACCGCATTGATGGCGACGAAGTGGCTGAACACCACGGTGTCGGCGGTCAACCCTGCGATGCAGTCGGCGATGCTGCGTCTGTACTGCGCATAGCGCTCGCCCGATGACGCCGCGGCTTCCGACCAGGTTCCGGCCATCACTTCGCGCAACCAGGTCACCCTGTCTTCGAGCGCGTATCCGTCCGGCGACGGAATCTCGCCGACCCGCGGGTCGACGGTCACGTTCTGTTTCCACGCGGTGGCCAGCGGGAACGCGGTCTGCTGACAGCGCAGCAACGGGCTCGACACGACCTGCAACGGCCCGCGCGCCGACAATTTCCCGGCGACCGCAAGCGACTGGCTGCGACCGAGCTCGTCGAGCGGCGGATCCGGGTCGACATCCCACCCTGCCGCGGCGCGACCGTGCCGCACCATGTACACACGGGTCATTCGAAGATCCAGCCGTCACGCATCGGTTCGTCGCTCTTCGGGTCGATGAACCATTCGAACCCGAACTGCTGAGCGAACCGTTCGTTGTCCATCGACAAGAAGAAACTCGAGTCGCCGAGTTGGCTCGCGTGACATTGCATCGCCTCGCGCTTCAACGAGGCGAATGCCGTCACGTCGACTTTCAAATTGATTTCCGATTCGAGTGAGCCCATCGGGTTGCCGTCGTCCATCGGACCGTCGGGGTTGAAGTCCTCCCGATCGGGCGGCAACATTCCCGCGTCGCGCGCAGCCCGGAGACCGCGGCGCATCTGGTCACGATTCATCGTTCCCTCGAGAACGCGCACCGACGGCACCAACTCCGCGGCGCGGTGGCCCACCTTGTGCACCATGATGTGGTCGGGGTGACCGTATCCGCCGTGCCAGTCGTAGGTGGTCAGCACGTCTGCGTTCTCTTCGCGCAGAACATCGGCAAGTTTGTGCGCGGCCTCGTCGAGTGATGCGTTGCAGAACGCACCGGGGTTCGCGTTCTGTTCCCACCCGGTCATTCCGCTGTCTTCGTACCCGAGGAACACGACCCGGTGCACGCCGAGAGTGTCGGCCGACGCTTGGGTTTCCCGTCGACGGATCGACACCAACGTCTCCCCCGCGGGCATGTCGGCTGGAACCTCGCCGTGGTCGCCGTTCGTGGCCACGACGAGCACCACCCGGTGGCCCTCGGCGGATGCGCGCGCGATGGTGCCACCCGTGCCGATGCACTCGTCATCGGGATGTGCGTGAAAACAGACGAGGGTCGCCACTATGCCTGCTTGGCCGCGCCGCTTGCGAGAAGCGCATCGATGTTCTTCACACCCCACTCGGCAAGCACCTCACTCGTGTGCTGACCCGGGTGTGCAGACGGCCGGTCGATCGTCGGCGTCGTCCGGGAGAACCTCGGGGCCGGCGCCGGTTGCGGATGACCGTTCACGGTGACGAATGTCTTGCGCTCGACGTTGTGGGGGTGGGCAGCCGCTTCGCTCATCGTGAGCACCGGCGCGAAACACACGTCGGTTGCCTCCATGATGGCGCACCACTCGTCGCGAGTCTTTTGCTTCATCACTGCGCGGAGTCGTTCCTTCAGGTGGGGCCACTGAGACGAGTCCATCTGGCGTGCGAACTCGGGGTCACCCTCGAGCCCGGTGAGCCGCAGAAGTTCGGCATAGAACTGGGGCTCGATCGAACCGAGTGACACATACCTGCCGTCACTGCACTCGAACACGTCGTAGAAATGTGCGCCGGTGTCGAGAAGGTTCGTGCCCGGTGCATTCTCGTTGAAGATGCCCATCGACTTGAACGACCAGAACATGGTCATGAGAACCGCGGCTCCGTCGACCATTGCCGTGTCGACCACCTGGCCCTTGCCCGATTTCTGTGCCTCGAGAAGTGCACACACCACTCCGTAGGCGAGGAACATTCCGCCGCCGCCGAAATCGCCGACCATGTTGAGCGGCGGCACGGGCATCTCTCCCGCGCGCGAAAAATGGGCGAGAGATCCGGCGAGCGCGATGTAGTTGATGTCGTGACCTGCGGCCTGTGCGTACATTCCCTCTTGACCCCACCCGGTCATGCGCCCGAACACGAGTTTCGGGTTGCGCGCGAGGCATGCGTCGGGTCCGACACCGAGACGTTCCATCACTCCCGGGCGGAATCCCTCGATCAGTGCGTCGGCGCCCTCGACGAGCTGCAGCAACGCCTCGACGCCGTCCGGGTGCTTCAGGTCGAGTGCTACGTTGCGACGGCCGCGCAGCATGAGATCGCCGGCCGGCGTGTCGGGTGCGGGTCCGCGCACTGCCTGTGCCCGGTCGACACGAACGACCTCGGCCCCCATGTCCGACAGCAGCATTGCCGCGAAGGGTCCGGGTCCGATTCCCGCAATCTCGATGATTCTGTATCCGCTCAATGGTCCGGCCATGGCTCTTCCTTTGCTCCGGGGTGTCGACGACACCGACGCGATGTTTACGACTGCGAACGACGCACGTGCGACGTGATGGCGTCGACATACAGGGGCCACAGCGGCCTCGGCATGTCGTGACCCATGTCGGACACGAACAGAAACGTCGAACCGGGAACGAGTTCGGCGGTTCGCTCGCCCCCGGACGGCGTCAACAGCGTGTCGTCACGCCCGTGGATCACGAGCGTCGGGATCGTCAGCGAGCGCAGGGCATCGCTTCGGTCACCCGATGAGTAGATCGCCGCCAACTGACGGTGTGCTCCTTCGGGGTAGAAACTGCGGTCGTAGTCGATCGCGGCGCGGTCACGGGCTTCGTCGATGTCGAAATACTTCTTCGAGCACCACACGGCCCAGTTCTTCGCACCCTCGATGTAGGCGGCGCGGTCGGGCGCCGGGGGCGCGAGAAGTGCGGCCATCGCCTCTTCGGTCGGCGTGCCGTACGCGAGGTCTCCGGTCACCGACATGATCGAGGTGAGGCTGTGCACGCGATGTCCGTGACGCAGCGCAACGGTCTGGGCGATCATTCCGCCCATCGACGCACCGAGAACATGTGCCTTCTCGATTCCCAGGTGATCGAGCACGCCGATGGCGTCGTCGGCCATGTCGTGCAGGGTGTAGGGCACCGGCACGGTGACCTCTTCGCCCATCAGTGCCTGCATGGTGACCTTGTCGGTCTCGACGATGACCCCGTCGTGCTTGTGCGACAGACCGCAGTCACGGTTGTCGAACACCACGTTGTGGAATCCGTTGTCGACGAACATTCCGAGGAAATCGGGATGCCATGCGGTGAGCTGGGCGGTGAATCCCATGATCCAGAGGAGGGTGGGATTCTTCGGGTCGCCGTGGGTCTCGAACTCGATCGTGATTCCCGACGGAAGTGTGGCTTGAGGCATGGCACCATTCTCTCAGGTCACGCGTCGATGGGGACAATGGAGGTGTCGACTACCCCAGAAGTCTGCGCTTCTGTTCCTCGAACTCGGCCTCGGTGAGGGTCCCCCGGTCGCGAAGAGCCTCGAGTCTTTCCAGTTCGTGCGCGACGCCGGCCAGCGACGGCGCGCCCTCAAACCTCCTGTTCGAGCGGTCGGACAGAGTCGAAATGATGGTCTTTTGCACCTCGTCGGGCCGGCTGATGTCGCTGAAGGTCTGCTCGCCGTCCTGCCCGCCGGATTGCAGCAGAATGTCGCCCACCCCGAGCAGTCGTTCGAGCGCCGACTGCTTGAAGTTCACGTTCGCCAGTCGGTCGAGCGGAATCTCGACACCGTCACGGGCAACCACACCCTGACGAAAGATGATCCGTTCGGTGGTGACCACGAAGTAGGTCGTGCGCCACTTCACCACGTCGACAGCGAGCCGCGCGGCGCACACGACGATGATGCCGAGGCCGAAGTATCCGACGACGGTCGCCATCCACCCGGACACGAGCGAGCGCACCCACAGAACCGCCACCATCGCGACACCCAGCGACAGGGCGGAGGGTCCGAAGAACCACCAGTGGGGATGCAGGTCGAGAACCATGTTCTCGTTGTCGTTCAGGAGCCGGCGCGGAAAGGGCATGTGCCGAAGGGTAGCAACCGCCTAGTTTCTGTCTGTGCACATCCGGGAGATCGACGAGACTGCGAGACCGACTGCCGAGTCTCTGCTGTCGGGTCTCGACCCGGACCAACGCGCCGCGGTGAGCGCCGACATCGGTGTCGTTGTCGTTCGTGCCGGCGCCGGATCGGGAAAGACCACCGTGCTCACCCGTCGCATCGCGTGGCGCGTGGCCAGCGGAACCGCCGACGCAGAGCGCACGCTTGCGATCACGTTCACCCGCCAGGCCGCAACCGAAATGCGCGCACGACTCGCCCGCTACGACCTCGACGGACGACCGACCATCGGCACCTTCCACGCAATCGCCCGACGGCTCATGATGCAGCACCACGAGGACAAGGGGCGTCGCGCTCCGGTGATCATCAACAACCGTTCGTCGATGATGTCGGTGTGCATGGGCGACGATGCACGCTCGGGCGGCGTGAACGACGTGTTGGCCGCGATCGACTGGTGTCACGCACGGATGATCACACCCGCCGACGCGGCAAGACAACTGGCCGCTGCCGGAATGCGTGTGCCGCTCGGCGACGCACGTTTCACCGAGGTGTTCGAGAGTTACGAAAAGACGAAGAAGAAACGCGGGGTGGTCGACCTCAACGATTTTCTGACCGCGGTGGTGAAGGAAGCAGCGAGAGACCCCCGTTTCGCCGAGTCGATCAGGTTCCAGTTCCGTCATGTCTCGGTCGACGAGGCACAGGACATGAACCCGTTGCAGTACGAGTTTCTGAAGGTCCTTCTGCCATCGAGACCCGACCTGTTTCTCGTCGGCGACCCGAACCAGGCGATCTACGGGTTCAACGGGGCGGACAGATCCCTCTTCGACGTGCTGCCGGGCATCGATGCCCCGGCAACCGTTCTCTCGCTGCCGTCGAACTACAGATGCACACCCGAGATCGTGAACTTCGCAGTGGAGACCCTCGCGACCGACGGACAGAGCGCCGACGCACGTTCGACACGCGCACGCGGTGCAGTGGTCGTGTTGCAGCGACACCCCGACGAACACACCGAGCTGTCGGCGATCGTGAAAGCCGTGACGCGTGCATCGGCGCGCGGAGTGCCGTGGAGCGACATTGCCGTGCTCACCCGGGTGAACGCAACCGCGAACCTGTGCCGTGACGCACTGTTGGGTGCGGGCATACCCGTGAGGTCGGCCCGTCGCGGCGGCGCATGGGGCCGTGCCGTGGGCGTGGCGACGGAGTTGACCAGCAGGGAAGGTCTCGCGGTGTGGGCAGCCGACGTTCTCGACACGGGCGACTACGACCCGGACGAAGCCGATGCCGCAGTTGCGAGACTCGTGCGCAGGTTCCTCGACGACAACCGTGTCGGTTCGGTCGACGGACGGACTTTCGGATCATGGCTGGCGACGACGGCCGACGTCGAGGAATCGGTCGGAGTCGACGTGCTGTCGTTCCATGCCGCCAAGGGCCGCGAATGGTCGTTCGTCGTCGTGGCCGGAATGGAAAAGGGACTGCTTCCCCACCGCAGTGCACGGTCCGCCGCGGCGCGCAGCGAGGAAGCACGTCTCGCCTACGTCGCCCTCACGCGTGCAGCCGACGAACTCATCGTCACATGGACCGACACGCGCAACAACAAGACATCCGGGCCGTCACCGTTCCTGCCTCGGGTCACCACCGACGTGCCGCAACCGACAGCGCCGCCCGACGAGATCAGACGTCTCTCCCGTCCCGCCCGTACGCCCGACAGTCTCGAGTCCCTCTTGAGCGACTGGCGGGCGTCGGTTGCCCGACTTCACCGAGTCGAACCGGAGGCCGTGCTGTCGACACGTGCGATGAAGCGACTGATGAAACTCGCGTCACCGACCCTCGACGACATCGCGACATGCGTCGACCCGGTCTTTGCGAGGGTTCACGGGGCGGCAGTGATCGAGCTGTTCACCCGTTCTCCGGGCTAGAGAGATCACGGCCCTTCCGCAGCCGGTGCATGAGTTCCTCCGGCATCGACAGAAAGAGCGCCTCGGCTTCGGCGCACAGGGTGTCGCCGTTGTGCGCGGTTCCCTTCGTGAAAATCTTGCGCCCGTCGACCCTGTCGACCCATCCCTTGAAGCGGATGTTGGTGTGCAGGGGCGTCGGTGACCTGTAGGTGATCGACAGTTTTCCGGTCATGCCGGGACGACCGGTCAACGACTGGGTCATGCCCAGGACCTCGTCGAACGCGCCGGCGATGAATCCGCCGTGGCAGTGTCCCGGCGGCCCCTCGAACGGTTCGGTGAAGACGACGTCGCCGAGCACGGCCCCGAACTCTCCGGTTCCTTCATCGAACGAGAGCGTCATCGGCATCGACAGGGGGTTCATGACCCCGTAGAACGGGCTGCGGTCGGAGAAGTGCGACTCGGCGGCCGCAGTGCCCGGCTCGCCGCGACGATCGAGCAATTTGCTGATGCGTTCGATCTCGGCGCGAACCTCGAGAATCGCATCGGTCGGCGCCGTCGACATGAACGACCGATGGATCAGTTCCCGCAGTTCCTGGGCCAACTCGATGCGCGCGACGTCGCCGTCGGTCAATTCGCGGTCGCGATGATGGAACGACGGAAAACTGACGTGACCGTCCGTCATCAGTCACCCACCTTGAGAAGAACGGGTGCGTGGTCGCTCGGCGACTCCCCTTTTCGCGCATTGCGGTCGACGGCAGTCCACGTGGAACGGCCCGCAACAGACCGCGTCGCCAGCAGCAGATCGATGCGCATTCCGTGACCCTTGTAGAAACTTCCCCCGCGGTAGTCCCACCACGAGAACAATCCGGCGTCGTCGTGAAAACGCCGGAAGGTGTCCTCCATGCCGAATTCGCACACGTGGTTCAACGCATCGCGTTCCGGCTGACTCACGTGAGTTGCGTTCGCGAACTGCTTCACGTCCCACACGTCGCGGTCATCGGGCGCGATGTTGAAGTCTCCTGCAACGATCACGTCGTCTGCGGGCGAACACGTTGCGTCGAGGTGCTGACGAAGACGCGACAGCCACGACAACTTGTACCTGTAATGGTCGTGATCGAGTTCCCTGCCGTTCGGCACGTACACCGAACTGACACGCACACCGCCGCAGGTCGCACTGATGATGCGCGCCTCGGTGTCCTGCTCGACCCCGGGCGCAAAATTGTTGACAACGGAATCGAGCCCGACCTTCGAGAGGATCGCCACGCCGTTCCACTGTCCCTGGCCGAAATGAGCGCTCTCGTACCCGAGCGCAGCAATCGCCTCGGTGGGAAACTTCTCCTGCGCCAGTTTGGTCTCCTGAAGGCACACGACATCGGGCTGGACCTCGGACAACCACTCTTCAACGCGCGGGAGACGCGCCTTCAGCGAATTCACGTTCCAGGTCACGAACAGCACGTTCAGACGCTAGTTCTCGGAGTCGACACCCGGGCAACCGGACACTCACTTCTTCTTTGCAACGGTCTTTCTGACAGAGGCTTTCTTGGCGGTGGTCTTCTTTGCGGGCACCTTGGCGACTGCTTTTTTCGCGACCGTCTTTTTTGCAACGGACTTCTTCGCCGGAGCCGTGCCCGCCGATTTCTTCACGGGTTTCGACGTGGCCGGTTTTTTCTCTGCCGTCGCCTTCTTCGCCGGTGCCTTCTTCGCCGGCGAAGACTTGGCCGCCGACTTCTTCGTGGCCGAGGTCCGCATGGCCACCGAGTCGACCATCGACGCAACGACCTCGGGAACACCGAGATCGACGCTGCGCCGCGCAGGTGTGTACCCCACGACGGTGAGCGTCGCGACATCGCCGATCTTGAAGACGTCGCGGGCGCTGCGCGGCATCGGCTGGGCCATGTTCTTCAACGGCACGTATCCCGCCACGTCGCCGATCATCACAGACACACCGTTCGCCGCGTACGAACGAACGACCGCCTTCACCTTCGAGCCGACCGGATGCTTCTCGACGAACTCGAGATACGGCACCACGTCGTTCGCCATTGCGACTGTTGCCGACTTTTCGGGCGACTTCTGCTGTGCCTTCTGCGTCGTTTTCTTGTCGCCCCGTTTGTCGGGCTGTTGCCTCGCGGGTTGAGCCTGCTTGAGACGCGCATTCGGCGGCGGCGATTTCGGAACCGGCATCGGCTTGCTCGCCTCCGGACTCGCCGTCGCCTGCTTCTTCACGACGGTTCCCGTGCGCACGGAACGCCGGCTCGTGGGTCCGCGCACCGGAAGACGCTCGACGAACACCCAGCCGACGAGCGGCACCGGCTTTCCGCCGATCAGTCGCCCCTCGTCGAAGAGCCACTTGTACTTTCCGTGGAACTCCTGGTAACTGTCGTTCGAGAGAATCGCGGCGTTTGCCTTGTCTGCGATGGCGAGAATGAACGCATCTCCCCTGCCGACCGCACCCGCGGGCGGAGCCACGAGTTCGTTGTTCGCAATGGCGGTGTCGAATTCGGCTCGCTCTTTCTTTGCGATGCGGTGACCGAACGTTGCATCGACGATCACCGTGACTTTCGCGCCCTTGTACTCGGCCATCAGTGCCTGCACTGCCTCGTCCAGCTGGGCGAGACTCGGTTCGCTGCGGCCCTCGGTCGCGATGTTCGACCCGTCGACGATGATGTGTTTGGCCATTCATTCATTGAACCACCCCCACCCCCGCCGCACGGGGCAATTCCGGACACCGACGCCGGTTTCCGCGACGCCTAGCCTGTGGGAATGCCCTCCCCGCCGATCCGCGCCGTTCTGTGGGATTTCGGCGGGGTCATCCTGTCGAGCCCGTTCGAGGCATTCCGCCGCTACGAAGCCGAGAAAGGCCTGCCGCAGGACTTCATCCGGTCGGTGAACGCCACCAATCCCGACGCGAATGCCTGGGCCCTCCTCGAGCGAAACGACATCTCCCCGTTGCAGTTCGACGCACTGTTCGCCGCCGAGAGCGAGTCACTCGGACACCGGGTGCCCGGTGCCGACGTTCTCGCACTTCTCTCGGGCGACGTGCGGCCCCACATGGTGCAGGCCCTCGATGCCGTGATCGCTGCGGGGTTTCTCACCGCGTGCCTCACCAACAACGTCGTGTCGAGCACAGACGAACCGAACGAGCGTCAGCGCGAGGTCGCCTCGATCATGGCCAGATTCCACGATGTCATCGAAAGCAGCAAGGTCGGTTGCCGCAAACCGGAACCGCGGTTCTACGAGATCGCGTGCGAGAGCCTGAAGGTCTCACCCCACGAGTGCGTGTTCCTCGACGACCTCGGCATCAACCTGAAACCCGCGGCCGCGATGGGAATGCGCACCATCAAGGTTGTCGACCCGTACGACGCACTCGCCGAACTTTCGCAACACCTGTCGATCGAACTGCCGCGGCGCTGAGGTCTCAGAGACCCGCGAACGCAGAGTTCATGAGGTCTTCGTGCTCCTGGTCGTGAATCACCTTTGACCCGGTTGCGGGGCTTCCCGAGGGCAGGCGTGCCGCGTGTCGCAGGTCGTAGCCGCGATCCTTCAGTCGCCAGATGAGATTCTCGACGAAGTGCCACGGACCCATGTTCTCGGGCTCTTCCTGCAACCACACGACATCCTTTGCGTTCGGGTAGCGCAGCAACACTTCGTTGATCTGGTCCATCGGGAAGGGATACAACTGCTCGACCCGCACGACCGCGACCGGCGCGTTCCGCTTTGCCCGCTCGTTCATCGCGTCGTGGGCCACCTTGCCGCTGCAGAGGATCACGCGCTTCACCGCGGACTTGTCGGCAACGTGACGATCGTCGAGCACCTCGAGGAACGAACCCGACACGAACTCGTCGATGTGCGAACGGCTCTCCTTCATGCGCAGGGGCTGCTTCGGGGTGAAGACGACCAACGGCTTGCGCACGTCGCGATGCAACTGACGACGCAGCACATGGAAATACTGGGCCGAGGTGGTCGCGTTGACGACCTGGATGTTGTCCTCGGCGCACATCTGCAGGAAACGCTCGATGCGCGCACTCGAATGCTCGGGCCCCTGGCCCTCGAAGCCGTGCGGCAACAGCAGCACGAGACCGTTCTGCTGCTTCCATTTGTCCTCGGCGGCGACAATGTACTGGTCGATCACGATCTGTGCGCCGTTCACGAAGTCGCCGAACTGGCCTTCCCACATCACGAGTGCATTGCGGTTCGCGTGTGAGTAGCCGTACTCGAAACCGAGCGCCGCGTACTCGGAGAGCAGCGAGTCGTACACCCAGAAATGCCCGGTTGCGCCGTCGAGATGCTTCAACGGCAGGAAGGTGGCCTCGTTCTCGGTGTCGACAATCGACGCGTGTCGATGACTGAAGGTTCCGCGACGCGAATCCTCTCCGGCAAGGCGCACGTCGAATCCCTCGAGCAGCAACGAGCCGAATGCGAGTGCCTCTCCGACGGCCCACTCGAAATCGCCGTCGGTCTGATAGGCCTTCTCGCGCGCCTCGAACTGACGCATGAGTTTCGGGTGAACGTTGAACCCGTCGGGGTACTTCGTGAGCGAATAGAAGATCTTCTCGATGGTGTCCTTGTCGACGCCGGTGTTGACGTGCGGCAACACGCCGAGCGGTGCGGGCGGTCGTGCGGCCTTCACCTTCTCCGGGGCGTTCTGGCGGGTGTCGTCGAGCGCTGCCTGAAGTTTCGACTGGTAGTCCTGCAGTGTCTGCTCGGCAACGTCGAGACTGATGTCGCCGCGCTTCACGAGGTGCTCGACGTACATCTTGCGGACACTCCGCTTCTCGGCGATGGCCTTGTACATGAGCGGCTGCGTGTAGCTCGGGTCGTCACCCTCGTTGTGCCCGTGCAGTCGGTAGCACATCAGATCGATGACCACGTCCTTGTGGAACTTCTGCCGGTACTCGTATGCGAGCCGAGCGACGCGTGCGCACGCCTCGGGGTCGTCGCCGTTCACGTGGAAGATCGGCGCCTGGACCGTCTTTGCGACGTCAGTCGCGTACAACGACGACCGCGCGAACTTCGGCGAGGTGGTGAATCCGATCTGGTTGTTCACCACCAGGTGGATGGTTCCCCCCACGCGGTACCCGTTGATGTCGCTCATGGCAAGGCCCTCGTAGACGATTCCCTGGCCTGCGAACGCCGCGTCACCGTGCATGAGAACCGGGATGACGCTGTACAGCAACGGCGGCTGGATTGCATCCTGTTTGGCGCGCACCATTCCGAGCACGACACCGTTCACGGTCTCGAGGTGGCTCGGGTTGGCGGCGAGCTCGACCTCGATCGAGTGTCCGTTTGCCGAGACATACGTTCCGTGTGCACCGAGGTGGTACTTCACGTCGCCGCTTCCCTGCACCGAATCGGGGCTCACATGCCCCTCGAATTCCTTGAAGAGCTGCGAATAGTCCTTGCCCATCACGTTGACGAGCATGTTCAGTCGACCGCGGTGCGGCATGCCGAAGACGACACCGTGCATGCCGTCGTCTGCGGCCGAGCACAGAATCTCGTCGACCATCGGGATCATCGACTCGGCCCCCTCGAGGCCGAACCGCTTCGTGCCGACGTACTTGGTCGCGAGGAACTTCTCGAAGGCTTCTGCCGCGTTCAGCCGTTCGAGGATGCGGAGTTTCTCGTCGAGCGTCGGGGTGAAGGTGACGCCCTCCATCTTCGACTGGATCCACCGCTGTTCGTCGGTGTCCTGGATGTGCATGTACTCGACACCGATGGTGCGGCAGTACGCGTCGCGCAGCACCCCGAGCAACTCGTCGAGCTTCATCTTCGTGCTGCCTGCGACTCCGCCGGTGAGGAACTCCCTCTCGAGGTCCCAGATGGTGAGTCCGTAGTTTGCGGGATCGAGCTCGCGGGGCAACTGCGGCTCTTTCCAGCGCAACGGATCGAGATCGGCGATCAGATGACCCCGCACGCGGTGCGACCGCACCAACAGGCTCACCTGCATCTGCTTGTGCATCATCGTCTCTTCGCGGTTCATCGGCGAGACGTCGGATGCCCACTGCACCGCCTGGTACGGGATCTCGAGACTGCGGAACAGGTCGTCGTAGAAATGGTGCTCGCCGAGCAGCAACTCGTGAACGCGCTTCAGGAACAATCCGCTCTCGGCACCCTGGATGATGCGATGGTCGTACGTGCTCGTGACGGTGACCACCTTCGACACACCGAGAGCATTCAGGTTGGTCTCGTCGGCGCCCTGGAACTCAGCCGGGTAGTCGATGGTGCCGACACCGACGATGACACCCTGGCCCGGCATCAAACGCGGCACGGACTGCACCGTGCCGATGGTGCCGGGGTTCGTGATCGACACGTTGGCGCCCTGGAAGTCGGCGATCGTCAACTTGTTGTTCTTCACCTTGCGAATGATTTCGTCGTAGGCGACGAGGAAGCCGGCAAACGACATCGTGTCTGCCTCGCGCAGCACGGGAACCACCAGGTTGCGGGTGCCGTCGCCCTTGTCGACGTCGACGGCGAGACCGACGTTCACGTGCGGGTTGCGGATGATCTGGGGCTTTCCGTCGGCGTCGATGGTGTAGGCGTTGCGCATGTTCGGCACTGCATCGGCGACGGCGCGGACGATCGCGTACGCGATGATGTGGGTGAACGACACCTTCGAGAGTCCGTGGCGCGAGCGATAGTCGTTGATCTGCTTGCGGTTCACCTCGAGCAGACGAGCGGGCACGTTACGGAAACTCGTCGCGGTCGGAACCGACAGGCTCTTTTCCATGTTGGTGACGATTGCGGCACCGACGCCGCGAATCGGTTCGGGTGACACGTCGGACGGCACCGCGACCGGTGCGGGTGTCGACGGTGCAGCCACGGGGGGCGCGGCCGGAGATGGTGATGCCACCGGCGGGGTGCTCGGTGTCGACGGGGCGACGGGCTGGGTTGTCTCTGCGGCGCCGCGATAATCACTGAAGAACTCGCGCCATGCCTCGCTCACGGATGCAGGATCGGTACGGAACTGTTCGTACATCTCCTCGACGAGCCACGAGTTGGCTCCGAAGTCCTGCGTGCGGTCTGCTAAGTCGGCCATTTTGTCGCCTCAGATCGTGTCCCCGAAGGGTGATGAGATGCCCGCGGAGGCACCGCGGACGCCGTTGTCCGCGTGACGAATGGTACTTCGCCGTCACCGTCGAGCCCTCTCTTTGTGCCCTCACGGACAGTAAATTCGGTCTCATGAAACGAGCCCTCCCCCTGGTCACAGCCCTCGTCCTCGCACTCTCGGCGTGTGGTGGCTCCGGGTCAAGCGAACCCGCCGACACCGTGCCCGCAGGTGCACTCGTGGTGAATGCCGTGGCGGGACTGCAGTTCGACGCCGACGAATACGGCCCGATCCCTGCCGGCGACATCACCATCGGTTACGTCAACGAGGACTCCATGCGCCACACGTTGATCGTCGCAAAGGGTGACGAGAAGGTCGGCACCTTCAAACTCGAGGTCAACAACAAGGGAGACGTCGATTCGGGCACCGTCACCCTCGAGCCGGGCGAATACACGCTGCTGTGCGACGTCCCCGGACACGGCAACATGAAGGCCACACTCACCGTCGAGTGAGTCGATTGCGAAAAACAAAAAGGGCCGACCCTCCCGGGACGGCCCTTTTTGTTTGTGAGTTCTTCGTGGTCAGGCGCCCATGATGACGATGCTGAGAACGAACAGCACCGCCCACAGCACCACACCGGTGATGATCGCGTTCTTGTGGCTCTCGTAGATCACGAGGGTCTTGTTACCGGCCTTGATGCCGCCGAACTTTCCGAGAGCGTTCAACTGGAGAAGCGCTCCGATGACCACCGCGATGATCAGGAAGGTGTTCGCCTCGCCCGAGGTTGCGGAGAAGAGGTCGCGGTTCTCGATGAAGTGCGCCGAAGCGACCATGTAGAACAGCATCGACACCGAGAAGATCATGTTCTGGCGTGATGCGAGCATGGCGCGACGCCCCGCAGTTGCGGCATCGGGGTTTGCTTCTCCGCCGTTCAGCACGTTCGTTGCGTTGGCGATGACGACTTTCTGGTTCTTCCAGATGATCATCCACACGTTCGCCGCCATGGTGATTCCGAGCAGCATGCCGACCGAGATCCCGGCATTCTTTGCGTTTGCCGGGTCGCTGCCCGGGTGATTCATGAAGTCCTTCATGTAATCGGGAACAATGGCGGTGATGAGGAGACCGGTTGCCAGCGTTGCGATCGCGGCCCAACGGAACCACCACAGAGCGCGGGTGGCGATCTGTGTGATCGTGATGTTGCGGGCCTTTCCTTCGTCGCCGTAGGCGGCGAGACCGGGCACCTGCACGAGGTTGAAGTAGTACAACAACCCGATCCAGGTGATGCCCGCGAGAATGTGGAGGTAGCGGAACCAGAAATTGCCGATGGCGGTCTGGTCAAAGAGTGACGCTGCGTTCATGATGATGTGTCCCCTTGTGTGAGGGCCCGAGATGGGCGTGAATGTCAAATTACCCCCAAACCCTGCGGGAAGGGTGGAATCAACCGTGCCCAACTAACCTCGAGAGGGTCATGGCGCACGAGTTCATCTACACCTGTTACAAGCTGGCGCGGTTCTATCCGCCCGACCGCACCATTCTCGAGAACATCTCTTTGTCCTTCTATCCGGGGGCAAAAATCGGCGTCATCGGCTCGAACGGCAGCGGAAAATCGAGCCTCCTGCGCATCATGGCCGGCCTCGATGACGGGTACTCGGGCGAGGCCCGTCTCACCCCCGGGTTCACCGTCGGCTTGCTCGAGCAGGAACCGCAGCTCGACCCGGCAAAGAACGTCCTCGACAACGTGATGGACGGCGTGGCGCCGATCCGCGACATGCTCACCCGCTACGAAGAAGTGATGGCAATGTGGGGCGACCCCGAT
The DNA here is from genome assembly GCA_040401975.1 of Ilumatobacteraceae bacterium. Lineage (GTDB taxonomy): Bacteria > Actinomycetota > Acidimicrobiia > Acidimicrobiales > Ilumatobacteraceae > UBA2093. Next base: position 104,109 of record JBBANL010000008.1, on the reverse strand, counting down.
GCCGACTACGAAAAGGTCGGTGCGCTGCAGGCAGAACTCGAGGACAAGATCGCCGCTGCCGACGCGTGGAGTCTCGACCGGAACGTCGAGATCGCGATGGACGCGCTTCGCTGCCCGCCGAACGACGCCGATGTCACCACGCTCTCGGGTGGCGAACGCCGACGGGTCGCGCTGTGCCGGTTGTTGCTGTCGCGCCCCGACCTGTTGTTGCTCGACGAACCGACGAACCACCTCGACGCAGAAAGCGTCGACTGGCTGGAGAGATTCCTGAAGGAATACCCCGGCACTGTCGTCGCGATCACGCACGACCGCTACTTCCTCGACAACGTGGCCAAATGGATCCTCGAACTCGACCGCGGCCGTGGCTTCCCGTTCGAGGGCAACTACTCGTCGTGGCTCGAACAGAAGCAGGCACGTCTCGCAGCCGAGGAGAAACAGAGCGACAACCGCCAGCGCACCCTGCAGCGCGAACTCGAGTGGGTGAAGATGTCGCCCAAGGCGCGCCAGGCAAAGGGCAAGGCGCGACTCGCCGCCTACGACAAGCTGCACGCAGAGGCCATGGCCGCCGAACGCGGACCCGACAAACTCGAGATCAACATCCCGGCCGGCCCGCGTCTCGGAGACAACGTGATCAAGGTCGAGAACCTATCGAAGGGGTTCGGCGATCGACTGCTGATCGAGAACCTGTCGTTCTCGTTGCCTCCTGCGGGCATCGTCGGCATCATCGGACCGAACGGCGCCGGCAAGTCGACGTTGTTCGCGATGCTCACCGGCCAGCAGGCTCCCGATTCGGGAACCGTCAGCATCGGCGACACCGTGCAACTGAGCTACGTCGACCAGAACCGCGACTCTCTCGACCCGACCAAGACCGTCTACGAAGAAATCACCGAGGGCGTCGAGCACATGAAGGTCGGCGGCCGCGAGATCCACGGACGCGCATACGTCGCCAGCTTCAACTTCAAGGGTGCCGACCAACAGAAACTCGTCGGCGATCTGTCGGGTGGCGAACGCAACCGCGTGCATCTCGCGAAGGTCCTGAAGCGCGGCGGCAACGTGCTGCTGCTCGACGAACCGACGAACGACCTCGACGTCGACACGCTGCGCGCGCTCGAGGATGCTCTCGAGAATTTCCCCGGTTGTGCCGTGGTCATCAGCCACGACCGCTGGTTCCTCGACCGCATCGCAACCCATGTTCTCGCCTTCGAGGGCGACAGCCAGGTGCGCTGGTTCGAGGGCAATTTCAGCGAATACGAGTCGTGGCGACGCAAGGAGCTCGGCGCCGCCGCGGAACAGCCGCACCGCATCAAGTACAAGCCGCTGTCGAGGTGACCCCGGTGTCGCTGAAGTTCATCAAAGGCACCTGCTTTGCTCTGTTTCTCGCGGGGATTCCCGCCATCATCGTGTCGTCGATTCGCGGCAACAACGAGGGGTGGGTGCTGACCTTCGGCATGATCACGGCCGTTGCCGCACTCGTGTTGATCGCGGTGTCTGCGGTGACATCGACCAAGCGCATCGACGCGTTCAACGAGGTGCTGGCCGAACGAGTCGAACAACGGGTGCAACTCCTCGTGCAGTCGGGGGCAGACGAATCCGAGGTGCGGGCGCTGATACGCGATGCCATCGACCTCACCCGCGGACAGTCGTGACCAACGAGACCCTGTTCGATTCGTGGCGCGGACTCTCCGACGCCGAACTCGCGACCGAGCTGGCGAAACACACCGGTGACCTTCTCGTCGCCCATCGCGATGAACTAATCGACCGGGGCAACGTGTCGATGTGGCAGCTGAAGGATTCGGGTGACATGCTCGCGCACAATTTCCTCATGGAGGCATTCCGCGCGTTGCGCCCCGACGATGCGGTTCTCTCGGAAGAGGGCTACGACGACAGAAAGCGCGTGACCGCGAAGCGAGTGTGGATCGTCGATCCGCTCGACGGCACCAATGAATACGGCGAGGGTCGCGCCGACTGGGCCGTGCACATCGCGTTGTGGGAAGCCGCCGCGGGTGTTGTCGGTGCGCTCACCGCCGGAGCCGTGTCGCTGCCGAGCATCAAGACCGTTTTCGCCACGGATCCCTCCCCCGTTCTGCCGCCGAAGACCGGAACGAAACCCCGGCTTGTCACGTCGCGCAACCGTGCGCCGTACGCGGCGATTCTGGTCGCCGAGAACATGGACTGCGATGCGTTCCGGCTCGGCAGTGCGGGTGCAAAGACGATGTCGATCGTGATGGGCGAAGCCGACATCTACGTGCACGACGGCGGCATGCACCAGTGGGACACCGCCGCCCCCGCCGCGGTTGCGATGGCGGCGGGCCTGCACGCGAGCCGGCTCGACGGATCGCCGCTCGAGTACAACGACTCCGACACCTGGCTGCCCGACTTCTTCGTGTGTCGACCCGAGTACACCGACGACGTTCTCATGTCGATCTGGGGCCGCGACCCGCGAAACGACTGATCACCAGCGCGGTTCGTGTTCCCCCAGCCGGGGCACCGGGCCGTAGGTGGGTTCGTACCCCGCGAAGTCGACCGGCGTGTTGACCGCGCGGTACGGCGCTTCACCGGGCTGCGGCGTCATGTCGACGAACGCACCCGACGCAATGGCCTGCTCATCGTTCACCACCTCGGCAATCGAGTTGAGGGGCGCCCACCACACATCGTGTTCGTCGAATTTCGATGTCCAGTGCTCGTAGGTGTCTGTGGCAAAGTGCTCGTCGAGCAGTGCGGTGAACTCGGCAGCGTTGATCGATCGTGCGCGCGCATTCCCGAATTTCTCGATGTCGGCGAGTTCTTCTCGTCCGATTGCCTTCAGCAACCCCGGGAAGTGACGGTCCGCCTCGAGGCCGAGCAACCAGAACGCGCGACCGTCGGAGCACCGGTAGCAGTTCATCTGCGGTGCGGGATTCGCTCGGTTGGTCTTCGTGCTCTGTCTCTTTCCGAATCGCAGGTACACACCGATGTCCCAACCGAGTGTGTACATTCCCGTGCGCAACAGGCTCGTCGACACGAGTCGTCCCTTCCCCGTGCGTTCGCGGTCGAACAATGCAGTCGTCACGCCGGCTGCCAGTGCGAGACCGGTGGTGTGATCCCCCTGGCCGCTGCGAAGCGCGGGCGGAAGTTCGTCGGGTGCAACCGTGGTGTGCGCAAGCCCGGATCGCGACCAGAACGCACCGATGTCGTAGCCGGCACGGTCGACATCGGGTCCATTCAGGCCGTAGCCGGTGATGATGCCGTAGATCAGTCGTGGGAAACGTGCGGTCAGCGTCTCGGAGTCGAGCCCGAGCCGAGCAAGACCGCCCGGGCGAACATTCGTGACGAACACATCTGCATCGGCTAACAGGTTCATCATCGCGTCGAGACCCGATTCTTCCCTCAGATCGAGAACAACCGAACGCTTTCCCCGGTTGTCGATCTCGAATGGGGGCACTCCCTGCTGGTCGGCGACACCGAGCGCGCCGAACACCGATCGCTGAGGGTCCCCGGTCGGTGGCTCCACCTTGATGACGTCGGCACCCCAGTCGGCCATGATGCCGGTGACCGCCGGACCGGCGACCCAGACACCCATCTCCACAACGCGCACCCCGTGCAACGGGCCGTTCGACATGTCGCCTCCTTATTCCCGGGTTCATTGTGTCCCATGTCGCCCGTCGTTCGAGAATGCGAACGGCAGACTTGGACACATGACACGCCTCTCTGCCGACCTCGACTGGGGAAACTTCTCCGGGGCCGGTCCATGGGTGCTCGACCGTGACACCATTTCGTGGTCGCGGGTCGCAGTCGTTCTGCGCGAGCAGGCACAACGCGAGGTCCCGCACCTCATTCGGTCGCGCAGATTGCCGCCCGTGAAGAGACTTCTCGTGGTGGTGAGCCGCCTCGGGTGGGCACTTCTGCCCTGGTTCTGGAAAAAGAAACGCAACCGGTTCGCCACGCCCGAAGAATCACGCGCGTACCTGTCGCTGCGTCTTCGCCACGCCATCGAACGCCTCGGCGCCACCTACATCAAGCTCGCACAGATCATCTCCAGCGGAGAAGGTCTCTTTCCCTCCGAATTGGTCGACGAGTTCAAACGGTGCCGCGATCAGGTTCCGCCCGAACCGTGGGATTCGGTGCGCACGACGGTGGAACAGGATCTCGGTGCGCGCATCGAGGACGTGTTTGCAGCGTTCGAGAAGACATCGCTTGCTGCCGCCTCGATCGCACAGGTGCACCGCGCGACGTTGCTCACCGGTGAAGACGTGGTGGTGAAAGTGCAGCGTCCGTCGGTGTCGATGCTGGTGCGCCAGGACCTTCGCGTGATGGCGTGGCTTGCACCGTTCATGATCGGTCGCATCAAAGTGGCGGCACTCGCCAACCCGCCGGCACTCGTCGAACTGTTCGCAGAAACCATCGTCGAGGAACTCGACTTCCGCATGGAAGCGAGCAACATGGTCGACGTCGCCTCGATGCTGCACGACCTGAACCAGGAGTCGTACCTGGTGCCGCGACCGCACCCGTCTCTCGTGACACGTCGCGTGTTGGTGATGGAAAAACTGCAGGGCTTCAACTTTGACGACGTCGAGGGCATGCAGGCCGCCGGCATCAACACCGAAGACGTGATCCGTCAAGGAATGATCTCGTTCATGGAGGGCGCTCTCATCCACGGGGTGTTCCACGGCGACCTACACGGGGGCAACCTGTTCGTGCTCGGCGACGGTCGCACTGCATTGCTCGACTTCGGCATCGTCGGCCGACTCACCCATGCGCGACGGATGGCGTTCATGCGTCTGATGCTGGGGGCGACCACCAATGACCTGCGTGGTCAGGTTGCTGCGCTGCGCGACCTCGGTGCACTGCCGAAGGACACCGACATCGATGCCGTGATCGTCGACCTGAAACTCGACCAACCCGTCGACCCCACCACGCTGAATGGCGAGGAATTGGTGCAGGAAGTGCAGCGCATCGTGAAGTCGCTGCTCGCGTACGGCGCGAAACTGCCCAAGGAACTGATGTTGTACGTGAAGAACATGGTGTTCCTCGACGGCGCGATTGCCCGGCTTGCCCCGGACCTCGACATCATTGCCGAGCTCACCAACATCACCATGGTGTTCACGCAGCGGCACGGCGAGCGTCTGTTCCGCGAGCTCGGAATGGACCAGAGCGCCTTCCAGATCGACCTCACCAGCGTGAAGAACAGCCTCGGGGTCGACGAATCGACCGAGTCGCTCACCTACCGCGAACTGCAGCGCCGTCGGGAACTCATCCAGAAGCGCATGAAGGAACACCTCGTCGGCTGACGCTTTCTCGTCGTCGGGGTTCGTCGGCGAGAATGAAGGCGTGAGAATCATCATCGCCCGGTGCACCGTGGAATATGCGGGACGACTCGAGACGCGGCTGCCGGAGGCCGTGCGACTCGTGATGGTGAAGGCCGACGGGTGCGTGGCGATCCATTCGGACGGCGGGGCGTACAAGCCGCTGAACTGGATGAACTCCCCCAACACGGTCGAGGACAACACCGACCATTGGGTCGTGCGCAACCCCAAGGGTGAGGCGATGACCATCACCTTCCACGAGGTGTTTCACGACACGGCACACGAACTGGGCGACGACCCCGGTCTCGAGAAGGACGGCGTCGAGAAACAACTGCAGGAACTTCTCGCCGCATCCCCCGAGGTGATGGAACCGGGCCTCGTGTTGTTGCGTCGCGAGCACTACACCGCGTTGGGCCCGGTGGACATTCTGTGCAAGGACCCGAACGGCAACACGGTGGTGATCGAAGTGAAGCGACGCGGCGAAATCGACGGCGTCGAACAACTCACCCGCTACCTCGCCGATCTCGCGAACGACCCCACATTGACTCCGTTGCGCGGAATGTTCGTTGCGCAGAGCATCAAGCCCCAGGCACGCACGCTTGCAGAGTCACGCGGCATCACGTGCGTCGAGGTCGACTACGACGAACTGCGCGGTCGCAAAGCCGACGACTGGACGTTGTTCAGCTGAAACGAACGAGGCCCTGGTCGATGACCTTGCGGTCGCCGACGAAGGTCTCGAACAGTGCCTCACCGGCACCGCTGTTCCAGATCTTGATGGTGAGCGCGTCGCCCGGGAACACCGGTGACGCGAAGCGACCCTCGATGTGCTTGAAGCGATCTGCATCGCCGCCGCACATCGCATTCAGCAACGCACGACCCGTGAACCCGTACGTGCAGAGGCCGTGCAGGATCGGGCGCGGGAACACGCCGGCCTTCACCGCGGGGTGATTCGGGTCGGAATGCAACGGGTTGCGGTCGCCGTTCAGGCGGTAGAGCAACGCCTGGTCGGGCGTGGTCTGGAACGTGATCTCGTGGTCGGGCGCCGATGCGGGCGGCTCGTTCACGGCGCCGCTCGGGCCACGCTCGCCACCGAATCCACCGGCCTCGCGAATGAACACCGACGACCGTGTCGAGTACAACGGCTTACCCGCTGCATCGGTCGCCTCGGCTTCGGTCACGATGACTGCTGCCTTCACCTTGTCGTACATCGCGACGACCTTGCTCTGCACCGTGGCGGTTCCCTCGACGGGCAACGGCTGGTGCAACGTGATTGCCTGCGAGGCGTGCACGAGGTTCGCAAAGTTGAACTCGCCCACGTTGCGCATCGGGTTCGAGTTCGGACCACCCTGACCCGAACCGAGCACCACCGGCATCGTCGGAAGAGCCTTCTGCGTGACGCCGGTCGAGTTCTCGGTGACGTACGCGAGTTGGTCAGAACTGACATTCAGACTCACTGCGTAGAGAAGAGAGTCCTTCGATGTCCACGAGATCTGGTACGGCTCGCCGACCGATCCGACTGCTGCTGGATTCAGTGCCATTGGTGTTCCCCCTGTGACCTGTGGTGATTACTTCTTGTTGAGAGTGTTCTGCGGGTACGAACCGTCGCGCCCGTCCATGCCTGCATTCGGGCGTGCCTTCGCCAGCATGTCCGCCACAACGGGGCCCAACTTGGTGGGGTCGTCGATCGGCGACACGCTGGGCCCGCGGTGCCAGCCCTCGGCAATTGCCAGTGTCTGTCCGCTCGCCTCGAACACGCGGCCGGTCACATGGCCGGCCTCGCTGCCGGCGAGCCATGTCACGATCGGGGCAATCCAACGGGGTGAACGCATCTCGCGCTCTTCATCGGTCTCGGGTGCGTTGCCCAGACCTTCGGTCATGCGCGTGAGCGCGACCGGGGCAACCGCGTTCACGGTGACGCCGAAACGTGCGAGCTCGAGCGCAGCGATCACGGTGAACGATGCGATTCCGGCTTTTGCGGCGCCGTAGTTCGTCTGACCGATGTTGCCGTAGATGCCCGACACCGATGTCGTGTTGATGATGCGGCCGTACACCTCTTTGCCGGCCTTGGCCTGCTCGCGCCAGTAGGCGGCGGCCCAGCGGCTCGGCCCGAATGTGCCCTTGAGGTGCACCTTGATGACCGCGTCCCACTCTTCCTCGGTCATGTTCGTGAGCATGCGGTCGCGCAGGATGCCCGCGTTGTTCACCACGATGTTGATGTCGCCGAACGTCTCGATGGCGGTGTTGATGAGGCGCTGTGCGCCCTCCCACGAAGAGATGTCGTCGCCGTTTGCGACTGCATCGCCGCCCATTCCCTTGATCTCGTCGACCACCGACTGGGCGGGGCTCACGTCGCCACCGCTGCCGTCGACGTTCCCGCCGAGGTCGTTCACGACCACCTTTGCGCCCTGGCTTGCCAGGCTCAACGCATGTTCACGACCGATTCCGCGACCTGCGCCCGTGACAACTGCGACGCGACCTTCACACATTTTCGCCATGACGGCTCCTTACGTTCACTTGTGGCACCCCGTGGCGCCCTTCTCGATACTACGAACTGGTGTCACAGCGCACCTAGCCCGACGGAGTCCTAGCCTCACTTTCGTGTCACACAAGGTCCTCGTCATCGGAGCCGGCCCCGCGGGCGCCGCGTGCGCGATGACTCTCCTCGACCTCGGGCACGAGGTCACGGTTGTCGACAAGGCGGTGTTTCCACGGGACAAATGTTGCGGCGACGGGCTCACGACGAATGCTCTGCGCGTTCTCGAGTCGCTGGGGTTCGATCCCCGTCGGGTTCCCGACTTCACCGAGTGCCACGACATCGTCGTGCGGTCTCCCTCGGGGAAGAACATCGATCTCCCGTTGCCGGACGATCTCGGATTGTTCGCGGCCATCGCCCCCCGCATGCAGATCGACAACGTGCTCGTGCAGATGTGCCGCGAACGCGGAATCGCCGTGCACGAGAACTCTGCGTTCATCGATGTCGGCCGCAACGACGCCGATGCGGTGACGGTCACGGTCGAGAACCTCGGCGACATCACGGCCGACTATCTCGTCGCCGCCGACGGCATGTGGTCGCCCGTGCGCAAGACGCTCGGCCTGTCGACCCCCGGGTATCTCGGTGAATGGCACGCGTTCCGTCAGTACATCGGCAACGTGACGGGACCGGCAACCCGTCGTCTGCACGTGTGGTTCGACGACGACCTGCTTCCCGGTTATGCGTGGTCGTTCCCCCTGCCGAACAACCGCGTGAACTTCGGATTCGGCATTCTGCGCACGAACGACAAGAGCGTGCAGTACATGAACGAGGTGTGGCGCGACCTGATGACGCGTCCGCACATTGTCGATGCACTCGGTCCGCACTTCGCACCGGAGGGTCGTCACACCGCGTGGCCGATCCCCGCCCGCATCGACTCGGCAGTGCGTTCGTCGGGGCGCGTGTTGTTCGTCGGTGATGCGGTGTGCGCAACCGACACTCTCACCGGCGAGGGCATCGGGCAGGCTCTCGAGACGGGAATCGCGGCGGCACACGCCATCAACGACGGCGGCGACTCGGCACACGTGAGACACCTCTACTCGCGCGCACTCGACCGCACGTTGCTGGCCGACCACCGCATGTCTGTTGTTCTCGGCAGACTTCTCGCGTCTCCCCGGGTGGCGCGCATGGTGCTGGCCCTCGTCAATGCGAATGCATGGACCCGCCGCAACTTCGTGAGATGGATGTTCGAGGACGAACCCCGCGCGGTGGCGTTCACTCCGCGCAGGTGGCACCGGAGTTTCCTGAAACGCCCGGGTGCATACCGCAAATAACGCGGCACTACGGTTGGGGTCATGAAGACGCGCCTCACCGAAATGTTGAACATCGAACTGCCGATCATGCTCGCCGGCATGGGCGGCGTGTCGTACAGCGATCTGGTCGCCGCCGTGTCCGAAGCCGGCGGCATCGGCACCTTCGGCGCGGCCCCGATGAGCACCGATCTCCTCGTCTCGGAGATGGCACGTGTCCGCACTCTCACCGACAAGCCCTTCGGCGTCGACCTGTTGACCGCATCGCCCGATTCCATCGAGCGCAACCTCAAAGCCATCATCGAGGGCGGAGCCAGCATCTACGTCGCGGGCCTCGGGGTGCCGCGCGAGATCATCGACGAACTGCACCGCCACAACATCCTCGTCGGATCGATGTGCGGCAAGGTTCGCCATGCGACGGCCGCCGTCGCGAGCGGGTGCGACTTCGTCGTTGCGCAGGGAACCGAAGCAGGTGGCCACACCGGAACTGTTGCGACCATGGCCCTCGTGCCGCAGGTCGTCGACGCAGTCGAGGGGAAGGTGCCCGTCGTGGCCGCCGGCGGCATCTTCGACGGTCGGGGCCTCGTCGCCGCACTCGCGCTCGGCGCCGAGGGCGTGTGGATCGGCACCAAATTCATCGCGACCCACGAAGCACACACGGGGCGTGGCTACAAGGAAAAGATGCTCGGGATGGCCGAGGACGACACCGTGATCAGCAAGGCCTACACCGGCAAGACATGTCGCGTCGCGCGCACCGAGTGGACCCAGTACTTCGACGAGCATCCCGACGAGCTTCAGGGATTCCCCGGTCAGGCGATCGCCACGATCCAGGCAGGAATCCACCATCTCGGCGTCGGCCCCGACGTCGAACTCGACACGAACCGTGCGTTCATGGCGATCGGACAGGCCGTCGGTGCGATCGACGAGATCAAGCCCGCACGTCAGGTCGTCGACGAGATCATGACCGAGGCGCGAGCGGTGTTCGAACGCCTCGACTCGCTGCGGTAGTCATTCACCATTGGCGGTCGGCGCGGGTCGTAGTCTCGGACAGCCATGATTTCTCTGCTGCGACGCAACCGCGACATTCGACTCGTGTTCGTCGCGCAGGTGGTGTCGTTCCTCGGCGACTGGTTCACATTCGTCGCGATGGCCGGCCTCGTCGAGGACACCACCAACTCGCGCTTTCTCGTCTCTCTCGTGCTCGTGTCGATGACGATTCCCGGTCTCGTCATGTCGCCGATTGCCGGTTCGTTCGCCGACAGGTTCGACCGGCGCAGGATCCTCGTGCTGGTGTCGGTGCTGCAGGCGGGTGCGGCGATGCTGATGCTTCTGCATTCGGTTGTCGGCATCTGGGTGACATTCGTGGCGCAGTGCGCGATTGCCGGTCTTGCGTCGTTCGTGGGTCCGGCGAGCGGTGCCGCAATCCCCAACCTGGTCGACAACGAAGAAGATCTGCGCAGGGCCAATGCGCTGTTCGGGAGCACCTGGGGAATCATGCTCGCCGTCGGCGCGGCACTCGGTGGCGTGTTCGCGAGCGTCTTCGGTCGCGACGCGGCATTCGTCGCCGACGCGGTCACCTTCGTGGTGGCGGCACTTCTGTTCGCCGGCGTCCGCAAGAAGATGCAGAGCCACGACACGCAGAAGGCAACCGCGACCCGTGCGCGTCCGCTCGCCGACATGAAGGAAGCGGTGCACGTCGCCCGACAGGACAAAGTGATACTCGCCCTCTTGTGCTCGAAGATGACGTTCGCCGTGGGGGCGGGAATCGTCAGCCAGTTGGCGGTTCTTGCGAGCAACGTGTTCAACGCGGGTGACTCCGGCCGTGGTCTTCTCATCGGTGTGCGCGGGATCGGAAGCGGTCTCGGCCCCATCATCGGTGCCCGCATCGCCGGGCGCGACATGGAAAAACTTCTCCGCGTCTGCGGTGTGGCGGGGCTGCTGTTCAGCGCGTGCTATCTCTGTGCGGCGATGAGCCCGATGCTCGGTGTTGCGGCCGTGTTCGTTGCTCTCGCCCACCTCAGCGGCGGCGCCCAATGGACACTCTCGACTCTCGGTCTGCAGATGCAGTCACCCGACCACGTGCGCGGCAGGGTCCTCGCCGGAGACATGGCGCTCGTGAACATGATGATCGGCGTCACGAGCATTCTCGCCGGTCTCACCTCGCAGGTGTTCGGGGTGCGACCCGCAATCATCGTGTTTGCATGCGCAGCCGCATGCGCATCGGTGACCTATCTGTGGGCAACGACGAGCATCAGGCGGAGTCTGCGCAACGGGCAGCCGCGGTGACGAGTCGCGACCGTCGCGGATCCTCGTCGTAGACCGTCATCATCGTGTTCATCACGTAGGAAAATCCCATGTCGCGGTGCGGGTCCGCAAACGAGACCGACCCGCCCGCACCGTTGTGGCCGAACGCACCGGGTCCGGAGAAGTTCGAGCGTTCGCAGTGCAACATGAATCCCATCGCGAACACGGTCTCGGAGACGAGGACGAGGTCCATCTCGCCGTCGGGGGTGTTGTTCGTCGTGGCGCGCGTTCGCACGGCGTCGCCGATCAACCGCACCCCGTCGACGTCGCCGAGCGTGGCGGCGTAGATGCGCGCGAGGGAACGGGCGTTGCCGATTCCGTTTGCGCCGGGAATCTCGGCTCGATGCACCTCTGGCTTGTTGAATGCGCCCTGACCGAACGCACCGTTCACACTGAGTGCCTCTGCGCCGCGGGTGCCCGGGGCGCTTCGCTCCATCATGATTTTCGCGATGTCCGGCGGAAACTTCGGGATCGGGTGCGCGAGCAATCGAGCGACGCGTGGTTCGAGCTGTTCGGGGAGCCCGATGTGGAACTCAGCATTCAGCGGGGTGGCGATGTGGTCGCGCACGAATGCACCGATGCTCTTGCCCGTGACCCGACGCACGAGCTCGCCCGCGAGCCAGCCGAACGTGATCGCGTGGTAGCCGTGGGCAGAGTCGACGGGAAAGCGCGGCGCCGTGGCGGCCAACCTCTCGATGACGGTGTCCCAGTGCAACGCCTCTTCGAGCGTGATGGGGCCGTCGACCGTGTACAGACCCCCGCGGTGCGACAACAACTGTGCAACGGTGATGTCGCCCTTGCCGTGTGCGGCGAACTCCGGCCAGTACGTTGCGACTTTCTCGGCGTAGTCGAGAAGTCCCTCTTCCACGCACATTGCAACGGCGATCGACGTGATCCCTTTTGTCGTCGAGAACACCACCTGCAGGGCGTCCTCTCCGTACGGAACGGTGTGGTCCTTGTCCTGCCAGCCTCCGACAAGATCGACCACGCACGAACCGCGGTGGTACACCGCAACCTGGGCGCCGTGCTCCTCACCCTTCTCGAAGCCCTCGAGAAATGCATCGCGCACGGGCTCCCAGCCCGCCGCAACCCTGTTGACGGTCAGCGGCGACACGATCAGGCGTCGACGATGGCGCGCAGTTTTTCGATCTGACCGACGGGGTCGGGGCCGACCGGATTCACCGACAGCACGGTGACGCCGGCTTCCTTGTACGCAGCGATTCGTTCCTTCACGAATCCGGGGCTGCCCACGAGGTTCGCATTCAGAATCCACTCTCCGGGGATCTTCGACGCCGCTTCGTCCTTCTTTCCGTCGAGGTAGAGGTCCTGAATCTCGACGGCCTCCTTCTCGAAGCCGTAGTCACGGCAGACGTCGTTGTAGAAGTTCTTCCCGCGTGCACCCATGCCACCCACGTACAGGGCCATGTTCGGACGTGCACGGTCGAGAATCTTCGTCTGCTCGTCGCCGGTCAACTTCTCGTCGATGGCGAGCATGCCGCCCGCAGAAATGTCGAGACGCGGACGGTTCGGGTCGCGCTTTGCGAGACCCGCCTTCAACTGGTCGCCCCACACGTTGTGATAGCGCTCGGGGTAGAACATGATCGGCAGCCAGCCGTCTGCCATCTCGGCCGTCGCCTCGACACTCTTGTCCTTCAGCGACGCCCACCAGATCGGGATGTCCTTGCGCACCGGATGGTTGATGATCTTCAGCGGCTTTCCGAGTCCGGTTCCCTGACCTGCGGGCAACGGAACCTGCACGGTCTTGCCGTCGTACTTCAGCGGCTCCTCGCGCGCCCACACCTTGCGGCACACCTCGATGTATTCCTTGATGCGCTGCATCGGCTTTTCGTAGGGAACGCCGTGGAATCCCTCGATCACCTGCGGACCCGACGCGCCGAGACCGAGAATGAACCGGCCGTCACTGACGAAGTCACATCCCGCCGCGGTCATCGCCATGAGTGCCGCGGTGCGGCTGTACACGTTCACGATGCCCGTGCCGATCTCGATGCGTTCGGTCTTTGCGGCGATGTAGCCGACCTGCGAGATCGCATCGAAGCTGTACGCCTCGGCGATCCACACCTGGTCGAGACCTGCCTTTTCCAGTTTGACGACCTGCTCGACGCCTTCTTTGAATCCGCCCGAGTATCCGAGACCCATCGACAACTTCATGGTTCCTCCTAAAGGTTGTTGTCCGACCCTATTCGCCCGCCGCAACCGGTTGCGATTCGGGTGCAGAATCCGGCGATTCCCCTGCGACACTGAGAGGGTGACCATTTCTCCCGCCACCGGCTCCGTCACCCTCCGGGACGGCGTGTCGCTGAGAACCGTCGTGTGGTCGAGCGTCGAGAACTCGCCCGGCCTTCCGCTGCTGCTCGTGCACGGACTCGCCTCGAACGCCCGACTCTGGGACGGCGCAGCCCGGATCCTTGCGCGCATGGGGCACGCGGTCACGGCGGTCGACCTTCGCGGTCACGGCCTGAGCGACAAGCCCGACCACGGGTATTCGATGCACGAGGTGGCAGACGACGTCGCCGACGTTCTCGATGCTCTTCCCGGGTACGGCGGTGCGACGAAGCCTCTCGTCATCGGTCAGTCGTGGGGCGGCAACATCGTCGTGGAAGTCGCGCACCGACACGGCGACAGAATCTGCGGTGCCGTTGCCGTCGACGGAGGCACCATCGATCTCGCCCGTGCGTTTCCCGAGTGGGAAGAGTGCGCGCGCACCCTCAGCCCGCCGGCGATCGCCGGGATGAAATACGAACGACTGCGTTCCTACATCCGCGCGGCTCATCCCGACTGGACCGAAGAAGCAATCGACGGCCAGATGCACAACATGGAAAGACTCCCCGACGGAACGATCCGTCCGTGGCTCACGCGTGACCGGCACATGACTGTGCTGCGGGGTCTGTGGGAACACGCACCCTCACGGTTGTGGTCGCAGATCACGGTTCCGATCCTCTTCACCCCGGCGGCGAAGGGCAACGACGACCACACCGCGAGCAAGAAGAAACAGGTCGCCCATGCAGTCGCGACACTCGCAAGAGGTCGTGCAGAGTGGTTCGAGCCGGCCGACCACGACCTGCACGCACAGTTCCCCGATCGCTTCGCATCGGTCGTCGACGACGCCATCAGCACGGGATTCTTCTCATGACACTTCCCCGCGTGCTCACGATCATGGGATCCGGCGAGACGGCGCCCACCATGGTGTCGACGCACCGCGCTCTCGTCGCGAGACTTCCGCAACCGGCACGGGCCGCACTTCTCGACACCCCGTACGGTTTCCAGGAGAACGCACCCGAGCTCGCGCGGCGCGCCGTCGATTACTTCAAGACGTCGGTGAACATCGACATCACGGTTGCCGGTCTCGTGCGTTTGACGGACACCCACCTCGAGGCCGATCCGGTGGCGGTGGAACGGGGCATCCGTGCGGTTGCCGATGCCCAGTACGTGTTCGCGGGTCCGGGCTCCCCCACCTATGCGTTGCGACAGTGGAACGGTTCCCCGATTGCCGGAATTCTCGCGTCGAAGTTGGCATCGGGAGGCATCGTCACGTTCGCGTCGGCGGCTGCGCTCACTCTCGGCAGGGCGACGGTCCCCGTCTACGAGATCTACAAGGTCGGGCAGAACGTCGAACGTCTCGAGGGTCTCGACGTGCTCTCGACGATCGGCATCAACGCCTCGGTGATTCCCCATTACGACAACGCAGAGGGCGGCAATCACGACACGAGATTCTGTTACCTCGGCGAGACCCGGCTGCGACTCTTCGAGACCATGCTCGACGACGACACGTTCGTGCTCGGCGTCGACGAGCACACGGGTCTCGTCATCGACATCGACACAGAGACCGCCACGGTCGTCGGCAACGGCACCGTGACTCTGCGGTTGCGCGGCGAGTCGTTCGTTCACACGACGGGATCCGAACTGCCTCTTTCTTTGCTGCAGAATCCGTGGACACTTCTGGACGGCGCGACGACAAACGGGGGTCGCGACCGGCGCCCCCAGAGCGCGCCTGTCCCGGGCGGGCAATCGACGCTGGTCGACAGCGAGGTGTCACCTGCCGCACCGGCGAGCCTCGGCGACGAACTCGCCCTGCGTCGCGCCCAGTTCTCTGATGCCCTCGACCGGCGCGACGCCGAGGGCGCGGTTCGCGCGTGTCTGGCTCTCGAGCAGGCGATGCGCGAATGGTCGGCCGACACGTTGCAGATGGATGTGATGGACCAATGCCGCCAGGAACTGCGCTCGATGATTTCGCGGCTGGGCGACGAAGCGGTCAGCGGGGTGCGCGATCCGCGGGCCGTGGTTGCGCCGTATGTCGAGGCGATGCTCACGGTGCGGGCAACGGTGCGAGCCGAGAAGCGCTACGACCTCTCGGACATTCTCCGTGATGCATTCGTGAACATCGGCATCGAGGTGCGCGACACGGCCGACGGCGTGGAATGGAACATCCGCGACGCCACCTGATCACACAGTGGTCAGGCGGCGATCACACGTGGTGAAGGTGCGCAATCCGTGAGCGGCCGCGAATACCCGTGAAGGCATAGACGGACACGAACACGACGGTGCCCACGAGAATGATCGTCGCGCTCGACGATGTGTCGAGGTGATACGACAGATACATCCCGGATGCAGCAGACGCGGCCCCGATCAGCGGCGAGATCAACAACATGCGCGAGAACGAGTTGGTCATCATCCTGGCGATTGATGCCGGGATCACGAGGAGCGCCGAGATCAGCAGCGTGCCGATCACGCGCATCGTGACGAGAATCGTCAGCGAGAGAAGCCCCATCAGGAGCGCCTCGATCCACGCCACCTTCACACCCGATGTCTGCGCCACCTCGGGGTCGAACGTGGCGTAGAGAAAGTGCCGGTACAGGCCGAAAATGACGACCGCCGCACACACCGCCACGATGCTGACGGCGACGATGTCGACCGTCTCCACACCCAGAACCGAACCGAACAGCACCGCCTCGATGCTCTTCTTTGCCTGGCCGTACCGGTTCAACAAGGCGAGACCGAGTGCGAACGACGCGGTGGTGACGACGCCGATCGCCGCATCGGCTCCGATGAGTCGGCGGCGGGCGATGCGACCGATGATGACACCCGAGGCGATTCCCCAGATTCCGGCACCGACGAAATAGTTGAGCTGCATCACCGCAGACGCGGCCGCGCCACCGAACACCGCATGAGACAGGCCGTGCCCGATGTACGACATGCCGCGCAGAACCACGAACACGCCGAGCAGTCCGCACAGCGCACCGGCAACCGTTGCAACGATGAGACCGTTGTTGAAGAACTGGTACCCGAAGGGTTCGAACAATCCCGCGGCGAACATCTATCCGAGTCCCCCGAGGCGGCGGACCACATCGTTGTTGCCCTGGTCGAGCACCACCGGCATCCCGCCGTGGATCAGAACCTCCATGGGTGCTCCGTAGGTTCGCTCGAGAACCCCGGAGTTCAACACCTGCAGCGGCGGGCCGTCGGCCACCACGTCGGTGTTCATGCACACGAGTCGCGGAAGGTGGGCCGCGAGGCCGTTCAGATCGTGCGTGGTCAGCACGATGGACATGCCCGATTCGTGCAGGTCGGCCAGCAGATGGAGAACCTCGTGACGCGTGCGCACGTCGACTCCCGACGTCGGTTCGTCGAGAATGAGCAGTTCGGGTTGATGGAACAATGCGCGCGCGACGAACACTCGTTGCTGCTGCCCGCCCGAGAGTTCGCGGATGTGTCTCGACTCGAGCCCGGCGAGACCCAGGCGGTTCAGCACATCGAGAGCCGCATCGCGTTCGCCGGTGGTGATCCGCGGAAAGAACCGCCCCGCAGTTCGCGTCATCGCGACGACCTCGAGAACGGTGACCGGAAAATTCCAGTCGACGCTCTCCACCTGCGGCACGTACCCCATGCGCAAACCGGGCTTTTTCGTCACGTGCCCGCTCACGGGCGTCACCGCGCCGAGTATCGCCTTCAACAACGTCGACTTGCCCGACCCCGACGGCCCCACAACCCCGACAAAGTCTCCCCGATGGATGGTGACGTGGGCGTCGTGAACAGCCACCGTCGAGTCGTACGCGCACGTGATGTGCGCACATTCGACGAGGATGTCAGCGGTCACTGCGCGTAGTTCGCTTTGTCGGGAACCGCGAGAGTGGTGTCGAACTTCTCGAGGGCACTCGCGTCACCGCCGAGAGCCTCGACCATGGTGACGAAGTTGAACTTCATCAAACCGGCCCACGTGTGGTCGTCGTCGCCCGGCTTGCCCAGCAGGTCGTCGTCGCGCAGCACGTCGATGTAGCGGACCCCGGTCTCCTTGCCGATCTGTTCGAGCACCGGCGACGGGAACACCTCGCTGCCGAAGATCGCCTTGACGCCTTCGTCCTTCACCTGCTTGATGAGCGAGGCGATGTCCTGGGGGGATGGCTCCTCGAACGACTGGGGCTGCAGTGCGCCGAGCACCTTGTACTTGTAGCGCACCGAGAAATAGGCGTAGGCGTCGTGATAGGTGAGCAACTTGCGTGACGCCTCGGGAATGGTCGCCGTGGCCTCGAGCATCGCGTTGTCCAGTCCGGTGATGAGCTGCGTCAACTTGATGTAGTTCTCGTCGTACTTCGCCATGTTGCCCGGGTCGGCCTGCACCAGCACGTCACGAATGACCGTGATCATGTTCAGCACCAGCGGCGGGCTGGTCCAGATGTGCGGGTTCGGTTTGCCGCCCTCTTCCGGGAACGAGAAGTCGAACAACCAGCTTCCCTTCGGCAACACGGCGGTGCCGATCTCGCACACCGTTGCATCAGGGGCAACGTTCGAGACCAGATCGATGGTCGGGTCCTCGAGGCCGAGTCCGTTCACGAACACCACGTCGGCCTTCTCGACGACTCCCGCAGCCGACGGCGGCGGCTCGAACGTGTGGGAGTTGGTCCCCTCCGGCACGATGCCGTTGATCTCGACGTTGCCGTCACCCGCCACGCCCGCGACGAGGCTCGTGATCGGTGACACCGTGGTCACGATGCGCACCTTTCGTCCGGTCACCTGCTTGGTCGCGGCACAGTCTGCGAGCGCGGCCTTTGATTCGGGGGCCTCGACCGTCGGGTCGATCGCCTGACCTTCCGGCGGGTCGGTGATGACGACACCTTTGCTGTCGGATTCGCCGCACGCGGGGAGAATGAGGGACACGGCAACGAGCGAGGCAATCAGGGGAAGTCGACGCATGGCAGTCAGGCTAACTGCGGGCGCAACGGAACGGACTTCGGGTCAACGGGGAGTGACACCGAGGGTGAACGACCTGACCGCACGGGCAAAGATGTTCGCCTCGACATCGGGTTCCGTGACGGGCCTCAGGTCTGTCGCACGCCGCGACAGTTCGGCGAACACGGTGGTGAGCACCAACCTCGCGAGGTTCGCCCCGACGCAGAGATGGGTTCCGAAGCCGAACGACAGGTGCGGGTTCGGATGACGACGAATGTCGAACGCGAACGGATCGGCGAACACCTTCTCGTCACGGTTGGCAGACGGATACAGCATGACGATGCGGTCGCCCGCCTTCACCGGTTGGTCGCCGATTCTGTCGTCGACCAGTGCCATGCGGAAGAAGTTGTTGAGGGGCGTGACCCACCGCAGAACTTCCTCGACGGCGGAATCGGCCAATGACGGATCCGCCGCGAGTGCCTCCCACTGGTCGGGGTGGTCGCAGAACGCACGGAGTCCGTGGCTGATCGCGGTACGCGTCGTTTCTGCACCGCCCGCAATGAAGAGACCGACCTCGTGGACGATCGACTCGGGCGGCAACGGTTTGCCGTCGATGCGGGCGTGCGTCCAGATCGACATGAAGTCGTTGCGCGGACACGCGGCGACCTCGCCGATGATCGGAGTCATGGCCGAGATGAACTCGCGGTTCGCCTCGATGAACTCTTCCATCACCGCAGGATCGCGCTCGCGCATGTCGGTGCGCATCAAACGTTCGCTCCACGACTTGAGCTGCGGCCACATCTCCTCGGGGAATCCGAGCAGCCGCGATGTCAAACGTGCCGGCAACTGTCCCGCAATGAGATTGACGACCTCGAACTCTCCTCGCTCGACCGCTTCGTCCACCAGTTCGGCCACCAGTTCGCGGATCTCGTCGGTGCGCGTCGACACGCCCGCCCGCGTGAGCTGCGGCTGCACCAGCATGCGCTGCTGGCGGTGGCGCGGGTCGTCCTGGGCGATCATGTTGCTCTCGCCCGGTGACAGCACCGCGCGGTACACACCCGCCGACGAATACACCATCGACCGGCGTTCGACATCCATCACGTCGGCGTGCCGCGTGACGCCCCAGAGACCGTTCTTTTCGTCGCGGTAGACGGGTTCGTTAGAACGCATCCATGTCCACACGTCGTGCGGGTTGCGTCGGTACAACTCGGGGTCGAGAAGGTCGACGACGATTCGATCGGATGCAACTGACATGGTCACCCTCCCCTGCGGGTCTGCGCCCACGATAAACCCTTCTCGGGGTTCGGCTCCGACGGAAGACCGAGCACCCTCTCGCCGAGGATGTTCTTCTGCACTTCGGTGGTGCCGCCACCGATGGTGAGCGCCTTCGAGAACATGTACCCGCTGTACCAACTTCTCGACCTGATCGTCTTGCCGGCCACCGCGTCGTCGGGTCCCACGATCATCGCATCTGCCCCGATGATGTCGCGTGCGAGTTCCATCACGCGTTGCCCGTGTTCGTCGGCCATGATCTTGCGGATGCTGGCCTCGGGTCCGGGCTGTGCACCGCGCAGCCTTGCCGTGAGGGTGCGCATGCGGATGATTTCGAGAACCGTGTGTTCGATGTACGCGGCGGCGAGTCGTTGTCTCATCACGGCGTCTGACACGCCGAGTGCGCGAGCCTCGGCGAGAACATCGAGCGCGGTGGGGCCGTTCCCCCACAGCACACCACCGGTCGACAACGACACCCGTTCGTTGCCGAGAGTGACCTTTGCGAGGCGCCAACCGTCGTTCACTTCGCCCACGACGTTGTCGTGCGGGATGCGCACGTCGGTGAAGAACACCTCGTTGAAGCTGTCCGCCCCGGCGATGTTCCTGATCGTTCGCACCTCGATGCCGGGGAGATCCATGGGGCAGATGAAATAGGTGATGCCGCGGTGTTTCGGTGCGTCCGGGTCGGTGCGCGCAATCAGGATGCCGAACTGCGAGTAGTGGGCTCCGGTGGTCCACACCTTCTGTCCGTTCACCACCCATTCGTCGCCGTCACGCACCGCACGCGTCGACAGACCGGCGAGGTCGCTTCCCGCACCCGGTTCGCTGAACAACTGACACCAGATTTCCTCGGCTGCCAGTGCAGGCAGCACGTACCGATCTATCTGCTGCCGGGTGCCCGCATAGATGATGGTGGGCGCGGCCCACCCGATGCCGATCTGATTCGACGGTCGCGACACTCTTGCGCGCGCAAGTTCGTCGTCGATGATCAACTGGTGAATCGGGTCGGCGTCGATCCCGAACGGTTGCGGCCAGTGCGGTGCGACATAGCCGCTCTCTGCGAGTTGGCGGTTCGTCGGGTTCGGGTGCTCGGCGAGCCAACGCCTGACTTGTCGGCGACGAGGGTCGTCGTCACCGGGCAACAGGTCGTCCATGTGGTCAGACTAAGACCTCGGGGCTACCGTGAACCACATGAGCAAGTTGACATACGACGGAAAAGTGGCGGTCATCACCGGTGCGGGAGGCGGTCTCGGTCGTCAACACGCACTCCTTCTCGCGGCGCGCGGCGCACTCGTGGTGGTGAACGATCTCGGTGGAACCGTCGACGGTTCGGGCGCAGACGCGAGCGCGGCGCAGAAGGTGGTCGACGAGATCCGCGCCGCCGGTGGCGAGGCCGTCGCCAATCACGACAGCGTGTCGACACCCGAGGGCGGCGAAGGCATCATCCAGACTGCCGTCGATGCATACGGCCGCGTCGACATCGTCATCAACAACGCAGGAATCCTGCGCGACAAGACCTTCCACAACATGACCCCCGACCTCGTCGACCCCGTCTTCGATGTTCACCTGAAGGGCGCCTTCAACGTCACGCGACCCGCATGGGTGCGCATGCGCGAACAGGGATACGGCCGCGTCATCTCGACGTCGTCGGCCGCCGGCATCTTCGGGAACTTCGGGCAGGCGAACTACGGCGCGGCGAAGATGGGGCTCGTCGGTTTCACGCGCGTCCTCGCCGCGGAAGGCGCGAAGTACAACATCAAGGCGAACGCGATCGCACCGCTCGCGCTGACGCGCATGACCGAGAACCTGATGGGCGGCATCGGCGACAAACTCGATCCTGCACTCGTGACCCCCATCGTCGCGTGGCTCGCACACGAGGACTGCGACGTGTCGGGCGAGATCTACTCGGTGGGCGGCGGACGCGTCGCCCGCGTGTTCATCGGGGAGACGCAGGGCTACTACAAGCCCGATCTCACCCTCGAGGACATACGCGACAACTGGTCGCAGATCCGCGACACGAACGGCTACCAGATCCCGGCCAATCTTCCCGAAGAGACGGCCATGTTCTTCAACGTCCTGAAGTAAGTGCCGACCGACGACGTCGATTCGTTCCGCGCGCGAGCGGCGCAGTGGCTGGCCGACAATCGTCATCTCGCGCCCCGCGACTACGGCGCCATCTGTCCGCCGGATCTCATCGACGACGCCATCGACTGGCAACGTCGACTCTTCGATTCCGGCTTTGCGGGAATCCACTGGCCGACCGATGTCGGCGGACAGGGTCTCACCGCGTCGCACCACGGAGCATGGGTCGAAGAGTGCGCGAAGGCGGGAGTGCCCCCTCTCCTGAACATGGTCGGTCTGGTTCTCGCCGGCGGAGCAGTGATGGCTTTCGGGACCGATGCACAGAAGCAGAAACACCTGCACGCGACGCTGACCGCGCGGAGCGTGTGGTGCCAGTTGTTCAGCGAACCGGGTGCGGGCAGCGACCTCGCCTCGCTCAGCACGCGTGCCGAGCGCGACGGCGACAACTTCGTGATCAACGGACAAAAGGTGTGGTGCAGCGGAGGTCGCTGCTCGAATTGGGGGATCCTCATGGCGCGCACGAACCACGATGTCGCCAAGCACGAGGGAATCTCGTTCTTCCTCGTGCCGATGGATCTTCCCGGCATCGAGGTCCGGCCGTTGCGGCAGATGACGGGAGAGTCGGAGTTCGACGAGGTCTTCTTCACCGACGTGCAACTGCCCGCCGAGCACCTCATCGGTCCGCTTCACGGCGGATGGGGCGTGGGAATGGCGGTTCTCACGAACGAACGGGGGCACATCGGTGCGAGCGTGATCGGTCTCGAACGCCGGCTCGAGTCGATTGCGGCGCTCGGGCGCGGCTCGGGTCTCGACGCGGCGCGACGTGACCGACTCGTGGCGTTGTTGTCGCAGGGAACCGCGTTCAAGGCAATGGCCCAGACCCAGGGACCCGTCGCATCGACGGCGTCATCGCTGATGAAACTCGGCATCACCGAGATGATGTTCGGCGTCGCGATGCTGCGCGGCGACATCTCGGGCGCACAGGCAATGCTCGACGGGCCCGATGCCATGGGAATGCTCGCGGCGCCCGGTGGTCGCATTGCGGGCGGAAGCAGCCAGGTGCAACGCAACATCATCGGCGAACGATTGCTCGGACTTCCGAGAGAACCGAAATGACGCAGAACATCGCCTGCAACGACGCGACGCTCGTCCCTTCGGTTGACGGAGTCACGATCGCCGTGCACGACTTCGGAGGAAAGGGTTCCCCCGTTCTGCTCTCGCACGCCACCGGATTCCATGCGCACTGCTGGGAGCCACTCGCCGCCGAACTCGCCGCACGCCATCATGTCGTCGGATTCGACCATCGCGGATACGGCGATGCCGAGACTGTCGACCCGGCCGGAATCGAATGGCGTCAGTACGGCCACGATGCACTCGCCGCGGCACGATGGTTGTCGTCGGCCCATGACGGCGCGCCGGTTGTCGGTGTCGGCCACTCGATGGGTGGCGCCTCGTTGCTGATGGCATCACTCGTCGACCCGTCACTGTTCTCCGCGCTGTTCGTGTTCGAACCCATCGTGTTCCCGCCGCCGGACCCCGACGAGCCGACCCGCCCACCGAACCCGTTGGCCGGTGGCGCACGGAAGCGCAAGAGTTCGTTCGCGAGTTTCGACGCCGCGCTCGAGAACTTCGCGTCGAAGCCTCCGATGTCGTCGTTTCACCCGCGCGCACGTGAGGCCTACGTGCGGCACGGCTTCAAACCGGCAGCCGACGGAACCGTCGAACTCAAGTGTCTGCCCGAGCACGAGGCGCGCACGTACGAGACCGGCGGCACCCACGGCACATGGCAGGACCTCGAACGCGTCTGTGTCCCCACCTGGGTCATCGCCGGTGCAGTGGCACCGTTCCAACCGTCGGCGATCGCCGCACGCATCGCCGAACTCGTTCCCGGCGCAACCTACGTGCAGTACGACGAGATGGGGCATTTCGGTCCGCTCGAGAAGCCCTCAGTGATCGCGACACTCGTCGAATCGACGCTCGCGACCCTGCGATGACCACATTCGACGAACGCTTTGACGCGGCAATTGAGCCGCTGCGGAAAAGTGCTTTGTCGCAACGCGTGTTCTCCGTTGCGAGCACCGTCGGCGACTTCAGCATCGTGTGGCACGCATGCGGCCTGGTCTACGCCATCGGGTCACGTGACCAACTCGAACAGGCCCTTGCTCTTTCGATTGCGCTCGGAGCCGAGAGCCTCATCGTGAACCAGGGCATCAAGCGCATCTTCCGACGTTCGAGACCGACGGTGTCGGGCGACCGAAGGTTCGATGTTCGCACCCCGAGCACGTCGAGTTTCCCGAGCGGCCACGCCTCGTCGGCGACGTTCGCGGCGATCGTTCTCACGACATACTCGGGTTGGCCGCTCGCACTGTTGTGGGTGTTTCTCGCCCTCGTCGTCGCCCTCAGTCGCGTGGTGGTGCGCATCCACCACGCCAGCGACATCATCGGCGGTGTCGTGACCGGCGCCGTCCTCGCATCGCTCGCGGCACCGGTCATCTCGCGATTCGTGTGGTGACCTCGGGCTCACCGTCGGGAATAGACCCGGCTGCTCCGTAGGTTGAGGGAGTCATGACCCGCTCTTTCGGACTCACATACGACTATCGATGCCCGTTCGCGCGGCTCGTGCACGACCACGTCGTCGAGGGACTCCGTGCCGGCGCCGACTGGAACGTGACGTTCCTCCCCTTCTGTCTCGGCCAGGCCCATGTCGAAGATGGCGATGTCGACATCTGGGAACGACCCGACGACGATTCGGGACTTCTCGCCCTGCAACTGTCGATCTCGTTGCGCGACCGTCAAACTGCGTCATTTCTCGAGTTCCACCAGAGAATGTTCAACCACCGTCACAACGGCGGCGGCTCCCTGCGCGACAGGGCGACACTTTCCGCGCTGATGTCAGACGCAGGCGCCGACCCCGACGCCGCCTTCGCCGACGTGGAAACCGGCAGACCGCTCTCGGTGATCCGGGACGAGCACACGAGGTACGTGCGCTCACACCAGGTGTGGGGCACCCCCACTTTCGTCGTCGACGACAAGGCGGTGTTCGTGCGTCTCCTCGACCACGCACACGGCGATGCAGCGCGCGCACAGTCCGCCGTGAACCGCATTCTCGACGACATCGACTGGCCGATCCTCAACGAGTTCAAGCACACAAGCGTTCCGATGTGAGCCTTGTAGGTTGGTCGCCATGACCGACCACGAAAAGCGAATGAGCGACACCGAGTCGCTGATGTGGCGTCTCGAGAAGGACCCTCACCTTGCGTCGACCTTCGGGAACATCACCATTCTCGACCGTCCGCCGAACATGGACCTTCTCTATGCACGCATGGAACGCGCGTCGCTGCTGTTCCAGCGTCTCCGGCGCCGTGTGCAACCCGCACCCGGAAATCTCGGCAACCCCACGTGGGTCGACGACCCCGCCTTCGACATCCGGTACCACGTGCGCCACATCTCGCTTGCCGAACCCGGCGACATGCGTCAGTTGCTCGACCTTGTCACGCTGCTCGTCGCCGACCCGTTCGATCGTTCGCGCCCGCTGTGGCAGTTCGTCATCATCGACGGTCTGCAGGGCGGCAAGAGCGCGTTGCTGCAGAAACTGCACCACACCGTCACCGACGGCCAGGGCGGCGTCGAGTTGTCGATGCACTTCCTCGATCTCGAGCGCGAACCCGCGCCGCTCCCGCCGATCGACCCGGAACTCGTGAACGCCGCGACCGAGATCTCGTCACCCGACGCCACGGAGGCACTGCGTGGCGCGATGTCGGACTCCATGCGAATCCCGCTGTCGGTGCTGCGTCAGGTGAGAGACGTGCTGAGCGATCCCTCGCTCATCGGCTCGATGGGAACCTCGGCGTCGGCCACCGTGAAGGGACTCGTTGCCCAGTTGAGCGAAACCGACGGTGCGCGCTCGCCGCTGTGGACCCAACGCTCGTTGCGTCGCCGACTCGAGACCGCACGCGTCTCCTATTACGACATGCGCGGTGCGGCGAAGGCACTCGGCGGCACCCTGAACACGGCTTTCGTCGCGGCCGCCGCGCACGCCGCAGGCAAGTACCACCGGGAACTCGGCGCCCCCGTCGAGTCACTCAGGGCATCGATGGCCATCAGCACGCGCACGGAAGGAAGCGGCGGCAACGCCTTCACCCTCGCCCGCATGCTGGTGCCCACGTCCGACATGCCCATGCCCGAGCGTTTTGCCGCGGTGAACGAGATTCTGCAGGCGGCCCGCAGCGGGTCTGCGTCCGGGTCGCTCGACGCCATCGCCACGATGTCGACGCTTCTGCCCACGTCCGTGATCACGCGACTCGCGCGCGCACAGTCGGAGACCGTCGATTTTGCGACGTCGAACGTGCGCGGCGCAGGTGTGCCACTGTACATGGCGGGGGCGAAACTTCTCGAGAACTACCCGGTCGGACCGCTCGGCGGCGTCGCGTTCAACCTCACGTTGATGTCGTATCTCGGCAGCATGGACGTGGGCATCAACATCGACGAAGCAGCAGTGGAAAGCCCGTCGTTGTTGCGGGATTCGCTGGTCGAATCGTTCGCGGAACTGGCGTCGTATGCACCGGCGCGCGAAGAACCCGTGGTGTCGACCCCGCAGGCCGACCCGGCACCGACTACGCGTCGGTGGTGGCGGCGTTCGCGCTGAGAAGCGAACGCAGGTCGAGAAGAAGATCTCCGACCTCGACAGCTGACACCAATTCGCGGCGCAACATTTCGGCGAGTGCCTTGTCGATGACAGCAATCGCTTCGGTGATGACCGATTCGCGGGTGTCAATCATGTGGAGCTCCTCTCGCTTCACGGGACACGAACCAGAGTCTCCGGTTCCGCCCGTGAACCTCATCGTACAGA
Source organism: Ilumatobacteraceae bacterium (assembly GCA_040401975.1). Classification (GTDB taxonomy): domain Bacteria; phylum Actinomycetota; class Acidimicrobiia; order Acidimicrobiales; family Ilumatobacteraceae; genus UBA2093. The sequence goes on along the minus strand of JBBANL010000008.1, from coordinate 77,358 downwards.
TGGGGCACCTCGAAAAGTGGACACCCTCGGATACCGGATGACGGCACGCCGTGACCCTTGCCATAAGGTCTCCCCCATGAACTTCGAAGGAAAAACCACCGTGGTCACCGGGGCGGCGAACGGCATCGGCGCCGCGCTTGCACGCAGATTCCACGCGGCCGGGGCACGGGTCGTGCTGGCTGACCGCGACGCCGCCAATCTGAAAACCATTGAGAACGAACTGAACGCCGCGCGACCCGATTCTGCGTTCGCAGTCGTTGCCGACATCGGCACGGAAGCAGGCAACATCGCACTCATCGACGCCGCGCGGGCGAAGTTCGGCTTCATCCACCTCTTCTTCGCGAATGCGGGGGTCGCGATGGGAACATTCCTCGAGGACACCGACGAGCAGACGTGGAACACGGTGATGGACATCAACCTCCACTCGCATCGTTGGGCCGCGAAACACCTCATGGGCGAATGGCTCGCCGCGGGCGAGGGCTACTTCTGCAGCACGGCATCGGCGGCGGGACTCCTCTCGCAGATCGGCAGCGCCACCTACAGCGTGTCGAAACACGGTGCGGTGGCATTCGCGGAGTGGCTCGCCATCACCTACGGCGATCGCGGCGTGCGGGTGACATGCCTGTGTCCGCAGGGCGTCAACACGAACCTGCTCAACCCGCCCGGACGCGACGACGGAATCGACAAGCGCGGCGGAGACGTGGTCAAGGCGGCAGGGGCGGTGCTCGAACCGCACGAAGTCGCCGACGTGGTGTACGACACGATCGTTGCGGAACGTTTCCTGGTGATGCCGCACCCCGAAGTGCACGTGTACGAGCAGCGAAAGGTCGCCGACCGCGACCGCTGGCTGAACGGCATGCGCAAACTCCAGGCGCGGGTCTTCCAGGGCTGACGGAATTTTCGAAAGGATCCAACATGGGCGTTCGTCTCGAACCATCAGATGAATACATGCACGAGCTCGGCCCCGAGTCGAACTTCAACGAGAGCATGTACATCAACTGTTTCGACCCCGAGACCAAGGTCGGGGGCTGGTTCCGCATGGGCAACCGTGCGAACGAGGGATACGCCGAGATGACGATCTGTCTCTATCTCCCGAACGGACGCGTCGGGTTCATGTTCAAGAGACCGAACATCGACAACAACGACGCACTCGATGCGGGCGGACTCACGTGGACCATGGTGAAACCATTCGAGGAACTGCGCATCGATTACGTGGGCAAGGTCGTCATCCTCGATGATCCCCACGACATGGCAGACCCGAAGACTGCGTTCGCGAACAACCCGTTCGCCGAATGCGAGGCGCACATCACATTCACCGGCCAGGGACGCAGCAGCATGTTCGGCGGCGAACCCGACACGCCGCACGAGACACCCGGCGAGGAGTTCGCCAAGGGACATTACGAACAACTTGTCGCCGCCACCGGTTCGCTGCGCGTGGGTGACGAAGAGTGGCACATCAACGGCTTCGGTCTCCGTGACCATTCGTGGGGCCCGCGGTACTGGCAGGCGCCGTGGTACTACAGATGGCTCACCGCCAACTTCGGCGGGAACCTCGGGTTCATGGCGAGTCGTGTCGCGAAGAAAGACGGTCCGGGAAGTCGCGGGGGTTTCGTGTGGGACAACGGAGTTCTTCACCTGTGTGACGACGTGCAGATCTCGACCGACACGGTGGGCGACGAGAACTACCACGACGTCGTCACCGGTGTCGTCAGATCGTCGCGATCACAGAAGGAATGGCACTTCCGGGGCGAAGTCGACAGCCTGATCCCGTTGCGCAACCGGCGTCAGGACCCGGACGGCAATTGGTTGATGACACGCATCAGCGAAGGCGCCACGACGTGGACCATCACAGAGGGCGAACACGCAGGTGCCGTCGGATACGGCATGTCCGAGTATCTCGACCAGATCATCGACGGCTCCCCCGTCGGTCTTGCCGAGTAACGACTCCGTCACTCGGTAGCAATTCGCAACTCATCACCGACACAGTCGGGCGTTACGGTGACGCCATGCGCATACCCCGTCGTTTCGCCGTCGTCATCGCCCTGCTCGGCACCCCGGTCGCCACCGTTGCAGCAACTGCAACGTCTGCATCGGCAGAGCCTTTCGCATACACCGCCGTGTCGGTGTCTCACCGCGGGGCGTGCGCACTCACACCCGAGGGCGTGGTGGTGTGCTGGGGCGACAATCCCGACCGATACGTGATGGCCGACAGACCAGCAGGTGCGGTGCCCACACCGACGCGCATTCCGCTGCCGAACGGCCAGACGTGGAAGAGCATCAATGTCGGCGATGCCTATGCAAACTGCGGACTCAGCGATTCGAACCGCGCATGGTGCTGGGGCAACCACCACATCGGCAGTTTCCTGACGCCGACGTCGCGCACTCCGATCGAGGTGGAATTCCCGGCCGGCGTGCAGTTGCTCGAGGTGCAGAGCGGCGCATCGACCGCATGCGCCACCACCACTGCGCGCGAGTTGTGGTGCTGGGGCGACGCCAATTTCATCGGCGACGGCAACATCGATCCGATGCGCATCCCGGTGCGCGTCCCCCTCCCCGACAACGGAACTGTCTCGTCGTTCAACATGGGAATTCACGGCATCTGCGTGGTCACCTCGAACCAGAACATGTACTGCTGGGGCGACAACTCCGAAGGGCAACTCGGTCTCGGGTACGCGCGACAGTATCCGTACTCGTTCTCGTGGACTCCCGTTCTCGTTCCCGCCCCTGCGGGAGAGGTGTGGGCGAAAGCGTCCGTGGCTCTCGGACGAATCTGCGCCCTGACCACCAGCGGACACGGCTACTGCGCCGGCGACAACTACAACGGCGCCTTCGGTGACGGCACCTACAACGACAGCATGCGCTTCAGCAAGATGATTGTTCCCGACAACGAGAGACTCACCGCGATCGAGGGCGGTTGGTACCACACGTGCATCTCCACCGAGAGCGGCAAGTTGTGGTGCGCCGGACGCGGCGACTACGGCGAACTCGGAACCGGCACGACGCTCGGTGGGCGCACCTGGCGCACACCTGCGGTGCCCGCGGGCGTTCGATTCACTTCGTTCTCGGCGGGGATCGCCGGGACATGCGGTCTCGACACCACGGGCAAGGTGTGGTGTTGGGGCGGCCTGAACTGGGGCTCGCAGGGAACCGGGCGCGTGAACTCGTCGTTGTATCCGGAACCGATCGCGCCCGTCGGCTCGCCGTCGATCGTCTCCACTGTTTCCGAAGCGATCGACGCAGAGAGTGCGCGCATTGCCGGTCGCGTGAACCCGAACGGCTATGCGACTTCGGTTGTCGTCGACATCTCGACATCGTCGACCTTTGCCGCGTCTCGTCGGTACTCCGTGCCGGTCTCGCTGCCGAGCGACTCGTACGTGCCGGGCATCTTCACGCTCTCTCTTTCCGATCTGGCGCCGCGCACCACTCACTACGTGCGCGTCGTCGCCACCAACACGCTCGGTGTCGTCACCGGCGACACCGCCACCTTCACCACGCTGGGAGAAGAGCCCGAGGTGTCCCTGGTGACCGCATCCGACCTGACCGGCAACGAAGCACGCCTTTCTGCGAGCGTTCACCCACACCGACTCGTCACCACCTCACGCATCGAATACTCGACCGATGCCGAATTCGCGAGTGATGTGTTCGCCGTCTCGTTGCCCGACACCCGCGGCAACACACCTGTGCCGCACCACACCGACATCAGCGAACTGTCGCCGAACACCACGTATTTCGCTCGCGTCGTCGCCACAAACCGGCTCGGAACCACCACGGGCGAACCGTCATCGTTCACGACCGTCGGCTCGCGACCTTCCATCGAGTCGGTCGACACATGGGCCACGTCGGCGTCGATCACCGTCACCGTTTCGGTCGACACCGGCCTCACCCGGGGCAACGTCAAGGTGGAGTACGCCACGAACTCCTCGTTCACCGACGCGCGCGTGGCGTCAACCAGCTCGTTCACCAGCAGGGGTCCGGGAACGCACCGTCTCGCAGTCTCCGGCCTGCAGCCCAGGTCCGACTACTGGCTCCGCGTCACCGCCACCAACGCGGTCGGCACCGACACGCGAACCGTCACCCAGCGCACCAAGGGCGGACTGCCCTCGGTGCGCATCGATTCGATCGTTCCTGCCCCGCGCTCGGCCACGGTGAACATCTCGTTCGATTCGACGGGCCTCGCCACACAGGTCGTGGCCCTCGTGTCCGAGAATCCCGACCTCAGCGACGCCACGGAATACTTCGTCGCTCACGACTCGTCGGATTCTCCGCAGAGCGCATCGGTGACAATCGCGCAGTTGTCGCCGCGCAAGACCTACCACGTGTCGGTGCGCGCGACGAACTCCGTGGGAACCACGCACGCCGAGACGAAACAGTTCACGACACCCGCCGAGATCGGAGTTCTCATCAATGACGACGATGCGGAGACGAACTCGGCCACCGTGTCGCTGACCGTCACCGCGGCACCCGGCGCCGTCGCATACCGCGTGTCGAACAGTGCGTCGTTCCGCAACGCGCGGGTGTTCCTGCCGACCTCGCCGATCATCTGGGAACTTCTCGCTGCCGACGAAGAGTCGGTCGAGCGCACGGTGTATGTGCAGGTGTACTACGCAAACGGATCCACGGCGATCCACAGCGATTCGATCGTTCTCCTCACCCGGGCCGAGACTCCCGACACAGATGCTCCGGTGATCGAGTCGGTGTCGGTGTTGCGCGCATCGGCGACCGCGCAGACGCGCAACGCCGCCACCACCGCAGGCCCGACATTCACCGTCAGTGCCCGCGACCGGCGGTCCGGCGTCACGCGCATCGAGGTGCGTGCGGGAGGCCGCACTGTCGTCACCACGGTCGACGCCGCACGTCGCGGTTCGCACTCGGTGAACATTCCGCGCGGCGCGAAGTCGGTCCGGGTGCGCGTGCGCGATGCCGCAGGCAACTACTCGCGGTGGAAGTCGGTCAGGATTCGCTAGTCGAGATCGGTGCGCGCCAGAAAACGCTCGGCCACCGACGCGTCGCCGATCACTTCCACCAGGTCGACAGGCAACCTTCGCCACAGCACCAGGTACAGATCCGACGCACGACCGCGAAGGGCAACCGATCCCTTGGCGTGCTCGCGCGTCACCGACATGTTCGCACCGTCTGCCGGCACCGCGAGCCACTCACCCTCGACATCGGTGCAGTGCACGTGCACAGATCCGCCGACCACCGGTTGGCCTTCTCTCACCAACGGCGTCATCACGTGGAAAAACTCGTCGATTCCGTCGCTCGCGAAGTCGGCGTCGATCTCGGGCCGGTGCCCCGCGGCCCACTCGACGTCCCAGAAGTGCACCGCAGTCTCATGAGCCATGCGACGCGTCAACCACGCAATGTCTTTCTGGCCTGCCCATGTCCAACACGCACGCTCGTCGGGCGCGGCGCCGAGGACGTTCACCATCGCGCGCAATCCGTTCTCGCACCAGGTGACGACGTCGGTGTCGCTCGGTCGCGGTTCGCGTTGCACCGGTGGAGGGTTCACCATCTCCGAGACTGCAACTGCCGCCCAGAACCGGTACACCTCACCGAGGTGCCACAACAGGTCGGCCACCCGCCATGCTCCGCACGCACGGACGGGAGCATCGAGAACCGAACGCGCCGTGCCCAACAGGCGGTGTCCGTGTGAATCAATGGCGGCAAGCAGCCGGGCCTGATCCACTCACAGTCCCCGTACGGCGTCGGCGAGCTCTTCCCATTCGCGCATCGGGAGAACACCCGGTGTCCCGGTGAGCACCTGCACGCACACGTGGTCGGCGCCTGCGTCGAGATGCTCGCGAATGCGCGCAACGACGGTCTCGATCGAACCGCGGGGAACGATTGCATCGACGAGACGATCCGCGTGCCCCGTGATCTCGTCGTCGGTGAAGCCGAATCTCTTCAGGTTGTTCGCATAGTTCGGCAGACGCGTGTACGTCGACATGTATTTGCTCGCAATCTCGCGCGCAACACTCGGTTCCTGGTTGAGAACCACTGCCAGTTCGGGGGCGAGCAGTGCATCCTTCCCGATGGCCTCGCGGGCAAAAGCGGTGTGTTCGACGGGCGTGAAATACGGATGCGCACCCTCTCCCCGCTCCGCGGCGAGTTTCAGCATCTTCGGACCCAGCGCCGCGAGAACCCGCCGGGGCGGTGTGGTGGGCTGTGGGCTGAAGAACACGCCCGAGTCCATCGCATCGAGGTACTCGACCATCGTCGTGTACGGCTTGTCGTACGAACCTTTGTGCACGCCCTGCACCATCGGTGCGTGACTGACGCCGATTCCGAGAAGGAACCGATCGGGAAACGCCTCTGTGAGGGTCTTCCAACCGGCCTGCATCGTCTGTGCCGTGCGGGCGTGCAGACTCGCAATGCCCGTCGCGAGCACCATCGACTGCGTTGCCGACAACAACAATGCGGTCGAGGCAAACGGTTCGCGCAGCACCGCCTCGGGAACCCACACGGTGGAGAACCCCATCTGCTCGACGCGCGCGATTCCCTCTTGCGCCGTCTTCATCGGTACCAAATCAAAGTCGGCGGTCCAGAGACCGACGCGACCGAGTTTCATCTGAGTCATGGACGAGACGCTACGCCCTGGCAGTGCCGGTTCCGTCAGCGACGGAACACCCAGTCGTCGATGAGACGACGCGCGATGGAGATCGACGGTGGGATCATCGGCAGATCGTCGCGGTCGAACCAGTTCGCCTCTGCGATCTCGGTGGTGTCACACACGATCTCGCCCGACACCCATCGTGCACGGAACCCGAGCATCAGCGAATGCGGAAACGGCCACGGCTGGCTCGCCACGTACTCCACCGAATCGACGACGAGACCGACCTCTTCTTCCACCTCGCGCGAAACAGCCTGTTCGAGATTCTCCCCCGGCTCGACGAAACCCGCGAGACACGAGAACATCGGCACCGGGAAGTTGACCCCGCGTGCGAGAAGCGCCTGCTCGCTGTCTCCTTCTCCCCGTGTCACCAGCGTGATGATCGCCGGGGCGAGTCTCGGGAACGCGAGCAATGCGCACGCCGGACACCGGTACGCACGTTCGTTCTCGGCCATCCGGGTTCGTTCGCCGCACCTTCCGCAGAATCTGTGGGTGCGCGCCCACTCGACCAACTGCACCGCGCGACCCGCGACCGCCCACTCGACCTCGCTGACACGACCAAAGAGGGCCCGCAGGTCCGTTTCGGCGCCGTACCCGGGGTCCTCACCGTGCGGAACGTCGATTCCCCAGCAGGCGATTTCGCCGTGCATTCCGAGAAAATGCCGCTCCCAACCGTCGTCTGCCGATTGGTTGTCGATGAAGACTTTCGTTCCCACCACATGGATGAACCGGTGTTCGACCACCACTTCTGCGGGCGTCATCGTCGGTCGGAAAGGTGTGTCATTCGTTGCCATCCCCACTGACGGTAGTGGGCGACGGCCTGCGTAGGATGAGCCGATGACACGTCAACAGAACCCCGTCGTGATCGTCGATGCAGTGCGCACCCCCATCGGGCGCCGCAACGGCGGTCTCTCCACACTCCATCCGGGCGAACTTCTCGGAATCGCGCAGAAGGGCATCCTCGAGCGCACGGGCCTCGACCCCGCACTCGTCGAACAGGTCGTCGGCGGATGCGTCAGTCAGGTCGGCGAGCAGTCGTTCAACGTGACCCGCACCGCCTGGCTCGCCGCCGGACTCCCGCTGACGACCGCGGCCACCACCGTCGACACCCAGTGCGGATCGTCGCAGCAGGCAACCGGGCTCGCCTCGTCGCTCATCGGATCCGGCGTCGTCGACATCGCGATTGCGTGCGGCGTCGAGGTGATGAGCCGGGTTCCGATCGGAAGCAACAGCCGCAAGGACCTCGGACTCGGTGTTCCGATTCCGAAGACCTACTTCGAGCAGTACGAGATGACGTCGCAGTTCGAGGGTGCAGAGCGCATCGCCGACAAGTGGAAGATCTCGCGCGACGACACCGACCGGTTCGGTCTTGCGTCGCAGGACCGCGCCATCCGCGCGTGGGCCGAGGACCGCTTCGCGGGTCAGTACATCGAGGTCGATGCACCCGAGGTGAACGAAGCCGGAGAAGTCGTCGGCACGCGTCGCGTCGCCAAGGACGAAGGTCTCCGCGAGACGTCGCTCGAGAAACTGTCGACCCTGAAGCCCGTGGCCCGCGAGAACGGTGTGCACACCGCCGGCAACTCGTCGCAGATCTCCGACGGAGCCGCAGCGGTGCTGATGATGACCGAAGAGAAGGCGGCAAAACTCGGCATGCGTGCACGCGCGCGCATCATCGACACCTGCCTCGTCGGAGTCGACCCCGTACTCATGCTCACCGGCCCGATCGATGCAACGCAACGACTCCTCGAACGCAACAACCTCAAGATCGACGACATCGACGTGTTCGAGATCAACGAGGCGTTCGCCTCGGTGGTGCTTGCATGGGCGAAAGAGCTCGGTGCCGACCTCGACAAGACGAACCCGAACGGCGGTGCCATTGCACTCGGTCACCCTCTCGGTGCCACGGGCGCGTTCCTCGTCACCAAGGCCCTCAACGAACTCGAGCGCACGGGTGGTCGCTACGGCATCATCTCCATGTGCTGCGGCGGCGGTCTCGGCACGGGCACCCTCATCGAGCGCCTCTAGGGCAATCATGCGTCGCGTCGCCGCGCTCTGTGCGGCGGCCGCAATCATCACGTCGTGTTCCACCCGCATCGAACCCGATGCGGGTGGTCGCGTTCTCGGCACGGTCACGAAGGTGAGCGACGGCGACACCATCACCGTGTCGTTCGGCGACACGAGCGAGAGCATCCGCCTCATCGGTGTCAACACACCCGAAACCCGGCACCCGACGAAGCCCGTCGAGTGCTGGGGCCCCGAGGCCACTCTGCACATGAAATCTCTGCTGCCCGTCGGCACACAGGTCGCGATCGTTCGCGACGAGGAAGCACGCGACCGTTTCGAGCGACTGCTTGCCTACGTGTACCGCACCTCCGACAACGTGTTCGTGAACGAAGAACTCGTTCGGCGGGGCTCGGCGAGGCCGTACCCCTTTCCCCCGAACACCGCGCACGAAGCAGACTTCGCCGAAGCCGCACACGATGCACGACAACAACGTCTCGGGTTGTGGGGGCACTGCGAAAGGTAGGGTTTCGTCATGGCCGTTGACACCCCGCTTGCCGAACGCCTGGGCCATCACGCCGACTCACGACTCGTCATCATCTCCTGCGACGACCTCGGTTCGTGCCACGGCGCAACCGTCGGCGTCTACCGTGCGATGCGCGAGGGAATCGCCACGTGTGCATCGATCATGATGCCCGCCCCGTGGTCCCGGTTTGCCGCCGGCGAATACCGCGGCGACGACATCGGTGTCCATCTCACCCTCAACGCCGAACACCCCGAATACAGATGGGGACCCCTCACTCACGCACCGTCGTTGCTGTCGGGAGAGGGCGGATTCCCCCGTTCGGTCGACGACCTCTGGGAACACGCCGACAGCGCAGAGGTTCTCCGCGAATGCCGCGCACAGATCGAACGCGCGATTGCATGGGGAATCGACGTGACACACCTCGCGCCCCATCTCACGTCGATCACGCTGCGACCCGAATTCTTCGACGTGTACCTCGAACTCGCCGTCGAGTTCTCGCTCCCGATCCGACTCCCGTCCACCATCAGCGCCGAAGCGGCGGGCTTTCCGTTCCGCCAGCTCGCCCGTGACGAAGGCATCGTGTTCCCCGACCATTTCGACCACGATTGGCGCGCGGGCAGCCGCGACCGCGTGCTGTCGGCACTGCGCACATTGCAGCCCGGCGTCACCGAGATCCACGTGCAACCGGCAATCGACACGCCCGAGGTGCGCGCGCTCGGCGCGGATGCCGCCGGATGGATCGACGACCTGGCGCTCGTGACCGTCGACGACGAACTCCGGTCGGCCGTCGCCGACAGCGGCGCAGTGTTGATCGGCTACCGCGAACTCAGGGACGCGATGCGAGCCGGCTGATCACCGACTCGGCTTCTCCGCTCCACAAAGCCTCGAACAACGCGAGGGTGCTTCCCTCGTTCTTCAGTTTCCCGGCCATGAAAGCCGCCGTCGGGTTCATGTGAGCGTGTTTTGCGTCGATGCGAATCACCACGTCGGCGTTCTCCGGCCCCTCGACGGCTTCGTCGTTCTTCTTGAAGACGACGTGATACCTCGCGGTCATGCGTGCACCCGACTCGTCTCCCGCAGACCGGCAAACAGGTCGTTCTCGATCTCGCCGTCGGCGATCTCTCCCACGGCGCTCTTGGCGAGGATCCAGTCCTCCCACGGGTAGACCTCGGCGAGTTCGTCGTCGGTGAGACCGAACCACCACCGCGACGTGGGGTCGACCTGTGTTGCGTGCGCGAGCAACGACTCGGTGCGCGCCCGCAGGTACCCGGCAATGTTCAGCTTCGTCGTGATGCGATGATCCTGCGACGGTCGCTTCAACCAGTTCTCGTCGAACGGCGACTCGCCGAACTTCTTCACCAGCGCCTCGTGCACGACCGTGATGCGCTCCTTCGCCCACAGCGTGTAGTACATCTTCGACGGCTGCCACGGAGCACCGCGCTCCGGGTACCACGTGGGATCGCCGGCGCGTTCGAACGCGAGCACGCTGATGTCGTGCACACGGAGGTGATCGGGGTGGGGATACCCGCGCTGGTCGTCGTTGTAGGTGAGGATCACCTGCGGACGCTCCGCCCGAATGAGTTCCACGAGACGACCCGTGGCTTCGTCGATGTCGGCCATGTGGAAGCAGTCGGGATGCGAGTTCGACTCTGCGCCCGCCATCCCGGAATCGCGGTACCCGAGCATGTGCACCGCCGAGAAACCGATGGCATCTGTCGACTTCTTCAGCTCACCCGCGCGCACCTGTGCGATCAGTTCTCGCTCCTGCTCCGGCGTCATCGCGTGGAACGGTTGACCGGGTTCTCGCAGCAAGGGGTTCTGAAGGTCGCCTTCTTCCCCGCCCGTGCAGCACACGAGAACGGTTCGCACGCCTTCGGCGAAGTATCTCGCCACGGTCGGCGCCCCCTTCGACGCTTCGTCGTCGGGGTGTGCGTGAATCGTCATCAGGCACAACGGATCCTGTGTCAACGAACGGGGGGCAGACGCCATGGTCTCAGGATACTGACCGCGACCTTCGCGCGCCCGATGTCACTGAATAGTGTGATGGTTCATGTTCGGCCTCCGTCACACCCGCACCGCCCTCTTCGCCGTGGCGACTGCGCTTCTCGCATCGTGCTCGACCGACGACGGACGAACGATGAAGCCCCCGACCGCCGGACAGACCGACACCATCGCGACGGCGACGACACTCGGCGACGCGGTGTCCGACGGCTCGACCATGTCTGTCTCGGGACCATGGGCGAACGGCAGCGAGATCGACCGGCGGTACACGTGCGACGGCGAGGGACTCTCTCCGTCGCTCGCATGGACCCCCGGCCCCGAGGACACCCAGGCATACGCGCTCACCATCGTCGACATGGACGACGAGAATGCGGTTCCGTGGGTGGTCACGAACATCGACTTCGGTGCAACAACGAGCCCCGAGGGGTCGGTTGCCACGGGCGGAGTGGTGGCGAAGAACCCCGCCGGAGTTGCCGCGTACGACCCGCCGTGCCCACCTGTCGGCTCGACCCACACGTATGTCGTGTCGGTCTATGCACTCGATTCGCTCACCCCACCGGCCGACGACCCCGACGCGCGGACGATCATCGCCGACATCGAAGCCGCCGCGATCGAGGCGGGCACCACCGTCTTCACCGTGACCCGCTAGTCACCACCCTGCGGGGTCAGTCCACCGCACTCGGTGAACAATCTGTGAGAATGTCGGCATAGACCCGATCACCGCCGCTCTTCCCATTGGGGTATTCGAAGCCGACACGAATTGTCGACTGGTGTCGGGAAACGCGGCGTTCCGCGCGCTCGCATTCGACGGCGCACCGTTGACGCCGGGTGTCGCGCCGTGGGCTAACGCTCTGCCGCACGAACGGACAGAGTGCGAACGCAGATGGGTCGAGTACGTCTCGAGCGGCGGGAACTTCGTCGTCGAGTTCCGCATCGGACGCGCAACCGGCGACATGTCGTGGATACAGGTGTCGACGCAACCGGTTCTCACCGACGGGGTGCTCACCGGTCACATCGGCACGGCGACCGACTGCACCGCATTGGTCGCCCAACGACAGTTGTCGGACCAACTCGTCGGCCTTCTCGACGTCTCCGGTGACGCAGTGCTCGTGTTCGACCGCACGGGCGAACTCGAGTTCGCGAACGACACCGCGCGCTCTCTCATCGGCGTCACCGATTCGCACGTCGGCAACTCCGACGTCGCCGCACGTGCGTTCATGCAGGCCGTTCGCGACCAGTTGCCGCGCATCCTTCTCGACGCCGCCGCGCCGCACGGCGCGCCGAACAGGTGGGAAGGCGAAATCGGATTCCGTTCGCCCGACGGCATCGCACGCATCCTGTCGGTCGTCGTGCAGGTGGTGCGCGACGCCGACGGCAGCGTTCACCACTGGTCGACGATCACACGCGACATCACCGAGGAACGCCAGACGCAGGCAGAACTCGCCCGCCAGGCCACGCACGACGCTCTCACCGGTCTCCCCAACCGGGTGCTGTTCCTCCGCAAGACGACTGAAGCGCTCGAGAGGAGTCGCACCACGCACTCGACCGTCGGGGTTCTGTTCATCGACCTCGACAAACTGAAGCACGTGAACGACACCATCGGTCACGCCGTGGGAGACCAGTTGATCGTCACGGTCGCCCGCCGTCTCGCGGCCGCAACCCGCCCCACCGACCTCGTCGCCCGCATCAGCGGCGACGAGTTCGTCGTCCTCTGCGAGGGACTGCTCGACGAACACGTCGCTCTCGATGTTGCAGAGCGCATCCGCACATCGATCACCGGGCCCATCGTCCTCCAGGGAGTCGAGATCGAAGCGGGCGCGAGCATCGGCGTCGCGATGTCGACCCCCGATCTGCTGGCGAGCGAGTCGGCAGCAGATGCCGCCGTCACCCTCCTTCGGTCTGCCGACACCGCGATGTACCGGGCGAAACAACGCGGCCGCGGACGATCCGAGCTCTACAACGACGAGATGCGCACCGCGGCACGGGAGCGACTGAAACTGTCGTCGGAACTGGAACAGGCGCTCGCCGCCGGCCAGTTCGCGGTTCTCTTTCAGCCCATCGAGTCCGCACACACCGGCCGCATCGTCGCGGCAGAGGCGCTGTTGCGGTGGAACCACCCCGTGCGCGGGTTGCTCGCCCCCGGCGCGTTCCTCGATCTCGCCGACGAATCGGGCCTCATCGCGCCGATCGGCGACTGGGTGCTCGAGCAGGGTGCGCGCACGCTCGCCGAATGGATCACGACGGGAATCGTCGACCGCAGCGCGGCGATACACGTGAACGCGTCGCGTCGCCAACTGTCGGACATCACCTTCGTCGACCGGACCCTCACCATTCTTCGGGCACACTCCCTCGAGGGTTCGCAACTCGTGTTCGAGACGTCGGAGTCGAACCTCGTCGAGAACAATCCGTCCGTGCTGCGCACCGTCACGGCACTCAAGCGGCAGGGCGTGCGCATCGCCGTCGACGACTTCGGGTCCGGCTATTCATCTCTCGCGTCGTTGCGCACGTTCCCCGCCGATCTCCTGAAACTCGACGGCACCCTCGTGCGCGATGTCGGTCGCACCGACGGTGGCGACGACCCGATGGTGCGATCACTCATCCAGTTGGCACACTCGCTGAATCTCGTGGTGTGCGCCGAATGGGTCACCACGGACGACCACGTGCAACGACTCAAGGTTCTCGGGTGCGACCTGCTGCAGGGCAACCGACTCGGCGAACCGGTGACCGCCGACGAGTTCGCAGAGAAGGTCAGGCGCAAGGCGCGCGCACAGCAGAACGACGCTCGCTAGTCGGACGCGACGGTCGGCACGGGCCCGAGACCCGCAAAATACTGAAGTATCGGTTGTGACTCGTCGTTCAGGGTGAACACGAAACTGCCCGAGATCATGTCGCTCGACACGGGAAGCGCAACCGACAGTGCCGCCCCGTCGGCCAACGGCCGCAACTTGCGTGCGAGGTCGAGCAGATCGAGCCCGTCGTTCACCGCCACCGCAGACGAGAACGACGTCAGAACAGAATTGGTCTCCAACGGGTGCTCTGCCAGGTACCTCAGCGCCTGTTTCACGAGCACCGACATGAAGTAGCGCTGGCGATCGCCGCGCCCCAGGTCTCCCGTGCCGTCGACCTGCCATCGGCCGTCGACCTTTTCCTCGAAGTGGCGCGAGCGCGCGTACGCGAGCGCCTGCCGACCGTTCTGCACCCTGCATCCGCGGCCGCCGAGATAAAAGCCCGTCGCCTTGTCACGTGAGGCGCGGTCGACACAGATGTGCACTCCGCCCACGGCGTCGACGATGTCCTTGAAGCCGGAGAAATCCATCTCGACATAGTGATGAATCGGAATGTTGAGGGCGCCCTGCACCGTTCGCACGAGCACGTCGGCGCCGCGTTGGTATGCCGAGTTCACCTTTCCGAACCTTCCCGTGTCGGCCATTGCGACGCGCAGGTCACGCGGGATCGACATCGTCGCCACACTTCCGTCACGCGTGTCGACGCGTATCACGATGAGAGTGTCGGCGCGCATGCCCGGTGTTGCGTTCTCGTCGCCCACATTCGCGAAATCGTCGTCCGACGCATCGACCCCGGCCCGCGAGTCCGACCCCACCAACAGATAGTTCTCGAACCCGTCACTCGCCGGCGACAGCGCCGCGTTCACCACGGGGACCCTCGGCACCGCGTCGAGTTCGGCGTTCGTCGCCCGGACGATTCCGAGCGCGCCCGCAAGCGTCATCACCAACGCAATCGATGCACCGACCAGCCATCGCGGGGCACCGCTCGCACGGGAAACTGCGTTGTCTGTGGGCACGAATCCACGGTAGTCAGTCGACGACCGTGCGGAGATGCACCACATCGGCGGTGTCGATGCGATGTGTGACGCCGCACTCGTCGAGCACGACGAGTCGACCGTCAGGTTCCACGTCGAGAGCGCGACCCACGATGTCGGTGTCTCCCGGCATCTGCGCCCGCACGCGCGACCCGATCGTCGCGAGTCGCTCGGCGTACTCCCTGTGCAGATCGTCTTCGCTCATGTCGAACAGCCGATCGATGTGCGGCAACATGGCCGACAGGAAATCGTGCGGCGTGATCGGTGTGTATCCCGCGTGCGCCGACAACGATGTCGCACCCTCGGGAGCCCAACCGATGTTGCACCCGATGCCGACCACCACGAAGGGAATCCGCCCCGATGCGTCGGCGGGTGCGGCCTGGGCCAGTATCCCCGCGACCTTCTCCCCGTCGACGAGAAGATCGTTCGGCCACTTCATGTCGACTCTCACCCCGCACTCGTCAGCGGCCACGTGCACTGCTGCCAGAGCGACGACCCGGGTCACCACGTGAAGTCGGTCGGGAACATCGCGGAAGAGAAAGGACACGAGAAGATTCAGTCCGCGAGGTGCCTCCCACGTGCGATCGAGTCGCCCCCTGCCCGACGACTGGAAATCGGCTCTCAGCACCGTTCGGTCGGCGGCACCCCCAAACCCTTGCTGGAGTAGGTCCGCATTGGTGCTTCCCGTCTCCGACACCGATGTGACATGCCACTTGCGTGATTGGTTCGCATTTGGGTGGCTCATCAAGGCAATATTGACACCTGTGCTGAAGAAAATCCTCATCGCCAACCGCGGCGAAATTGCTGTCCGAGTCATCCGTGCCGCCCGTGAAATGGGCATCGCAACCGTGGCCGTCTATTCCGAACTCGACCGCAATGCACTTCATGTGCGCCTCGCCGACGAGGCCTACGCACTCGGCGGGCAGACCGCGGCGGAGAGCTACATCAACACAGAAGCAATCCTGAAGGCCATCAAGGACAGCGGCGCAGACGCGGTGCACCCGGGCTACGGGTTCTTCAGCGAGAACGCAGATTTCGCCCGCGCCATCACCGAGATGGGGGTCGCCTTCATCGGGCCGCCGCCCGAGGCAATCGACGAGATGGGCGACAAGGTGTCGAGCCGCAAGGCGGCCCTGCGCGGTGGTGCACCGATCGTGCCGGGAACCACCGAATTCGTCACCACCGCAAAGGAAATCACCGACTTCGGCAACGAATTCGGTTGGCCCGTCGCGATCAAGGCGGCGTTCGGCGGCGGCGGACGCGGAATGAAGGTCGTGCAGTCGGCGGCAGAGGTGCAGGACGCCATGGATTCTGCACAGCGAGAGGCACGCAACTTCTTCGGACGCGACGAGATCTACGTCGAGCGCTACCTCACCTGGCCCCGCCACATCGAGGTGCAGTTGGTCGGCGACAAGCACGGCAACGTCGTGTGGGTGTCGACGCGCGACTGCTCGGCACAGCGTCGCCACCAGAAACTGATCGAAGAGGCACCGGCCCCCGCCCTTCCCGACGGCGTCGAGGATGCAATGGGCGAAGCCGCGGTCAAGGCCGCCAAAGCAGTCGGGTACTACAACGCGGGAACCGTCGAGTTCATCTACCAGGACGGCGACTTCTTCTTCCTCGAGATGAACACGCGTCTGCAGGTGGAACACCCCGTCACCGAGGTGATCACCGGCATCGATCTCGTCGAATGGCAGATCCGCGTCGCCGCCGGCGAAAAACTCCCGATGACGCAGAAACAAGTGCGCGCACTGCAGCGCGGCCACGCCATCGAGGTGCGCATCAACGCCGAGAACCCGGCAGGCGGCAAGTTCCTCCCCTCTCCCGGCCCGATCACCAAGTTGACCGCTCCCGACGGTTTCGGTGTGCGTTTCGACGGAGGCTACGAATCGGGCGACGAGATCAGCCAGTACTACGACAACCTCGTCGGAAAACTCATCGTGTGGGGCAAGGATCGTGACACCGCGATCGCACGCACGGTTCGCGCGTTGAACGAGATGACGGTCGAAGGCGTCGCCACCACGATTCCCGCCGACATCGCGATTCTCGAGCACCCCGATTTTGCCGCGGTCACGCACTCCACCAAGTGGGTCGAAGAAGTTCTCGATCTCTCTCACATCGGCGCAGCACCTGCTGCTGCTCCGAGCGATGACGGGACACCGCTCGTGCAGCGCCAGACGACGGTCGAGGTCAACGGTCGTCGCTTCGACGTGAAACTCTGGATTCCCGAGACCGCCGGAGTCGCAGCGGCTCCCGCGAAGAAAAAGGCAGCGCGTTCGGCATCGTCGTCGGGCGGCGGAGCGGGAGGCGGCAGCGGTCAGGTGTCGGTTCCGATGCAGGGAACCATCGTGAAGGTGCTCGTCGAAGTGGGTCAGTCGGTCGAGGCCGGCCAGAGCGTCGTCGTCCTCGAGGCCATGAAGATGGAGAACCAGATCGAGGCAGACAAGACCGGAACCGTGAAGGCCGTCAACGTGAAGCCGGGCGACACCGTCGGCGCAGGCGACGTCGTCGTCGTGATCGAATAATCAGTCGGCGGCTTCCGACAGCGCCTCGGCAAGTGCGGGGTGCACCAGCAACGACTCCTCGATGTCGGTGACCTTCAGGTTCGCGGTGACCGCCAGCGCGATCACGCTGATCAATTCCGCCGCGTGACGACCGACGATGGAACCGCCGAGAACCTCGCCGGTCGCGGGGTCGCTGATGATCTTCACGAAACCGCGCGAGTCGTTGTTGATGAGAGCCTTGGCGGTGGTCGCAAACGGAACCTTCGTGACGCGGATCTTGCGGCCCGACGCGAACGCCTCGGCTTCTGCGAGACCCACGTCGGCGATCTCAGGCTCGGTGAAAATCGCAGACGCGGCCTTGTCGTAGTCGAGGTGACGGTGCGGACCCTTCGGCCCCCCGACCACCTGTTCGGCCACCTTGCGCCCCTGCATCGACGCAACGGACGACAACGGAAGCTTTCCGCTGACGTCGCCCGCCGCATAGATGTTGTCGATGTTGCTCTGGCAGTGACGGTTGATCACGATGTAACCGTTGTCCATCTCGACACCGACCTCCTCGAGCCCGAGTCCCTCGGTGTTCGGCAGTGATCCGATGGCAAGAACCGCGTGCGTCGTCTCCGACACGCGACCGTCGTCGCACACCACGCGCACGCCGCTGTCGGTGCGTTCGATTGCCGTGGCGCGCGCACCCTTGAAGAGGCGCACTCCGCGGGCAAGGAAAGTCTCTTCGAGAACTGCCGCGACCTCGGGGTCCTTCCCGGGGAGCACCTGCTGGCGCGACACCACGAGCGTGACCCTCGCACCGAACGACGCGAACATGTGGGCGAACTCCACACCCGTCACACCCGAACCGATGATCGTGACGCTCTCGGGGAACACCCGCGGCGGGTAGCAATCGCGAGTCGTCAGAATGCGGTCGCCGTCGGGTTCTGCAAAGGCAGGGATGCGCGGACGCGAGCCGGTGGAGATCAGGATGTCATCTGCCTCGAAGACCTGCGTCGAGCCGTCACCCATGTCGACCTGCACGGTGTTCCGGTCGACGAGCCGCGCGGTGCCACGAACGATCGTGACACCCTGGCTCTGCAGAAGAGACGTCATGTCGGATGACAGTCGGTTCTTGATGCCCTCGACCCGGTCGGTGAGCGCCTGCACATCGACTTCTGCGTCACGGTCGCTGAGCCCCATGCCGCTGAGCCTCTCGGTGAAACTCATCGCGCCACCCGTGGCGATCATCGTCTTCGAGGGCACGCAATCGAGAAGATGCGCCGCGCCGCCGACGATCTCACGCTCGATCACGACCACCTCGACTCCCCTGCGGGCGGCGAGAGTGGCCGCGGCATTGCCGGCGGGACCACCACCGATGATGACCAGGCGTTTGTTCAGGTTCACGTTGTCGAGGTTATCGGCGGCTGTGTTGTGGTTGTGGTTGTGCTCGTCGTGGAAGTGGATGAAGTCGTGGTCGTGGTGGTGCTTCCACCGGTGAAGTTGGGCAACGTCGTCGTCGGGACGGCAACCGGGTTCGGACAGTACCGCGAGGGATACCCGATCGTGTCGCGACGTTCGCCCACGTACTCGAAATGCATGCCGTCGGTGGGCCAGAAGTTGCCGCCCCACGCGAATCCCCATTTCCGGAAGATGAGCACGATCTCGCAGTTCATCTTGGGGGCTCGCCACTGGTAGTTCTCCGTGGTGTTGATGTCGAGCGCCGCACCGTACGCATGTCGCGACGGCGACCCGAACGTGCCCGCCATGCGGTTGAGCCGGCCAACGAAGCACCCTCCGTATCTGTTTGCATTCCGCACGTTCACGTACCTATCGAGCCCTCGTTGCTTGATCTCGCTCAGTGCGCTCTGGATCGCCTCGACCACCACTCTGTGGCAGTTGTTCCGCAACGGGATGTCGCCGAACGTGTGCCGATAGAGAATGTTGTCGACCCGCCACTTCATGTCGATCTCGATCGCGCTTCCCCCGGCGGGCCGGTAAGCGAACTCCCCGAGTTTCTTCTTGAGCGTCACCGCTCCGAGGGTGCCGTCGGGCGTCTTGCGGTCCCACGAGGTGCGCAGACGGTAGGTGTCGCCGATGACGACTCCGCGAGACCGCAGCCGCGCGAGTACGACGCTCGATGACGGGATGTGGGTGACGGCGATGCGCGCGACCGACATGGTGCCGAGCGGCACCGCAGCCTCTGTCGAGACGAAGAGATCGCCCCACTCGACGAAAGCATCGGGAACGATTGCCCCGATCGTGAAGGTGCGCATGCGGAACCGACTGTCGCGCAACACGATGGTGTCACCCGCCCTGGCATCGCGCAGACCCGCAGACGACTCGCCCATCAGCACCATTCCGGGGCCGGCCACGGACGCCATCTGCGCACCGCCGATTGCCGTCAGGTATGCGAGCGGTGCAACCACGGTCGACATCGGGATGCGCCATCGGCTGCCGAGCCTCATGAGGTCACGACCGTCGCGGGAGTGGGCGGTCATGCCGATCGTGGGAATGCTCAATCTGTGCGGAACCGCCCCTGCGTCGCGGACGCCGGCCTCGATGCGCGCCATCGCATCGGTCTTCAACGACACGTTCATCGACACCGCCATGATCGGCTGCAGATATCCCTTCGGGACGAGTGGCGAGTCCTCGGCGAGGGCCGCGCGCGCCCCGAACGGAACCAGAAGTGCCATCGCACACACGACACGAACAATGCGCATCCGTTCCACCGTAATGGAACAATGACTTCCTCCGTCGGCGCCGTCGCCAACTACCGTGGGGGTTCTGTGAGCGACGAAGTGGACCACAAACAGGGCGGGCTCGAACTCGAGAAGAGCCGACGCCTCGCCGCAATCGAAGCACTCCGTCAGTCGGGCACGAATCCCTATCCGTACAGGTTCGACCGCACCCACACGCTCGCCGACATCCGCGCGACGCACGGCGCCCTCGAGGCCGGGAGCGAGACGTCGGATCGTGTCACCGTCGCCGGGCGCATCATGCTCAAGCGCGACCAGGGCAAACTGATTTTCGCGACCCTCCAGGACCGCTCGGGGGAAATCCAGCTGTTCGTGTCGAAGGCGGTCGTCGGCGACGACGTCTTTGCGTTCATCAATGACCTCGATCTCGGCGACTGGGTCGGCGCCACCGGCACGGTGATGACCACCCGAAAGGGAGAACTCTCGATCAAGATCGAATCGGTCGTTCTCCTCTCGAAGGCCGTCAGACCGCTTCCCGACAAGTGGCACGGTCTCACCGACACCGACACGCGCTACCGCCAGCGCTACGCCGACCTGATCGGCAACGAAGAATCACGGCGCATGTTCGCCGTTCGCCACGCGGTCATCGCGAGTTTCCGTCGCACGCTACACGAACGCGGATTCATAGAGGTCGAAACGCCCGTGCTGCACATGGAGGCGGGCGGCGCACACGCGCGACCGTTCCTCACCCACCACAACGCCCTCGACATGCAGCTCTACCTGCGCATCGCGCTCGAGCTTCACCTGAAGCGGCTCATTGTGGGCGGCATGGAGCGCGTGTACGAGATCGGTCGCGTGTTCCGCAACGAGGGCATCTCAACTCGTCACAATCCCGAGTTCACGATGATGGAGCTCTACCAGGCGTTCGCCGACTACACCGACATCATGGACCTCACCGAGGTTCTCTTCGTGAACGCGGCGCGTGACGCCACCGGTTCGACCGTCGTCAGGATCGATGACACCGATGTCGACCTGGCGAAGCCGTGGCGCCGGGTGAGGATGGTCGACCTGGTGTCGGAGGCAGTCGGCTCGGTGGTTCACCCGTCGCAGCCGCGCGAGGAACTCATCGCACTCGCCGAGCGGCACAAGGTGAAGGTCGAGGCGCACCACGGCACCGGCAAGATCATCGAGGAGATGTTCGAGCACCTGTGCGAGGAATCGCTGCGCGAACCGACGTTCGTCACGGGTCACCCGGTCGAGATCAGCCCGCTCGCCCGGGAGGACCGCAACGACCCGCATCTCACCGAACGATTCGAGTTGTTCGTCGGCGGCCGCGAACTCGCGAACGCGTATTCGGAGCTCAACGACCCCGTCATCCAGCGCGCACGATTCGAAGACGAACAACGCCAGAAAGAAGCAGGCAACGCCGAGGCCGGAACCGTCGACGAGGATTTCCTGCGCGCCCTCGAGTTCGGCATGCCGCCCACCGGCGGGCTCGGCATCGGCATGGACAGACTCGTCATGCTGATCGGCGGAGCCGCTTCGATCCGCGACGTCATTCTCTTTCCCACTCTTCGACCGGAGGTCTTCTGATGGCTCAACCTGCATGGGGCATCGGCCTCGCCACACTCGATGCGAACGGCGCGACTCTCGATGTTCGGTTCCGCGGACTCGGACTCGGCGAGGTGCCGACCGACCGACCCACGGTCGACCCGTCGGTCGACGTCGACCGCGACCGCGGCGTTGCCCTGCGCGCCGTCACAGTGTCGGCCGACCTCGACGCGTCGCCGCAGGACGCCGCCGATGCGTATCTTCGTCTGCACCTGTTCTCGCACCGCATCGTGAAGCCCCGAACGATCAATCTCGACGGCATCTTCGGTCATTTGCAGAACGTGGCGTGGACTTCCCGCGGCCCCGTCGCAATCGACGCGATCGAGTCAGTGTCATGGAACCTCGCCCGCAAGGGAGAACACCTCACGGTGCACGGTGTCGACAAGTTCCCCCGAATGACCGACTACGTGGTGCCGTCGGGCGTGCGCATCGCCGACGCGAGTCGCGTTCGCCTCGGTGCGTATCTGTCGTCGGGAACCACCGTGATGCACGAGGGCTTCTGCAACTTCAACGCGGGCACACTCGGTGCATCGATGGTGGAAGGCCGCATCTCACAGGGCGTCGTCGTTGGTGACGGCTCCGACATCGGCGGCGGAGCATCGATCATGGGAACGCTCTCGGGCGGAGGCAAGGAGATGGTCACGATCGGCGAACGGTGCCTGCTCGGGGCCAACGCCGGTCTCGGCATCAGCCTCGGCGACGACTGCATTGTCGAAGCGGGCCTCTATGTCACCGCCGGAACCGTCGTCATCGACCCGTCGGGTTCGCCGACGAAGGCGCGGCTTCTCTCCGGTCAGTCGGGCTTGCTGTTCCGGCGCAACTCACTCACCGGCGCAGTCGAGACGATTGCGCGGTCGGGTTCGTGGGGCGGGCTGAACGCCGACCTGCACAAGAACTGACATGACGCCAGACGATCTGTCAGATCTCATTGCCCGTCGTCGCAGCAATCTTCTCGTCGACCCAACCGCACCGGTGAGCGACGACGACATCGATGCACTCGTCACCGCGGCGCAGTGGGCGCCGAACCACAAACGCACCTGGCCGCTTCGCGTGTGCGTGGTGACCGGCGACTCGCGTCGCACCCTCGGCGAGGCAATCGCCGCGTCGATGGCGGCTCGCGGCGACGACGCCGCCAAGGTCGAGAAAACCCGCACGAAGTACACGCGTTCTCCCGTGGTGATCGTGGTCGCGTCCGCCGTCGGTGCGAGCGACACCGAAACCATCGAGAACTCGTATTCGGTCGCCGCCGGAATGCAGAACCTCCTGCTCACGGCAGAGGCGCGCGGTCTCGCGGCGCTGTGGGGGTCCCCCGCGAAGGGTGCCAATGCGGCCATCACCGACTTCTGCGGAATGGAGACCACCGACTCGGTGGTGGGCTTGGTGTATGTCGGGCACCCGACCAGAACCGCCGCACCGGTGGAACGCCCCGCACCCCGCGTCACACGACGGGGCTGATTCCCCGACCGAGCGCCGTCGCGACCCGAACGACTACGGTCGCATTCGTGGGGCACATTCTGACGTCGACGAAGAACAACCCGTCGGGCACGGCGGTCATCGCGAGCCAGGGAACATTGACGTGGGCCGAACTCGAGCAACGCGCGCACAAGGTTGCCCACGCTCTGCGTGCGTCGGGACTGTCGACGGGTCGGACCTGGGCGTTCCTGTGCGACAACAGGCTCGAGTGGCCCGAGATCTTTCTCGGAAACGTGCTCGCGGGAACCAAATACGTTCCGCTGAACTGGCATCTCACGGTTCCCGAACTCGTGTATCTGTTGCAGAACAGCGGCGCAACCCATCTCATCGTCGACGAAAAGAACGAAACCAACGGCCGTGACGCCGCATCGCAGGTCGGCATCACCGACGAGCGAATCATCGTGATCGGCAGGAACTACGACGCGTGGCGCGACGCCCAACCCGACACTCCGTTCGACGTCACGACCACCGGCTCGCCACTGCTCTACACGGGTGGCACCACGGGCGCATCGAAAGGCGTCGTGAGGGCGGATTCAGGAGTTCCGTTCGACCTCTGGATGGTCGGGGTCACGGCGTGGGGTTCGTACGTGCGCATGCCCGAACAGGGCGTGTGCTACATCGCCACCCCGCTGTACCACGCGTTCGGCACCGGCGTACTGCAGGCCTGCATGGGGCGCAACCACACGATCGTCATCAAGGAACGTTTCGATGCAGAACAGTTCCTCGACGACATCGAGAGATTCGGCATCACGAGCGCGCCGATGGTGCCGACACTGATGGTCCGTCTCGCGAAACTCGAGAACTCCGCGTTCGCGAACCGGTCACTCGGCTCGTTGCAGTGGATCACGCACACCGCCGCACCCTGCCCTCCCTGGGCCAAGCAACGGCTCATCGACCTGCTCGGACCCATCGTGGTCGAGTTCTACGGCAGTTCCGAGGGCACCGGACCCGTCGTTTGCACGAGCGAAGAATGGATGCAGCGCCCCGGAACCGTCGGGAAGCCGGCGCAGATCCTGAAGGCAAGCGTCGTCGACGACGACGGCAACGATCTTCCGCCCGGCGAGATCGGCACCCTGTACTTCCTGCGCGACGGTGGTCCGCCGCAGTACCACGGCGACGAGGCAAAGACCAACGCCTCGCGTCTGCCCGACGGGCGCTTCACCGTCGGCGACCTCGGATACATGGATGCCGACGGGTTCATCTACCTCGTCGACCGGCGGGTCGATCTCATCCTGTCGGGCGGGTCGAACATCTATCCGGCAGAGATCGAAGGTGTCATCAGCGAACACCCCGCCGTGAGAGACGTTGCGGTGTTCGGCATCCCCCACCCCGAGTTCGGTCAGGAAGTGAAGGCCGCGGTCGAGGTCGAACCCGGTGCGTCGGTGTCGGAAGACGAGATCATCGCATGGTGCAGGGAACGTCTCGCCTCGTTCAAGTGCCCGAAGTCGGTCGACTTCCACGATGCGCTTCCGCGCGAGGCGCACGGAAAACTGAAGAAGAGATATCTTCGCGACGCCTACTGGCCGGCAAACTAACGCGCGAGCAGTTGCGTGAACCACGCAACCGGGTCGTCGATCGTTCCGCGCAGCGATTTCCATTTCTCGTTCATTGCCTGGCGCCCCCGCGGAGGGTACGAGGCGATGCGGTCGGCGATCTCTCGAGCGCGGGTCACGACGTCATCGTCGGCGACAACCTCGGTGACGACGCCGAGTCGCAACAGATCGTGCGACGGAACGCGGTCTGCCATGTACACGAGCCGGTCTGCCACCGCCGGAGCATGACGCAGGTGCAGCCACGCTGCACACATCGGTGCGGCGACACCAATCGCAAGTTCGCCCACCTGGAGAAATGCCGACTCGCCCGCCACCACCACCGGCGCGGCGAGCGCGAGTGCCGCTCCCGCATTGATGGCGTACTTCTCGAGCGCAACCACCACCGGAGTCGGCGACGAATACAGCGCCGCGTGCACTTCGGGCCACGCGGGCATCGGGCCCGGCTTCGTGCCGTCACCTGATTCCTTCAGATCGATTCCCGAACAGAACACCCCGTCCGCGCCGCGCAGCACGATGCAGTTGACGGCGGAGTCCGACGACAGACGCACGATCGATTCCCGAAGCTGCACCGTGAGTTCGTGGGTGATCGAGTTCTTCCGCTCTGGCCTGTTCAACACGATCTCGGCGCGCGCACCGTGCTGTTCGACCCTGACGAGTTCCCCGTGCGAAGCGGCGGTCACGAAATCGCCTATCGACCCGGCTGGTAGGTGCCGAACACCTCGCGCAACGCGTCGCTCACCTCGCCGAGAGTGGCGTGCGCACGCAGAGCCTCTTTCATGGGGATCAGCAGGTTCGTCGACCCCTTGGCCGCATCCTTGACCTCGTTCAGCAACGCCTGCACGCGCGCCTGATCACGGTTCTCCTTGAACTTCTTGAGTCGCGCAATCTGACCGACGGCAAGGCTCGGATCGATCGGGAACACGTTCGGCTCAGGTTCGGAGTCGACCGGGAACTTGTTGACACCGACGATGACTCGTTCGTCGTCGTCGATCGACTTGGTGTAGTCGTATGCACTCTGTTCGATTTCGTCCATCTGGAAACCGGCCTCGATGGCATCGACCGCGCCGCCCATGGCGTCGATGCGCTCGATGTACTCCCATGCCAGTCGCTCGACCTCGTCGGTGAGCGATTCCACGAAATACGAACCCGCAAGCGGGTCGGGAGTGTCGGCGACACCGCTTTCGTACCCGATGATCTGCTGCGTGCGCAGGGCGATGCGGGCCGCTTCTTCGGTGGGAAGACCGAGAGCCTCGTCGTAGCCGTTCGTGTGGAGACTCTGCGTTCCGCCGAGAACGGCGGCCAACGACTGCACCGCGACTCTCACGACGTTGTTCAACGGCTGCTGCGCGGTGAGGGTGCTTCCGCCGGTCTGGGTGTGGAAACGCAGCAGCTTGCTGCTCTCCTTCTTCGCGCCGAATCGTTCGGTCATGATCTTGTGCCACATGCGACGGCTCGCACGGAACTTCGCAACCTCTTCGAAGAAGTTGTTGTGCCCGTTCCAGAAGAACGACAGTCGCGGCGCAAAATCGTCGACGTCGAGACCCGCGTCGACCGCGGCCTGCACGTAGGCGATGGCGTTCGCCAACGTGAACGCGATCTCCTGCACCGCGGTGCTGCCCGCCTCGCGGATGTGGTACCCCGAGATCGAGATCGTGTTCCATTTCGGCACGTTCTTCGAGCAGTAGTCGAAGATGTCGGTGATGATGCGCATCGACGGACGCGGCGGGTACACGTAGGTTCCGCGCGCGATGTACTCCTTCAACAGGTCGTTCTGGATGGTGCCGCTGATGGCAGTCGACGGAACTCCCTGTTCCTCGGCGACCAGTTCGTACATCAACAGAAGAATCGCCGCGGTCGAGTTGATGGTCATCGACGTCGACACCTTGTCGAGGGGAAGATCCTTAAGAAGAAGTCGCATGTCGTCGAGACAACTGATCGCGACACCGACCTTGCCGACCTCGCCTTCGGCGCGCGGATGGTCGCTGTCGTACCCCATCTGGGTGGGAAGGTCGAAGGCGCACGACAGACCGGTCTGGCCCGCCTGCAGCAGGAACTTGAACCGCTCGTTCGTCGACTCGGCGGTGCCGAATCCGGCGTACTGGCGCATGGTCCACAACTTGCCGCGATACATCGTGGGGTAGACGCCGCGCGTGTAGGGGGCTCCGCCGGGCACGCCGAGCCGGGTGTCTGCGTTCCACGACGCAAGGTCGCTCGCCGAATAGAGAGGAGCGATTTCGATGCCGGAATCGGTGCGCTTTGCGTCGTCAGCCATGCGTCAATGGTACGGGGGTGCGCCCCGACACCCCTAATGGGAGGGTCTCACCGTGCGGCGATGAGACTTATTTCCATGAGCCACTCCGGTCGGGCGAGAGCAGGAACCGTCACGAGAGTGCTCGCCGCGCGGTGACCGCCCATGACCTCGTCGCGCACGGCCATCACGGCGGCAAGATCGTCGCGGAGCGAATCTCGTGCGACGACGTACGTCGTGATGCTCGCGATGTCCGAGACCCCCATGCCACCGGCCTTCAGAATCTCGAGAAGATTGGCCCACACCACACGCGCCTGACCCTCGAGAGAAGGGGGAACCGTGCCGTCGGGCATCGTGGGCACCACCCCCGAGGTGAACACCATCGACTCGGGATTCTCCACCTTCACCGCGTGTGCGTACCTGGCCGCGGGGGGCGCCATGTGTTCCGGCCGGATTTCGCTGATTCCCATGGGGGTCATTCTGTCCTAAGGTGACGCCATGACCATCACGCCAGATGCACCACAGACCGAGACCCGCACGATCGACGGCATTCCGCTGACCCCCAAAGAGGTCACCACCATCGGTTTCGAGGATCTCACCGCCACCCGCACCGTCGAGGAAGAACGACTCCACCGCAAGCAGAAACTCGCCGGCGCCCTGCGCATCTTCGGTCGTTTCGGGTTCGGCGAAGGTGTGGCCGGACACATCACGGTGCGCGACCCCGAATTCCCCGATCACTTCTGGGTGAATCCGCTCGGCCTGTCGTTCCGTCACATGCGGGTGTCCGATCTCATTCTCCTGAACCACCACGGAGAGGTGGTGTACGGCAAGCACAGCGTGAACCGCGCCGCCTACGTGCTGCACGCCGCGGTGCACACCGCACGACCAGATGTCATCGCCGCCGCGCACGCCCATTCCGTCTACGGCAAGGCATTCAGCTCGCTCGGCATCAAGCTCGACCCCTTGACACAGGATTCGTGTGCGTTCTACGAGGAGAACGTCGTCATCGCCGACCACGGCGGCGCCGTGGTGTTCGAAGAAGAAGCCGGTCGCGACTTTGCAAAGGCATTCGGCAACTACCGCGCCGCAATCCACCAGAACCACGGCCACTTCACGGTCGGGGCGTCAGTCGACGAAGCGGTGTTCTGGTTCGTGTGCTTCGAGCGTTGTGCTCAGGCGCAGCTCGCAGCGATGGCCGCCGGCACACCGAAGTTGATTCCGCACGAATCGGCCGTGTACACGCGTGAGAACGCCGGCAGTTCCATCACCGGATGGATGCACTTCCAGCCGCTCTGGCAGGAGATCTGCCGCACGGATCCCGATCTCTTCGACTGATCCGGTCGCGTGACTGACGAATCGGCGGGCTCCGCCGGATCGCGTCTGCTCTCGGGCGCACCGCCCGAGATGTTGTTCGTTCTCTCCGCGGCGGCGCAGTACACGGGGGCGGTCGTCGCCGTGAACCTGTTCGACGAACTCTCCCCCGCGACCATTGCATGGATCCGGGTGCTGAGCGCCGGCATCGTGTTGACGTTGGTGTCGGGGAGATGGACCAAACACGCGTGGACCCTGCGCGACGTCGCATGGGCAGGAGTGTTCGGAACCGCCACGGCACTGATGAACATGTTCTTCTACCTCGCAATCGACCATCTGCCGCTCGGAAAAGGAGTCACCATCGAGTTCATCGGACCCATTGCGGTCGCCGCGGTGATGACCCGTTCCGCACGCAACACAGTCGCGCTCGTGTTCGCCACGGCAGGGGTCGCGGTGCTCGGCGGAGTGGAACTCGGCAACGAACCCCTCGGGCTCGTGTTCATCCTCGCCGCGTCCGCGATGTGGGCCGCATACATCGTCGTCGGCTCGAGAGTCGCGCTCGGCAACCGCGGCGTCGCGGGCCTCGGCATCGGACTGATCATCGGCGGCGCCATCATCACGCCCGTCGCGGCAGTCGATGCATCGGTTGCGTTCTCGACACCGAGACTCGTGTTCGCTTGCGTTCTCGTCGGAGTTCTGTCGAACGTCATCGGATACGGCATCGATCAATACACCCTCCGTCGCATTCCCATCAGACGTTTCTCGGTGATGCTTGCTCTTCTTCCCGTGACGGCAGCCGTCTTCGGCTTCGTGTTCCTGCAGCAAACCCCCACGATTCTCGATGTGCTCGGCATGATGCTTGTCCTCGTGGGCGTCGCCGTGCAGGAACGCGACACGATCGAGCGCCACCACCCGGAGCCCCAGACCGCCTAGCGTTCTTCCCCATGGGTTCCCGACGTCGATGGCTGTCGTTCGTGGCGACGACTGCGATTCTCGCGTCGGTCGCACCGTCGTCGACCCCTCTGCCCCGGGCCTCTGCCGACGCCCTGCCGCCGGTTGCCATCGTGATCCGGGGCAAGGGCAACGGTCACGGGCGCGGCATGAGCCAGTTTGGTGCACTCGGCTGGGCCACCAAGCTGAACGCAACGTGGACCGACATCATCAACTTCTATTACGGCGGCGGCGGCCGCACCCTCAGCACGCTCGGCCCCGGCGACGCCAATGCCCAACCGGGTGGCGTGATGAGCGTCCGGCTCATCGTGCACGACGGCAAGCAGACCGCGGTCGTGTCCGACAACGGCACCGCGCAGTGGGCCGGCCGGCCCGGAACATACGGCGCCCTGATCGCGCGACCCGTCGCGCGCAACACATATGACATCTACGCGTCGGCCACCGCGACCTGCGGCGGCTCTTCGGGGACACCTGCCGGGTTCTCCCTGATCGGCGACAACATCACCGGCCCGATCGATTTCGTGACCACCAACGGCTCGAACCCCGCGGCGGTCGCACCCGGCGACCTCATCGGCGTGTGCGAACCGAGGACCTCGTCGTATGCCGCGCGCATTCGCTACTACCGCGGCGGCATCCGTGCCGCGACCGACGGCAACGGGTACTACCGCACCGCGAATCTCGTTCTCCTCGAGTCGTATCTTCGCGGCGTGGTGCCGCGCGAGTCGCCCGCCGGCTGGGGCGACTGGGCGGGCGGACTCGGCATGCATGCATTGCGCGCACAGGCTGTCGCGGCCCGCAGTTATTCGTTGTCCGAGGCCCGCTACTCGTACGCAAAGACCTGCGACACGCAGTCGTGCCAGGTGTACGAAGGCGCATCCCTTCGCTCCGTCGGCTCGACGTACGTTCTCCCGCGCGAGGACTCGCGCACCGACCGCGCCATCGCGGAGACCTCCGGATACGTCGTGCGCGACTCGAACGGCTTCATCGTGCGCACCGAGTTCACCTCGTCGAACGGCGGCCGACTCGCCGCCGGACAGTTCCCCGCCAAGTTCGACGAGGGCGACACGGCCGCCGACCCGGCACTGCAGACGTGGTCACGTGTGTTCACCGCATCAGAGTTCCAGAAGAAGTACCCGTCGATCGGCGTGCTGCTGTCGGTCACAACGACCCACGACGGACTCGGCGGCGAATGGAACGGCTACACGACGTCGGTCACGATCACCGGAACCGCGGGAAGCGTCACGCGTTCGGGGTGGAACTTCCGCAACGACTGGGATCTCTTCGCGCCCTGGTACGCGGCGTTCCCTGTGTACGGCGCGGACCCCGCGGCCGGGCCGGTGGGAAGCATCCTCTACGTCGGGGACTCGGTTGGTGAGAGCATCGCGAACGAATTCGCAACGCTCGTGACGCCCGCGTACCCCGACATTCAGTTCCAGTCGTGTGCCGGACGCGGCATGGCGGGCGCCGACTGTCTGTTCCCCGTCGCTGCACCGCAACTCGATCTCGACGGCGTCGGAATCGTGAACACCATGCCGGCACCGGCCATCGCAATCGTCGAACTGGGCTACAACGACGACCCGAACACGTTCAACGCCGAACTGCAACAGATGCTGTCGGCGCTCGCGTCGAAGGCCGTGCAGCGCGTGATCTTCGTGAACATGTCGACGCGCGCCACGACGCGCAACTACGCGGCGGCGAACGCCGCCCTGTCGGCGGCGGCCGCGGCGAACCCCGCCATCAGCATCTTCGACTGGAACACCGCGAGTTCCGCCCCGCCGCAGTGGCGGTGGTTCGACAACTCGTCGGTGTGTTGC
Organism: Ilumatobacteraceae bacterium; assembly: GCA_040401975.1. GTDB lineage: Bacteria > Actinomycetota > Acidimicrobiia > Acidimicrobiales > Ilumatobacteraceae > UBA2093. Next base: position 46,254 of record JBBANL010000008.1, on the reverse strand, counting down.
TGGGTGCACCTGTCGAACAGCGGACAGGTCGAGTTCGCGCTCTTCCTTCGCGCCCAACTCGATGCACTGCGCGCCCAGGCCCTGCTTCCCCTGACCGCCCCGTCAGCACCGGTGATCCATGGGCTTCCCCTCAAGCAAAAACACAAGGGTGCGATGGTCACCACGGTGCAGAAGGTTCTGAACACCGCACTCAAACTGAAGGGCTCCAAGCGCCTTGCCGTCGACGGCGACTTCGGGCCCGGAACTGCGCGCGCCGTGAAGGTGTTCCAGAAATCGATGAATCTGCCCGTGACGGGAACCGTCGATCGGGTCACGTGGGAATCAATGGGGCTCGGCGCGCGCACCGACCTCGCCGTGCTGCAGGTCGGAACCAGGCATCCTGCGGTCGCCACCCTGCAACGGGCGCTCGCAAAGGTTCTGCGCAAGAAAATCACGACCACGGGCGTGTTCACCACCTCTCTCGCGAACGACGTGAAGACCTACCAAAAACGGGCAAAGATCCGCCCGAGCGGCAAGGTCGGCCCGAGCACGTGGTCGTCGTTGATGGCCGCGGTCGCCCGGGCCTGAGCGGGGCTCAGAACCCGCAACGCGCCTTCCAGGCTTCTGTGCTCACCATCTCCGGGTACTTGGCGCGGTAGGCCTTCTTCAGCGAGTTGTAGGTGCGCACCAACTGCCACGACGTGCGGAACACTTCACGTCGGATCTGCACGAATCTCTTGCGGTCGCGAGTGCACACGAAGCCCTCGTCGAAGCGCGGGTGACGATAGAGAATCGTGTCGTGGCGAATCGCGAGCCCGACCGCGCGCACATCGATCTGTGCGACCCCGGGCCTGCGCGAACGCAGCAATCGGGGCACCCAGTGACCCGCCCCGGTGAACGGCGCCAACATGAACCCGCCGAGGCGGAACAGTTTCGAACGCGGCGGGGTGAACCCGAGACTCGTCATCTCGTCGCCGAGCGGCATCGCTTTTTCCTCCGAGACGCGCCGGATCTCGTCGTGCTTGGCCGCGTGGTCGATCTTCATCCATTCGTCGGGTCCGGCGAGAAAATCCTTCATTCCACGGATCATGTAGTCGGCGCTCGCGTAGCGGTGCGAATAGGCGTTGCGGAAACCGAAGCTGAGATACCGCCACGCAAGATGGCGCCACTTGTGATCGTCGAACACGAGCGTGTCGATCAACGCGAAGTTGCGCACTTCGTAGTACAACGACGACGGGTTGTTCTTCAGCGCGAAATCGGCGTGCCACACGGCGATTCCGTTGAGCGTGACCGTGTGCTTGCCGGTGTGCATCAGACCGAACGCGACGTCGTCGCCGCGCACGAACACGGGCAACGGGTTCTCCGTGGCGAGATGCATGGGAAACACCGTGAACCACCATGCGGTGTAGTCGAGGTCGACCTCGAGATGGTCGCGCACCATCTCTGCCCTGCTGCGCAGATCGATGCCCCTGCCGTGGGCGCGCAACGGGTACACCGAACGGAACTCGTAGGCCGATCCCGCCTCGAATTGCATCCACGGCTGTTCTTCGCTCATCATCGCGCCGTGCACGCACAGGTCGGGGTCGATTGCGTGCGACAGGAGCGAGATCGTGCGCACGATCGACTCGGGCTCGAGAGAGATGTCGTCGTCCATGAAGACGACATGGGTGCTCCAGCCTTCCTCGCGGAACTCGATGAGACCGCGCGCAAAACCGCCGGCTCCGCCGAGGTTCGGGTTCGGCAGCACACGAATCGGTGCGCCGTCGGGAAGAGCAGGCTCGAGGTTGCGCGCGTTGTCGACGACGACGACGCGCAGGTGGCCGCGCACCGTCGGCAGACTCGACTCGATGTGCGCCAGTTTCTCGATGGTCGAGAGCACGTACTCCTGACGGTTGAACGTGGTGATGGCGACGCCGAGACGCACCTCGCGCTCGGGCGGTGTCGACGTTGCCCACTCGCCTCCGCGAACCACCACGTTGTCGGCGAGCGCCGTCACCGACACGAAGAACGTTTCCGCGCCCACCGACCGCATGTCGGCACACGAGACGGCGCACCCCGTCTCGGTCGAATCGACGACGGTGTCGACGCCGTTTGCATAGGCGACGAGATCGATGCGGCAGCGTCCCGACACGTTCATGGTTGCCGTCAGGTCGCGCACCGAGGTCAGGCGGCTCCAACGGCCCGCGGCAAAGACACCGAAGGCGGTGTCGAACGTGACCGTCTGCCCGGCCGCCATGCGCACTCCGTCTGTTTCCACCCCGGCGTCGGTGCGCACGTACATCGTGGGCTCGGCGAAGTCGGGGGCCGGAACCTGTATCCGGGCCAGATGGTGAAGGGTCACTCCCCTAGTTTCACAGGGGATTCACCACGAACGGTGTCATTGGCCGCTGGTCCCTGCGGCTCGCAAGGAAGGCATCCGCCACATCGAGGGCCTCCTTGATCGTGACATCCATGTCGAGATAGCGGTACGTGCCGAGACGACCGAGGAACGTGACCCTCCGGGCCGCCCGAGCAGCCTCGACGTACTGCAGCAACTGTTCCTTCTCCCTCACCTGCCGGATGGGGTAATAAGGAATGTCACCGTCTCCCGCCAGACGGCTGTATTCGGTGTAGACGGTGGTGCGCTCGTGGGACTCCCACGGCGCGAAGTGCTTGTGCTCGGTGATGCGGGTGTAGGGAACATCGACGTCGCAGTAGTTCATGACGGGGCACCCCTGGAAGTCGCCCTCCGACTCGGTCTCGACGAAGTCGAGCGTGCGGTAGCCGAGACGACCGTTCGACGCCGAGAAGTACTCGTCGATCGGCCCCGACCAGAACACGTGCTCTGCGCCGGAGAGTTCGTCGGCGGACACGGTGCGACCGAGCGTGACCTCGATGAGCGGGTGATCGAGCATCGCCTCGACGATCGGTGTGTACCCGTCGCGCGGGATCGCCTGGTAGGGGTGATTGAAGTAGCTGTCTTCGTACGTGAACCGCACCGGAAGGCGCGCGAGGATCGACGCGGGCAGATCGGTCGGCGGGACGCCCCACTGTTTCTGCGTGTATCCCTTGAAGAACGCTTCGTACAGTTCGCGACCGACGAACTTCAACGCCTGGTCCTCGAAACTCACCGGCACGTCGATGGTGGTGTCGGCGCGCGACGCGATGAACGCCTCTGCCTCGCCGGGCGACAATGTGAGCCCGAAGAACTGGTTGATGGTGTGCAGATTGACGGGCAGCGAATACACCTTGCCGCCCGAGGTTGCCTTCACCCGATGGTTGTAGGTCTCCATCGCGCCGAACCGGTTGATGTAGTCCCACACGTTCTGAAAACCGGTGTGGAAGATGTGGGGACCGTAGACGTGCACCATGACCCCGTTGTCGCGGCGTTCGGTGTGGGCGTTGCCGGCGACATGAGAACGGCCGTCGACAACCCACGAGGCGATTCCCGCTTCTGCGAGTTCTCTCGCAACGACGGCGCCGGAGAACCCCGCACCGACGATGACGATGGACGCTGTCACGGACAGAGACGCTAGTTGTTCAGTGGCTGAGCCACGGGGCACACAGCCCGTCGAGGTCGCGCACCTCGATGCGGTCGCGGTTCTCCCACGTGACCTGGTTGGTCGGATCGGGGCGCAACTTGAACACACGGAACGACATCTCGGTGGTGTCGACACTGAGAATGCGTCCGATCAACGGGTCGCCGAGTTCGAGGATCACCTTCAGTGTCTCGAGCGCCTGGATCGAACCGATGATTCCCGGCAGCACACCGAGCACTCCGGCTTCGGCGCACGACGGTGCGAGTTCTGCCGGCGGCGGCTCGGGCACCATGTCGCGGTACGTCGGGCCGAGCTTCGGATGGAACACCGACACCATTCCCTCGAACCGGAAGATGCTGCCGTGCACGACGGGGATGCCGAGCTTCACGCTGGCGTCGTTCAACAGATAGCGACTCGGGAAGTTGTCGGCGCCGTCGACGACGACGTCGTATCCCGACATGATTTCCATGATGTTGCTCGCATCGAGACGCGTGTCGTAGGTCTTCACCTTCACGTCGGGATTCAGTTTGGCGATCGTCATTCGTGCCGACTCGACCTTGCGCTCGCCGATGCGGTCGAGGTTGTGGAGAATCTGTCGCTGCAGGTTCGACGCGTCGACGTCGTCCATGTCGACGATGCCGATGGTTCCGACACCGGCGGCGGCGAGGTACAGAGCCGCGGGCGACCCGAGCCCCCCTGCGCCGAGCATGAGCACCTTCGCACCGAGAAGTTTTGCCTGCCCCTCGACACCCACTTCGGGCAGCAACAGGTGACGCTGGTAGCGGTTGCGCTGGTCGGGTGTCAGCGTGACGGGCTGACGCCACTCACGCCCTTCGTCTTTCCACTTGCCGAATCCGCCGGCCATCGAGAACACGTTGGTGTAGCCGAGTTCCTGGAGGGTGCGCGCGGCGAACGCGCTGCGCACGCCCCCGGCGCAATAGACGACGATGTCCTGGTCGCGGTCCGTGGCACGACCCTCGATCTGTGCCTCGAGGTGGCCGCGGGGAATGTGCAGAACGTTCGCCAGGGCGCCCTGTTCGTATTCGTCGGGTTCGCGCACGTCGAGCACCAGCACCCCACCGGCCTCGATGCGCTGCTGCGCCTCGGCGGTGTCGATTTCGGTGATTTCTGACTTGGCTGCGGCGAGGAGGTCACGGAACGTTGCCATGACCGAAACCCTACCGACTAAGTCGGGAATTCTGCGCGGCCGACCAGGTCGGTGAGGATCGACGAGATGTCGCCCTCGAGGAACACGTGCGCGAGATGGTCGCGCTCGGTCGGGCCGCCGTTGATGATGACCACCGTGCTGCCGTTTGCCTTTGCCCGGTCGACCACATAGGCGGCCGGGATCACGCCGAGGGTCGAACCGATGGCGAGCAACACATCGCACTCCTCCGCCGCGGCGAACGCCCCGCTCACGACATCGGGGTCGAGGGCCTGTTCGAACAGCACCGCATCGCTCTTCACGATGCCCCCGCAAAGTTCGCAGTGCGGGTCAGGGTCGCCTGCGCGCACGCGCGCGATGAACTCTGCCATCGGACGACGGTCGTCGCAGTCCCAGCAACGGCCGAACTTGATGGTGCCGTGCATCTCCCACACCTTGTCGTCGGCGATGCCGGAGTCCTGGTGCAGTCCGTCGACGTTCTGTGTGACCACGGCACTCAACTTGCCGGCGCGGTCGATGGCAACGAGCGCATGGTGACCGGCATTCGGAAGTGCGCGACCGTCGAAGGTCCTGTCGCGGCCGGCCCATGCGACCTTTCTCACCTCGGGATCGCCCAGGTAGTAGCTGAGCGTCGAGGTCCTCTCGGCAAGTGGGTTCTGTCGCCACAAGCCATTCGGTCCGCGAAAATCGGGAATGCCCGAGTCGGTCGAGATGCCTGCTCCGGTGAACGCCACGACCTTGTCGGCGTCACGCAACAAGCCCGCAACCCGGATGAGGTCTTCTGTCGGCGGAAGTTTCGGTGTCATTGCTCTCCCATTCTGCCCGATGCGCACACATGACCGCACCCACACAGGAGGTCACCGTGAACCAGTCCGTTTCGTCACGCACAGACGACTCCCGAGAGATTCTCCGCGTCACGGCATGGGTCGACCCGGTCGTCGACTCGAACGGTCACCCGGTGAACGATCCCTACATCGAAATGTTCTGGCTCCCGGTGCTCGGCCCCACCGCAACGTGGCTGTATCGACGTCTCGTGTCGGGCGTTCTCGACGACGGCGTCGACTTCTTCGATGTCGACATGGCCGACCTGGCCCGCAGCATCGGTGTCGCCCACACCGCAGGGCGGCACAACCCGTTCGCAAGAGCGCTGCAGCGTTGCACGATGTTCGGTGCCGTACAGCACGTCGCCCGCCAACCGGTGCACACCGTTGCCGTCAGACGGTTCCTGCCCACACTTGCGCGACGTCACCTGCTTCGTCTTCCCGAACCGCTTCAGATTGCCCACCACGACTGGATTCATGTCCCCGCATCGCCGCACTCCCCGACGGCACGCCACCTCACCCAATAGTGTTGCCTCGTGGTCGCACGCACTCGAACCTGGCTGACGATTGTTCTGTGTGCGGCCCTCGTCATTGTCGGTGCTCCGACCACCGCCAGGGCAGAGACGATCAAAGTGCTGGTTCTCGGTGATTCGGTCGCGTCGGTGTTGCGATGGTCTCCGCCTGCAATGAAGGCGTTCTGGAAGGGCCCGTACAAAGTCACACTCGAGGTGTGGGGTTGCCAGAAACTCGTCGACCCCGGCTGCATCGAGGGAACCACACCGCAGGCGAGCACGTTGCAGTTGATCAGGAAACACCGCAACGAGGGTTTCGACATCGTGGTGGTTGCCGCCGGCTACAACGACACCGGCGCCGAGTACCTGCAGAGATCGATCCGTCGCATTCATTCGGCAGTGAAGTCGATGGGCGCGCATCTCATGTGGCTCACGTACCGACAGAACGGCAACGTGCGCGTGAAGGCCCGTGCGTTCAACGAAGTGGTGAAAGCGCAGGCGAAAAAACTCAGTTTTTCGGTGATGGACTGGGAACTGATCGCACGCCGCCAGAAGCACTGGTTCACCGGCGATGGCGTGCACATGAACTCGCGCGGCGGGATCATGCTCGGGAACCACCTCAGACGTGCATTCGACAACTACGTGTCGGGCGAGCCGGTGTCGACCACCACCACGACCACCAACGTCGCGCCCACGACAACGACCCTCTCTCCTCCCACCAGTTAGGTTGAGCGCGTGGAAATACGCGTGTTCACCGAGCCCCAACAGGGCGCCAGTTACGGCCAACTTCTCGCTGTCGCACAGACAGCCGAGCGAGCGGGGTTCAACGCATTCTTCCGCAGCGACCACTACCAGCGAATGGGAACGCACTTCTCGGGTCTGCCGGGGCCGTCGGATGCGTGGATCACACTCGCCGGAATCGCGCGCGAGACGACAACGATCCGCCTCGGCACCCTGGTGAACTCTGCAACGTTCCGTCTGCCCGGCGTGCTTGCGATCTCGGTGGCCAATGTCGACGACATGTCGAACGGGCGCGTCGAACTTGGGCTCGGCGCGGGGTGGTACCAGGTCGAACACACGTCGTACGGCATTCCGTTCCTGCCGCTCGGCAACCGGTTCGACGTTCTCGAGGAACAACTCGAGATCATCACAGGTCTCTGGGGCACTCCCGTCGGCGCCGACTTCTCGTTCGAAGGGAAGCACTTCACGCTGACCGACTCTCCGGCATTGCCGAAGCCTGTGCAGTCACCGCCGCCGATCATCGTGGGTGGCGGCGGACCCAAGAAGACACCGATGCTTGCCGCGCGTTTTGCGGCCGAGTTCAACCTTCCGTTCCAGACGATGGAGAGATTCGCGCAGCAGTGCGACCGGGTGCGCGCGGCGTGTGCAACCATCGGTCGCGACCCGGAGAGTCTCGTGTATTCGACCGCGCAGGTCGTCTGTGTCGGACGCGATGACGCCGAGATCGCGCGCAGGGCGGCGGCCATCGGTCGCGATGTCGACGAACTGCGTGCGAACGGGGTGTGCGGAACCCCCGCCGAAGCTGTCGAGAAACTTGCCGAGTGGGGTGCGCACGGTGCACCGCGCGTGTACCTGCAGTTTCTCGACCTGAACGACCTCGATCATCTCGAGTTGATCGGCGGGGAAGTTCTCCCCCACCTCTAGTCAGAGCGTGCCCGCGACGAGCAGTGTCGTTGTGATTCCCGCCGCAACGATGCGGTACCAGCCGAAAATCGCGAGCGATTTCGTCGCAAGGTACTGCACCATCCATTTCACCGCCACCACGGCGGTCACGAACGCAACCGCGGCGCCGAGAACAGGCCTCCCCACCCCGAATTGATTCACGATCTCGTCGCCGTGGCGCGCGAGGTCGAGCGCCGTGGCCGCAGACAGCGTGACCATTCCGAGCAGGAACGAGAACTCGACGGCGGCGGCGAGCGACAAGCCCACGGCGAGCCCCGCGAGCAACGTGACCAGGCTGCGACTGACACCGGGCCACATTGCGATGCACTGCGACACGCCGATGATGAGAGCCGACCGACCGGTGAGATGATGAATCTCGCGACCTCTCCCCTGCGGGCGCCAAGCGAGAAGCACCACGCCGCCGACGGCCCACGCAACGGCAATCGGGACGGGTCCGAACAACTGCTCTTTGATGGCGTCGCCGAACGCGAACCCGACGACCGCCGCCGGGAGAAATGCGGTGAGCAACGACAGCACCACCGCACGACCGATCGAGTCGCGTCCGACGATTCCGCGGGTCATCGATGCCACCCGCAACCGGTACACGAACAGCACAGCGAGAATAGCGCCGAGCTGAATTGCTATCGAATACGCGTCAGCGGCGTCTCGGTTTGATCCACCACCGAAACCGATGAGGTCTCCGACCACCACCAGGTGACCGGTCGAGGAGATCGGGAGGAACTCCGTGATTCCCTCGACGATGCCGAGAAGCAGAGCCTCGGGATACGACAGAAGTCCCGCAAACATGTCTTGAGTCTCTCACGCGGGTTCGCATGTTACGGCCACAGTTGACGGGTTCGCACCGGCAGCGTCGCGAGCACGATCAGGGTGATGATGCCGAACGCGAGAAGCGCACGGTCTGGCGACACGGCGATGCTGCCGAGTGCGATGCCGAGACCCACCATCGGAACCTTCTTCACGATGGGGTGCACCTCGACGAGACCCCGCGCTGCGAATTTCCTCGTCAGTGCCACGCCCAGCAGGAAGGCACCGATGAGAACGAATGCCTTCCACCCGAGAATCGGCGAGAGAGCGAGCGCCGCCGCCGTCGCCACCACCACGTACGCAATCGGTTGGAACCATTTCCGGGGGGTCGGTGCCTCGAGTGTCGCGCATTCGATGCAGATCATGCGGTCGCGCTGAGCGGGGTCGTCGCGGCGGATCCATCTCTCCAACATGAAGTACGGCGTTCCCGAGGTCCCCGAATACGCAACGGCCAGGATGGCAACCGCCGAGGTGAGCACCGCAAGAACCACGCCGACAGTCAGTGCCGTGTTCGACGACATCGAGAGATTCACTTCGGCACGTGCCCTGCCGATCGAGTCGGGTGCGAGCGTCGCGAGAGTCTTCACCTGGGCGTTCAGCGAAAAGAGCCAGCCCTTGAACGCGTAGGCGGCGACAAATGGGGTCAACACCACCGATGCATACCATTCCCACGTGCGCGAGCGCTCGGGCGGGCCGATGATGCTTCTCGCCATCATCGGGATCAGCAACAAACCGGGAACAAGAGCCAGTGCTTCGCACGCGGCAACAAATGACTCTGCCGGTGAGAGAACAACGCGACCAACGAACCAGCCGCACGCGACCACCACCGACAGAACCGGTGCGAGGATCGACAACAGAAAGAGACCGACGATCGCGGCGACTATTCCGATGCGGTCGTTCCGGAACATCATCGCCGACACAGCCGACCCCACGAATGCAATAAGCGGAACGGCGACGGCCAATGCAGGGCTGACCACCGAGACCTCGGCGAGACGCCTCAACCCCGGCCGTAGCGCCGGAACCCTGCTGGCGGTCTGCAGCGAAGTCACCAGTCGCGCGAAAAAGCGCCCCGCACCATCGACACTCTGCGTCGAAGCCTTACCACCATCGTCCGAAAAGCTCTGCGGGGCATCGAACGGATTCCTCAGTTCGATCTCCTCGTGCACAGACATGGACCTTGGTCTCATTCTCGGCAGCACTCGACGTCGCACAGAATGCAACTCGGATCTCGGTGTCTGCGGAAGAAGATCCACACCACCGAAGCCGCGAGCGGTCACCATGCCCACGACTCCTCCCGCTACACCGACAGCGCCCACTGCACCCATCGCCGGCGCAACGGCGGCGAGCGACGAGGCGAGCACCGCGACCGTGATCGCAAGCGAGTCGGCGGTGTGCTCTTTTCTCGTCTCTTCCTGTTCCGGAGTCTCCACCGCGAGGTTCGCTGCAACTCCGTCGAGGGTCACCGATGCAACCTCGTCCACCTGGTCGAAGGTTGCGTTCCTGACCGGTTCGGTGGTGTCGGTCGTCTCTTCTGTGGTGGTCGATTCTCCGTCGACGAGGGTCGTGGTGGTTTGCTCACCCGAAGGCGCAGTTGTCGTGGTCGACTTCTTCGGCGTCGTGGTGGTCGTGGAAACTGTTGCGGCACTGATCGACGGCACGGGAATGCTGTGTCCGAGGATCGTGACGCCATCAGGGTTCGCGTTGGTGGTCGCGGAGAACGTCACCGAGTGCCCGATTCCCTCGGCGAAATAGGCCGACCGCGGCACTGTTGCTTGGGTGGAGAACTTGAGGCCCTGGTACCGCACGTACGAGATTGCGTTCGGATAGAACCCGGGCGGGTTCGCCATGTTCCAACAATTGACAAAACCCGGGACTTGATAATCCAACTTGGATGCGACGAGCGACTCATCGACCAGATTCGCCGGTTTGCCGATGGCACCGTTGGCGCCGTATGACACCGTCAATGCCACGCGATCGAACGGAACAGGAATCGGAGTCGGATTGTTGCACGCTTGGCTGGTGATGAAACCGACTTCGCCGAGGAAGGTGTAGCGAAAAGTCATCTGGGTGTCGGTGAGCGCTTCGAGCTTCACGCTCCACGTCACGTTCAGTTCACCGTTCTGGCCCGGGTTGACCTGTTTGGTGAGACTCCACACAGTTCCGACCGGTGGATCGGCGGCCGCGCTCAACGGCTGCCCGCCCATCAGACCGAGGAGAAGAACCCCGATGCACAGCCCTGCTGCTGCGACTGCCCCGTTCACTGCTCGCACTCGACACCGCCCCCGGGTCGAATCACTGCGCGTTACGGTTCTCGACACGTTGCGACACTACTCGCGACGGTCATCACGCAGTCGGTAGGCAGACGATTGGCACTCCCAACGGGATTCGAACCCGTGCCGCCACCTTGAGAGGGTGGTGTCCTAGGCCTCTAGACGATGGGAGCCTGAGGAAGACCCAAGGTTACAGGCGGAATCCTGACCTCACGCCCGGCGTTCAATGAGGCTCTCTGGGCAACCCGAGCACGCGCTCGGCCAAGATGTTCCGCTGGATCTCATCGGTACCTCCGGCGATCGACTGAGCCGGCACCGACAGAATCACTTCCGCAACGACTCCCTGTGCCACAGCATCGGGCGAATCGACCATTGCATCTGCCCCCGTGATCATTGCGTGCACGTGCGCCGCGCCGCGCGCCGCCACACTCGTGGCCAACTTCCCCACCGAGCCCTCCGCGCCGGGCGGGTTTCCGAGTTCACGTTGCGCTCGAGCACGCGCAGCGGTGAGAGCACTGACACGTTGCAGGGCGATCACCTTCATGGCTTCGTCGCGCGACACGTCGTTCGAATCGTGACCGGTCTCTGCGAGTCGTCGTGCAATCAGATCGACGCGACCGGCGCGCTGCGGATACCACTTGTAGGTCTCCATGTGCGCAATCCACTCTGCATGGGCCTCTTCGCCTGCGCGCCCCTCGAGTCGCACCGGTGTGTCTCCGAACGTCGCCCCGAACTTGCGCTCGTGCGCAAGTGTCGTGAGAGCCACCGCCCAGCCCTTGTTCAACTCGCCCACGACCCAGTCACCGGGGATTCGGGCGTCGGTGAAGAACACCTCGTTGAACGATTGATGGTGGTTCATCTGTCGAAGTGGCCGAACCATCACCCCGTCCTGTTTCATCGGCACGACGAAGTACGAGAGCCCGGAATGTTTCGGGGCGTCCGAATCGGTGCGAGCAATCAATATTCCGTAGTCGGCATGGTGGGCACTCGTGTTCCACACTTTCTGGCCGTTGACCACCCACTCGTCCCCGTCGCGGACGGCCTTGGTCGACACACCCGCGAGATCAGAGCCCGCCCCCGGCTCGCTGAACAACTGACACCAAGTCGTGGCGCCGACGAGAATGTCGCGAAGGAATTTCTGCTGCAGCGCCTCGCTTCCGTGCTCGAGAATCGTGGGGGCCGCGAGGAACGTGCCTCCTCCGATGGGGAGTCCCGGCACACCTGCCGTGCGCAATTGCCCCACCACCACCGCTTCGGACCAAGCAGGCAGACCCTTCCCGAATCGGTCCACCGGCCAGTGAGGAACTGCCCACCCCGAATCGACCAGACGTTCGCGCCATTCACGCAATGACGACTCGGCACTCCACGCACCCGACAACCACACGGCGAACTCTTCGCGAATCTGTTCTGCCACTTGTTCGATTGAGTCGTGAACCGACATGCGACAGCCTCCCCCGATTGCGTGATCGCCGGTTCCCGAATCAGGACACCGCTCTCACCACAAAACTAGTTCATGCACCCGACCGACGAATCGGGCGATGCCGCCCGGGGTTGCGGGTTCGGCGCTGAACTCACGCCCTTCGGCGGCGACGGAAGATGGGGCGACCACCCAAGAGGGCAAGCGCAACGGCGAGAGTGATCACGAGAACCGCAATGCGCGTGTTGCTCTCGCGTTCGACGATCTCGAAGCCCATCGACACCGACACGACCTCGTTGCCCTTCCCGACCCCGTTGATCTGCAGAGTGTGCTCACCTGCCTCGGCATCCTTCGGCACGGTGATGACCTGGGACAGGGCGCCCTTGCTGTCGGTCTCTCCGCGGCCCAATTCGACCGCGTCGGAGAACATGTAGACGGTGTAGATGGTCTGTGCGACGAGACCTGTGGCGATCACCTCGACACTCGAATCACCGAACATGCGGAGCACACCATCTGCGCCGATCTGTGCGCCGCTCGACGAATCGGTCGAACCGATCCGCATCACGACGTTTCCGGGCAGGGTCATCACGAGCCGGCCCTGTTCGACGGATGTCTCGATCTGCACACGCTTCCCGCGCACAGTCGCCGTGGCTTCGCCCGCCTCGAGCTGCGGAGGCTCACCGTCTGATCCCATGTTGGGGCTTCCGGCATCTGCGGGAATCGTGGTTGTGGTGGTCGTCGTGGTCGTCGACGAGGTGCTCACCGGAGCCGGAACTGCACTTTGAGGAATCGTTGTCGACGACGGCGACGACCCTCCACCCGAACCGGTGACCGGCGCAACAGTCGTCGTTGTCGTCGGCACCACCGACACCGTGATCGACTGAGACGCCGCAGCCGCCGCGTACACGTCGTTGCCCGCCTGTGTCGCAGAGATCACACAGGTGCCCGCGGTGTTGAACGTGACGACACCGGCAGAGATAGAACAGACGGATGCAGAGTTGCTTGCAATCGACACTGTCGGCGCGAGAGATGCATCACTCGTGACCTGCACGGTGTAGGTACCGCCCACCAACGCCGATGACGGAGGCGTCGACTGGAATGTGAGCACCTGCACGATCTTGTCGACCACCACTGTCTCGGTGACCGAACTCGAGAGATAGTTGGTGTCCCCCGCACGGGTCACCTCGATCACGCAGGAGATTCCGCCACGAGTGGCTGTCAACGATGTGCCGCTCAATGCACACTGCCCCGACGACAACGACCATGACAACGACCCCGTCGACTGGCCTCCGCTCGCGGTCAGAGTCAGCGAATTCCCCGTGGTGAACGAAAGAGAACTGGTGATGTTCAGTCCGGATTGTTGCGCCTTGTTGACGGTGATCGTGGTATTCGACGACGAACGCTCCAGATAATTCGTGTCGGTCGCCTTCGTCACCTTGATGACACACGACGACCCGGCATTCCCCGGTGTCAACAACGCACCGACAATCGAACACGTTCCCGACACCACCTGGTACGTCACCGCACCGGTTCCCGAACCACCTGACGTTCCGAGAACCAGATCCTGGCCATAGGTCGCCGAAGTGGTGGAAATCGTCAGAACCGACTGTGCCGCCTTTGCCGTGCTGATCGACGTGGCCGCCGATGACACCTGCGTGTAGTTGTCGTCGGCAGCCTTGGTCGCAGTCACCGAACACGACGAACCTGCATCGCCGAGAGTGAGAACGGTGCCGTTGACGCTGCACGACCCCGACGCCACCGAATACGTCACCGCACCGGTGCCCGAACCGCCGCTCGTCGCCAACGACAGAGTCGAGCCGTAGGTGCCGGTGGTCGTCGAGATGGTGAGAGAGCTCTGTGCGACTCGCGCGATGGTGAGCGACGCCGACACATAACTGACTGCATAACGATTCGCGTTTCCTGCATTCAGCACTGCCGACGGAGTGATCGTGTACGTGCCGCCGGCGGTGGGCTTCGTGCCCGACGGGCCGTACGAGGTGCCGAGCGTGGTGGTGCCCGAATACGAATACGACACCGAAGAAATGGAGTCCGACGCGATGAGACCGCTCTGCGTGTACGAGTCGGTCCACGAACCGCCGTAGTTGATCGACTTCGCGCCCGCCGTGACGGTGAGTGCCGACGCCTGCAGCGTGATCACCGAACTCGTCAACGCAGCAGCAGGCCCTGTGTTCGTCGCAGCATCAGACACCCCGTTCGCAGCCAGTCGCAACTGCAGCGTGCCTTCCTGGCACTGCGTGACCACCACATTGACCGATGAGCCCGATGCTGCCGACGGAGTGAACACACACCCGAGAGCAGTCCCCGCGTTCGAGAAGTCACCGGCGGCGATTCCCGACACCGACTCGGAGAACGACAAGCCGAAGGTCTGCGTCATGCCGGCCGCGGGTGAACTCGGCGCAGACGTCACCGAAGCGGTCGGCCGGTCGACGTCGACCGTGATGGTCGACGCAGCCGTGTTGGCAGCGGGACCGTTCTGTTGCGTGGAACTACCGAACACAGAGTTCTGCAGTTGGGTCAGAATCACCGTTCCGGAGGCAACCGAAGACCCCGTCGCCGTGACGGTGTACGGGCCGGAGCCTGAACCGGTCAGTGACGACAGTGACCACCCCGTGCTCGTGCCCGACAGTTGGAAGTCGGAGATGTCGATGCCGGTCACGGATTCGCTGTAGTTCACCGTGTACGTGATGGTCGACGATTGGTTCGTGAGGCTTCCGACCGAGGCGGTGATAGATGGGGTCGGAACGTTCAGGTACCTGATCGTGGCGATGCCGTCTCCGATGCGGCCCGTGGTGTTGGCAAGCGACGGATTGGGGTTCGGCACCGATTGCCCACCGTTCAACACTTCGGTGTTCGACAGATGGTACGCAGACGTCGGCGAATATCCCGCCGGCCTGTGAGACGACGCCGTCAACACGTATCCGGAACCACCGGCACTCGACGGCCACGAAGTTGCTCCGCCGTACCAACCGCCACCGCCACCGCCGTTGGCGAATCCGTCGGATCCGCGCGCTCCGCCGTTCCAGCCGCCGTACGAACAGGTGTTGTTTGCCACGTTGGCGTTGGCGAAACCGAACGAACCCGAGGCTGAATACTGCTGGGCGGTGTAGTAGTTGGAGGTGCCGCCGGCACTCTGGGATCCGCCGGTTGCTGTGTATGACCCGTAAACATACGAGGGAGCAGTCAGACCGCCACCGTCGTTGCCCAACCACACACCGTTCTCATAGTTGCCGCCGTGTCGACCTCCGCCACCGCCCGCAACAATGATGCGCGACAACAAACTTGTGCCGTTGTTCCATGCGCCCGACACCAGCCGAATGTCGGTTCCTCCGCCACCGCCGGTGGATTTCCAATATGTCGAGCAACCCACGGTGTTGCGGCCGCCCTGTTGACCGACGTACACGTAGAGAACGGTTCCTGCCGTCAGTGACACCGTACCCGCGGAATAACCCCCGCGACCGCCGAAATACGTCGAGGGATCACTCCCGTCGTTGCCGCCTTGAGCACCCCAGACCTTCAGGTCGTAGGTGCCGGTGGTGGGTGCGGTCCACGCGTAGTAATCACCGGTGAAGGTGAACGTGACGGTGCAGTAGGCGCCGGAACACACCGGAGAAGGGTTGGCGCTGACTGCCTCGGCAATGTCTGTTTCGTCGCGGCTTGTCGGCGACGCCACCACAGTGGCCACCATGGCGAAGAGAAGCAGACACAGACGACTGAAAGACGTATGAAACCTGCGGCGGCCCGCACCAAAAGCATGTCCCTCCGCCACGTGAGCCAACCTACACGAACCAGTCAGTCGACAGGAACCGACACAGTCTCGTTACGCCCTTCGGCGGCGACGGAAGATGGGGCGACCACCCAAGAGGGCAAGCGCAACGGCGAGAGTGATCACGAGAACCGCAATGCGCGTGTTGCTCTCGCGTTCGACGATCTCGAAGCCCATCGACACCGAAATCACCTCGTCACCGGGGCCGACACCGTTCACCTGCAACGTGTGCTCCCCTGCTTCTGCATCCTTGGGGATGATCACTGTGTCATTGACAGTGCCCTTCGACGATGCCTCGCCACGACCCAGTTCGACCGGATCGGAGAACATGTAGACGGTGTAGGTGGTCTTCGGCACGAATCCGGACACACCGACGTCGAGACTCGAGTTGCCGTACATCTTCAAAACGCCGTCGGCGCCGACCTGTGCGCCACCCGATGCTGAGTTCGTGGTTCCGATGGTGAAGATCACGTTGCCGGGAAGCGTCATGGTGAGCACGCCGTTTGCGGCCTTCGTAAGCACCTTCACCCGTTTTCCGCGAACGACTGCGGTTGCCTCACCGGCATCCAACGACGGTGCTTCTCCGTTGGCATCGAGGTTCGGACTGCCCGGATCAGCCGGGATCGTCGTGGTTGTCGTCGTGGTTGTGGTCGTCGACGAGGTGCTCACCGGCGCCGGAACTGCACTCTGGGGAATCGTTGTCGAGGGTGACGATCCGTTGCCCCCCGAACCGGAGACCGGTGCAACGGTCGTCGACGTCGTCGGCACCACCGACACCGTGATCGACTGAGACGCAGCGGCCGCCGCATATGTGTCGTTGCCCGACTGTGTCGCAGAGATCACACAGGTTCCTGCGGTGTTGAACGTGACGACACCGGCAGAAATTGAACAGACGGATGCAGAGTTGCTTGCAATCGACACTGTCGGCGCGAGAGATGCATCACTCGTGACCTGCACGGTGTAGGTGCCGCCCACAACAGGCGAGCTCGGAGGCGTCGACTGGAATGTGAGCACCTGAACGATCTTGTCGACCGAGATCGTGACAGTGACCGACCTCGACAGGTAGTTGGTGTCACCTGCACGCGTCACCTCGACATCGCAGGAGATTCCGCCGCGAGTGGCTGTCAACGATGTGCCGTTCAATGAACACTGCCCCGACGACAGCGACCACGACAGCGAACCAGATGACTGACCACCTGTTGCAGTGAGCGTCAGAGTCGAGCCAGTGGTGAACGAGAGCGCACTCGTGACCGAGAGACCGGTCTGTGATGCCTTGTTGATGGTGATCGTGGTGTTCGACGACGAACGCTCGAGATAATTCGTGTCGGTCGCCTTGGTGACCTTGATGACACACGACGACCCGGCATTCCCCGGCGTCAGCAACGCACCGACAATCGAACACGTTCCCGACACCACCTGGTACGACACCGCACCGGTTCCCGAACCACCCGTCATACCGAGCACGAGATCCTGGCCGTAGGTCGCGGTCGTGGTGGAAATCGACAGAACCGACTGTGCCGCCTTTGCAGTGCTGATCGACGTGGCGGCCGATGACGCTTGCGTGTAGTTGTCGTCGGCAGCCTTGGTGGCTGTCACCGAACACGACGATCCTGCTTCACCCAGAGTGAGCACCGAACCATTCACTGTGCACGATCCGGACGAGACCGAATACGTCACCGCGCCGGTTCCCGAACCGCCACTCGTCGCGAGCGACAGAGTCGAGCCGTAGGTACCGGTGGTCGTCGAGATGGTGAGGGCGCTCTGGGCGATTCGCGCGATGGTGAGCGACGCCGACACATAGCTGACCGCGTAGCGGTTGGTGTTCGCAGGGTTGAAAGTCGCAACCGGAGTGATCGTGTACGTGCCGCCGGCAGTGGGCTTCGTGCCCGACGGGCCGTACGAGGTGCCGAGCGTTGTGGTGCCCGAGTACGAATACGACACCGAAGAAATGGAGTCCGGCGCGATGAGACCACTCTGCGTGTACGAGTCGGTCCACGAACCGCCGTAGTTGATCGACTTTGCTCCCGCCGTGATGGTGAGTGCAGATGCCTGCAGGGTGATCACCGAACTCGTCAACGCGGCAACAGGCCCGGTGTTCGTCGCTGCGTCAGACACCCCGTTCGCAGCAAGTCGCAGCTGCAGCGTGCCTTCCTGGCACTGGGTGACCACCACATTGATTGATGTTCCCGAGGCGGCCGACGGAGTGAACACACACCCGACAGCAGTGCCCAGGTTCGAGAAGTCGCCGGCGGCGATTCCCGACACAGATTCGGAGAACGACAACCCGAATGTCAATGTCATGCCGGCCGCGGGCGAACTCGGTGCAGACGCCACAGAGGCCGTCGGTGGGTCGAGGTCGATCGTCATGGCAGAAGAATTGGTTGCCGCCGAAGGCCCGGTCTGCGACGTGACCGATGAAATCACGGCATCTTGCGCAACCGTGAGCACCACTGTTCCGGATGTCACGTTCGTGCCGGTCAATCCGACCACGTATGACGCACCCGAACCGGAGAACGACGAGATCGACCAACCCGTGCTGGTTCCACCGAGTGTGATCTCCGACTGCAACAGGTCGGTCACCGACTCGCTGAACTGAAGGTTGTAGGTCAACTGCGACGACTGATTCGACGGAGACGCAACCGTTGCGGCAAATGAACTGACGCCAGGACGCAACATAGTGAGCACGACAAGACCGTTCCCGGAACGGTTCCCTTGAGTGTGCGTCACCTCTGTCGCGAGAGCTGCGTCTGTATACGAAGATCCGCCGCCACCGCCATCAATGGTTGCTCCACCACCACCGTAGTAGCCGCCACCGCCGCCACCGCCGCCGTGCGAGTTACCCTTGCCATTTCCACCGACACCGAGCGATCCGGACGTGGCTCCTCCACAGTTACCAATTGCACCGCCAGCAGATTGAGTACCGCCCTTTCCGCCTGACGTGCACCAATACGGACCCGGCGCGGCCTCGCCAATCAATCCGCCACCGGCGCCTCCAACTGCTGCCATCCATCCGCTCGCACCACCGCCACCGCCTGCAACCACGAGTCGTGATTGCAGAGTGGACGATGTGCGAATGTCTGATGCACCACCGCCAGCACCGGGGCGTCTGTTGTCGTCACTCGTCGCCGCGGTTGAACCTCCGCCATTGAAACCTCCGACGCCGGACAGCGAATGATTCGTGCCTTTCCCTCCCACATAGATGCGGAGAACATTTCCCGGGGTGACACTCAATTTCCCTTGAACGCGTCCGCCAAGACCACCGGCCTTGACGCTGCCGAGTCCACCTGCCGAAGGGCCACCGTCGCCGCCCTGTGCGCCGTACACGTCGAAGCCGATCTGCGACACTCCTGCCGGCACGGTCCAGTCGTAATAGTCACCCGTGTACGGGAAAGTCCACGTGCAGGTCGAACCACTGCACACCAACGACGGCGATGCGCTGACAGCAGATGCAGTACGGGTCGACGAACGTTCGGTCGGCGACATCAGAACCGCGAACAACGCCACCACGAGCAAAAGAGAAATGCGTGCCCGCGATGAATGCGTTCGTGCACGCACGTCAAAAACAGGGTTCTCCGCCATGAACGAAAAGTCTACACGGCGACCTCTCACCATCCAGACTTTGAGTACGGCGAATTCGCGTGGTTCAGAGTCCGCTCGGGTCGATCGGCATCCCGAAACGCAGGCGGTTGTTGGCATGCCCGAGATGCTGCAGGGAGAACGCCGCCTTCATTGCGGTGTACTGACCCTGGGCCTCGAGTGCCTGATTCACCGATTCCTTTGCCAACTTCAAGGCAAAACCCGGACGCTTCGCGATGGTGCGCGCCATCTTCATCGTCGCGTTGTCGAGTTGGTCGGCTTCGACAACCTGATTCACCATGCCGAGCGAGTGAGCCTCGTGCGCGGTGATCGAATCGCCGGTGAAGAGAAGTTCTTTCGCCTTTCTCGCGCCGAGCTCCCACGGATGACCGAAGTACTCGACTCCGTTCACGCCGAATGCGACAACCGGGTCGGAGAAGGTCGCGTCGTCTGCGGCGATGATGATGTCGGCAACCCACAGCAACATGAGGCCGCCTGCGATGGTCTTGCCCTGTGCAGCGGCGATCACCGGCTTCGGAATGTTGCGCCACCGCCAGCACATGTTGAAGTACACCTCTTCTTCGTGCGCCATCATCGCTTCCTGGCCTTCGCCGGTGAACGGCGACTGCGGGAAGACTTGGGGGAACTCGCGATGGTCGCTGCGGTCGCGCAGGTCGTGCCCCGACGAGAAATGCTTTCCTTCCGCGCGCAGAACAATCACCTTCACGCCGTCGTCGCGCGCGGCCTCGTCGAAACAACGGTTCAACTCATAGGTCATCCGGTTGTTCTGGGCGTTGCGTTTGTCGTCGCGATCGAGCGAGACCACTGCGATGCCTTCGGGTCCGTGATTGTCGACCCGATAAGAGACTGTCTGGAGAGAATCGGGATCAATTGCCACGATGCATGCCTTGCAATGGTTGGGGAACAAGGACTCGAACCCTGAATAACAGTACCAGAAACTGCTGTGTTGCCAATTACACCATTCCCCAGTGCGTTGACCATGTTACCGACGAACCAACACGGTCACCACCGCCGGAATCGGTCAGCCGGTCAGGGAAAACAACGAGTCGAACCCGATCAGTCGACCGAGGCCGACACCCACCGTCTCCCGCGCCCACTGCCGCAGATTCGACCCGCCGGTCGTGCGCGACATTGCGACTGCATCTGTGCGAAAACCGAGACCACGCAATGTCGCCGACGCGCGCGACACGTGCCAGTCGCTCGACACCACGATCGCTGTCGACACGTTGCGTTCGCGAAGCGTCGGTGCGATCTGCGAGAGAGACTGCCACGTCGACTCGCCCACCGTCTCCATCACGATCGACGACCCGGGAACTCCCCTGTCGGTCAACCAACGCCGCCCCGCCTCGGCCTCGGTGAATCTGTCGCCGTCCCGTTTTCCGCCGGTGACTGCAATCAAAGGCGCGCGCTTGTCCGACCACAATTGCAACGCAGTCGACAGTCTCCCCTCGAGCAACGGCGACGGACGTCCGTCGTACTGTGCGGCACCCATCACCACGATCACATCAGCAGTCGCACCCGCATCGGTGGTGCCCTCGTAGGCGATGTTCGCAAACGTGATGGCGAAATACAGAATCATTGCGATCATCGCCGCGAATGTGATGCGGACAGCCGACACCACGTACGACTTCACGACGCCGCCTATGCCAGACGTGCCAGAGCAGAACCGAGTCGACGCAACGTCTCTTCTCGCCCGAGAACCTCGATGCTCTCGAACAACGGCGGCCCCACGGTGCGCCCGGTGACAGCAACGCGCACCGGTGCTTGCGTCTTGCCGAGTTTCAGGCCGCGCTCTTCGGTCCACTTCTCGAGAATCGACTTCAGGGTCTCGTGATCCCACGTGCAATCCCCGACGGCCGCCGAGTAGTCACGCAGAACATCGGCCGCAAAGTCGGTGCCCATTGTCTTTGTCCACGCGTCGGTGTCAATCTCGGGGTCGGCCAGGAACACGAAATCGACCATTGCCGGCACCTCTGACAATGTGACGACGCGCGTCTGCACAAGAGGAGCCATCTGTGCGAACGTGCCGGCGTCGAACCGGTCGGCAGGCCACGGCGCATCGACGAGGAACGGGGCGCACGCATCGATGAACGACTCGAGCGACATCGCCCGGATGTAGTCGCCGTTGAACGCACTGAGTTTCTTGATGTCGAAGAACGCCGGCGAATGATTGACGTCTTCAAGACGGAACTCGTCGACGATGCGCGACCAGGGAACAATCTCGGTGTCGCCCGCCGGCGCCCAGCCGAGAGTCATCAGGTAGTTCACCATCGCGTCGGGCAGGATTCCCTCGGCTTTGTACTGCTCGAGCGCGACCTTATCGCGGCGCTTCGACAGCTTCTTGCGCTGTTCGTTCACCAGCACCGGCACGTGCGCCCACACGGGCGACGTGTGGCCGAGTGCGTCCCAGATCAACTGCTGTTTCGGGGTGTTGGGCAGGTGCTCCTCGGCGCGAACGACCGTGGAGATTCTCATCTCGATGTCGTCGACAACATTTGCGAGCAGGAACATCGGCGTGCCGTTGCCGCGCAACAGAACGAAATCCTCGATGGTGTCGTTCGAGAACTCGACACGACCGCGAACAAGATCGTTCACCACCGTGACGCCCTCGGGCACACGAAACCGCAGCACGCGCCCGGGGCCGGGTTCGAGACCCCTGTCGCGCGAATACCCGTCGTATCCCTGCTTGCCGGTCTCCTTCGCGCGCTCCTGGATCTGCTCGGCGGTCAGGTCGCACCAATATGCATGCCCAGCCTCGTACAGGCGGTGCGCCGCAGCCACGTGCAGATGTGCATTCTCGCTCTGGAAGTACGGCCCCTCGAACTGCGGATGACGCGAATCGATCCCGAGCCACGACAGCGCGTCGATGATTCCCTGTGTCCACTCCGGGCTGTTGCGCGACTCGTCGGTGTCCTCGATGCGCAGCACGAAGGTGCCGCCCGTGCGCAACGTGAGCGCCCAGTTGTAGAGCGCCGTGCGTGCGCCTCCCACGTGGAAGAACCCCGTCGGCGACGGCGCAAAACGGAAACGGGGTGCCTCGGACATGCGCTTTCAGGCTACTTGTGCGGTGGATAGCGTGACCGCATGGACGGATTCACCCAGACAGACCAACTCAACGTTCTCGGCGAGCCGTTGCAGACGTGTTGCACGTCTCCGATGACCGGCTTCTACCGCACCGGGTGCTGCGAAGTCGGTGGCGACGACACCGGCGTGCATGCGGTGTGCGCGGTGATGACCGACGAGTTCCTCGAGTTCTCGAAGGCCGCCGGAAACGATCTGTCGACACCGATGCCCCAGTACGGGTTTCCAGGTCTGCGTGCAGGAGACCAATGGTGTCTGTGTGCACCGCGCTGGCAGGAAGCATTCGAGGCCGGACAGGCGCCGAACGTGAAACTTCGCAGCACGCACGCGGCGGCCGCGGAGTTCTGCGACATGGACGCCTTGCGCGCCCACGCAATCGACCTGTAGCCGACCTAGACGGCGAGTGTCTTTTCGTCGAACGACATCAGCAGTTCGTCGTCGCCCATCACGGCGCCGCTGAGTCCGTGCACTGCCGGCAACAACTGCTCGCAGAAGAACCGGGCCGACGACACGCGCGCGGCCTTTTCGTTCTCGGGCATCTCGGCGTGCACCGCGACGTGGGCCGACTTCGCCATCATGTAGCCGCCCACGAGGGTCGAGAGCTGGCGGAGATACGGAGTCGCGCCCGAAAGAACCGCGGTCTGGTTCGCGGCGTTCGCAAAGATCCACTGTGTGGTTTCGCGCACCGCGGCGATGGCCTTCTTGAACTCTGCCGCCGACACAGCCAGCTCGGGGTGCTTTGCGATCTTCGTTTCCATCTGGTCCATCTCGTCGAACAACGACATCACGACGGTGCCACCCTTCATGCCGAGCTTGCGGCCCACGAGATCCATCGCCTGGATGCCGTTCGTGCCCTCGTAGATGGTGGTGATGCGTGCATCGCGATAGTGCTGTGCGACACCGGTCTCCTCGATGAAGCCCATGCCGCCGTGAATCTGCACCGCCATGCCGGTGAGATCGACGGCCATGTCGGTGCCCCACCCCTTCGAGATGGGCGTCAACAACGCCGCCATGTCCGCGGCCTTCTCGCGTTCGGCGGCGTCGGGATGATGCGCAGCGATGTCGAGACATGCAGCGTTCCAGTAGATGATGCGTCGAAGCGCCTCGATGGTGCTCTTCATCGTGACCAACATGCGCTTCACGTCGGGGTGGCGCACGATGGGCGAACTTTCGCCCGCGGGTGCACCCGGTGCACGGCCCTGTCTGCGCACCATCGCGTACTCGAGCGACTGTTGGTAGGCGCGCTCGATGAGTGCGAGTCCCTCGAGACCCACACCGAGTCGGGCCTGGTTCATCATCGTGAACATGTAGGCCATGCCGTGGTTTTCTTCTCCGATCAGGTACCCCACCGCACCGCCGTTGTCTCCGTACGACAACACGCATGTGGGGCTCGCCTTGATGCCGGTCTTGTGTTCGATGCTGACGCAGCTCACGTCGTTGCGCGCACCGAGCGAGCCGTCTTCGTTCAACAGGAACTTCGGCACGATGAAGCACGAGATTCCCTTCGTGCCCGCGGGCGCGTCGGGGGTGCGTGCGAGCACGAGATGGATGATGTTCTCGGCCATGTCGTGTTCACCGAAGGTGATGTAGATCTTCGTGCCGGTGATGAGATACGTGCCGTCGCCCTGCTTGATGGCCTTCGTGCGCACCGCACCCACGTCGGAACCCGCGTCGGGTTCGGTGAGATTCATGGTGCCCGTCCACTGACCCGAGATCATCTTCGGCAGGTACGTCATCTTCTGGATCTCGTCGCCGTGGTGCATGATCGCGTCGATGGCACCCTGCGTCAGCAGCGGAGCCATCGTGAGTGCCATGTTCGACGAGTTCATGATCTCCTGCAGTGCGATGTTCACCACCCACGGAAACCCGCCGCCACCGAAGCCGGGGTCGAACCCAAGCGCTCCCCATCCGGCTTCGACATAGGCGGCGTAGGCCTCCTTGAAGCCGTCGGGGGTGGTGACTGTGCCGTCGCTGTTGCGGTGCGAACCCACCACGTCGCCCACCTTGTTGAGCGGTGCGAACTGTTCCTCGAAGAATCTCGCCGCCTCGCTGAGAACGTCGGTCACCGACGATGCGTCGATGTCGGCGAACTTCGGCATCGACATGATGTCGTCGAGTGCACAGAAATTGCGGAGCACGTACTCCATGTCGGAAAGCGGTGCTGAATATGTGGTCATTGTCCGTACCCCGTGAGTGAGCGCCAGTTGCCCGGCGATTCCGATGCGACGCGTTCCGGTGTCATGCGCAGCGTCGACTCCGGAACCATGTCGGCGATCGCGCGGCCTTCCTTGTAGTGGTGCACGTTTCCGACGCCCACGAACAACTCGCGTCGCACCGCCACCTGGTCGGCCGGCGCAGAATCGGAGAGGTACCCCCACAACGACAACGCGAGATTCAGGTCGTGCACCACGGGCGCGCGACCGTACAGCGACGCACGACGCAGAGCGATCAACGAACACCCGCGCAGCACGTCGTCGATGTCTTCGCCCGCGCTCACCCGCACACGGGTGCGCGCACGCTCGGCAAGCGTGATGATGTAGCCCTGGTCGGGCCCTTGATACCCGAGGCGCTCACCGGTCGGCTGGCGACCTTCGATCTCGCCGGGGCGCCCCGGTTCCCACGGCGCGGGAACAACGTCGGGCGACTCGTAATAGCGGACGGGTTCGACCGGTGGAACTGGAGCGAATCGGGGTGCAGCCATGAGAGGAAACTCTACGCCGTGGGGCCCCCGCGACGGGAGAGGAACCGATCTAGGACTGGTGCAGGAGGCCGTACACCAGCGACTCCTCGAGTGCCTGCCACGAGGCCTCGATGATGTTCGCCGAGACTCCGATGGTGGTCCACGACCGGTCACCGTTGGTCGCATCGATGAGCACTCGCGTCACCGCACCGGTGGCTGTCGCGCCGTCGAGGATGCGCACCTTGTAGTCGGTGAGATGGATGCGGTCGATCTGGGGGAAGCGCGGACGCAGACACGCACGCAGGGCCGCGTCGATCGCGTTCACGGGTCCGTTTCCTTCGGCCGTCTGCACGAAGCGGTCGTCGCCGACCCACACCTTCACGGTCGCTTCGGT
This sequence comes from Ilumatobacteraceae bacterium, assembly GCA_040401975.1. Lineage (GTDB taxonomy): Bacteria > Actinomycetota > Acidimicrobiia > Acidimicrobiales > Ilumatobacteraceae > UBA2093. Next base: position 20,528 of record JBBANL010000008.1, on the reverse strand, counting down.
GGTGAACCGGCCGTCGGTGCCTTCGTCGGTGATCACGCGCATCGACTCGACGCGGAACTGGTCTTGCTGCCAGCCGGCGGCGCGGCGCATCAGCAGCTCGAGCGACGCGTCGGCGGCCTCGAAGTGGTAGCCCTCGTGCTCGAGGCGCTTCAGGTCGTCGATCACCTGGTTCACGGCCGGACCATCCATCGTGAGGCCGAGTTCCTCTGCCTTCACCTCGATCGTTGCGCGACCGGCCATCTCGCTGACCACGAAACGGGTGCCGTTGCCGACGATCTCCGGGTCGACGTGTTCGTAGGCGTCTTTTGCGCGCTTGATCGCCGACACGTGCAGCCCTGCCTTGTGTGCGAACGCCGATGCGCCGACGTACGGCGCCTGCGGGTTCAGCGGTCGGTTCAGGACCTCGGCCACGTGGTTGCTGACGGCGGTGAGTCGCGAGAGGTGCCCCTCGGGAAGACATGAAAAGCCCATTTTCAACTCGAGGTTCGGGATCACGGTGGTGAGATTCGTGTTGCCCGTGCGCTCACCGAGCCCGTTCAGGGTTCCCTGCACGTGGCGCACTCCCGACATGACGGCGGCCATCGAGTTGGCCACCGCGCAACCGGTGTCGTCGTGGCAGTGGATGCCGAGTGTCGCATCGTTGCCGACGAACGACTTCACGCGCGCGACAATCTCGGCGATCTCGTGTGGCAACGAACCACCGTTGGTGTCGCACATCACGAGGTGCGTTGCGCCCTTCATCACGGCTGCCTCGACGACGCGCATGGCGAACTCGGAGTTGTTCTTGAACCCGTCGAAGAAGTGCTCGAGGTCAACTAGCACCCGTCGCCCGTTCGTGTTGAGGAAGTCGACCGAGTCGGCCACCATCAGCACTCCCTCGTCGAGCGTCGTCTGCAGCGCGTCTGTCACGTGGTAGTCCCACGACTTCGCAACGATGCACACCGCAGACGTGTTCGCATCGAGAAGGTTGCGCAGCGTGGTGTCGTCGTCGACCTTGCCCTTCGGTCGGCGCGTCGATCCGAACGCCACGAGGGTTGAGTTCTTCAGCTGCAGTTCCTTCTGGGCGCGCGCGAAGAACTCGATGTCCTTCGGGTTCGCGCCCGGCCAGCCGCCCTCGATGAAGTGCACGCCGAGGAAGTCAAGTTGTTCGGCGATGCGCAGTTTGTCTTCGACCGTCGCCGAGACGCCCTCCACCTGCATGCCGTCGCGCAAAGTGGTGTCGAATGCCTCGACCGTTTCTTTCGTTGGTGTGCTCATCGTGTGCTCCGTGTGTGATCTGTCAGTCGTTCGTCGAATCGGGGGTATGAAAAAGCCGCCCCGAGGGCGGCTGGTACGCGCATGCCGGTGGCCGACATGCGCTAGCGAATAATGATGATGGCAGCAGCAGAACCGGCGATGCGGCGGGGGCTGGTGGCTGTCAACATGGTGTCAGTATCGCCTCGTCCACAGCATTCGTCAACCCCAGGGGAAACCTTGTGGGGAATTCTGTGGAAAACCCTGCTGCCCCACCCCCGTATGACTCCGCCCTGTGGAGGGAATCCCAGATTTTGAGACAAAACCGTCGAATTCGGCCGACTCAGGCCGGTTCGCACCAGTGCCTGTATTCGGCCACCTGACCGCGCACGGCCTTGGCATACACATCGGCAACCTGCGTGGTGATGGGCCCGGGGCACGGCACCGCACGGTCGTCGACCGAGTTGATGGCGCTGACTTCGGCCGCGGTGCCGACGCAGAAGATCTCGTCGGCAATGTAGAGGTCGGAGCGGGCGATGTTCCCCTTCTCGACGGTGTACCCGAGGTCTTCGAGGATCTTGATGATGCTCCACTGGGTGATCCCCTCGAGAGCCCCTGCAGACAGCGGCGGCGTGATGACGCGGCCGTTGCGCACCACGAACAGGTTCTCGCCGGTGCACTCGCTGACGAGGCCCTCGTTGTTCAGCAGGATCGCCTCGTCGTACCCCGCACGCAGTGCCTCGACTTTTGCGAGCGACGAGTTCGCGTAGTTCGCCACGGTCTTCGCAGCGGGCGGGAGCATGTTGTGGTCGAGACGCTTCCACGACGAGATCTTCATGCGCACACCCTTCGTGAGTGCCTCGTCGCCGAGATATGCGCCCCACGGCCAGCATGCAATCGCCACGTCGACCGAGCACGGCAACGTGTTGAGGCCCATCTCGCCGTAGCCGTAATAGGCGATCGGGCGGATGTAGCACCCGGGAAGACCGGTCGAGCGAACGGTGTCCTTCGTCGCCTGGATGATCTCTTCCACCGTGTAGGGGATCTCCATGCCGAGGATCTTCGCGCTCTTGAAGAGACGCTCGATGTGCTCGGTGAGGCGGAACACTGCGGGGCCGTCAGCGGTTTCGTACGCGCGGATTCCCTCGAAGACTCCGGTGCCGTAGTGGAGAGTGTGGGTGAGCACGTGCACCTGCGCCTTGTCCCAGTCGACGAGTGCGCCGTTCATCCAGATCTTGGGTGTGGGAATCAGGGTGGGCATGAGAGCTCCTCGGAGAAGATGTGGACTGAGATTACTTGCCGGCGACCAGCGCGGCGATGGCGTTTCCGATTTCGACGGTGTTGCCGGTGGGGGCGGATGCACACGCGGTGCGGATGCGGTCGGCGGCGGCATTTTCGCCCAGGAAATCGAGCATGAGGGCCGCCGACAGGATGGCGGCGGTCGGGTTCGCCTTGCCCGTGCCGACGATGTCGGGAGCAGAACCGTGCACGGGCTCGAACATCGAGGGACCGGTGCGCGCGGGGTTCAGGTTTGCAGACGATGCGAGACCGATGCCGCCACTGACGGCGCCGCCGAGGTCGGTGAGGATGTCGCCGAACAGGTTGTCGGTGACGATGACGTCGTAGCGGTGCGGATCCTGCACGAAATAGATGCAGGCCGCGTCGACGTGGTTGTAGGCGGTGTCGACTTGCGGGAACTCTGCGGCGACGTCGTTGAACGCGCGCTGCCACAGATCGCCGGCGAACGTGAGAACGTTCGTCTTGTGCACGAGAGTCACGTGCTTTCGTTCGCGCTTCGCGGCAAGTTCGAATGCGTAGCGGATGCAACGCTCGACGCCCATGCGGGTGTTCACGCTGCCCTGCGTCGCGACTTCGTTCGCGGTGTTGCGCCGCAGCACGCCGCCCTCGCCCACGTACGGGCCCTCGGTGTTCTCGCGGATGCAGATGAAGTCATGCGGCGTCACGTGGCCGGGCGCGGTGCCCACGAACGGTCGCTGGTTCACGTAAAGGTCGAGCTCGAAGCGCATCTTCAGGAGGAGTCCACGCTCGATGACCCCGGGCTGCACCTCGGGGGTGCCGACGGCGCCGAGAAGGATCGCATCGAAACCGCGCAACTGGTTGAGCGTGTCGTCGGAGAGGATCTCGCCGTCGCGCAGGTACCTGGCACCACCCAAATCGAAGTCGGTGGTGTCGATGTCGACTCCGGCGGCGCGGACCACTTTCACTGCTTCTGCCGTGACCTCGGGGCCGATTCCGTCTCCACCGATGAGTGCGATGCGATGTGCCATAGGGAGACCAATCTAGAAGGCGCAGATAGCCTTCACCGCATGGCGAAGCACCTTCTTTCCGAGGCGACATACAAGAGGCTCGAAGCCGAAGTGGCCCACCTCGAACACACGGTGTTGCCCGAGGTTGCCGACAAGATCGGTCGCGCGAGAGAGATGGGCGACCTCTCCGAGAACGGCGACTATCACGCCGCCAAGGACGAATACGGAATGCTGAACGACCGCAAGAACCTCGTGATCGGAATTCTCGAGAACGCAGAGATCGCCTCGACACCGCCGGCGGGCGTGGTCGGCGTGCTGTCGCGGGTCACCATCCTGTTCGACGGCGACAGCGACGACGATGCCGAGACCTATCTCATCGGCCACATCGAGGAACGCGGGTCGGGCGACGGCACCGAGGTGATGAGCCCCGCGTCGCCGATCGGCTCTGCCCTTCTCGGCCAGTCGGAGGGAAGCAAGGTGTCGATCACCCTCGAGAACGGGGCGAAAGTGTCCGTGACTGTTCTGAAGGTGGAGAGCTGAGCGATCACGTCATTCCCCCGTTGCCCGTCGGGCGACAGATCGACATTCCCGGCCGCGGCACGACCTTCTACCGCGAGGTCCCGGGGCCCGAAGGCGCGCCCGTTCTCGTGTTGTTGCACGGGTGGACCGCCACGGCCGACCTGAACTGGTTCATGTGTTACGAGGAGCTCGGAAAGCACTTCCGCGTGATTGCCGTCGACCATCGCGGTCACGGTCGCGGCATTCGGTCGTCGAAGCCGTTCAAGTTGTCGGCGTGCGCCGACGATGCCGCCGCTCTCGCCGACCAACTCGGCATCAACACGTTCATCCCGGTCGGTTACTCGATGGGCGGCACCATCGCACAACTCATGTGGAAGCGCCACGAACACCGAGTGCGCGGCCTGGTGCTCGCGGCGACTGCGAGCCACTTCGCCACCACACGCCAGGAACGGCTCGCATTCACCGCACTTGCCGGGGTCGGTGCACTCGCACGTGTCGCGCCGCAGTCGGTGCGCGAATCGATCAGCGATCGTCTCTATCTGTCGCGCAAGACGATGACATGGGAACCGTGGGCCGCACAGCAGGTGGCAAGCCACGAGTGGCGACAGATTCTCGAGGCCGGAGCCGCGCTCGGTCGCTACGACTCGCGGCAATGGTTGCCGACAATCGACGTGCCGACGTCGGTAATCATCACCACGAACGACCGGGTGGTGAGCCCGCGTCGCCAGCAGGTGTTGAGCGAACTCATCCCGGAGGCGTTCGTGCAGACGCTCGACGCCGACCACGACGCGGTGTATGCACGTGCCGACAAGTTCGTGCCGCTGTTGGTGAATGCGTGTCTCAATGTTCACCACCGTGCCCGCGAGCAGCGGTCGTCGTGAAGCACGCAGTAGCCCGACGTTCGCGCTGGCGCCGCAACGGCCGCCTCGCCCGGCTCGGCGCACGAATCGGCATTGCGCACGCCGGCACGTCGGCGCGCAAGGTGTTCGCCGGTGCGGCACGTCGCGAGGAACTCTCGCGCGCTCGCGAGATGAAGACAGCGCAACAGGTGGCCGACGAGCTCGGCAACATGAAGGGTGCGCTGATGAAGCTCGGCCAGATGGCCAGTTATCTCGACGACGGACTTCCCGAGCCCCTGCGCCTCGCGCTCTCACAACTTCAGTCGAATGCACCGCCGATGAGCATCGAACTCGTTCGCGCAGAGATCGAACGCGAGCTCGGTCGATCGATGGCAGACCTTTTCGTCGAGTTCGACGACGAACCGATCGCGGCGGCGTCGATCGGCCAGGTGCACCGTGCGATCATCCGCACCGAAGACGGCGAACGGGCTGTGGCCGTGAAGGTGCAGTATCCGGGCGTCGCCGAAGCGATCGATGCAGACCTGCGCACCGCCGACCTGCTCGGAACCCTGCTCGCATTCGGTTTCAAGAGCCTGAACCCGGAAGACATGGTCGCCGAGATCAAGGACCGACTGCGCGAGGAACTCGATTACTCGCGTGAAGCACAGAACCAGCAGATGTTCGCCGACTTCTACCGCGATCACCCGTTCATCCATGTTCCAGAGGTGATCCACGAACTCTCCACGTCGCGCGTTCTTGTCAGCGAACTCGTGAGCGGTCACACCTTTGCCGAGGTTCTCGAGTGGCCCCAGGAAGAACGCGACATGGCCGGAGAAGCAATCTTCCGTTTCGTGTTCCGCAGCCTGTATCGATTCCGCGCGTTCAACGGCGACCCGCATCCGGGCAACTACATCTTCCACAAGAACGGGAAGGTCACGTTCCTCGACTTCGGCCTCATCAAACACTTCAGTGTCGAAGAAATGCTGATGTTCCAGTCGATGGTGAAGGCCGCAGTGCTCGACCACGACATGGAGACGTACCGTCGCATCATCGAAGACGCGGGAATGCTGCAGAAGGACGCTCCGTTCTCCACCGAGGAAGCCGGCGACTATTTCGCACACTTCTACGAACCGGTGCGCGAGTCGAAGGTGACCACCTGGACCACGGGGTATGCAACATCAATCGTGCGCCACACCTTCGACAGGTCGTCGGCGATTGCGCAGTATGCGACCGTGCCGCGCAGTTTCGTGTTCATCCAGCGCATCAACCTGGGGCTGTATGCGATTCTGGGTCAACTCGGAGCATCAGGAAACTTCCGTCGCATCAGCGAGGAATTGTGGCCGATGACGAGTGCGCCGGCATCGACACCGATGGGCGAACTCGAGACCGCCTGGCTCGCCGGGCGACCTGCGGTTTAGGAAACCGAAGTCTCAGAGAACTGTCTCGAAATCGAGACCGATGTCGAGAATCGGCGACGAATGGGTGAGGCCACCTACGCTGATGAAGTGAACACCGGTCTCGGCCACCGTGCGGGCAGTGTCGAGTGTGAGACCACCGCTTGCCTCGAGCAACACCGCACGACCGGTTGATTCGTGGTGTGCAGCTGAGATCGCCACAGCATCTCGCATCACCGCCGGCGCCATGTTGTCGAGAAGAACCACATCGGCGCCCGCCGCCAGGGCAACCCGCAATTGGTCGATCGTGTCGACCTCTATTTCAATGGGCACATTCGCGGCCAATTCACGCACGCGCGAGAAGGCTGCCTCGACTCCGCCGGCGGCGGCGATGTGGTTGTCTTTCACCAGTGCTGCATCGTTGAGACTCATGCGATGGTTCTGGCCTCCCCCGCACCGCACCGCGTACTTCTCGAGTCGGCGCAGACCGGGCGTGGTCTTGCGTGTGTCGCGGATGATTGCGCCCGTGCCCGCAACGGCATCGACCCACTGCGCCGTCGCGGTGGCGACACCCGAGAGGTGACACAGAAGGTTCAGCGCGGTGCGCTCGGCTGTCAGCATCAGCCGTGTCGGCGCCACAACGCGGGCGACCACGTCGCCCTTCGCGACGCGGTTGCCATCGTTTTTCACCCAGTCGAAGGAACTCGCGACGGGCCCGCACACCATCTCGACCACCGCCGCCGCCACATCGAGACCGGCGAGACACCCCGTTGCGCGTGCGCCGAAGGTGACGACACTGCGTTGTTCTGCCGGCACCGTCGCCACCGACGTGATGTCGATGCCTCCGTCGAGATCTTCTTCGATGGTGCGACGAATGACCTCTTCGACGTATGCAGGGTCAAGACCCGATGCAGCAAGACGGGTCGACAGTCCGGGCGACAGCGAGTGCAACTGCATCACTTCACCTCGACTCTTCCGTCGACGATTCTGCTCACGAGATGACGTTGCCACGACGACGACGGCCCGTCAAAGTCGGTACGGCGGTGGCACCCTCTGCTCTCCTCGCGGGTGCGTGCTGCTTCGACCACCGCGGTCGCGATGGTGAGCATGTTCGTCGCCTCGAACGCCTTGCGCGTGGGAACGACATCACTCGAAGCGTTTCCTGCGAGCGTGTCGAGAATGCGGGCGGCCGCCTCGAGACCCTCGGGTGAACGCAACACACCGACATACCGCGACATCGCCGACCTCAGCGCCGCGCGATGGTAGGAGTCGATGAGAGCACCATCGGGTTCGGGCTCGAGTTCTGCGACTTTCCCCGGCAGTTCCCAACTCAGCGCACGTCCGACCCTCGTGCCGGCCACCACGCCCTCCGTGAGGCTGTTCGATGCGAGGCGGTTCGCCCCGTGCACACCGGTGCACGCCGCTTCGCCCACAACGAACAATCCGGGCAGCGACGTCTCGCCGTTCAATGTCGCGCGGACTCCCCCGCACACGTAGTGGGCTGCGGGCGCCACCGGAATCAACTCTTTCACCGGATCGATTCCCACGGCGCGGCACGAGGCGGTGATCGACGGGAATCGTTCCTCGAAGTTCTCGATGCGCCGTGCGTCGAGATACACGTGGTCGCCGACACCGGCGGGCGCTTCGGCCATGCGACGACTGATGGCAGAAGCCACAACGTCACGCGGCGCCAGGTCTTCCTGCGGGTGCACGCCCTGCATCACTCGTCGACCCGCAGCGTCGAGAAGAATCGCGCCCTCGCCGCGCACAGCCTCGCTGATCAGTGCCTGCTGGCCCGTGGCGTCGGCTCCGCTCCACAGCACCGTGGGGTGGAACTGGATGAACTCGAGATCCGACGCCTCGACGCCGGCGCGCATCGCGAGTGCGATGCCGTCGCCGGTGACCGCGGGCGGGTTCGAAGTCGATGCGTACACCTGGCCGTATCCGCCGGTTGCGATGATGACTGCGCGCGCACGCACCACACCGACGCTCTCCACTCCGCCGGTGCGGTCGAGCATCGCGACCTTCACGCCGCAGGCAGCGCGCTGCCCCGCAGCCGTGGTTCCGATGACGACGTCGAGGGCGAATGCGCGCTCGACCACCTGCACACCGGCGAGACGCACCGACTCGTCGAGAGTGCGTTGCACCTCTGCACCCGACTGGTCTCCACCGGCGTGCACGATGCGTCGATGCGAATGACCGCCTTCGCGCGTGAGTGCGATCTCGCCGGTTCTTTCACCCGGGTCGAATGCGGCACCCAGTTCCATGAGATAGCGAATCGCGGTCGGGGCCTCGTTGACCAAGGTGCGCACCGACGACTCGTCGCACAGACCCGCGCCTGCTTCGAGAGTGTCGGCCACGTGGTTCTCGATCGAGTCATTGGGGTCGAGCACGGCAGCGAGTCCGCCCTGCGCCCAGTTCGTGCTGCCGGCGTCGAGGGTGTCCTTCGTGACCAGCACCACCTCCCGCACCGGCCGCAGGGCAAGTGCGGCCGAGAGTCCAGCGGCACCCGAACCGAGGATCACGACGTCGGTCTCGACCGACCACGTGGGTTCGGGGGCAGCAAGCGACTGCGGAACGCGGTTACTCGCCGACACGTGACGGCGTGCCGATTGCAATCATTCGCTCGACCGACTGGCGCGCACGGTCGGCAATGTCGCGGGGAACATCGACGACGTCGGTTCCGTTGAGAAGAGCGTGTTCGAGCTTCTCGGGCGTGATCATCTTCATGTACTTGCACACCGCCGCGCGGTTCACCGGCTGGAAATCGGTGGTCACGTTGACCTTTCGCAACTGGTGCAACATGCCCGTCTCGGTTGCCACGAGAACCTTTTTTGCCTTGGTGGTGCGCGCGGCGTCGAGCATGCCGCCGGTGGAGAGAATGTGCGTGCGCTCTGCCGGCACGACACCCTCGGATGCGAGATAGAGCGCGCTCGTTGCGCACCCGCACTCGGGGTGCACGAACAGCTCGGCCTCGGGTTCTGAAGCAACGAGCGACTTCAACTCGCTGCCGTTGATGCCGGCGTGCACGTGGCACTCGCCCATCCAGATGTGCATGTTGGTTCGCTTGGTGAGCCGCTGCACGTGCGCACCGAGGAACTGGTCGGGACAGAACAGGATCTCGACGTCGTCGGGTATCGAGCGCACGACGTCAACCGCATTCGAACTCGTGCAGCAGATGTCGGTCTCAGCCTTCACTGCTGCCGTGGTGTTCACGTAGCTGACCACCACCGCACCCGGGTGTTGCGACTTCCATTCGCGAAGTTGGTCGGCGGTGATGGTGTCGGCCAGGGAACATCCGGCGCGCTCGTCGGGAATGATGACCGTCTTGTCGTACGAGAGGATCTTGGCGGTCTCGGCCATGAAGTGAACGCCGCAGAACACGATTGTCGACTGCGACACCGATGCGGCGATGCGAGACAGGGCGAGCGAGTCACCGACGTGGTGGGCGACATCCTGGATCTCGGGCACCTGGTAGTTGTGCGCAAGAATGACCGCGTCTTTTTCCTCGGCGAGCGCGCGAATGCGGGCTGACCACTGCGGATCGACTGTCGATGTCACGACAGAAAGGCTACGAGCGATTCCCCGCGATTGCGCAAATGTGAATTGAAGCACTGCAACTGCTATCGCGAGTGGTGGCGCTTGTGAAAAGGCGCACGTTCACGATGTGCCGTTCGGGAGATTCACGGGCGGGTCGAACCAGAACGACGTGATTGCATCGGCAAGCGAACCGGTGGCCGAACCAGGATCGCTGATGATCTCGTCGGGGTCGTCGGCGAACCGCAACACGCTCGCAACGCCGTGGTCGGCGACGACGACAACCAGGCGCACTCGCCGCCTGAGAGCATGTTCGCTGGGTGCACCGTCGACGGTTCCGTCGGGACCGAGCGGGGCCGCCCACCCGGTGGTGACGATTGCGGCCGCGTCGAACATGCGTGCGAGCGAACTCGACGGTGAGCCGAGAAGTTCGTAGACGTCTGGATGCTGAGCGAGTGAACACAGATTGACTTCGTCGAGCGGTCGATCCGAACAGTTGACCCCGTACAGCCGGGCGCCGGGCAACTCGAACGTGTCGATGAGATTGTGCAGCTTGCTTTCGACCGCAACCGCGAGCGAAGAGATGTCGGGCGGAATGGTGCGAACCGGTGGCGTGTCGTCGTTCATGCCCCAATGTGGAGACGGCGACGAATCAGAAGGAACTATGCACTGAGGAAATCGGACAGGGTGCGCGCCGCCCGGGTGACCACCGAGCCGAACTTCGTTCCCGGTGACCGGCTCATTCTCTCGAGCGGACCCGACACAGAGAATGCAGCGATCACGTCGCCGGAGGAATCGACGATCGGTGCACTCACCGACGCGACGCCCTTCACGCGCTCTTCGACGGATTCGATCCAGCCATGACGGGTCGTTTTCGAGCCACTCAACACCCTGCCCGCCGAGCCACGAGACAACGGGAACAATGCCCCTTCGGGAACGATCCAGCGCAGCCCGTTCGGCGACTCGAGCGAGATCACGCACCGTCGTCCGTCGGTCTCTGCGACGAACACCTGCACGCTCTCCCCCGTCTTGTCGCGCACGTCAGATGCAACCTCTCGCGCGCGACCGAGAAACGGGAACTGCGCGGTGGCCGCGCGGCCGAGACCGGCCATCGACGCGCCGACGCAATACAGACCTTCGTCGTTGCGACGCACAGCACCGTGATGCTCCAACGCCGTCAACAACCGATGACATGTTGCGCGAGGTATTCCCGTGTGCCGAACAGCATCAGCGAGCGACAACGGTCGTTCGACGAGTGCGTTCAACACCACGAAGGCCTTGTCGAGAACCCCGACCCCTGATACGCTGTCCATTGCGTGGGAATCATATCCCACATATTGAGACGACGCAAAACGCGAACCGGAGTGATTCCCATGTCGACACCACTGACACTTCCACAGAAAGTGTGGGACCAACACGTCGTGCACCGCGCCGACGGAGAAGCCGACTTGCTGTACATCGACCTGCATCTCGTGCACGAGGTCACCAGCCCGCAGGCGTTCGACGGACTGCGCATGACTGGGCGCGGTCTTCGCCGCCCAGATCTCACCGTGGCCACCGAAGACCACAACGTGCCGACCGCCGACATTCATCTTCCGATTGCCGACCCGATCTCGGCGCGACAGGTGCAGGTGCTGCGCGACAACGCAAAGGAGTTCGGCTTCACGCACTTCCCCATGGGCAACGACCGCCAGGGCATCGTGCACGTGATCGGTCCGGAGCAGGGCCGCACTCTTCCCGGAATGACGATCGTGTGCGGCGACAGCCACACTGCAACCCATGGTGCGTTCGGTGCGCTCGCGTTCGGCATCGGCACGAGCGAGGTCGAGCACGTTCTCGCCACACAGACACTGCCGCAGTCGCGTCCGAAGTGGATGTCGATCACCGTCGACGGAGAAATTCCCGATGGCGTCACCGCGAAAGACATCATTCTCGCCATCATCGGCAAGATCGGCACGGGTGGCGGCATCGGCCACGTGATCGAATACCGCGGTTCCGCCATTCGCGCATTGTCGATGGAAGGCCGCATGACCGTGTGCAACATGAGCATCGAAGCGGGTGCAAAAGCGGGCCTGATCGCGCCCGACGAGACCACGTTTGCCTACCTGAAGGGTCGGGAGCACTCACCGAAAGGCGCCGACTGGGATGCCGCAGTGGCCGCGTGGAAGGAATTGAAGACCGACGACGGTGCGAAGTGGGACAAAGAAGTGTTCATCGATGCATCGACCCTCACCCCGTACGTCAGCTGGGGGACGAACCCCGCACAGGTGCTGCCCATCGACGGCGTGATTCCCTCCCCCGACGACGCGGGCGACGACACCGCGGCCGACACGATCCGTCGTGCACTCGACTACATGGGTCTTGCTCCCGGCACGAACATGCGCGATGTTCCCGTCGACACCGTGTTCATCGGGTCGTGCACAAACGGCCGCATCGAAGACATTCGCGCGGCGGCGGCGGTGCTGAAGGGCCGAAAGGTGACCGTGAAGCGTGCGATGGTGGTTCCCGGAAGTCACGCGGTGCGCGCCCAGGCCGTCGCAGAGGGCCTCGACAAGATTCTCATCGAGGCAGGCGTCGATTTCCGCGAGCCGGGCTGCAGCATGTGCCTCGCGATGAACCCCGACAAGCTGGCGCCCGGCGAACGTGCGGCGAGCACCAGCAACAGAAACTTCGAGGGTCGTCAGGGTCGTGGCGGGCGCACGCATCTGGTGTCCCCCGCCGTCGCCGCCGCAACCGCGGTTGCCGGACACTTCGCAAGCCCGGGAGACCTGTCATGAAAGCAGTTCGCGTACTCACGGGTCGCGGCGTTCCGCTGAAGCGCAGCGACGTCGACACCGACCAGATCATCCCTGCCGATTGGCTGAAGCGTGTCGAGCGCACGGGCTTCGAGGCCGGCTTGTTCAGCACGTGGCGCGACGACCGCAACTTCGTGCTGAACGACGAACGCTACGCAGGTGCGAGCATTCTGATTGCGGGGCCGAGTTTCGGCGTCGGATCGTCGCGCGAGCACGCAGTGTGGGCGATTCAGCAGTACGGATTCGATGCGGTGATTGCACCCAGCTTCAGCGACATCTTCCGCAACAACTGCACGAAGAACGGTCTCGCGCCGGTGGTACTTCCGCTGCCGTCGGTGGAGAAACTGTGGGAACTCGTCGAGAACGACGCCGACACCGAGATCACCGTCGACATGGAACGTCTCCTGGTGGAGGTTCCCTCTGCCGGTTTCAGCGAATCGTTCCCGATGGATGCGCCAACCCAGCATCGTTTCCTGAACGGTCTCGACGACATCGGCATCACGCTGACGCACGTCGACAAGATCAGCGAGTTCGAAAAAACCCGCCCGGCCTGGCTCGCCCGGTAATCAGAAGAACGAGTTCAGGTCCTGCAGACGCTTGTCGTTCGAGAACACCTCGACCGGCGCTGACAGGGGAAGTCGCAACGCACGCTGAATGATGCGGCAGGTGGTGTGCTGGTTGTACTCCGCAAGGGTCACCGCCCAGCCGTCACGACCCGCACGAGCGGTGCGGCCCGACCGGTGCAGGTACGCCTTCGTGTCAATCGGCGGCACATAGTGGATCACGCAGGCAACGTCGTCGATGTCGATGCCCCGCGCCGCGACATCGGTCGCCACGAGAACCTTCAGCTTGTTCTCGGTGAAGCGAACAATCGCCTTCTCGCGCGCGGCCTGTGTGAGATCACCGTGAATCGCCGCCGCGTTGACACCGAGATCCTGCAGATTCTCGGTGACCCTGTCGCACAGTCTCTTCGTGTCGCAGAACACGACGGTCTTCCCCGTCGATGCCACGATCGCGGCGATCACCTTGTCCTTGTCGAGTTTGTGAATCGCAAGAAACAGGTGATGCATGGTGCCGACGGTGTCGGTCGGCGAATCGATCGAGACTTCCTCGGGCGACTTCATGTAGCGGCGCACGAGGTTGCCCACCTGGCCGTCGAGAGTCGCGGAGAACAACATCGTCTGGTGCACGCCGGTGACATGACGCAGCACCCACTCGACCTGCGGCGTGAACCCTTCGTCAGCCATGCGGTCGGCCTCGTCGAGAACCACGACCTGCACATCCGAGAGCGACACTTCGTCGCCCTTCATCAGGTCGATGAGGCGCAACGGAGTGGCAACGATGATGTCGACACCTTTCTGCAGTGCGTCGACCTGGTCGTCGCGCGACGCACCGCCGTACACCGGAAGCACGATGCGATCGCACTCAGCACCAATGGGCTGGAGAACCTCGGCGACCTGAAGTGCGAGTTCGCGGGTCGGAACCAGCACGAGTCCGCGTGGTGCGCGGACGCGCGAGAACTTGTCGATTCGGGCGAGCATCGGAACCCCGAATGCAAGTGTCTTGCCGGAGCCCGTCCGGGCGCGCCCGCAGAGGTCGACGCCGCTCAGGGCGACAGGAATCGCTTCGGTTTGGATGGCAAAAGGAGCAGCGAAGCCGGCGGCTGCAAGACCTTTGTCCACCTCGGGAGGCACTCCGAGTGCCGCAAATCCCGTGGGGGTTGAAATAGATGTGGTCATGTCAGGTGACCACCGTACCTTCAAATCCACGAATTGACGGGGTTCGGAGCGAGTTGGTGGTGTCCGCAGGGATCACCGTACGCCGGAACACGTTTACGATTGACGAAGTGGACATCTCGGGCGTCGCAGTCCCGGAGTCGGCCTTCGCAGGCGACGCGCACCCCACCTCTTCACGACATGCCCAAGACCAAGCGACAACAGAAACCAAAGCGGCACACCGCGACGACTCCTGATCACCGCCGCGCAACACCCGTTCAGCAACGATCGGAAGCAACGGTGCGGCGCATTCTCGAGGCTTCGATGCGGGTGCTGCAGACCCACGGGGTCGAGGGTTTCAACACGAACGCAGTCGCGCATCACGCCGAGGTGAACGTCGGAACCGTGTACCACTACTTCAGGGACAAGAACGCACTCTTGACGGAGCTCTTCCTGCAATCCGAGACAGAACGGGTCGCGTATCTCACGAACCGTCTTGCTCACTTCGACAGCGCAACGGACTTGCGCGAGTGGGTGCACGAGACGCTGCGGGAGTTGCTTCGTCTCCGCATCTCGACACCGGGCGGCACGGTTCTGCGAAACGCCGTGAGAGTGATCCCGAGCCTCCACGACCTGGGCACCGAACAGGACAAACGGTCGGCCGATGCGCTGGCGGATGCGCTGCGTCTGCGGTATCCCGCCGTGTCGCGCCAACGAACCGATGTGATCGCCCAGACCATCATCGACGCGGGAGTTGCGTCTCTCGACCGTGTCGGGCTCGGGCTCGGCGACCCGCCGACGGTCATTCACGAGCTCACGGAGATGATCGTTGCGTATCTCCGGTCACTCGAGAACCAGACGTCGGCTACAGCCGGAACGACACGTACGTCTCCTCGGAGACGAATTCCATCAGGCCGACTTCCCAGGTGAGATATTCGATCATCGACTCTCTCACGCCCTCCTTGCGGGACCACGGCGGGTACCACATGTCGTCCGTGACCGAGAGAAGAAAACCGTCGTCGTCCATGTCGATCACTTCGACGGGGTTTTTCGCCTGACGCCACGCGGTCCGGCCGCCATCGAGAACGCAGACACGCGAGAAACCGAGATCGACGGCATCACCTGCCGCATAGGGAGACGTCGCACCGTGGGTGCACACGAAGACCAGGGTTCGGTCCTTGTCGAACCGCTGCAACGAACGCGCCAGGTCGGACCGTTTCGAATACCACGAACCCGGAATTCGTCCCTGTCGGTACCAGTAACTCTCGCCGACGTCGATGACGTCGCACGAATCACCTTCGAGCATCCTCTGCAGTTCCCCGACATCGACGGTGTCGACATCTGCACGCGGCGGGTGCAGGGCATTCCTGGGTTGCAGACCCGTTTCTGTCATGTGATTCGTTGCATCGTCGACGACCCAGACGTCCCACCCCATCCTCGACAACCAGTGAGCCGTCATCACGGACTGGACACGATGGTCGTCGATCAACACGATGCGAGAATGACGAACCGCGACGAAGATGTCAGTCGCCTGCACCAGTTGACCACCGGGCGCATTCACCGAACCGGGCACATGGCCGCGCGCGAACACATCGGGCTGGCGCACGTCGAACAGATACGTCGTTCGAGTCGGATCGCCGGCCCAACCGACGGCCTCGTCGCACGACACGAATCGAAGTCGGCTCCTCGACGCGACGTCGCGACCGCGTTCGACGGCGAGCGACAACCCGGGTCCGTCCGGTTCCGGAACGATGTTCGACTTGCCCTTCTCCACGGTGAGCCCGGCGATCTGCCAGCCCATGGTTCCGTTCTTCAGTGCATAGATCGGATTCGGGAATCCGGCGTCTCGAAGACTCTGGGCGCCGATGATCGAGCGGGTGCGCCCCGCGCAGTTGACGACGATCGGCAACGTCGGGTCGGACGCGACGTCGGAGACCCGGTACACGAGTTCGCCACCCGGGCAATCCGTCGCCCCGGGAAGGCTCACCGTTCGGTATTCCGTGAGCGGACGGGAATCGAACAGGTAGAAGTCCTTCTTCTCGGCGAGCCAGGCTGCCAACTCATCGGCTTCGATGTGCGGAGTCCCGCACTCGGCCTCGACCACCTCTCCGAACGCCTTCGACACGATGTTGCTGCCGGAGAACAGGCGAAAGCCGGCGGATTTCCATGCGGCGTTGCCGCCGTCGAGCACATGAACGTCGGAATAGCCGGCCGCTTCCATGAGAGCGGCAATCGCATGTGCGTCGACGCTTGCATCACCGGTGAGAACCACACGCGTCGAACGACGGGGCACGAGCGCAGGTAATTGCACCTCGATCTGGGCGCGCGGAACATTGGACGCAATCAGAATGTGTTCGTTCGCGAAGCGACCGCCCTCGCTGATGTCGAGAACCGCTATCTCCCGGCCGTCGTGCAGCCACTCACGGAGCCGGGGTGCAGAGATCGTCTGGTGCGTCAATTTCGGAGCCCCGCTTCCTTCATGAGTGGAATGACCCGTTCACCAAAATATTCCAGATCCGGGAGGTAGTCGTAGAAGTTCACCTGGATTCCGTCGATTCCGCAGTCGTGCAACTTCAGCATCTTCTCGACCACCTGCTCGGGTGTCCCGACCATCTGCATGTTGCCGCCGACTGCGAGGTCGTCGCGCATCGCGCCTTTCCACGACACGGTGTCACCACCGGTGATGAACTTGAAGAAGTTGTCGAGCGCAACGGGGTCGGCGTGGTCGATGAACGCCTGCTTGCGGGCCTTTGCCTCCTTCTCGGTGTCTGCACAGATGACGTGCGGATTGATGATGGTGCGAACCGGGTGACCGGAGTCGAGAGCCTGCTTCTTGATCCTGGTGTTGTGTTCCTTCAGAAGGCCGTAGACATCGGAGCCCGCGGGACGCGTGATGAACAGCAGATCTGAATGTTTCGCCGCAAAGTCGACCCCCACGCCGCTGCTCGATGCGTTCACGAGAATCGGGCGACCGTGCCGGGGCTTCGGAGACACGAAGCCCTTCTTCATTCTGTAGTACGAGCCGCGAAAGTCGACGTTGTCCGTCGACGCCCACAGTTGTTTCATGACCGTCATCAGTTCGTCGGCGATCTCGTATCTCTTGTCATGCTCGATCGGTTCGATGCCGAACATCTCGAAGTCTTCTGCCTTGATGCCGGTCACCATGTTGATGCCCCACCGACCATTCGACATGTGGTCGAGCGTGGCCGCGTACTTTGCGAGCAACAGCGGCGACCAGCCGTACAGCACGTGAACCGTCGAGATCAACATGATGTTGTGCGTGAGTGCGGCGAGACCCGCCGTCACCAAGAGAGGGTCCTGGGTGTTCTCGCGAAACCTCATCTCGCCGCCGAGCCCGCCGGCGCCGTGCCACTGCGCAAGCCCGAACACGAGGTCGAATCCGAGTTCCTCGGCGCGCACGGTGCACTCGGCGTTGTAGTCGAATGTCCAGTCGGTGGCCCGGGGATACAACGAGGGGGTCCAGGCACCGTTCTGCAGCGGAATGAACAAGCCGAGAATCATCTTGTTCTGGGCGGCCCGTTCCAAGGGCGTCAGGCCGTCCGTTTGGTCATGTGGCGTGGCGGTGCTGATCCGCGGCATGACTTCCCCCCTGAAGTTAAGTGATTGCTGAAATAACCTAGTCCCCGGCCGAAAATGCCCGATTCCCGGGCGCCGACGGGTCGGCGCACGCGGCACGGCCCGTTTGATTTTTCCCAAAAATCCGAGCAACTCGCCCTCTGTTCCGTTAGTTTCTTCACGCCTGACGCGGGAACTACCCGCGCAGAAAGGAATAACCACTCACGGATCAGCACCGAGCAAAAGTCGTACGGACCGGGTCACTCGACAACGGCGTGCGCCACCCGCCACGGGCGAACCCTCTACCCAACAGGGAGGAGTTCTCATGGACGCACAACTGGACGGCACACAGACAAGTGGCCGAAAAGGAATCGCATACGACTGGCAAGCATTGCTCGTGCCGGCAGAACCGGAGTTCAGCGACACGCTGGATGAACTCATCAGCGACGACTCCGTCGCTGCGGAGCGTGGGAACTGATACCCATTAGCGCCACAACTTCACCGCTCATCCCCCGTCGCGTCCTCGTTCTCGGTTGCGGCGGGGTTGCCCAGTGCACACTTCCGCTTCTCGTTCGCGACGTGAAGATCGACCCGACCACGATCACCGTGGTCGATTTCCTCGACAACCGCGCGCGCATCGCCGACCTCATCACCCAGGGCGTCAACTACGAGATCGGTCGGGTGACCCCGGACAACATCGACGAGTTTCTCTCTGCACGGGTGTCAGAGGGCGATCTGCTGCTCGACCTCGCATGGAACATCGACGCCCCGACGATCATCAACTGGTGCCACGACCACGGCGTCCGCTACCTGAACACGTCGGTCGAACTGTGGGACCCGTACGAGGACTTGGCAGCCACCCACCCGCTCGAGCGCACGCTGTACGTGCGCCATCAGTCGTTGCGGCGCATGGTCGAGTCGTGGGGCGGCAACAGCGGGCCCACCGCCGTCATCGAGCACGGAGCGAACCCCGGACTCGTCAGCCACTTCGTGAAGCAGGCACTCACCGAGATCGCCCAGCGCATGTTCGACGACAATCTCGTCGGCGACGACCGGGTTCTGCTCGCAAAGGCACTCGCGAACGGCGAGTTCAACAATCTCGCGATGCTCACCGGCACCAAGGTGATCCACATCGCCGAACGCGACACGCAGATCTCGAACAAACCGAAAGAAGTCAACGAGTTCGTGAACACCTGGTCGGTCGACGGCTTCTACGAAGAAGGAATCGCGCCGGCCGAACTCGGGTGGGGAACGCACGAGAAGCGCCTTCCGCAACGCGGCTACAAGCACGACGACGACGGCCCGAGCAACCAGATCTGCATTGCCCAGCCGGGAATGAACACCTGGGTGCGCACGTGGGTGCCGTCGGGCGATTCGCACGGCATGGTGATCCGCCACGGCGAGGCCTACACCATGTGTCATCACCTCACGGTGCGCGACGAGAACGGCGTCGACATCTACCGACCCACGGTGCACTACGCATATTGCCCGTCGAACGAGGCGATCGCGTCGGTGCGCGAGTTGCAGATGCGCAACTGGGAAATGCAGCCGCGTCAGCGTCTGCTGAACGACGAGATCATCAGCGGTCGCGACGAACTCGGAGTGTTGCTGATGGGTCACCCCTACAAAGCGTGGTGGACCGGTTCTCTTCTGTCGATCGACGAGGCGCGAGCGGTGCTGCCGCACCAGAGCGCCACGACGCTGCAGGTGGCGGCGTCGATCGTGTCGGCGGTGCAGTGGATGATCGACGAACCGAACAAGGGACTCTGTGTTCCCGACGACCTGCCGCACGACTACGTGCTCGAGAAGGCGCGCCCGTATCTCGGAACGCAGTTCTCGGGCCCCGCCGACTGGACACCGCTGAAGAACCGCAAGGACATCTTCGACAAGTGGGCCGACCACGCCGACCTACTCGACACGAGCGATCCGTGGCAGTTCGGGAACTTCCTGCTCGGCGACGCCTGAATTCGCGCTAGCGGAACTCGCAGTCCGTCTCGTGTTCGCCGTCTGAGCCGTCGCAGCCAGGGCATTCCCACATGTCGAAGTAGTCCTCGGCCCGGAAGAGGTCTTCCCCCACGTACCTGTGCCCGCAACATTCAAGGTCGTCTTCTGAGCCGATCAGGTGAGCGGTGCGGCACACGCGACAACGGAACGAGCACTGGTACCCGTTGGCACTGTCGGTGATGTCGACCTCGTGGCCTCGGCCGATCTCACACGTTCGACAGCCGTCTGCTTCGGGGGTGTCGACGGAATCCTCGGTCATGACCGCAGAGTACCCCGCGGCAGGGTCAGGGTCGGGGTGGCGCTCGGGACCGGGGCGGGATAGCCTGACAGAAGTGAAGACATCCACCGAGCTCCTTCTTCTTACGTAACGGTAGCAGCCGAATATCGCTGCTGTCGAAACCCTCTGCCCAGGCAGGGGGTTTTTTGTTTGTCCGATTCGACCCACACTCCCCGACCAAAGGAACCCAACATGCCACCACAGAACGTCATCCCGAAGAAGATGCCCTTCGAGAAGTACGCGCCGTGGGTGCCCGTCGTGCTCGAGGACCGCACGTGGCCGAACACGGTGATCACCAAGGCACCGATGTGGTGCAGCGTCGACCTGCGCGACGGAAACCAGGCGCTCATCGACCCGATGGATCCGGAGCGC
>JBBANL010000007.1:0-130677 GCA_040401975.1 Ilumatobacteraceae bacterium | reverse complement strand
TAAGCCTGTCAGCGCCGATGGTACTTGGGGGTAGACCCCCTGGGAGAGTAGGTCGTCGCCGGATTTATTCGCTGAACAACCCTCGATTCCTCACGGAGTCGGGGGTTGTTCTCGTTTACGGGGTAATCACTTGCGCGCTCGCTAGCCTTGCGCGCCTATGTCTGAACGCCGCTCGAGCAATTCTGGTCGCCCCAACCGCGGTGGTGGACCACGTCGCAGCGGTGATTCTCCCCGTTCGGGTGGTGATTCTCCCCGTTCGGGTGGTGCCGGCGGGGGTGGGCGGCGCGACGATCGGGGTTCTCGTGGGCCGCGTCGTGATGATGATCGGCCTCGTGGTCGGGGTTTTGATCGTGATGAGCGTCGGCCGCGTCGTGATGATGACAGGCCGTCTCGTGGGCCGCGTCGTGATGATGATCGGCCTCGTGGTCGGGGTTTTGATCGTGATGAGCGTCGGCCGCGTCGTGATGATGACAGGCCGTCTCGTGGGCCGCGTCGTGATGATGATCGGCCTCGTGGTCGATTCAGCCGTGACGATGACCGGCCTCCACGCGGTCGTCGTTTCGATGGAGAAGACAACCGCACCGCGGCACAACGTCGCTCTGACGAGGTGAGCGCACGTACCGGTGGTCGACGCACCACCGGCGAGATGTCCGGACCGCCGAGTCGTTCGCGCGAGGAGTGGGTCGACGAGGGTTCAACACGGCCGACGCGTCGACCGTCCGGCATCCGTGCGAAGGGGACCGGCCGCGCACAAAAAGGTGGCCGCAAGGAAGTGCGGGCTCTCGATTCGGTTGTCGAAGAGTTCGAGCGCTCGATTGGTTCGCGTGCATCTGTACGTGCCCTGAAGCGTTACGAAGCGGCCCTGCAGGCCTTCGAGGCCCATCGATACGACGATGCGCGCAAGATCCTGAACCCGATGGCGAAGGAGTATCCGGAAGTGTCGGCCGTGCACGAGATTCTCGGGCTGTGCCTGTACCGCGGAGGGCAGTGGAAGCGTGCGCTCGCAGAACTCGAGACCGCCGTTCGCATCAACCCGACATGGATCTTCAATCACGCGGTTCTCGAGGACTGTCACCGCGCGCTCGGGAATCACCAGATGGTGGAGAAGTACTGGAACGAACTTTCCGAGGCATCGCCGCATCCCGAGTTGATGGCCGAGGGACGCATCGTGATGGCCGGGTCGTTGGCCGATCGTGGGCTCGTGCAGGAGGCTCTCGACCTGTTGGGCAAAGCCGCCGGCGAACAGAAGCGCCCGGCCGAGTACCACCTGCGACAGTGGTTCGTGATCGCCGATCTCTACGACCGACAGGGCAACGTGATCAAGGCGCGTCAGTTCTTCGAACGCATCGCATCGTTCGACCCGCAGTTCGTCGACGTTGCCGAAAGACTTGCCACGCTCGGCGCCTAGGTGCACACACGCATTCCCGCGAAAGGGAATGCAATGGCAACACAGCAGAAACCGGGTCTCAATCACGTCGTTCTCGTGGGGGAGGTCACCGGTGAATTGGTCACCCGCCGGCTTGCCGACGAATCGATCGTGTCGACGTTCGATCTCACGACATCGACTCCACAAGGCCGATTTTCGGTCCCCGTCTCGACCGAGGGCGTGCCCTCCGTGGTCGAGATGGGCGCCCAGGTCTGTGTCATCGGTCGTGTGCGTCGCCGGTTCTTCCGGTCGGGTTCATCGGTGGCGAGCCGCACCGAAGTTGTGGCACATGTCATTTGCCCGACTCGACGCCGTGCACAGGTACGAAAGGCGTTCGATGCGGTGATCGAAGATCTCTCGGGGTTTCTCGACGTCTGACTAGTGTTGTCCACGGCGAAAGTACGAGGACCCATGAACACTGAGCAGTTGAACCGTATGCGCGACGGCAAGGGTTTCATTGCCGCACTCGACCAGAGCGGCGGCAGCACACCGAAGGCTCTCAAGTTGTACGGCGTCGAGGAAAACGAGTACTCGGGCGACGAGCAGATGTTCGATCTCATCCACGCGATGCGGTCACGCATGATGACCAGCCCTGCGTTCACCGGAGACCGTGTTCTAGGTGCAATCCTGTTCGAAGGCACCATGGATCGCTCCGTCGAGGGTGTCGGTGCCGCCGAGTATCTCTGGGCACAGAAGAAGGTCATTCCGTTCCTCAAGGTCGACAAGGGACTCGCCGACGAAGAGAACGACGTGCAGGTGATGAAGCCGATGCCCGATCTCGAGAAATTGCTCGAAAAGGCGCGCTCGAAGGGAATCTTCGGCACCAAGATGCGCTCTGTCATCAAGGCTGCGAACCACACCGGCATCGACGCGGTCGTTGCCCAGCAATTCGCCGAGGGGCGCCGCATTCTGGCGGCCGGTCTGGTGCCGATCATCGAACCGGAAGTCGACATCAACAGCCCGACCAAGGCCGAGGCCGAGGTGATCCTGAAGAAGGCGCTGCTCGCCGAACTTGATCGTCAGCCCGCCGACCAGCCGGTGATGCTGAAACTGACCCTGCCGAACATCGACGGTTTCTACGACGAGCTCGTGGCCCACAAGAGCGTTCTGCGCGTTGTGGCGCTGTCGGGCGGTTACACACGCGACGACGCCAACGCGAAGCTGTCACGCAACAAGGGCATCATCGCCAGCTTCTCGCGGGCGCTCACCGAGGGCCTGTCGGCGAAGCAGTCCGACGCCGAGTTCAACGCTGCTCTCGACTCCTCGATCCAGAGCATCTACGACGCATCGATCGTCTGACGTTCAGTCGAGAGGGCGCATCACCATTCCGGTGCGCAGCTTCGGGGTGAAGAACGTCGACTTCGGTGGCATGAGCTCTCCGGTGTCAGCGGTGCGCCTGATCTCTTCGATCGACACGGGTCGAATCAGAACCGCAGACGCGCATGCACCCTGGGCGAGCTTGCGCAGTACCTCACCGACGCCGTGCTGATACGAGACCGAATGCTCGGTCTCTGCCAGCGCGTGCTCGAGTCGTGCACTGTCGAGGGCACGGACACCCCCGAAAGCCGATGCAATCGGCGTCATGTACTCGCCGTGTCCGTCGGGGTGAACCAGGCACAGGGCACCCCGCGACTCCATCTCGACGATGGTCTGGGCAGAGACGCTGCCGGCATCGCCGAATGAATAGTGGGCGGCAAGAGCGCTCTTCAGTGCGCCGGCGTCAATGTCGTAGAGCCGATGGATCGCCGCCACGCTCAGTTGGTCCTGCACGAGTTCGGCGACATATGTCATCGTCAGGTCGGCGCCGACCGGCCCGTTCCCCGTGCGCGACTCATCGCGGTACGTGCGACTGATCGCATAGCGGTGGTGTCCGTCGGCAATGAGAACGGGACTTTTCTCCACGAGCGACCTGATCGCATCGATGCGCGCGGCATCGGTGACGCGTTCGAGAACGTGGTGCACGCCGTCTTCGTCGGTGCACTCAGCCACGACCTCGGCGGAGTCACGCAGGGCGTCTGTGAGTCCCGCAGTCAACGACAGACCCCACACAGGGCTCATGTTTGTGCGCGTCGCACGCGTGAGGTCGAGGCGGTCGGTCTTGGCCTTCGGTGTCGTTCGCTCGTGCGGCAGAACACCCGCTGCGCCCTCGTCGACGACCTCGAGCGCCCCGATGACGCCGACTGTGGTGCGCGTGCGTCCCGCCTCGTCGGTGAATGTCATTCGGTAGATGGAGAAGGTGGGTTCGGTGTCGCGAACCAGTACCCCCGCTGCCAGCCACGACTGCATGGTTTCTGCAGCCCGCGCATATCTTGCGTCGCCGTCTGATTCGACCGGATAGTCGACCAGCACGATGTTGTGATTGGTGGCGGCGAACTCGTTTCGGCGGTCCTCGTCGAAGACGTCGTAGGGCGGCGAGGTCACTGCCGTGATGTCGGTCGAGACTGCGGTTGCGTATCGCAGGGCGGGGAACGGTTCGAATCGTGGCACGACCTCAAGGGTGGCAGGATTGACGACCATGGACAAAACCCTTTCCGCATCCGTGGTGCTGTGCGATCTCGACGGCGTGGTGTGGCTGGCGCACCGGCCCATAGAGGGTTCTGTCGAGGCGGTCGCAACGCTTCGCTCGGCGGGGGTGAGGGTTCTCTTTGTCACGAACAATTCCTTCTCGACGCGCAACGAGCAGGTCGAGGCACTCGGTTCGATCGGTATCGACGCAGAGGGCGACGTGTTGACGTCGGCAATGTCGGCCGCGCTCATGATCGAACCCGGCTGGCGGGTCATGGTGTGTGGAGGTCGCGGGTTGATCGAGGAGGTCGAACGCGCGGGCGCCGAGGCGGTGGTGCCGTATCGCTCGCGGGGGGCCGGCGGCCCGTTCGACGCCGTTGTCGTCGGTTTCCACCGCGAATTCGACTTCGAGGTTCTGTCGGATGCGCTCACTGCCGTGCGCAACGGCGCGCGTCTGATCGGATCCAATGCCGACCCGAACTACCCGACACCGAACGGGCCGATTCCGGGCGGTGGCGCAATTCTCGCAGCCGTCGAAAAGGCGACCGGGCAGCGAGCCATCGTCACGGGAAAACCGAACCGACCCATGGCCGATCTTGTGTTCGGTGAATGTGTCGATGTGCCGGCGTCGTCGATGATCATGGTGGGTGACCTGCCCGAGACCGACGGTCGCTTCGCAGAGACAATCGGTTGTCGCTACGCGCTGGTGCTGAGCGGCGTGACCAGATCTGCCGATGGTGTCGATGCTCACATCGTTGCGCCGACTCTTGCGGGGGTTGTGCGCCACGTGTTGGGGTCGTGACTCCGGTCGGCACGACGCAAGTACGATGACCACGTGAGACAGAGACTCGACGCGGCTCTCGTGAAACGTGGACTCGTCGACAGCAGGTCCGAAGCGGTCAGGCTCATCGAGTCGGGAAATGTGACCGTGTCCGGTGTCTTTGCCGACAAGGCATCCCGTCTCGTTGGCTCCGACGAACCCATTGTGGTGGTCGAGCAGAAGAGGTTCGTGAGCCGGGGTGGAGACAAGATGCACCATGCCCTCGAGACGTTCGCTCTCTCTGTCGCTGAAAGGTCTGTACTTGATGCAGGGGTCTCGACGGGGGGTTTCACCGACTGCGTTCTGCAGGCAGGTGCGCGGCGCGTGTTCGCCGTCGATGTCGGGCGCAATCAGCTGCACGAACGAGTGAAGTCGGATTCCCGTGTGACCTGGCGCGACGGCGTCAACGTTCGCTCACTTGTGTCCGATGACCTGCCGTTTCCTTGTTCGCTGGTGGTCGCCGATCTCTCGTTCATCTCGCTCGCAAAGGTGCTGCCGGCTCTGCACGCCGTGGTGTCGACCGAGCCGGGTCATCCGCACCCGGAGATGGTGCTGCTGGTGAAACCCCAGTTCGAGGCCGGGCGTGTCGAGGTGTCGCGGGGCAGGGGTGTCATCACCGACCCGGCGGTTCACGACGAGGCCGTTCGTGCGGTGGCCGCATGCGTGGAGGAACTCGGTTCGAGGGTCGTCGCCGTGGTGGAATCGCCGATCAAGGGGGCAGAAGGCAACACGGAGTTCCTCATGCACGTCGAATGCCACGCGCCTTCCGTAGGTTGTGAGGCATGACTTCGCTCGGTCTCGCAGTCCATCGGTTCCGTCCCGACGCACTCGCTGTCGCCCGGACCGTG
Organism: Ilumatobacteraceae bacterium; assembly: GCA_040401975.1. Classification (GTDB taxonomy): domain Bacteria; phylum Actinomycetota; class Acidimicrobiia; order Acidimicrobiales; family Ilumatobacteraceae; genus UBA2093. The sequence continues at coordinate 125,078 of JBBANL010000007.1, read as the reverse complement.
GCCGAGTGGGCCTCGGCGCGGTCGGTGTCGGTGGTCGCCGACGAGGCTGACCTCGCGGCGATCGGTTCGGACCTGGTGTCGGGTGGCGACGTGGCCGACGTCGACGTTCTCGTGTCGATCGGGGGCGACGGAACCATGTTGCGTGCGGTCCGTGCGTTGAACGGTGCCGCGGTGCCGATCGTCGGGGTGAATCTCGGCATGCTCGGATATCTCGCGACCGTCGAACAGGAATCCATCATCGATGCACTGAATCTGTGGCACACAGGCTCTGAGGGGCACGGTTTCCACTACGACGACCGCATGTTGCTCGAGGTTGCGATCTGGACCAACGGTGCACGGCGCGCGAACGTGCTCGCACTGAACGAAGTGGTCATCGAGAAGAAGGAAGCCGGGCACACCGTGCGGTTGGGTGTCGACATCGACCGGGCACCGTTCACCACGTACGCAGCAGACGGTCTGATCATCGCCACACCCACAGGGTCGACCGCCTATTCCATGTCCGCTCGTGGTCCGATCCTGTCGCCGCGTCTGCGCGCGTTGCTGGTGACGCCGGTGTCCCCGCACATGTTGTTCGACCGTTCGATGGTTCTCGATCCGAGCGAGGCCGTGCGCATCGAGGTGTTGGGTCATCGCGACGTGAACGTGGCCACCGACGGCGGTCTCGTGCACTCATTGGGCCCGGGTGACGTTGTCGAGGTGCGCGCCGCCCGCGAAGTCGCGCGGTTCCTTCGTTTCGAGGAGCAACGCTTCCACCAGGTGTTGAAAACGAAATTCGGGTTGAACGATCGCTGATGCTTGTCGAGTTGTCCATCGAGAATCTGGGCATCATCCAGTCGGCCCGTCTCACGTTTCATGACGGATTCACGGTGTTCACCGGCGAGACGGGTGCCGGCAAGACCATGCTGGTCGAAGCCATCAATCTGGTGTGCGGTCGCCGTGCCGAGACCTCGGTGATCCGCGACGGCGCCGACGAGGCGAGCGTCGAGGCACGCTTCGTTCGCATGGGCGACGACGGGGAGGAAGAAGTGATTCTCTCCCGCACGATTCACAGGGAAGGCCGCAGCCGCGCGTACATCAACGGTCGCATGGCCACAGTGACGGCGCTCAGCGATCTCGGCGAGGAACTCGTCGACATCCACGGCCAGCACGCCCACCAGCGTCTGCTCTCGGCGGCGGCCCAACGCGAGGCGCTCGACATTTTCGGGGGCGTCGACAGGTCGAGGCTCGTCGCTGCGCGCGAGGCCGTCACCCACATCGACGCAATGCTGGGCGCTCTAGGTGGCGACGAGAAATCGCGGGCACGCGAGATCGACCTGCTGTCGTTCCAGTGCGACGAGATCGAATCGGCCCGCATCGCGCATCCGAGCGAAGACGACGAGCTGTCGCGCGAGGAAGACGTGCTCTCCGACGTGGTCAGGCACCAGGAATCGATCATGCGCGCAGTTGCGGCGCTGTCAGCCGATTCCGGCGCACTCGAGTCGCTGGGTGAGGCAGTGCGCGCACTTTCTGCAATGGACTCTCTCGACGGACTTCCCGAACGCCTGGCCGGCGTGGTGGCAGAGGCGTCCGACATTGCTGCCGCGCTGCGGGCAGTCGGGGAGTCGATCGAGGAGAATCCCGAACGCCTCGACGAGATACGGGTCCGGCGCCAGTTGTTGCGCGACCTCATGCGCAAGTACGGCGATTCACTTGCCGACGTGATCTCCTTCGGTGACGAGGCGCGTGCCCGGCTCGACGAACTCACGTCGTATGCCGAGAGGGTGACCCAGCTCGAGTCGGACAGGGCGCAGGCGATGAAAGAGCTCCACGCCGCCCAGCGCCAGGTGGGCGATGCCCGCAGGGCCGTGGCGGGCGACCTGGCCCGCAAGGTGCAGGAGCGGGTGAGGCTCCTTGCGATGGCCCACGCGGTGGTGCAGGTGTCCGTCGGGGACGCGTCGTCGGACCCCGCGGGGGAGTCGGTGGTGTTCCTGTTGTCGTCGAATCCGGGCAGCGCCCCGCAGCCGTTGTCGAAGGTGGCGAGCGGAGGAGAACTGGCACGCGTGATGCTGGCTCTGCGGCTCGTTCTGTCCGGAGACCCCGCCACGATGGTGTTCGACGAGGTCGATGCGGGAATCGGCGGTTCTGCTGCGGTGGCGGTGGCATCGGCGTTGCGCGAACTCGGTGCCCATCATCAGGTGTTCGCCGTGACGCACCTGGCGCAGGTTGCGGCGTCGGCTCATCATCACGTGTCGGTGTCGAAGTCGGTGAAATCCGGCAAAACCTTCGGATCCGCACATGCGGTGTCGATCGAAGAGCGACCGTCGGAAATCGCGCGCATGTTGTCGGGCGGCGTCGCCGACGATTCCGCACTTGCCCACGCCCACGACCTTCTCGACACGCTCGGTTCGTCTCCCGCAAAAGGTACGAAAAGGCGGAAATCAACCGACTGACCGTCGCATGGGTTTCCGGTCGTTTCGGTTATGCTGAAATCCCGTTAGCAGTTCGAGTTGGCGGGAGATGCGATGCCAAAGCACATTTTCGTGACAGGTGGCGTTGCAAGTTCACTCGGCAAGGGTCTCACTGCTTCTTCCCTCGGTCGTCTGTTGAAGATGCGCGGGCTGCGCGTCACCATGCAGAAACTCGATCCGTACATCAACGTCGACCCCGGCACGATGAACCCGTTCGAACACGGCGAAGTGTTCGTCACCGACGACGGCGGCGAAACTGACCTCGACCTCGGACACTACGAACGGTTCATCGACGAGAACCTGACGCGGTCGTCGAACGCCACCACCGGCTCGATCTACCAGGCAGTTCTCGCCGCCGAACGCCGGGGCGACTATCTGGGCAAGACGGTGCAGGTGATTCCGCACATCACCGACGAAATCAAGCGCCGCATCCGCCGCATCGCCACGGAAGACACCGACGTGGTCATCACCGAAGTGGGCGGAACCGTCGGCGACATCGAGATTCTGCCGTTTCTCGAGGCAATTCGTCAGTTCCGCAACGAGGCCGGCCGCGACAATGTGTGCTACCTGCACGTCACGCTCGTTCCGTTCATCGGCCCGAGCGGCGAGCAGAAGACCAAGCCGACCCAGCACAGCGTCACCGAGCTCCGGTCGCGGGGCATCCAGCCCGATGTCATCGTGTGTCGCAGCGAGGAACCCCTCAGCATCGGATTGAAGCGCAAGATCTCGCACATGTGCGACGTCGACCTGAGTGCTGTGGTGAACGCGGCTGATGCGCGGAACATCTACGAACTTCCGCTCATCCTCCACGAAGAGGGCCTCGACGCGGTGGTGTGCGATGTGTTGCGCATCGACGGCGAGGTCGACCTGTCGACATGGGAGTCGTTGGTGCAGCGTGTCGACGACGCGGTCAAGCCGGTGCGCATCGGTCTCATCGGAAAGTACGTGGAGCTGCAGGACGCGTACCTCTCGGTGGTCGAGAGTCTGAAGCATGCGGGATTCCACCACGGCGCGAAAGTCGAGATCGACTGGATCCAGGCCGAAGATGTCGAGGGGCTTCTCGCTGCGGGTCGTCTCGACGGCCTCGACGGAATGGTGATTCCCGGCGGCTTCGGTCAGCGCGGCATCGAGGGCAAGATCGCCGCCGCCGCGCACGCACGCGAGAATCGTGTTCCGTGTCTCGGCCTGTGTCTCGGCATGCAGGTGATGACCATCGAGTTCGCACGCCATGTTCTCGGTCTGGCCGACGCGAACAGCACCGAATTCGATCCCGCATCGAGCCACCCCGTCATCGACATCATGAACGACCAGCGCGACGTCACCGACAAGGGCGGAACCATGCGTCTCGGCGCGTATCTCGCGGTTCTCGAGCCGGGCACGAAGGTCGCCGAGGCATACGGAGAGTCGGTCGTCAGCGAGCGTCACCGGCACCGTTGGGAGTTCAACAACAACTACCGCACCCGTTTCGAAGAGGCAGGTTTCGTGATCAGCGGCACGTCTCCCGACAAGAGGCTCGTCGAGTTCATCGAACTGAGCGATCATCCGTACTGGGTGGCAACCCAGGCCCACCCCGAGTTCAAGAGCCGCCCCGACCGCCCCCATCCGCTCTTTCGCGACCTGGTCGCAGCGTCACTCGTGAACCGCGAAATCCGTCTCGCGAGAGAAGGCGTTTCCGTGGCACAGTCCGCGTAGCCGACGATGACCGACGGCGGATTCTCGATCGAGAACGATTCGGTCGTGCACTCGTGGGCGATCTTCCGGTTGATACGACGCATCGCCCGCTCGCCGCGCGGCGAGACATTCGAGCGCACGTTCGTCAGCACTCCCGGTGCCGTCGCCACCGTCGCCGTCACCGACGACGGTGAGGTTCTCCTCGTGTCGCAGTACCGGGCGAGCCTCGGTGCGGTCATCCAGGAGATTCCCGCGGGCATGCGCGACGTCGAAGGGGAAGACCCCTCGGTGACGGCCCTGAGGGAACTCAAAGAGGAAACGGGGTACGCCGCGACCGGGGTCGAGTTTCTCGGAACCTGTCTGTCGTCTCCCGGAGTCACCGACTCATCGGTCGACGTGTATCTCGCAACCGGTCTTCGGGCCGGCCTGTCCGAGCCGCACGGACCCGAAGAAGACGCGATGACCGTCGAAGCGGTGCCCTTTGCCGATGCGCTGCGACGCGTCGACGCCGGGGAGATCACCGATGCAAAGACCGCGTTCGGCCTGTTGATGGCCGCGCGCCGTCACCCGCATCTCGTACGCTGAAGCCACACCATGGCTGTTTACGTGCCCTCGTCCGAGGTGGAGGCCTTCCTTCTCTGGCTCACGGTCGAGAGAGGTCGTGCGGCGAACACGGTGACCTCGTACCGGCGTGATCTGCAGCGTTACGAGGAATTTCTCGCCGGGCGCAAGGCGACCGTACTCGATGCAGACGAGGACGACGTCGAGGCATTCGTGCGCTCGCTGCAGAACGCCGGTGACGCGGTTGCGTCAACCGCCAGGCGCTTGGCCGCGGTGCGCATGCTCCACGCTCATCTGGCGAGCGAGAACAAGCGTCCGGAGAATCCCGCTGCCCGTGTGGAGGGCGTGCGGGTGCCGACGGGTGTGCCGAAACCGCTCTCGACCGGTGAGGTCGAGTCGTTGTTGTCTGCTGTCACCGGAGACGAGTCGACCGATCTGCGTGACCGCGCGCTCCTCGAGTTCCTGTACGCAACCGGCGCGCGCATCTCCGAGGCCTGCGACCTGAACCTCAGCGACATCGACATGGTGTCACGCGTCGTGCGGCTCTTCGGCAAGGGTTCGAAAGAACGCGTCGTGCCGTTCGGTCGGCTCGCCGAGGAGCATCTGCGGGCATATCTCGGCGCCGGTGGTCGCGACATGCTGGTCCCCGACACCTGGGCGAAGTCGGGCGACCGCGACGCAGTGTTTCTCACGAACAGGGGACGACGTCTCAACAGGCAGAAGGCATGGGCGGTGGTGCGCGATGCCGGTGTCGCCGCGGGGATCGCACGGGAGTTGTCGCCCCACGTTCTGCGCCACAGTTGCGCAACCCACATGCTCGAGCACGGTGCCGACCTGCGCATCGTGCAGGAGATGCTCGGTCATGCCACCATCTCGACCACGCAGATCTACACCAAGGTGTCGCAGGAACGTCTCTTCTCGGTGTACCGCGACGCTCACCCGCGCGCGAGGAACAAGCGATGAAGGTGTCGCACCTCTGCCGTCGTGCGGTCGGGTCGTTCCGCAACACTCCCGTCGATGCGGCCGGGCGCGGCGTTGCCGAGGAAACACTGCTGCCGGGCGAACTTGCGCTGTGGTCGCGGATGCAGCCCCGCGACCAGCGTCATTCGTTGCAGGTTCTCGACAGATTTCTCCCCGCGTACCCGGCGGCGACGCGCGACGAGAGAGCAGCGGCGCTGCTGCACGACGTCGGGAAAGCCTTCTCGGACATCGGGTGGTTCGGTCGCATCGTTGCAACCCTCGTCGGGCCGAGGACCCGGGGGTTCTCGGTGTACCTCGACCACGAGCGAATCGGGATCGCCGCCCTCGAGGGCGTGTCCGCACATCGAACCCTCGAGGTGCTGAAGGGCGACGTCAATGATGCATGTGTCGACGCATTGCGGGAGGCCGACGACCTCTGAACGTCAGATGCGGGGGAGCAGTCCGATCGCCCGGTGTGCGCGATCGAGCGTGCGGGCCGCGACGTCACGGGCGCGTTGGTTGCCGATGTGCAGCAGGCGCGTGAGTTCGCCCGGGTCGCCCATCAACTCGTGGTATCGGGTGCGAATCGGTTCGACGACGGCGATGACTGCATCTCCCGTGTCCTTTTTCAGCGGTCCGTACTGCGAGTAGTTGTCGACCAGGGATTCGACAGGTGAACGGGTGGCCGCCGACAGGATGTCGAGAAGGTTGCTGACACCGGGTTTTGCCTCGCGGTCGTAGGCGACGACATTGTCGGAGTCGGTGACGGCCCGCTTGAATTTTCTCTCGATGGTGGCGTTGTCGTCGAGCATGTACACGATGCCGTTGTCGCTCGACGCAGATTTCGACATCTTCGACGTGGGGTCCTGAAGGTCCATCACGCGTGCCCCGGCCTTCGGGTGTGTTGCCTTCGGCAGAACGAAGGTGTCGCCGAATCGGTGGTTGAATCGCACGGCGATGTCACGCGTGATTTCGATGTGCTGGCGTTGATCCTCGCCGACGGGAACCTCGTCGGCGTCGTACAACAAGATGTCGGCGGCCTGCAGTGCGGGGTAGGTGAAGAGTCCGGCAGAGACGAAATCGCCCTCGCGTCTGGCGGATTTGTCCTTGAACTGGGTCATGCGACTGAGTTCGCCGAACGACACCGTGCACTCCATGATCCACGCGAGCTCGGTGTGCTCGTGAATGTGGCTCTGCACGAAGACGGTGGCGACCTCGGGGTCGAGCCCGACGGCAAACAGCATTGCAGCCAGTTCGATGGTCTGTTGTCCGATGACCCCGGGCGTCTCGGTCACTGTCAGGGCGTGCAGGTCGACAATGCCGTGGAACACGTCTCCGTCGTGCTGTCCCGAGACCCAGTTCACGAGCGCACCGAGATGGTTGCCGAGATGAACCGATCCGGTGGGCTGAATGCAGGACAAGACGCGGGGCACACCGAAACGCTACTTCTTTGGCACGTTTTCGGGATGGTCAATTGCCCACCTGCGAGACGCCGACAAGTACGATGGGCGCGTGGCAATCGAAGTGGCGACCCCTGTGTACGAGGGCCCCTTCGACCTCCTGCTCCACCTGATCATGCGGGAAGAGGTCGACATTCACGAGATCTCGCTCTCGATGATCGTCGATGCGTACCTGACGGAACTGGCCAAGATGCAGGAACTCGACCTCGAGATCGCGACCGAATTTCTGCTGATTGCCGCCACGCTCATCGAACTGAAGGCCCGGCGCCTGCTGCCGGGCAGGGAGAACATCGATCTCGACGAGGAACTGGCTCTGTGGGAAGAGCGTGACCTCCTGCTCGCCAGATTGCTCGAGTGCAAGACCTTCAAGGACGTCGCCAGGATCCTGGCCGGATTCGTCGACGATGCCGACCGTGTGTACGCACGGACTGTCGGGGTCGACGAGCGCTTCGAAGGTGTCATGCCCGACCTGCTCGAGGGGATGACGATCGAGAAACTGCAGGTCGGTTTCACAAGGGCGATCACGCCGCGTCCGCGCGACGAGGTGAACCTCTACCACGTCTCTCCGATTCGGTTCACCGTGGCCGAGGCGGTGCAGGAACTCATGGACGAGTTGCCGCGGGTCCGCAACACGTCGTTTCGCACGCTCACGAACGGTCTCGTCGAGCGGCTCGAGATCGTGGTCCGGTTCCTCGCTCTCCTCGAGTTGTACAAACAGGGGTTCATCGAGATCGACCAGATCGACCGTTTCGGTGACATCACGGTCGAGTGGACCGGGCTGGGTCCGGAACAATCGGGACCACTCGAGATCGACGCGTACGAAGGCTGACCGGAATGAGCGAGAACGTCACCGCCGAGATTGTCCGTGCCGTCGAGGCGATTCTTCTCGTCGCGCAGGAACCGGTGCCGAGCGACCTGATCGCACAACTGGTCGAGGTTCCGAGTGCGTCAATCGAGGAGGTGTGCGCTCGTCTCGCCGAGACATACGAAGCGGCGGGCCACGGTTTCCAGATCGCAAAGGTTGCGGGTGGCTGGCGCTTCCAGACCCATCCCGATCTTGCTCCGTATGTGGAGAGGTTCATCCTCGACGGTCAGCGTGCCCGTCTGTCGGGTGCGGCGCTCGAGACACTCGCCATCATCGCCTACAAGCAGCCGTTGTCGCGCCTCCAGATCGCATCGATTCGCGGCGTCGACCCGGATGCGGTGCTGCGCACCCTGCACGGGCGCGGCTACATCGCGCCTGTCGCGCGTGACAGCGGACCCGGCCAGGCGGTGCTGTGGGGCACCACGCAGTTGTTCCTCGAAAAGTTGGGCCTTGCTTCGCTCGCCGACATGCCGCCGATCGCGTCGTTCGTTCCCGATGCGTCGCTCGTCGAGGCGCTCGAGAAGACCCTGCGCATCGAAGCCGATCCGAATGCGCTGTCGGATCCACCCGAAGAAGAATCGCTCGAGGCGAACTGATGCCTCGCAGAACCCCGCCGGGAGGCGCGGTGCCCGAACCGCCGCTGTGGGAGCAATTGGCGGAGCGTGCGAGAAACGCCGCAGACGAGGGCGAGCGGCTGCAGAAGGTGTTGGCGCGCGCAGGTTTCGGTTCGCGGCGCGTGTGTGAGGATCTCATCATCGACGAAAGAGTCACCGTGAACGGCGAGGTTGCAGTTCTCGGACGTCGGGTGCGAATCGAGAACGACGATATCCGCGTCGACGGAGCGCCGGTGGGGGTTCTGCCCGGCCTGGTGTACTACCTGCTGAACAAGCCGGAAGGTGTCATCACCACGGCGTCCGACGAATACGACCGGGAGACGGTGCTCGAGTTGGTGCCCGAAGAACCGCGCGTGTTCCCCGTGGGTCGCCTCGACCGCGACACGACCGGTTTGATCATCGTCACGAACGACGGACAGTTCGCACAGCACCTGACCCACCCGAGTCACGGAGTCGAGAAGGAATACATCGCCGAGGTCGAGTGCGGGCCGCGCGGTGTGAGCGCGGGCGCGGTCAGGCAACTGCGCGAGGGTGTCGAACTCGACGACGGTCTCACGGCACCGGCCGACGTCAGCCAGCCCGAGCCCGGGGTTCTTCGCATCGTCATTCACGAGGGCCGAAACCGTCAGGTGCGGCGCATGTGCGAGGCGGTGGGGCACCCGGTCATCCGGTTGGTGCGCACCCGCATCGGTCCGGTGCGCGACACGAGCCTTCCACCGGGTCGCTGGCGTTCGCTGACGACCGACGAAGTGCGTCGCCTGTCCGACGCGGTCGACACGTCGAAGGCCGTCGAGAGAGCGGGCGAGTGATGGACCTCGTCGTGACGGGAACTCGCGCACCCATCGACGCGGTGATTCGTGTTCCGGGCTCGAAGAGCGTGGCGAACCGCGCACTGATCTGTTCGATGCTCGCCGACGGCGAATCGAATTTGTCGGGAGTGCCCGACGGCGACGACACCACTGTGATCGTCGACGTGCTGACCCAGATGGGGGCCATCGTCGGGGGAGACGGCAGATGGACCATCCGCGCACGACCGGATGCGGCTCTGCCCGGCATCGTCGACGCCAAGCTCGCGGGCACCTCGTCGCGGTTCCTCACGGCCGTGGCCGCACTCGGCGAGTCGTCGACGCTCATCGACGGTGGCACGCCGCTCCGGGGGCGACCCATGGCCGATCTTCATGATGCCCTGCGAACGTTGGGCGCTTCCGTCGAGCCTCTGGGGGAGATCGGACATCTTCCGGTCACGGTGTCACGGGCATCGCTTGCGGGCGGTGCGATCTCGGTGCGCGGAGATGTGTCGAGTCAATTCGTCTCGGCGCTGATGTTGATTGCACCCCTGCTCGACGGCGGGTTGACGCTCGACATCTCGGGTGAACTCGTGTCGCGGTCGTATGTCGAAATGACGGCGGCGGTGATGCGTGATTTCGGTGCGACGGTTGTCGTCGGTGACGCCCGGATTCTGATCGAAGAAGGCGGGTACGTCGCCCGCACCTACGAGGTGGAACCCGACTACTCGTCGGCTGCATTTCCGCTCGTGGTGCCGGTGTTGACGCCGGCGCGGGTGCGCATTCCGGGTCTCGGACGCAGTTCTCTCCAGGGCGATGCGCGGATTCTCGACATTGTCGCCGAAATCGGCTGTCGGGTGACCCGCGACGGCGATGACGTGATCGTCGAACGTCGATCCGACGACGAACTGCGCCCGGTGTCTCTCGAGATGACCGATTGTTCGGATCTCGTTCCGGCCGTCGCAGTGGCGCTCTCCGCGGTGCCGGGCGAGAGTCGCATTTCGGGAGTCGGTTTCATCCGCAACAAGGAAAGCGACAGGCTGAACGATCTCGCGGAACAAATGAGAGCCTGCGGCGCCTCGGTGTCGGCCGACGACGACGGGCTCACGATCCACGGTCGACAATCTGTGGAGGCGGCGGCAGTCGACACCCATCACGACCATCGATTGGCGATGGCGCTGTCGCTGATGTCGTTGTCCCGGACATCCGTGACAGTGCGTGCTGCCGACGTGGTGTCGAAGAGTTGGCCGTCGTACTTCGACGACATGCGAGGCATCCTTTCGACGCAAAGACCCGAGAACTAGGGTTTTTCCATGGACATCGTGGTGGCTGCATTTGATGTCGACGGGACTCTCACCGTTCGCGACTGTGTGGTCCCTTTCATGCGCAGGGTTGCGGGCACGGCGAGGTTTGCGACGATCTGCTTGCGTCGTCTGCCGACGATTCTGCGATTGATGAAGAACCGGGACCGTGACGCGGTCAAGGCTCTCTTCGTGAGGCAGGTCTTCGAGGGGTTGCCCGTCGAACAGGTGGGCGAGATCGGCGTCGAATTCGCCGCCCGGGTGTCGGAGGGCTGGCTGCGCTCTGATGTGGCGGAGCGCATGCGGTGGCACCAACGGCAGGGCCACGTGGTCGTTTTCGTTTCGGCGTCGTTGAACCCGTATCTCGAACCCCTCGGCGACCTCTGCGAAGTCGACGCAGTTCTGTGCACGACCCTCGAGGAACGCGACGGCGTCCACACGGGGAATCTCGTCGGCGCCAACTGTCGTGCGGCGGAGAAGGTGTCGCGTCTGCATTCGTGGATGACCGGTGCGGGCATCGACAGCGGATCGCTGAAGTATGCGTACGGTGATTCCGCCGGCGACCGGGAACTGCTCGCCGCGGCCGATGTGTCGTTCAACGTGCGGTCGGCCGAACTCGACGGGGTGCCCGCATGATCCGGGCTCTCGTGAAAGAGGCGCGCCCGAACCAGTGGATGAAGAACGTTCTTGTGTTCGCTGCGCCCGGGGCTCTCGGCGTGCTGAACGAGTGGACACCGCTCTGGAAATCGTTCGTGGTGTTCGTGGCCTTCTGTCTCGTCGCGAGCGGAACGTACTACTGGAACGACATCAAGGACGTCGAACAGGACCGTCAGCACCCGAAGAAGCAGTTCCGTCCGATCGCGAGCGGGGCGATTCCGCTCCCTGTCGCGCGGGTCGTCGGCACGCTTTTGTTGGTCGGTGGCCCTGCGCTCGCCGCCACGGTGCGTGCCGAGGCCGCGGGAATCATCGCCCTGTACGCGGTGCTCACCATCGCATACAGCACTTCACTGAAGCACGTCGCACTTCTCGATCTCGCGATCGTCGCGAGCGGTTTCGTGCTGCGGGCGATGGCCGGTGCCGCGGGCACCGAGACGCCAATGTCGAACTGGTTCGTTCTGTGCACCACATTCGGTTCCTTCTTCATCGTGACGGGCAAGCGATTCGCCGAGATGGTGGAGATGGGCGACAAGGCCGCGTCGACACGCGCATCGTTGCGGTCGTACACGGTGCCGTACCTGCGGCAGTTGCTCGTCGTGTCGTGCACCGCGACCGTCGTCACGTACTGCATGTGGGCATTCGAGAACGCAACGAAGGTGGAAGAGACCATTCCGTTCCACGGTCTCTCGATCGTTCCGATGGTGCTCGCGTTGTTGCGCTATCTCATGGTTCTCGAGAGCGGCGGTGGCGGGGCACCGGAAGAGGTGTTTCTCCGCGATCGCGCCATCCAGTTGTACGGGGTTGCGTGGGTTGCCGTGTACGGTCTCGCCGTGTACGCGGCGTAGCGAATCTGCGCTGTCTCGACGACGGCACTGCCTCGACGACAGTGGTGCAGGAGTCGGCGCCGCGAGCCCGAGTAGAATTGCCCAATGACGCGTGAACGACTCTCCGGTTGGGGTCGCACCGCGTGGACCGTTGCCGACGTGGTGCGATCGACCGATCCCGAGGTGATCCGTGACACCGTGCGCAACGCGACTGAACGCGGCGTCATCGCCCGCGGTCTCGGTCGTTCCTACGGCGCTGCCGCCCAGAACGCCGGCGGACATGTCGTTGAGATCACGAGCGAACACGACCCTCTCGGGGTCGATGCGGTCCTCGACCCGGTGAGCGGTCTCCTCGACGTTGCCTCCAGCGTGAGCATCGACTCGATTCTTCGCATGTGCGTCCCGCGTGGTTGGTTCATTCCGGTCACGCCCGGCACCCGGTTCGTGACGGTGGGCGGGGCCATCGCCTCTGACGTGCACGGCAAGAACCATCACTTCGACGGCAGCTTCGGCCAGCACGTCAGGTCGATCACCGTGATGCTGTCGAACGGGGAGATCGTCGAATTGTCTCCCGAGATGCGACCGGAATGGTTCTGGGCAACGGTCGGGGGCATGGGCCTCACCGGTGTCATCCTTCGCGCCACGGTTGCCATGCTGCCGATTGCATCGTCGCGTGTGCGCGTGGAGACCGAGAGGCTCGACAACTTCGATGCGGTGTGCGCCGCCATGTCGACCGACGGTGACGACGGTGCGTACCGCTATTCGGTCTGCTGGGTCGACCTGCTTGCAACCGGTTCGGCGATGGGCAGGGGCGTGCTGACGCGCGGCGATCATGCGGCGGCGTCCGATGTGAAGGGCGACGACCCGTTGGCGTACGACCCGAGGCTCACGGTGTCGGCGCCGGGATGGGTTCCGAACGGACTGTTGAACAAATGGACGATCAAGGCGTTCAACGAGGCGTGGTTCCGCAAGGCACCCGCGCGACGTCATGTCGGACTCGAGTCGATTCCCGCCTTCTTCCACCCGCTCGATGGCGTCAACAAATGGAACCGGCTGTACGGCCCGCAGGGCTTCCTTCAGTACCAGTTCATCGTTCCGCTCGACCGCACCGATGTGCTTCGCAGGGTCATCGAGAACTTCTCGGAGGCACGCGTCGCGTCGTTTCTCGCGGTGCTGAAGCGGATGGGGCCCCAGAACAAGGCGCCCCTGTCATTCCCCACCGAGGGGTGGACACTCACTCTCGACATGGCCGCCGGCATTCGCGGCCTTCCCGAGTTGTTGTCACGTGTCGACGACATGGTGCTCGACGCCGGCGGGCGCCACTACCTCGCCAAGGACTCGCACGTCGCGCCGAGTGCGGTGCGCCGGGGGTATCCCAGGTTCGACGAATGGATGTCGGTGCGCGACGACATGGACCCGTCCGGTGTGTGGCGCAGCGATCTTGCCCGTCGACTCGGGCTCGTGCACCCGGGGAGGGTCTCATGAAAAACGGAGTGGGCGTCGCCCAGAACATCGTGCTGTTCGGCGGAACGAGCGACATCGGCCAGGCGATCCTGCAAAGAATCGTGAAGCCCGGCGTTGCGCGGGTGGTGTTGGTCAGCCGCGACCTCGACGCCGCCGAGATCCGCACACAGGGTCTGGCCGACAGGTTCCCCGACATCGACATTCATCACGTGCGATTCGACGCGGCCGATGCCCGGTCACTGCCGCAGGTGGTGGAGAGCGTTGTCGAGGAAACAGGCGACATCGACATTGCGGTGGTTGCCCACGGTCTGCTGAACGAAGGGCGTGACTATTACGCCCATCCCGAGGAGCTGGTCGACCTCGCCGACGTCAACTTCACGGGCGCGATGGTGCTGATGTACTCGCTCGCTGCGCGGTTGAAGGCGCAGGGGTACGGAAAGATCGTGTTGTTGTCGTCGGTTGCAGGAGAACGGGTGCGCCGGGGCAACCCCGCGTACGGTGCGACGAAGGCCGGCATCGACGGCTTTGCGCTGGCCCTCGATCACGAGATCGAGGGAAGCGGAGCATCCGTGTTGGTGGTGCGACCCGGCTTCGTGTCGACCAAGATGACGACTGGCATGAAGAAGGCCCCGTTTTCGACCGATGCCGATTCGGTTGCGGCAATCGTCGAGCGTGCAATCGCATCGGACAAGAAAGTCGTGTGGGCGCCCGGGTTGCTCCGTTGGATGTTTCTCGTGCTGAAGAACGTTCCGCTCCCGGTGTGGCGGCGTCTGCCGCTGTAGATCAGGGGATGGCGGCTTTCACGCCGTACATGCCGGTGACCGTCACGAGTCCGGTCACGAACAGCGACAGCACGATCGGCCACCACTTGTCATCATCGTCACGCAGCCATCGCGCGACGGGGAAGATGAGGGGGAACGCGGTGAACAGGAAGCGCGGGCGAGCAGTCACGGTTGCGGGAAGCAGCATCAGGATCAGCACGACGGCCGTGTAGGCGTTGTACATCGCGGGCATCGGATGTTTCCACAGTGCGACGAGCGCCAGAACCATGGCCAACATCGACGCCGCCGTGAGCACGCTCGTGGGCGACCCGGTGGGGTTCAAGATGAAGTCGAACGTGCGGCTGAGGGCGGTCGCACCGAAGCTGGTTCCCTCTTTCCATGCCTCGCTCTGCACCCGGAACCACGCGAAGTTCTCGTCGGTGTGCTGAACGAGGAACAGCATGAAACCGACGAAACCGAGAGGCGAGAGCGCGGGGGCGACGAGAGATTTCCAGTCACGATCGTTCTTGATGGCGAAGAGCGCGGCGACGGCGCACGCGGCTGCGAGAGCAATGCCGTTCGGTCTCGTCGCAGTGCCGAGCGCGGCCAGGATGCCGGCCCACCACCACATCTTTCTCGAGAGTGCGAGAAAGCACAGGGCGGAAATCGTGAGCAGCAATGCCTCCGAGTACGCCCAACTGAGGACGAAACTCCCGGGGAAGAGTGCGGCCATGAACATTGCCTTCTCCGACGTCTTGATGTCGTACAGGGAACGCGCAATTGTTCCGACGAGGACCACGAAGACCGCACCGAGGATGAGATTGACGAGCAACGCGACGCTGACGGGTCCGCCGGGGATGACGTTGTCGAGGTAGTGAACGAGACGCGGATACAACGGAAAAAAGGCCGCACGAGCGTCGGACACGAAGTAGGTGACGTTCGGCATGATGTGGTGCGGGTAGCCCTCGCGGACGACGTCGAGGTACCAGTGTCCGTCCCAACTGTCGAACACCTGGACGAGACCGGTGAGTCCGTTCACGGGCTCTTCTTCGTTCCAACGGGCCCACACGGCCTGTGCGGCGACGGCGATCGCTGCACCCATGACACAGAACAGTCGTGAGATGGCATAGGCGAAGAGCCCTCGTCTCACCGAACGGCCCCACGGGTCTGTGGAGGGCGGGAGGATGCGCGGGAGAGTCTTCATAGGTGCCTAGAAACGGGCAATGGACACAATACGCCGACGAGGTCCGCGCGCCGGGGCTCTCCAGCCCATCAGTTGCAGCCAGCGCACCACTCGGTGTCTCTGGCCCGCATACGGCTGCAGAGTGGCGATCATTTCGTCGTCGGTTCCGCGGATTGCGCCTGTCAGTGCGTACGCCACGGTGTTCTTCACGTGAAAGTCGCCCACCAGCAGCGCGTCGGGGTCGCCGAATGTGAGGCCACCGGCCACTGCCGATGTCCACACGCCGACCCCGGGAATCAGCCGGAGTCGCTCGGTCTTTTCGTGTGCATCAGAATCGGATTCGGACAGTCGCGAGAGAAAGTCGAAACGAGCGGCGACGTGACGAAGGGTGTCGGCTCGTTTCTTCTCGATGCCGAGCGAGTGCAGCGCGTGGTAGGGAACTTCTGCGAGTCGGGTCGGGTCGGGCGGGCACATCAGGCCTTCTCGCGGACCTGGTGCGGCCGTTCCGTGGGTGCGAAGCAGGGCTCGCCACTGTCGGTGTGCCTCGAGACCGGTGATGCGTTGACCGAGGACCGCGGGCAACAGTTCGTGGTACACCGTGTGACTGGCGCCGAGAGCGAGTTCGCCGAACTGCTTCTGGGCGTCGTGCACCTGTTCGTGGTGTGCCTCGATGAGGGGGATGCGGTCAGCGGCTCCGATGATGTCGAGAGCGCGTGTCTCGAGCCATTCGGCGCCGTCGCCGTACAGGGCAACAAGCGGATGTGCACCGAACACGCCCGCAATGTGGAGCGTGGCCGGGCCCATCGGAGTGAACGTGGCGCGCCACAGATCATCGCCGTCAATGGCGATGGTGGGGTCGTGGGCGCCCTGGGCGAATTGGCCGATGGTGTGGCGTCGCAATCTGGCGGATCGGGAGAAATCGATGGAAAAACCATAGTCGTGGCACGATGGGGAATGGCTGAAATCGAGATCTCGCACCCGCGCGACGGAATCGCGCTTGTCACGATGAATCGACCCGACAAGTTGAACGCGATGACGTCGACGATGGTTGAACAACTGCATGCGGCATTCGACCAACTCGGACGCAATCGAGAAGTGCGGGTCATCGTGCTGACGGGCTCGGGGCGCGGCTTCTGTGCGGGTCTCGATCTCGGTGGGTACGGCGACGCCCCGGGCTTCGAGTGGCACGGCGCGGTGGAGAAGGGTCTGGCGGTGCAGAAGCACATCGCGTCGCTGATACCCCGCATGCGTTCGTTGCCTCAGCCGATCATTGCCGCGGTGAACGGCCCGGCCGCCGGCGGCGGTTTTGCTCTCGTTCTCGGGTCTGACATCCGGCTGTGCTCCCGGTCGGCACGGTTCAATGCGGCATTCATCCGTATCGGCCTGTCGTCGTGCGACATCGGTACCAGTTGGCTTCTTCCGCGACTGATCGGTGCGGCACGGGCGCAGGAACTCATGCTGACGGGGCGGCTCTTCGATGCAGTCGAAGCCGAACGACTCGGTCTCGTGGTGGAGGTTCTGCCCGATGACGCATTGCTCGAGGCTGCATTCGCCAAAGCATCAGAGATCATGCTGAACACCCCGATCGGAGTCGCGTTGACGAAGGAAGGCATGTGGTCGGCGCTCGAGATACCCGGTCTGCAGGCCGCAATCGACCTCGAGAACCGTCAGCAGATCATGGCGAGTTTCTCCGACGATGCGAGAGAGATGAGGCGGGCGCGGGCAGAGGGTCGAGCCCCGACTTTCGACGCATGACATCGACCGCGCTTTGACATTTCGTACATGTTCCGGAATGGGAAGCAGATGAACGGGGCGACTAGTTTGGAGCCGTGAGCGAGCGCGAAATCATGACCTGGGACAGCTTCGGAACGGCGAGCCGGGAACTCGCCACCAACATCGCGGAGTCGGGTTACGAGCCCGACATCATCCTCGCAATCGCCCGCGGCGGTCTGCTCGCCGCCGGTGCGCTCGGTTATGCGCTTGCAGTGAAGAACCTCTACACGATGAACGTCGAGTTCTACACCGGCGTCGACGAACGCCTGCCCGTGCCGATGATTCTCCCGCCCGTGCCCGACCTGGTGGAGCTCCGGTTTGCGCGTGTGCTGATCGTCGACGACGTGGCAGACACCGGCCACACGCTCAAGATCGTGCAGGACTTCTTCAAGGGTCGTGTGAAGGAAGTGCGCTCGGCCGTGCTCTACGAAAAGCCGCACTCGGTGGTGCGGTGTGACTACGTGTGGAAGCACACCGATCTCTGGATCAATTTTCCGTGGAGCGACAAGGACCCTGTGGTCAAGCGCGAGGGTGTCGTCAAGGACGCCTGATCAGCGCAGTTCCTTCAGAACCGTGAGGGCCGTGTTGCGCCCGCTTGCGCCCCACACACCGGCACCCGGGAACGTTGCGGCTCCGGTGAGATAAAGGCCCTTGATGGGCGTGTGATACCTCGTGAGTTCCGGGTTGGTGCCGAGAAATGCCGCGAGTGGTCCGCCCGCGAAACTGGTGGCGTGACCCTTCGGCAGGTGGAACTGAGTTTCGTACTCGGCCGGTGTCATCACCCGCCAGTCGATGACCGAGTCCATGAACGAGCTCTGGGCGAGAGAAGAGAACTGCCGCAACCAGCGCTCGGGTTCTTCGCGCGACTGCCAGCCCTCTGTGTAGGAGTAGGGGGTGAAGAGGGCCTCGAGACTGAACACGTGCCGCCCCGCGGGGACGAGAGAGTCGTCGGCAACCGACGGTGTGTTGGCAAGAAGAGCCATCCTCGGCATGATGCGACCCTCGCGCATGAGTTGTGCGCCTCGGTGCATCTCGGCGAGCGACGGACTCACGATGATCGTCGACGCGACCGGATCGCCGCCGAGGACGCGTGGAGCCTCGCTGATGACCGCATCGATCTTCGATTCGTACCCTTCGCCGGGGGTCTGGGTGCGCCACCGCTGCACGAGTGACGTCGCCCTGCCCGGCGGATTCTTCAACCACTGGACGAAGGTGCGGTGCGGGTCGCATGCCGACACCACGATCGGAGCGGTGACAGTCGCGCCGTCACTCGTCTGCACGGCGCGCACGTGGTGTCCTTCGCACACGATGCCGACAACCTTAGTGCCGGTGCGCAGCAACCCTCCCGACTGCAGAAACGATTGTTTCAATGCTTCGGGAAGTGCGCCGCTTCCCCCGACGGGTCGACCGACGTGTGCGACGTGACGCAGTGCAAATGCCGCCGCTGCGAGGCCGGTGCCGGGAGTCTCGGGTGACAGACCCCAGACGACCGGTCCCTCGACCATGGCAGGGCCGATGACGGCTTCGCTGTCGAAGAACTGACGCATCACGTCGGCCGCCGACATCCGGCTCATCTTCAGCATGGTTGCAACGCCAGAACCGCCCTTGCGTGCGACGGTCGACAGCAGTGATGCGCGCGACGGCGGCCGTGAGCCGGCGTCGAGAAGCAGTCTCGCGACCGGAATCATCGCGCGCGCGAACCGGCGGTATCCCTCGATTGATTCCGGGTGATGAACGGCGAGCGATTCGACCGTTCTCTCGACGTCGTGCCACAGTTCCCACGGTTTCTGCGACGTCCAGTCGATGTTCACCTGGGGTGGTTCCACGTCGACGTATCGCAATCCGAACTTGTCGAGTTCGAGTTCCTCGCCCACGGGCGTCGTTCGTATCGTGAGGTGGTCGCAGTTGCAGATGTTCACGCGGGCGCCGGCGAAGTACTCGCTGGCCGCGGTGCCGCCGACGTCGGAGCGCGCCTCGATGAGCAGCGTGGAGAGACCGCTTCGCGCGAGGTATGCGGCGGTGATGAGTCCGTTGTGGCCGGCGCCGATCACGATGGCGTCAAAATCGTGTGCGGCGCGTTTCATGGTCTCATTCTCTCACCGAGATAGGTTGTCGACATGTCTTCCACGCGGTCACTTGCAGATCTACGGGCGCCCGAGTTGTCGTCCGCCCTCACCGGGGATTCGATCATTGTCCTTCCGCTCGGTGCCATCGAACAGCACGGCCCCCATCTTCCCCTCAGCACGGATTTCGTCGTCGCCGACGAAGTCTCGCGGGCGGCCGTGTCCGCGTACGGCGCCGAAACGAATGCGTGGCTGTTGCCCACATTGCCTTTCACGAAGTCGAACGAGCATGCATGGTCGGCGGGCACCATGTGGTTGAGCGCCTCGACTTTGATGTCGGTGCTCGACGACATCGCCCGCAGCGTGGCTTCCACTCCGGCGCGGAAACTGCTGTTCATCAACGGCCACGGGGGCAACAGTGCCCTCACCGCGATGATGAACCGTGAGATTCGTCTCAAGTGGGGCCTTCAGACCTTTCTTGCCCATCCGCACATGCCCGCAGATCAGGGCGGTGCGTCGGCGGCGTCCGAACTCGGCATGGGAGTGCACGGGGGCATGGACGAAACATCGGTGATGCTGCACCTGAGGCCCGAACTGGTCGACATGTCGCTCGCGGTTCGTCGTGTTCCCGAGAAGCTCGCAGAGAACGAGGCCGTGAAGTTCGGCGGGCGGGTGGCGTTCGGGTGGTTGTCGAACGATTTCTTTCCCGACGGGCACATCGGTGACCCCACGGGTGCCACAGCCGAGGTCGGCAGTGCAATGTTCTCGTCGGCGGTCGAGTCTCTCGGGACAGTGCTGCAGGAAATCTCGCGTTTCGATTTCGGCCGCTGACGATTCGTTCCGGGGCAACGAAAAGGGGAGGAACCTTTCGGTCCCTCCCCAGTCCGTGTGATGACTGAGTGAATCAGTCGAGCTTGATCGACGGGTCGACGTACTTGTTCGTGACGACGTCGTCGGGCGTGATGCCCTCTTTCACCTTGAGGCCGATCGATGTGTAGACGGGTGTGGCGAGTTCGATGAACTGCTCCACACGCTCGAGATCGAACGAACCGAGAGTGCCGTCGGGGCTGTTCGCGATCAACTTGTCTTCCTGCATCTTCTCGACAGCTGCTGCTGCCTGACCCGCGTCGTACACCCAGCCGTTGTTGTACTGGCTGACTGCATCGAGGATCATCGCGTTCGCACGATCGGGCGAGTCGAGGTACTCGATCATCGCGGTCTGGATCACGGGCACGAGTTCCTTGAGGCAGGAGTCGTACTTCTCGATGTTGGCCGGGGTTCCGCCGAGTGACTGGGCGTATGCGGTCCAGCCTGCGTCGTGGATGTACTGGTAGGCGACCGGCTTCATCCAGTCCTCGAGGACCTTTTCGTAGAAGTACGGCTCGGCGGTGCCGAAGCCCTGCTGCGCATCCTTGCCTGCTGCGGCGAGGAACGAAGCGGGGGCGCCGTCGTAGGTGCCGTCAGTCTGCTTCTTGTCGAGGATTCCGGTGCTCGTGAAGTACTCCATGTATGCCGCGCCGTTGAAATAGCGGACCTTCACGTTCTTTTCCTTCAGGTCGGCGATTTCCTTCACGTCGGGATAGGTCTCGGGGTCCCACATGATGATCTGCGGGTTGATGTTGAACGGAGCAACGACGGCGATGGTCGGGAACTCTCCGCCCGACTGCGAGACCGACTCGTCGGTGCTCGTGAAGCCGAGAAGAATGTTCGGGTCCTTGTACATCTCTGCCGTGGGGTTGCTGAACCCGGTGGCGGGTCCGCCCGCGCGGATCTCGACCTTGACTCCGGTGGTCTTGCCGCCCGAGACGAGATCGCCCGAGACGCTGAGCTTCTCGGTGTTGACGGTGTAGCCGTCACCGACGAGCTGGTACAGGTTGCCGTGCTCGGCTTCCGGGTTCCAGTCGGTCTGGATGATGACGGTTTCGGGACAACCCGCTGCCGCGAGGTCGACGCCTTCGGCCGCCGCCGGTGATGTGGTGTCGGATGACGAATCACCGCCGCCGCACGCAGCGAGCGTGAGGCTGGCCGCAATCGCGACTCCGAGAAGTGGTCTCATTTTCATGTGTGGTGGTTCTCCTGTGTGTGGTGGTTTGGGTCACTGACCCCTCGTGGTGATGTGCCACTTCCCGATGGCTGCGCGAGACAGCCAACCGAAGAAGAGGAACACCACCAGACCTAGAACGCTCGCCATGATGATGGAAGCGATGAGTTCGGCTCCCCAGAGCCGGTTGCGGTACACGTCGATCTGTGCGCCGATGCCGACCACGCCGCCCTGGCGGAAGTAGAAATCGCCGACGACGGCACCGATCACGGCGAGACCGGCAGAGATTCGCAGGCCGACGAAGATGTTCGGCAGGGCGGCGGGGAACTGGAGCTTGGCCATGCGTGTCCAACGGGAGGCGCCCTGGAGCGTGAACAGTTCGTGCTGGCTCTTGTCCGCAGACAGCAGCCCGAACAACGTGTTGCTGACGATGGGGAAGATCGCGATGAGCACGACGACGAGAACGCGCTGTTTCTGGGCCCCGTCGATGAGCGCTTTGATGAGCGGGGTCAACGCGAGAATGGGAGCACTCTGCACGGCGACCAGATACGGCCATGTCGACCTCTCGAGCCATCGGCTCATGCTCATCACGATCGCGAGCGCCATTCCCACCACGATCGTGATGACGAGACCGATGAGCGCAACCTTTGCGGAGTCCCAGATCGACATGAGAATGGGCTGAAGACCCCGGCTCTCGCCGGTGCGCCACACGAGGAAGCCCTCGTTGACCACTTCGTGCGGGGTGGGAAGCAGGAAGCGTTTCTCCGGCGGAAGAATCGTTGTCGACAGCAGGTACCAGACACCGATGAAGAGCCCGAACACGATGACGGGTCCGGAATAGTCCGACAGGCTCCGGCGCTCTTTCTGGTCGGGGATGATGTCATCGACCACCGGAGGGGCGAGTTCGTCGAGGCTCACTGGTGTGCCCCTCTCAGTGCGTGCGAAATTTCCCCGCACAGTTCGGCGAACGCCGGCTCGTACCGAAGATCGTGGTTGCGCGGGTAGCCGAACGGCACATCGAACGAGGCGACGATGCGGCCCGGGCGCGCCGACATGACGAGGACCCGGGTCGACATGTAGACGGCCTCGGTGATCGAGTGGGTGATGAACATTCCCGCGAAGCCCTCATGTTGGAACAGTCGGAGCACTTCGTCGTTGAGTCGTTCGCGCGTGATCTCGTCGAGCGCCCCGAAAGGTTCGTCGAAGAGAAAGACCTTCGGTTTCATCACGAGCGAGCGAGCGAGTGATGCCCGCATCTTCATGCCGCCCGACAGTTGACGGGGGTATTTGTCCTCGAAGCCGCGGAGACCCACGAGATCGATCGCCTCCGCCGCGAGCGACGCGCGCTGTTCCTTGCCGATCTTGTGCAGTTCGGCGATGAGTTCGACGTTCTTGGTGACGGTTCTCCACGGCATCAGCGTCGCGTCCTGGAACACGTAGCCGATGCTGTCGCGGTCGACCGTGCAGACGCCGCCGGTGTTGGCCTCGAGATTCGATGCGATGCGCAGCAGGGTCGACTTGCCGCACCCGGAGGGTCCGACGACGGTGACGAACTCGCCGGCCCTCACCGACAGTGAAACGTTGTCGAGCGCTCTGGTTCCGTCGGGAAAAGTCATGGAGACGCCCGAGAAATCGAGCAGTGGTGCCCCGGTGTTGGTGTTCATCGCTGTGCCTTGCTGCATGTCGAACACTGCCGTTCCCGCCATGTCGCCACCATAAGTGACGGAGAGGACATGGGTGTCACGGAAATGTTTACTTTCTGTTTCGCTTTTGTTGGTCGATCACGACGCCGCCATATACGACTGTTCTGTCGGGGGGCCCCATCGCGATTGCCTCCCGCACATTAGTGGCAGGCACCGCGACGAAGTTCGCTCTCGAGCCCACGGTGACACGTTCCGATGCATTCGAGATGGCCTTGTGGGACTCGACGGTGACCATGTCGACAGCGTCGCCGATCGTCTGGTGGGCGGCCATCACCATCAGTGCCGCGGTTTCGAGCGGGTCTGCCCGGCCGACGGGGTTGAACGGATCCTGCAGGTTGTCGGCTCCGGCGGCCACGGTGACACCGCACTCCCGGAGAATGCGCACGGGCGTGATCGCGCGCGGAGCGAGCGTCGGGGACTCTCGGCCCTGAAGGAAGAGATTGGTGTGCGGAAGCGCAACGACGATGATGCCCGCTTCTGCCACTTTCTCGGCGATTCGCCTGATGTCCGCTTCGGGACGCGCCGACAGTGCGACGCAGTGGCTCGCCACCACGTGGTGCGTCACCCCGTGGGCAATCATGATGTCTGCGAGGTGTTCGAGGTCGCACGAATCGCTTCGCAGGTTCTCGTCGGCATGAAGGTCGAGGGGCAGACCCGCATCGAGGGCCAATTGCAGAAGAAGTTCCGTGGCGGCACGGGGATTGTCGTCGAGGTGCGGACAGCCACCGACGACGTCGATACCCGCATCGATCGCATCCCGGGCAAGCGATCGACGTTCGGGTGCTCCCGGGCCCGACAGGGGCCAGTCGAGCAGCATCGCCACCCTGACGTCGATGAATGCGGCGCATCTGCGCTTGGTCTCCAGCAATGCGAGCACCGATGTGAGGCCACCGTCGAGCGTCGTGTCGGCATGGGTGCGCACCGCGGTGACCCCGTTGGTCGACATGAGACGAAGAGCGCGCGTGGCGCGTTCGTCAATGTCGTCGTGGGTCAACGTGTCCCGTATTTCCGACAATCCGACGATGGCGCCCATGAGATCGCCCGTGGGATTGGAAACCCGATCGGCCAGGAACGCCTTGTCGAGATGTGCGTGGGGTTCGGCAAACGAGGGGAGTATCACGTGACCGTCGAGGTTCACCGATGTTGTGCGGTTCCGGGTATCCGCCGATGACGGAGTGATCGAGGTGATTGTCCCGTCGGACGAACATTCGATGTCGACGGTTTCGCCGTTGAGCGAACCCCCCGCGAAGAGCGCGCCCCCCGTCATCGTCAGAGGAGTGGCTGCAGGTTCGGCAACGGACGACGGTCCAGCTTCTCGCCGAGTCTTGGCATGACCTCTTCTGCAACGAGATGCATCTGCTCGTTCATTTCCTCTCGTGTCACGCCCGGAAGGTCGAAGAAGATGCAGAGGTGCTTCAGGTCGAGCAGATCGCGCCAGAAACCGATTGTGTCGACGACGTCGTCAACGGACCCGATCGCCATGATCTTCTGGTTGACAGAGTCTTCGACCGTCGGGCAGAAGTCGAACGGCACCTTCGAGCCGTCGGCGTTGCGGTAGCTCGAGAAGCGTCCGTACGGCGAGAGGAACCTGCAGAACTCGTCGTGTCCGGGGGCGCCCTTGCGCATGGCGGCCTCTCGCGTGCGACCGACGTGGATGTTCAGCACCAGGCAGCGATCTTCTCCGGGGGCCACCGGGTCTCCCATCTCGTCGCGGATGGCGGCGTAGCGATCCCATTTGTCCTTCTGGCTGTCTGCGTTCTGCAGCCAGTACACCGCCCTGTGTCCGGCGCGCGGCACGTATTCGATGGTTTCGGGCGACGTGACCGGCTGGTACACGTCGACGGTTCGCAGTGGCCTCGGGATCAGGGTGAGGTCGTCGACGTACTTGCCCCGGTCGGGAATTTCGTCGGGCGGGAAAACGAATTGTTTGCCGCGGTAGCTGAACCGCTCGTTTGTCCAGGCGGCCTTGATCACTTCCATCGACTCTTCGAACGTCTCGCGGTTGATGCGGTCGTGTTCGGTCGACATCGCGTTGTCGCCGGACGCAACGACGGTGCCGAGGCTCCACGCCTCGCGGGGAACCGTGCCGCGACCGACGCCGAACTCCATTCGGCCGCCGGTGATGATGTCGGCGAGGGCGAAATCCTCCGCGAGGCGAAGCGGGTGCCACTGCGGCACGACGTTGAACATCTGCCCGAGGCGGAGATTCTTCGTGAGCATGGCGAGGTGCTGGCCGAACATGATGAGGTTCGGCAGCACTTCGTAGCCTTCGAACTGGAAATGGTGCTCGGTGAGCCACATGGTGTCGTAGCCGAGGCTGTCGGCGGTCTTGGCCCACTCGACGAGATTCTTGTAGCACTCGATCACGTCGCCGTTTCCGTAGCGGCGTTCGGTGGGGGAGATCGACGGATCCCCGGCATCGGGCATCGGCACCGTGCAGAAAAAGTTCGTGTCTACGCGCATTCCCGAACGGTAGCCCACTTTGCATCTACACCCGGATGTCGGGAAATGAACAAGTTGTAAAAACCCCGTTCGTTTGTCACCAGTGCCCGCGGGCACTGAAGACGTCGCGCAGCGCGCGCGTGTCGTCGCTCATGACTCCGTCGACGCCGAGGTCGAGAAGACGCGCGATCTCGAGGGGGTCGTCGACGGTCCACACGTGCACCTGGAGACCGAGGTCGTGCGCGATGTCCACCAATCTCTTCGTGGTGACCGTGACCGGGCCCTGTTTCACCGGAATCTGTGCGGCGCGGGCGTGGCGACTGGGCGTGATCCGTGCGCGGGACTTGCTGCGCGCGACGAGGAGCGCGACCTCCTTCGGCCCCATCGAGGTGCACACGGCGTCGCCGAATTCCTCTCTCACCCGTGCGATGCGAGCGTCGCTGAAACTTCCGATGCAGACGCGGTCGAGAATGTCACGCGACCGCAGCGTGTTGATCAGCGGCTCGAGGGCGGTGTCGGCCTTGCAGTCGATGTTGATGCGGATGTCCGGCCATTCGTCGAGGAGATCGTCGAGAAGCGGAATCGGATCGGTGCCGTCGACCCGCGCCGACTTGAGGTCGTTCCATGTGCTCCCCGCGATCGTTCTGTCCTCGCCGCACGTGCGCTTCAGGTCGTTGTCGTGGAATGCGACCAGGACTCCGTCGGCCGTGGCATGAACGTCGGTCTCGATGTAGCGGTAACCGAGTGACACGGCGTCGGCGAACGACCGCAAGGTGTTCTCGGGTGCCGCCGACGTGCCGCCGCGGTGCGCGAACGCAATCGGTCGGTCGTTGTCGAGATACGGGTGCGTCGCCGGCATCAGATCGAGCGTCCCGCGGCCTTCCAGTATTCGTCCTTCAACAGACGCTTGTAGAGCTTGCCCGTGGGGTGGCGCGGCAGTTCGGCCCGGAAGTCGATGCTGCGCGGGCACTTGATGTCGGCGAGATGGCTGCGACAGTACGCGATCAGTTCCTTCTCGAGGGCGGCGGCCTCTTCTGCGTTCGCCGGCATCGTGCGCGGCTCGACGACCCCCTTCACTTCTTCGCCGAAATCGTCGTTCGGAACGCCGAAGACCGCGACATCGACCACCTTCGGATGGTTCACGAGAATGTTCTCGGCTTCCTGCGGGTAGATGTTCACGCCGCCCGAGATGATCATGAAGGCTTTGCGGTCGGTGAGGTACAGGAAATTGTCGGCGTCGAGGAAGCCGACGTCGCCGAGAGTTGTCCAGCCGCGGCCCTTCGGGTCGCGTGACGACTTCGTTTTCTCGGGATCGTTGTGATACTCGAACTGCGCGCTTCCCTCGAAGAACACGGTGCCCGATTCGCCGGTGGGCACCTCGTTGCCTTCGTCGTCACAGATGCGCACGACACCCTGGATTGCGGTGCCGACCGAACCCGGGTGGGCGAGCCACATCTCGCTGTTGCAGTACACGAAGCCGTTCCCCTCGGTGCCCGCGTAGTACTCGTGAATGATGGGTCCCCACCAGTCGATCATCGCTCTCTTCGTCTCGGCGGGGCACGGTGCGGCGGCGTGGATTGCGACCTCGAGCGACGACACGTCGTATTTGTTTCGCACCTTGTCGTCGAGTTTCAGCATGCGGATGAACATGGTCGGCACGAGTTGGGTGTGGGTTGCCTTGTACTGCTCGGCGAACTTGATGTAGTTCTCGGCGTCGAAGTGTTCCATCACGACGGTGGTGCCGCCCTTCACGTGCACCGACATGTTGAAGCGGAGCGGAGCGGCGTGGTACAGCGGAGCGGGGGAGAGATACACCATGCCCTCGCGGAACTTGAACAAGAGGTCGGTGACGGCCCCGGCGAGTCCGGCGGCGGTGCCGATCGGGGTGCCGGGGAAGGGGCGCGACACACCTTTCGGCATGCCGGTGGTGCCGCTCGAGTAGAGCATGTCGGTTCCGTCGACCATGTCGGGCAATGGAGTCGTGGATGCACCGGACACCACGGCTTCGTACGAGTCGAAACCGTCGACCGTTCCGCTCAACATGAGACGAAGCGAGACGTTCGGAATGTCGCCCGCGATCTCGAGCGCCTGGTCCGCCTTGTACTTCGAGGTGATGTACGCCTTGGCACCGCAGTCGTTGATGATGTAGCTGAGTTCGGCCTTGGTGAGACGACTCGAACATGCCGTGTAAACGAGTCCGGCGTAATGGCAGCCCCAGATCACCTCCAGGTAGCGCGGGTGGTTCTCCATGCACAGTGCGATGTGGTCGCCCGGCTCGAGGCCCGCCGAGCGGAGCACGTTCGAGAGTCGAACCGCCCCCTCGTGAAGCTGTCCGTAGGTGATGACCTCGCCTGTCTCGGCCAGGATCACGGCGGGTCTGTCGGGATGTGTGTCTGCATGAACGCCTGGGTACATGACCACAACCTAGTGAATGACGCAGGTCACAGTCATTTCGTGGTGCCGATGGCTCGTGAGGGGAGTGATTTCGCCTCTAACATTCGCTCATCTCGCACTACCAAGGGGTTTGTCATGAGTGTTGCAACATCGGTCGTCGACGAAGCGCGGGTTCTCGATCTCGCCCACGAACTTCTGAAGGAGTTCCCGCCGAACAAGGTGTCGGCTGTCGAGTTCCTCGGCGCTCAGTTCGACAAGGGTCTCGCGTGGGTGCACTTCCCCGTGGGTCACGGCGGGCTCGGTGCGAACGCGAAGCTCCAGAAGGTCGTGAACGAGACCATCTATGCAGCGGGCGCTCCCAACCCCGTCATGCGCAACCCGATCGGTCACGGCATGTGCGGGCCCACCGTCGTCGAGTGGGGCAGCGAAGAACAGAAGAAGCGGTATCTGCGCCCTCTGTTCACCGGTGAAGAGGTCTGGTGCCAGTTGTTCTCGGAACCCGGTTCGGGCTCGGACTTCGCCGGACTCTCCTCGAAGGGCGTGAAGGACGGCGATGAGTGGATCTGCAACGGCCAGAAGGTGTGGACCACACTCGCGCACCTGTCGCGTTGGGGTCTGCTCGTGGTGCGCACCGATTCGGATGCCGTGAAGCACGCAGGTCTCACTGCATTCGTCGTCGACATGCAGGCACCCGGCGTCGAGGTTCGTCCGTTGCGCCAGATGACCGGTGAGGCCGAATTCAACGAGGTGTACTTCACCGATGTCCGCATTGCCGAAAAGGAGATGCTCGGCAAGCCCGGTGACGGCTGGCGTGTGAGTCTCACGACCCTGATGAACGAACGCGTGTCGATCGGAGGTGCGATTCCCCAGAAGGGTTCGGGCTCGATTGCACATGCAGTGAAGCTCTGGAAGTCGCTCGAAGAGGACCGGAAGGATGCCGCATCGCGCGACGAGTTGATGAAACTGTGGATCCGCGCCGAGGTGCACCGTCTGACCAACATTCGTGCGAACGCACAGCGCCGCATGGGCGCACCCGGCCCCGAGGGTTCCATCGGCAAGATGGAGAGCGCAAACCTGAACAAGGCCGTCTACGAATTCACGGTCGGTCTGATGGGTGCCGACGGCATGCTCTACGGCTCGTACGAGATGATCCGCCCCGAGACCGCGATGAGTTTCGACGGCATCCAGAAGGCCTTCCTGCGTTCGCGTGCCAACTCGATCGAAGGCGGCACCACCGAAGTGATGAAGAACATTCTCGGTGAGCGAATTCTCGGACTTCCCGGTGACGTGCGCGTCGACCGCGACGTGGCCTGGAGCAAGGTTCCGCGCAACTAGCCCGCGTGGGCCATCAACACGCCCGCATACGCGGCGAGCAACGAGGCAAGCAGTCCGACTGCGCCCCCGATTCCCTTGGCTGCCTTGCTGGTGCCTTGAGAGTGAACCAACGTGGCGATCACCGCAACGCCGACGATGAGCATCTTGATGCCGAACGTGGCGGTGTAGTTGCTCGATTGGCTCGCGACGTCGGTGCTCGCGAGTCCCCAGACGCCCGTGAAGACGATGAGAATGAATGCGGGCCATGCGACACGGGCGAAACCGCGGGCGATTGGCTGCATGGCCTGCGGTGCAACCTTGCGCACCGCCGGCACGACCCCTGCGAGAACGATCTGCCCGCCGACCCACACGGCCACGGCCACGAGGTGCAGGAAGACACGGAGGGAGTCGAGTGTGGGGGAAATCATGACCCAGAGAGTGCCTCAAGAACCGCACTTGCCGCAAGTGAACGGTCGTCCATCCGCGGGGTCTCGAGAAGCGATGCACCGAGCATGCTCGTGATGGCGAGGTCGATGGACGACTGGAGGTCGCGGATGTTGCGCGGCGGCGGAAAGTACTCGTCTTCGTCGGTGACGAAGATTTCCTCGACTCCGTGGACGGGTTGCAGGGCCTCGAGAACCCCCATCACCAGTTCCTCCGGTGCGGACGCGCCTGCGGTGACGCCGATCGTGCCGTGCAGGTCGGCGGGCAGTTCGTCTGCAGAGTTCACCCGGTAGACGCGCGCACAACCCGACTCGGCTGCGAGGCGCTCGAGTGCACGGGTGTTCGAACTGTTCGACGAGCCGATGACGACGAATGCGTCGACCTTGGGTGCGATCGAGATGAGCGCCGTCTGGCGGTTTGTGGTGGCGAAGCAGAGATCGCTGCGGCCCGGAGTCCAGACATCGGGGAATCGTCTCTTCACCTCGACCGCAACCTCGTTCCATTCGCGGTGGGAAAGAGTGGTCTGGGCGAGCATCGCGACGGGCTGGTCGAAATCGGGGAGTGCGTTGACTTCTTCCACTGACTCGACACGCGTGATGGCACGGGGCGCGACGGCCATGGTGCCGACCGCCTCCTCGTGGCCTTCGTGACCGACGTAGACGATGTGAAATCCCTTTCCGGCGCGGGTCTTCACCTCGTGGTGCACCTTCGTGACCAGAGGGCACACGGCGTCGACCACGTAGCTTCCGCGTTCGCGCGCGGCGGCAACGACTTCCGGTGCCGAACCGTGCGCCGAAAGCATGATCGGTGACCCGATGGGCACTTCTTCGATGGAGTCGACGAAGACGACGCCTCTTTCCACGAATCGGTCGACAACGATCTTGTTGTGAACGATCTCGTGGTAGCAGTACACGGGCTCGTCGAACGACCGCACCATCCATGCAAGTGCCTTGATGGCCATCTCGACTCCGGCACAGAATCCCCGCGGAGACGCAAGCAACACCTTGTCAACAGCCATAGAGCGACCTCAATCTAGCGAGAACCACCACGGGTAGCCTGTGACAGGTGAGCGCACGAGTCGATTCATTCCCCGAGATCTCGTCGGTCGTCGCTGACTCTGCCGCCGCGCGTGCGGGGGTTCTCCCCGGTGATCGCATCGTGTCGGTGAACGGGGTCGCCCCCCGCGACATACTCGAATGGTATCGCCTCGTCGACGACGAGACGGTCGATCTCGTGGTTGCGCGCGGACGTGACTCGTTCGACATCAGCGTCGAGCGCGGTGCCGACGAACCTTTCGGTGCATCGGTGTCGAGTGCGGTGTTCGACCGAATCCACACCTGCGACAATCACTGCGAATTCTGTTTCATCTATCAGTTGCCCAAGGGGATGCGCAAGAGTCTCTATCTGAAGGACGACGACTACAGACTGAGTTTTCTGTTCGGCAATTTCACCACGCTGACGCGGTTCACCGAGGCCGACCTCGAACGGGTGATTGATGAGCGACTGTCGCCGCTGTACGTGAGCGTTCATTCGGTCGACCCCCACACGAGAGCCGAGATGCTGCGAAACGTGCGGGGCGGCTTCAGTCTGCGTTGGATGCGGCTGATGCTCGACCACGGCATCGACGTGCGCGTGCAGATCGTGCTGTGTCCCGGCGTGAACGACGGCAACGTTCTCGATGCCACTCTCTGCGGTCTGCTCGAGCAGTTCCCCGAGGTGGAATCGATTGCGATTGTGCCCCTCGGGTTGTCGCGCTACAACACCGAAGAGCGCATGCGCGTGCAGACGGTGGCCGAGGCAAACAACACCATCGACCTGGTCGAGACATGGCAGGCACGTTTTGCCGAAGTCCTCGGTCGGCAGCCGTTGTTTCTCGCCGACGAGTTCTACATGGTGGCCGGTCGCGCGGTGCCCGACGCATCGCATTACGGCGAGTACCCGATGCTCGAGGACGGCGTCGGACTGGTGCGGTCGTTCATCGAGAGTTTCTCCGGGCGCGGCCCCGAGAAGCCGGGGCGAACCGACGGGTTCTTCTCGTCGGTGGACGCCAAGAACCCTTCGTCGTACGCGGTTCTGTCGAATCCCGCGGGGGAAACCTCGCTGCGCCCCGCACGACCGATCCCCGTGAGCATCTCGGGCCGGCGCGCCGTTCA
Organism: Ilumatobacteraceae bacterium; assembly: GCA_040401975.1. GTDB lineage: Bacteria > Actinomycetota > Acidimicrobiia > Acidimicrobiales > Ilumatobacteraceae > UBA2093. The sequence continues at coordinate 93,198 of JBBANL010000007.1, read as the reverse complement.
ACCGAAGATGCCCGCAGTGGTCACCGGGCGTTACGGGGCTGCGATGTTCGCTGAACTCCTCGGTGACTCCGGATTCGGCGATGTTCCCGTTGTCTGCGTGGAGAACGATCACTTCGGTGGTAACACCGCGGTTGCGGGTCTTCTCACTTATTCGGACATAGTCCGCACATTGCGCCGACACAGCGGCGAGAATGTGTACCTGCTTCCCGACGTGTGTCTGAACGACGGGGTGTTCCTCGACGGAGCCACGTTCGACGATCTCGCCCGGGAGTTCGATGTCGAGATTGTTCCCACGAGCGGAACAGCCCTGTTGCGTCGGTTGCAGGAAGTACAGAAGGCCCCGACACATGACTGACGAACGAGAAGAGACCGAATTCCCCACGGTGGTGATTGTCGGACGTCCGAACGTGGGCAAGAGCACGTGGTTCAACCGGGTCATCGGCGAACGCGCTGCAATCGTGGAGGACCGCCCCGGGGTCACCCGCGACCGGCACCGCCGTCTCGCGCAGTGGCTCGGCACCGAATTCTGGATCGTCGACACCGGCGGTTGGATGCCGAGTGGCTCCGAACTCGATGACAAGGTGAGCAGGCAGGTCGAAGAAGCGGTTCGGGACGCCGACCTCGTGATCTTCATGGTCGATGCATCGGTGGGCATCACCGACGAGGACGAACTCATCGCAGCTTGGTTGCGTCGCAGCGGTGTCGAAGTGCTTCTCGTGGCGAACAAGGCCGACAACGAACGTCGCGAACAGGAACGTTGGGAGTTCATGTCGCTCGGCCTCGGCGAGCCGTATTCGGTGTCTGCTCTGCACGGTCGACGTGCAGGGGACTTTCTCGACGAAGTCATCGCCCGCATTCCCCATGTGTCCCGCCCGGCAGACAGGCCCGAACCTGTTGCCGCAGACGGCGTGCCGAGGGTTGCGCTTGTCGGCCGCCCCAATGTGGGAAAGAGCACCCTGTTCAACAGACTCGTGGGCGAGGAACGTTCGGTGGTGCACGACATGCCGGGAACCACGCGCGATGCCATCGACACCCTCGTCGAGACCGAGGACGGCCCCTTGGTGTTCGTCGACACCGCCGGCATGCGCAAGCGCAGCAAGGTGGACGATTCTGCCGAGTACTACTCGTTGGTTCGCGCGTTGAAGGCAATCGACGAAGCCGACGTTGCAATGCTGGTGATCGATGCCACGGTCGGGGTCACGAGCCAGGATCAACGACTCGCCGAACGCGTCGACGTCGCGGGCTGCCCGATTCTCGTCGTGTTGAACAAGTGGGAACTGCTCGAATCGGAACAGCGACGTCAGGTCGAGGCCGATCTCGCCCGCATGTTGTACTTCATCGACGATGCCCCGGTGCTGAAGATCTCCGCCCTCACCGGCAAGGGCGTGCACAAGTTGCGCCCCGTCCTCCAGGACGCCATCGACCAGTACCACCGAAAGATCCCGACTCGCGACGTGAACAAGGTGATCGCCGACGCCCAGCAGAAACAGCCTGCCGGTGGGGGTGCGAGAGTGCTCTTCGCCGTGCAGGGTGCGGCCGACCCGCCGACCTTCACGCTGTTCGTGAATCGCGAACTGCCGCAGCCGTACATCCGCTATCTCGAGCGATCGATCCGCGAGGCATTCAGCTTCGGGTCGACTCCGTTGAAACTGCGGGTGCGTCGCAAGGGGGATTGACCGTGAAAAGGATTGTCGATGCCCTGGTGTGACCCGTGTGCGAAGTACTTCGCGCCGTCGGCGATGACCGATGACGGCCTGTGCCCTCAGTGCGGCGGCGACGTCGAAACGCCGAACATCCACGGTTACGTGACGGCCGACGATCTTGACCTGAAGAAACTCGCCGGCATCGAGAACGAGAAGCTGCCGTGGCACTTCAAGTTGCTGATGTTCCTGCTGTGTCTGTATCTCGGTTGGCGGATTGTCGACCTGTTCCTCTAGGGGCGACAGCCTGTCGTCGCGATAGCATTGATTCTCATTCGGGCTGTGGCGCAGCTTGGTTAGCGCGCTTGTCTGGGGGACAAGAGGTCGTGGGTTCAAATCCCGCCAGCCCGACCATTAGGTTGACCTCCATGTGTGGTCGTTTCGTCGGGAATTTCTCGACACAAGACATCTTCGAGGAATTGTCTGCTGCCGTTGAATCCTCGGGTCTGAGGTTGGAACTTCCCGACACCGAGCTCCCTCTGCTGCGCAATTTCAACGTTGCGCCGACCCACGCGATACCGATTCTGCGCGTGGTCGACCATGCAGTGGTCGTCGATGTCGTGCAGTGGGGTTTGTTGCCGATCTGGTCGAAAGATGCATCGAAGGGCGCGAGCATGATCAACGCGCGGTCAGAAACCATCACCGAGAAGCCCTCGTTCAGGGGTCTGGTTCCCGGGCACCGCTGCATCATTCCGATGTCGGGTTTCTACGAGTGGGACAGAACCAATCCGAAGGCAAAGATTCCGTACTACGTCACCCGTGCCGACGGTTATCTGATGCTCGGTGCAGGAATCTGGAGCGACTCACCGATTGTCGACGCCGGCCGAACGTGCGCCCTCATCACCCGTGACAGCATCTTCGACCTGTCGGACATCCACGACCGAAGCCCGGTCGAGTTCCACGCCGACGAAGCCGTGGAGTGGTTGATGCCCGGGGATGCCCCGCTCGAGTTGTTCCAACCCGACCATCAGCCTCGGTTTCTCACGACGAGGGTGTCGACCCGCGTGAACAGCGTTCGCAACAACGACGAATCGCTGATTCTTCCCGATTCAGGCGACGACGAAGTCGAACTGACCCTGTTTTGAATCAGTTCCCCAGTGCGTCAACGATGCGCTGGGCGTGCGACTCGAGCACGGACCTGTCGACGCTCGGTGCCGCGTTCGCAAAACTCAACTGGCCCATGTTGTCGGTGGGAATCAGGTGAATGTGGCAGTGGGGAACCTCGTAACCCGCAATGATGAGCCCGACCCGTTCGCAGGGGAACGCTTTCTGCAGGGCGCGTGAGAGTCGGTGCGACACCTCGAACAGGTGCGCCGAGAGATAGGGAGACAGATCGACCCAGTGGTCGACCTCGTCGCGGGGCACCACGAGCAGGTGCCCGTCGGCCATCGGGTTGATCGACATGAAGGCGACACATGCTTCGTCCTTGAACACGAAGGTTCCGGGGATGTCGCCGTTGATGATCTTCGTGAAGACGGTGCTCATCCGAGATAACCGCCCGACACGGTGAACACATCGCCGGTGCAATAGGCAGATTCGGGTCCCGCAAGGAACCGGATCATCTCGGCGATGTCGTTCGGTACACCCATGTGGCCTTTTCCGATGCGCATCACGATGCCGGCCTTCAGGGTCTCGCTGAACGGAGTGAGCAAGGGAGTCTCGATGTAGCCGGGGCAGACGGCGTTCACGTTGATGCCGAGTCCCGCCACTTCGTCCGCGGTCGTCTTGGTGAGGGTGATGATTGCGGCCTTTGCGACCGAGTAGTGCGGCGCACCGGCCGAGGGCTTCTGGCCGAGTATCGACGAGATGTTGACGATGCGCCCCGAACGGGCGGGTTGCATGTGACGCAGTGCGGCTCTCGTGCCGTAGAACGCGCCGTACAGGTGAACGCGGATCATGCGGTCCCATTCATCGTCGCTCATGTCGACGACATAGTTGAGCGGCTCGAGTTCGTCGACGCGTCCCTCCATGCGCTTCATCTGGTTCTGCATCGAGACGTCGATCTTGCTGCCGGGGGCCTGCGGCGCGATTCCCGCGTTGTTCACCATGATGTCGAGCCGACCGAGCTGCGAGACGCACGAATCGACTGCCGCGTCCATGGCTGCCGAATCGGTGACATCGAATGCGAATGCCAGTCCGCCGACCTCTGCGGCGACTTTCTCGGCGGCGTCTGCGTGCAGGTCGTTCACGGCGATGAGTGCTCCGTCACGGGCGAGTCGGCGAGCCGTCTCGGCGCCGAGACCAGAGCCCCCGCCGGTGATGAAGGCAACCTTGTCCTGGAGTGGTTGGGTCATGTCTGCACACTATGTCGTTGCATCGCCGGCATCGTCACCCCGACTAACCTTTCGACGTGTCGTGGCGTTCGGTGTTCACTGTTCCGAACCTCATCTCCGTTGTGCGTCTGGCGATGTTGCCGACGTATGTGGGATTCATGGCAGACGACCGTGTGGTCGCCGGTAGTTGGTTCTTCGGCCTGCTGGCTTTCACCGACTGGATCGACGGATACATCGCCCGCAGGTTCAATCAGGTCAGCGAGCTCGGCAAGGTCATCGATCCCGTCGCGGATCGCCTCGTCTTTTTCGTCGGCATCGGCGCCGCGATGTACTACGGGCATTTTCCTGCGTGGTTCGGGGTGGTGATCCTCGTTCGCGAGGTGTCCATCGCGGTTCTGATGGTGGGCGCGACTGCGCTCGGGATGGAGCGGTTCCCCGTCACGAAACTGGGGAAGTGGGCAACATTTGCTCTGCTGTCGGCAGTGCCGTGGATCACGCTCGGCTCCGCGGGCGGTTGGTGGTCGGTGTTCACCTACATGGGGTGGGCCGCCGGCATCCCGGGGGTCGTGATTTCGTATGTGTCGTTCGCCAAGTACGTGCCGACCGTCCAGGCACACATGGCCTCGGGGCGACAGTCGTAGCGAGTACCGTTGCGGGTGTGAACGTCCCCGCAAACCTGAAATACACAAAGGACCACGAGTGGGTTCTCGTCACCGGATCGACAGTGCGTGTCGGCATCACCGATTACGCACAGGACGCGCTCGGCGACATCGTCTTCATCCAGTTGCCCGACACCGGTTCTGCTGTCGAGGTGCACCAGGGACTCGGCGAAATCGAGAGCACGAAGAGCGTGAACGACGTCTACGCGCCCGTGTCCGGGGTTGTGTCCACCGTGAACGATGCGTTGTCTGCGACACCCGAACTCCTGAACACCGACCCGTACGGCGACGGGTGGATCTGTGAGATCGAGGTGGCGGTGCTGAACGAGGCGGAACTCATGACCGCCGAGGAGTATTCGGCGCTGATCGGAGCCTGACCGCCGTCATGTCGTACGTCTTCTGCAACAAGTGCGGGCACAGGAACCCGCCCGGGTCGGCCTTTTGCTCGGCGTGCGGGTCGGTGCTCGACCTGGTCGACGACAGAACGATCACCATTGCCAAGGTCGATCCGCTCCAGGACGGCCTCGGCTCCCGCGACGATGTCCACGTCGATCTCGATGACATCGCGACAGGGCAGGCCCTGCTGGTCGTGCGCGGCGGAGAAGACGAAGGCGAGTACTTCACCCTGTCGAAACAGGTGGTCACGATCGGTCGCAGCGAAGACGCCGACATCAGCCTCGACGACATCACCGTGTCTCGACAGCACAGCGAGATCCACCAGACGGGCGGTCGCTACATCGTGCGCGACGCCGGATCCCTGAACGGAACGTACGTGAACCAACGACGCATCGACGTTGCGGAACTGACGCAGGGCGACGAACTGCAGGTCGGAAAGTTCAGGCTGGTCTTTCTCGAGAACGCCGAGGACCTCCCGTGACGGAGCGCGACTATCTCTCGATCGGCGAGGTGCTTGCGCAGTTGCTCGAGGAATTCCCCGATGTCACCATCTCGAAGATCCGGTTTCTCGAGAGCCAGGGTCTCATCGACCCCGAACGCACCCCGTCGGGCTACCGCAAGTTCACCGACGCAGAAGTCGAGAGACTGCGATTCATCCTGAGGGAACAGCGCACGAACTATCTGCCGTTGCGCATCATCAAGGACAAACTCGAAGACGAAAGTTCCGACATCAGCCGTGATTTTTCGCTTCCGAACCAGGTTGTGTCGACGTCGGGTCATCCTGCGGCACGGGGCAGTGTTCCGCGCCCGCGCGACGAAACCACGAAAATGTCCCGTGACGGTGTCGAGCAGGATCCGATCGTGCCGCAGACGGTGCAGCGCGAGCAACGTCGAGAAGCCATGCGCCACCGTGACAACACAGAATCGATCCCGCGTGACCAACTCGTGCAGCAGCACAAGATCGATCCTGCGTTCCTGAAGGAGTTGGAGGCGGCTGGACTCATCAGCGGGCACGAGGTGGGGGACACCACCTTCTTCGACACGGCGTCCATCGAGGTGGCGAAAGCGGCGTCGCGTTTCCAGGCGCTCGGTATCGACGTGCGCCATCTCCGGGCGTGGAAGACCTCGGCCGACCGCGAGGTAGATCTGTACGAACAACGCATTCTTCCTCTCCTGCGTCAGCGCAACCCGGCTTCGCGGGAGGAGGCGCTGAATATGCTCAACGAATTCGCAGAGTTGGGTGCAGAGCTTCGCGCCGCGCTCGTTCTGCGACACACCATTCGTCTGACAGAACAGAGGTAGTCATGAAGTCTCTGTCGGTACGGGGGGTTCGCATCGACCGACTGTCGAACACGCCCGTCGTGACCCTGCGCGAGGAAGACTCGCCGAGACGACAGTTCGAGATCTTCATCGGCGGTCCGGAAGCCGCCGCAATCAAGACCGCCCTCGACGGCGAGGCCACACCACGTCCGCTGACCCACGATCTGTTCGTGCTTGCGCTCGAGCGCATCTTCGTGTCTGTGGTGAGAGTGGTGATCACGCACGTTTCGTCGGGCACCTACTACGCCGACGTCGTCCTCCGCCACGAGACAGACGACGAGGTGGTGGTGTCTGCCAGACCGTCCGATGCCATCGCGATAGCCCTCAGGGCGTCGTGCCCCATCTATGCCCAGGACGATCTGCTCGACCTCGTGGGGGAGCAGGTCGAGGAAGAAGACGGGGCGTCCGAGACCGAAATCCTCGATGAATTCAAGGAATTCATCGAGAACATCTCCCCGGAAGATTTTTCCGACTGACCTCTTGACGATTCGGGGAATCGTCTCCTAGCGTCTTACACCCGCGTAGTTACCAACCTGTGATGCGCGCGAACAGAGACGAACGGACACCCAACATGAAGTCATTCAGTGGAACCCAGGCCGCCGAGATTGTCGGAATCACGTACCGCCGGCTCGACTACTGGGCACGCACCGATCTCGTGCGTCCCTCGGGGGCCGATGCCTCGGGCAGCGGAAGCCGACGCGAATACACCTACCGCGACCTTCTCGAGTTGAAGGTCATCAAGAAGTTGCTCGACGCGGGCATCCGCCTCGAATCGATCCGTGAGGTGTTCGCGTACATGCGCGAGCACGTCGACACCGACATCTCGGCAGCACACCTCGTGATCAACGGTTCGAGCGTGATCCTGTGCGACGGCGACGAACTGATCGACGTGTTGCGTCGTGGTCAGGGCGTGCTCAACGTTCTGCCGATGTCCGGCGTGCGCGACGAGGTCGATCGTCGCATCATTTCGTTCGCTCCGCAGACCGATGTTGCCGCATCGTCGCGGAACGGCGACGGTTCGGGTGACGACGTCACAGTTGCCGTCTGACATGAAATTCTCTCCGCTCGATGCGGAACACCGTTCGCTCGGGGCGAAGATGGTTCCCTTCGGCGGATGGGAAATGCCACTGAACTATTCGACCGGGACACTTGCAGAACACGGGGCCTGTCGCGGCGACGCAGTGATGTTCGATGTGTCGCATCTCGGAACGGTTCGTGTCGAGGGAGACGGAGCCTTCGACCGTCTGCAGTCTGTGCTGACGAACGATCTCAACAAGGTGTCGGTCGGGCGTGCCCAGTACACGCATCTCCTCGACGACAACGGATTCGTTCTGGACGACATCATCGTGTGGTGGGTCGATGCCGCCGTGTTCGACGTGATGCCCAATGCGTCGAACACAGAACGCGTTGTCAACGCAATCGGCGGCGTCGACACGACTGCGACACGAGCGGTCATCGCGGTGCAGGGTCCGAATGCCCGCACAAAGGTCGCCGCCGTCTCTCTCGAGGGTTCGCAAGTCCCGCGCTTCGGTGTCCGTCGGGTGTCCGTGTCGGGGGCAGATTGCGTGGTGGCGGGCACCGGGTACACGGGTGAGGACGGAATCGAAATCGCGGTCCCCGTCGAAGCGGCCGCTCGCGTGTGGAACGACCTCTTGGCGGCGGGCATCCAACCTGCCGGTCTGGGTGCGCGAGACACGCTGCGACTCGAGGCTGCTCTGCCGTTGCACGGGCACGAACTCGGCGAGGGCATCACACCGTTGCAGGCGAATCTCGAGTGGGTCGTTGCATGGGGAAAGGAATCCTTCCGGGGTCGTCAGGCCCTTGAGAGGGAGAAATCGAACGGAGTAGCCCGCCGTCTCGTCGGTATCTCGGTGGATGGCCGTCGCCCGGCGCGCGATGGCTCGCCTGTTCTCGATGCCGAAGGCAATTCGATCGGTGTTGTGTCGAGCGGCAACTTCTCGCCGACGCTCGGCCACTGTGTCGCACTGGCGTTCGTTGACCCCGGAGTGGAGGTGGGGCAATCAGTCTCGCTCGACGTGCGCGGCACGCATCTCCCCGGTGTCGTGGTGAAGACGCCGTTCGTGGCTAAGAAGAAGTAGGTCCGGCCGGCGGGGTGGGGGACTGGCCCTTGTTGGGTCGAAGTCCGAAAAGCCCACCGGCGTTTTCCGCGAGTGTGGTGAGAGGCCCGAGACGCTTCGAGAGTTCGCCGAGTTGCTGTGCTGCTTCTCCCATGGCGGCCATCGCGTTCATTGCGGTTCCGACCTGGGGCATCATCCGTCGCAACGGCTCTTCAACCTCGTCGAGCAGCGAATTCACCCGGGTGGTGGTTCGGTTCAGGTTGTCGACGGTGGAGGCGAGATTCTCCATGATCGTGATCAGGGCCTCGGTGGTACGACGCGACGCATCCACAGCCCTTGATGCAAGGTCGATCGGGTCGACCAACGTCAGCAACGACATGAGTTGCTCGAGAGGGTTGTAGGACTCTGTCGTAGATTCGTGCGCGGTGTGTTCGCCGCCGGTTTCGCTCACGGTCACACGGTAGCGGTCTCGAGAGACTGCGCGTACGCCTCGATCGGGGCGCACGTGCAGACGAGGTTCCGGTCGCCGAACGCGGCGTCGATTCGCGACACCGGCGGGTAGTAGCCACGGGCTCTGAGGCTCGCGACGGGGAAGAGGGCGGCGTCACGGGAGTAGCGACGGTTCCAGTCGCCCGCGATGTCCTCGATGGTGTGGGGTGCGTGGCGCAAAACCGACTCGTCGGCGGGCACCGCTCCGCTTTGCACGTCGGAAATCTCGCGGCGAATCGAGGTCATCGCATCACAGAAGCGATTGACCTCCGCAAGAGATTCACTCTCGGTCGGCTCGACCATCAGGGTGTTCGCGACGGGGAAGCTCATCGTGGGTGCATGAAGGCCGTAGTCCATCAGTCTCTTGGCGACGTCGTCGATGGTGAGATCGGTGTTCTTCAGCACCGACCCCACGTCGAGAATGCATTCGTGAGCCACGCGGTTGTTGTTGCCGCGGTACAGAACGGGGTACGACTCGTCGAGGCGCGCCGCGACATAGTTCGCCGAGAGAATGGCGTCGGCCGTTGCCTGCAGCAGGCCTTCCGCGCCCATCATGCGGATGTATGTCCACGGGATCGCAAGAATGCTGGCCGACCCGTGCATCGCCGCCGAGATGGGTCCGACGGGGGAGGAGTCATCGAGCGGGTTCCCGGGCAGGAAAGGTGCGAGGTGGGCACGCACGGCAACCGGGCCGACACCGGGGCCGCCGCCCCCGTGAGGGATACAGAAGGTCTTGTGCAGGTTGAGGTGGCTCACGTCGGCGCCGAACTTGCCCGGCTGGGCCGTGCCGACGAGTGCGTTCATGTTCGCCCCGTCGACGTAGACCTGCCCGCCGTTGTCGTGGATGATCGCGCAGATCTCCGCAATGGCTTCCTCGAACACTCCGTGCGTCGACGGGTAGGTGACCATCGTGGCGGCAAGGGTGTTTCCCGCTTTCTCGGCCTGCAGCCGCAGGTCGTCGACGTCGATGTTGCCGTTGTCGTCGCATTTCACGACGACGACCGTCATTCCGGCCATCACTGCGCTCGCGGCGTTGGTGCCGTGTGCGCTCGAGGGAATCAGACACACCTTGCGCTGGTGGTCCCCGCGCGAGTGGTGATAGGCGCGAATGGCCATCAGCCCCGCGAATTCTCCCTGGCTTCCGGCGTTCGGCTGCAGGCTCACCGCGTCGTACCCGGTGATCGCAACGAGCATCTGTTCGAGCTCGGTGATCACCCGGCGCATGCCCTTCGACTCGTCGTCGGGCACGAACGGATGCAGCGACGAGAACTCCGACCAGGTGACCGGCTCCATTTCGGTCGTGGAGTTCAGTTTCATCGTGCACGATCCGAGAGGAATCATCGTGCGGTCGAGTGCGAGGTCCTTGTCGGAGAGCCAGCGCAGGTAGCGCAGCATCTCGTGTTCGGTGCGGTGCCGCTGGAACACCGACTGTGTCATGAAGTCGTCGGTGCGCAGAACGCCAGCGTCGAGTGCGGGTGCCGATGCCGTCAGGGCGGCATTCATCGAGGCGAGAAGACTGCCCAGAATTTCTTCGTCGGTGGTCTCGTCGATGCTGAACGACACAACCGTGCCGTTGACGCGTCGGATGTTGAATCCGGCATCACGAACGCGCGCAACGAAGGCGTCTGCATCGTCGACATTCAGAGCGACCGTGTCGAAGAAGCTGTCGTGAGCCGGCCGGTGTCCCGCCGCGCGCAGACCCGCCGCCGCCCGTGACGCGAGCGACGACACGCGGTGAGCAATGCGCCGGAGTCCGTCGGGTCCGTGCCACACGCCGTACATGCCTGCGATGTTGGCGAGCAGCACCTGGGCGGTGCAGATGTTCGAAGTTGCCTTCTCGCGGCGAATGTGCTGTTCGCGGGTCTGCAGTGTGAGGCGGAGGGCAGGGCGACCCTCGGTGTCGGTGCTGACGCCCACGAGTCGGCCGGGAAGCGCGCGGGCATGCGAGTCGAGCGTCGCCATGAACGCAGCGTGCGGACCGCCGAAGCCCATCGGAACGCCGAAGCGCTGCGACGAACCGACGGCGACGTCGAACCCGAGTTGTCCGGGCGGAACAATGACGGAGCAGGCGAGCAGATCGGTGGCCGCGATGGCAATCGCCTTGCTCTCGTGTGCGCGCGATGTCACGGACCTCACCAGGTCGGGCGAGGGGAGTGCGCCGTCGCTGCCGGGCCACGACACGACCACTGCAAAGTGGTTCGAGGGGTCCATCGTCTCGACTGTTGCGGTCTCGACCGTGATGCCGATCGGTTCCATGCGTGTTCGCAACACCGAAAGGGTCTGGGGGTGGGTGTTCGCATCGACCAGCACCGAGTCCGACTGTGACTTGCTGATGCGGTGCGCCATCGCCACCGCTTCGGCAACGGCGGTTCCCTCGTCGAGCAGCGATGCATTCGCCAGCGGAAGACCGGTGAGTTCGGAGATCATGGTCTGGAAATTGAGCAACGCCTCGAGTCGACCCTGGCTGATCTCGGGTTGATACGGGGTGTATGCGGTGTACCACGCCGGGTTCTCGAGAAGGTTTCGCTTGACCACCGGCGGGGTGATGGTGCCGTAATAGCCCTGGCCGATGAAGCAACGTCGCTGCGCATCGTCGGCGAAGCGTGACCGCAATTCGTCGAGCACCTTGTGTTCGGGCACGGCGTCTCCGAGAGAGAGCAACTCGCGCAGGCGTATCGATGACGGAATGGTCTGTTCGAGAAGAGACTCGACTGATTCGACGCCGATGGTCTGCAGCATGTGCTCGCGGTCTGCATCGGTGAGTCCGAGGTGACGGAATGCGAATTCGTCGGGAGTGAACGCTGGCGCAGTGAGCGATCGGGTCGGCGTGTTCATGGGGTCTCCAATGTCGTATGACCCCCGCTGTCGTCTTTGCCTGAGAGCTTCACCACCGAAGTGGCTTTCCCCGTCGGCGGAGGGCATGCCCTCGCTTTCCAGCGTTGTGATACCCGTCTGGTCCTCGTTGCCTGAGAGATTCCGGGGTGGTTGCTCCTTCGGCGGTGCCGGGGCACTCTCTCCCAGGCAGGTATGTGCCCATACCGTAGCCGTTCATCTGCGCCGACGGGGCGCTTGTGTCACTCGACCGAGGCGTAACTTCCGTCGCTGCCGCGGTTGCCGTCGAGGGCCCGGACGCAGTCGTCGAGATCGCGGAGGAACTCCCGATGGGTCGCTTCGTGTCCGGCGTGAACCGTCAGGTGCAGCGAGCGGGGAGGGGACTGGCGGTCCATGTACCAACCGCGTTCGTTCAACAGGTCGGCAAGTGCAAATACGTCATGACGATTCTCGTCGATTGCGCCGAACGAGAGGAGGGTGGAGTCGGGTCGGGCGCGAAGTTCGAGATCGGAATGAGCCGAGATGTGGTCTGCCAGAGCGAGAGCGGTGGTGCGCGCCGCCGCCGTGACCCTCGCATAGCCGTCGTCGCCGAGGTATCTCATCACGGCCCACGACGAAGCAATCGAGCCGCCCGACTTTGTGCCGAGAATCCCCGACGATCCGTACATGCCGCCCAGCCAGTTGTCGGTGACGAAGATCTGATCGTTGCGAAGTGTCTTGTTGCAGTGCAGCAACACGCCCGAGCCCTTTGATGCGTACCCGTACTTGTGGAGGTCGACCGAGATCGATGTGACGCCGTCGACCCGGAAGTCCCACGGCGCCATCGCGAGTCCCGCCTTCTCGAGATAGGGAAGCGTCACCCCACCCATGCACGCATCGACGTGGCAGTTGATGTCGTGTGCACGGGCGATTGCGGCAATGCCACCGATGTCGTCGACGACACCCTGGGGATACTGCGGGGCAGAGCCCACGACGAGAACGGTGTTGTGGTCGACCGCGGCCGCCATGGCATCGACATCTGCGCGCCAGTCGCTCTTCACGGCCACACGCCGTGATTCGACTCCGAAGTAGTCGGCTCCTTTTTCCAGGGCTGCATGGGCAGATGTTGGCAGCACCATGTTCGGTGCTCCGGTCAGACGTCCCTCGCGTTGCGCGCGTTTCACGGCGGACCGCACCACGAGCACCAGGCTCTCGGTTCCGCCCGAGGTCATGAAGCCCGCAGTGGCGTCGTCGCCGTGAAGCCAACCCGCGACGGTGTCGACGACCTCGTTCTGCATGTGTCGCAGGGAAGGAAAGGCGGCCGTGTTGAGACCGTTCTCACCGGAGTATCTGCGGTAGGCCTCCTCGGCGACCGCCAGCAGGTCGGCACCGGCGGTGTAGGCGAGTGTGAACACCCGACCGTCCCGCCATCGCACGTCGTTGACCCGGAACGACTCCAGTTCGTCGAAAACCGTGTCTGCCGGAACACCGTGACCGAGATGTCGGATCGCCATGCGAGCACCTTAGGTGCTGACGGGGCAGAGCCGCCCGAAATGCCCGTGGATATTGGGAAACACAATAATTACATAACGGACATTATGGGCGTAGCGAAGGGGTGAGAGACGCGGCTGCGACGGGCTCTGCGGCATCCATCAGCCAGTCCAGGATGTCTTTCAGGCTCTCCTTGGTTTGCCGCGGATTCTCGAGATCTCGCTTGGCGTCGATCAATGCACAGTGCAACACGTAGATCTGATCCTTGAGTGCATCGAGCTCGTCGCGTGTCATCACGAGTTCGTTCTCGCTGAGTTGAAGGTCGCTGGCACGTTGTCTGGCGACCCAGTCCCATTGACGACATTTCTGGCTGCAGAACTCCCGACGACGGCCCGGGCCGTCCTGACCGGCCAGAACATGTCTGCACCACCGGCATCGACGGTCTTCTCCCCGCACCCCTGCATCACTCTGTCTTTTCGTCATGACGAAAAGGTAACGAGCGATAGCGTCCAAGGTGTGAATTTCCCGCCGGCGCCCGAACGACTTTTTGCCTCCGACAACTTCAGTGGCGCGCACCCGTCGTACATCGATGCCATCGCTCGCGTGAACGAGGGTCACCAGCGCGCGTACGGCGGCGACGCCACCACCCAACGTGCCGTCGCTCTGTTCGAAGAACTCTGCGGATGCGATGTCGAGGTGCTGTTCACCTTCGGCGGCACCGGATCGAATGTTGTTGCTCTTGCGAGTCTGCTGGGTCCGGCCGAGTCCGTTGTGTGCACGAACTGGTCGCACATTCATGTTGACGAAACGGGAGCCCCCGAGCGTTTTCTCGGGGCGAAGTTGCACGACGTGGCAACAGACGACGCAAAGATTCAGCCGGCACATCTCGACGAGTTGTCGACCGCGCTCGGCAACGTGCACCACGTGCAGCCGGGCGTAGTCTCGATCACCCAGGCAACCGAACTCGGGGGTCTCTACTCTGCCGACGAAATCTCGGCGGTCTGCGCACGAGCGCATCGTTACGGCATGCGTGTCCATCTCGACGGCGCGCGCATAGCAAATGCGGTGGCCGCACTCGGTGGCGACGCAGACACATTCCGCGCATTGACCTTCGGGGCCGGCGTCGACGCCGTGTCGTTCGGTGGCACAAAGAACGGAATGCTGGGCGCCGAGGCAGTGCTTCTGCGCCGATCGAGCTCGTCTCCGCGCGCCGCCTTCTTGAGGAAGCAGGCCACCCAACTTCCGTCAAAGCAGCGTTACGTGTCGGCTCAATTCGAAGAGGCGTTTTCGAGTGGCCTGTGGATCTCGACCGCCCGTCATGCGAACGCGATGGCGTGGCGGCTGTACGAGGCTCTCACCGACATCGAGGCCCTGTGCCTCACTCCCCCTGCGGTGAACAGCCTCTACCCCATCGTGCCGGCATCGGTGAAGGCCCGTCTCCAGGAATGGAGCTTCTTCTGGGACTGGGATGTGAGCCGATCCCAGGTGCGCTGGATGACCTCGTGGGACACGACCGAGGCTGACGTCGATGCCTTCGCCGCGGGGGTCCGCGCGGCGCTCACGGGTGCGTCAGATTGACAAAACGTTCAGAATTGACTCATCAGTAAATTCCGCTATTCTGGGGCCAAGCGCGGCGGAGTTGGGGGAACAACCATGGCCATCGGTGAACTGTTTGCCTACCGGGAATGGGATGACACGTCGTGGGCCTCGCTCGCAGAATGCAAGGGTCTCTCCGCAATCTTCTTTCCACCGGCTGCGGAGCGTCCGCAGGCGCGTGAGCGACGCGAGGCGCAGGCGCGCGAAGTGTGCATGTCGTGCGAAGTGATGCATGAATGCCGTGACTTTGCCCGTCGCAACCGTGAGTACGGCTTCTGGGGTGGCGAATCAGAGGAAGAACGTCATGCTGCCGGTTACCGGCTCATTGCACCGATCGGTGTGCGCGCCCGCGTCATTTCCTGAACGCAATCTTCGGTGCCGTTCGACGCCGTTCACATTTTCCGCAATGCGACGGCACACCAACCGTCGAGTGATTCTCTCTCGATTTCCGTGAACTCTCCGTAGTGCTCCAGCACGCGGTCGAATTGTTCATCTCGCATTCCCGACAGGATCGCAACCCCGCCCGGAACGATGCTCCGCGAGACGGAGTCCGATTCTGATTCGAGCACCGGCGCGAGAATGTTTGCCACCACGACATCAACCGCGCTCGCCGGGAATCCCTCGACCCACGTGCACGTGCTGACGTCGTTCGCGGTCATGTTCTGATGAAGTGCACGTCGACCCGATTCGGCGATGTCGAACGCGAGTGCGCTGCAGCCGGTGATCTTGGCGAGGCCCACCGCCAGCACTCCGGATCCGCTTCCGAAGTCGAACACCGTCGTCTCACTGTCGACATGTTTCAACGCAAGACGGAGCGTGAGAACGGTCGTCGGATGATTGCCGAGACCGAAGGTGTCGAACGGCTCGATGAAGACGGGTGTGCAGTGTGCCGGAGGGTCGCGCCACGCCGGGACCAACGCGATCGACTCGGTCACCCACGTTGGTTCGGCGAACTCACGCCACGTGTCGGCGACCGCCCTGTCGTGTTCGGAGAACGTGACCGTCGCGTGGGGAAACAGGGTGCGCACCTGTCGGGCGAAACCATCGGGGTCCTCCCCCATGCTCGTGCGCAGGGTTGTCTTGCCCTGTTCAGTCGTAATTTCCTCGATGGCGACAACACCGAGCGACCACAACGCGTCGGAGACCAGTTCGACCGTCGCGGAGTCGACGCAAATGTCGACCAACGCCCACGTTTCGTCGCTCAACTGCGTGCTCCCGGTGACGCGACGGGATCACCCGTCGATGCGACGGAGTTGTTCCCTGAAGCGCTTGCCCTTGTGCAGATACGCCTGCACGGCCATGTCGATGTCCTGCGGGCGGGCACGGTTTTCCTTGATGGTCGCAGGCGCGCCGACTGCCAGGGCCCCGGAGGGCACCACCATGTCGTTCAGAACGACTGCATTGGCCGCCACGATGGCTCCCGATTTCACGACGGCGCGGTGCAGCACGATGGATCCGGTCGACACCTGCGCTCCGTTCTCGATGATGCAACCCTCGAGATGCACGATGTGCCCGATCACGCAGTCGTCTCCGACCGTGGTGTGGTCGATGGGCGTGGTGTGGATGACGGAACCATCCTGGATGCTGGTGCGCTCGCCGATCACGATCGAGCCGTCGTCGCCGCGCAACACGGCGCACGGCCAGATGCTGCTGTCGGCTCCGATCGTGACGGAACCGATGACGATGGCATCGGGGTGCACAAAGGCGCTGGGGTGGATGTCCGGAACCTGGTCACCGAGTGCATAGATGGGCATGCGCGCAAGGCTAGTGACGACCCTCGGCTTTCTGCTGTTCGGGCGCGTTTTCGGGATACCGTAGAGCCCCTATGTCACGGCGAATCGAGATCGAACTCACCAGCAAGCGCGAAGACGGAACCTGGACCTGGCGCGCAGCCGGTGCACAGCAGCCCAAGGGTGTCGTGGCTGATGCAGTGCTCCCGGCGGGAGCGGCGGTGAAGGACGTGCTCAGGGCAGAAGTCGAGACCGACCTCGACGGCACTCGGGTGCTCTCGATCACCCCGCCGAAGCAGAAAGCTGAGCGCACGGGAATCGTGCAGCTGCTTCCGTCCGAGAAGCCTTTCCAGCCCGTCACTCAGCAACTGCGCAAGAAGGGCGGACGCGACGGCGACAAGCGCCGCGGACCGCGTCGCGACGGCGACAAGCCGCGGGGCGAGCGTCGTGAAGGCGGTTCGGAACGTCCGCGTCGTCCGTTCTTCGAGGCACCGCCGGAGCTGCCGCAGCGTCCCAAGCCGAAGCGTGTGAAGCCGAAGCGCGTGAACGTCGAGGCTGTGCTCGCCGAACTGCCCGAGGCACACCGCGCAATCGCAGAAAAAGTTCTGAACGGAGGTGTTCCTGCGGTGCGTTCCGCCATCGAGGACCAGAACAAGAAGGCCGTCGCAGAAGGTCGCGAGAAGATTCCCGCAGACGGACTCCTTGCAATCGCCGAAAAGTTGCTGCCGCGTCTGCGCGTGGCCGAGTGGCGCGACCGTGCGCAGTCGGCCGAGACGATCATCGAGGACATCGACCTTCGCGATCTTCGTTCGATCGTCGTCGCCGCCGACCAACTCGTCGCCGTCGACGAACCAACCCGTGGTCTCGTCGCAAAGATGAAGCAGGCACTGGTTGTCCGTCAGGAAACCGAGATCCGTCACTGGTTCGAGGACATTGAGGCCGCGATCAAGGTCGGTCGCGTGGTGCGTGCGCTCCGTTTGTCGTCACAACCTCCGAAGGCCGGAGTTCCCTTCCCCGCCGCGCTCGCCGTGCAGTTGGTTGATGCGACCGTGATCGGCATGACACCCGATGCGCCCGCCGAACGCTGGATCACGCTTCTCGAAGCCGCGGCGTTCTCTCCGGTGCACGCCAAGGTGCTTCCGCCTGCGCTGCCGCCCGTGGTGTCCGACGATCTCATGAAGACCGTCGTTCGGCTCGCCCCGCTCATGCCGCAATTGGCCGTCCTCTTCGGGGTGTCCGTCGATCCGAAGGCTCGCGCCCCGCGTCCGCTTCCGGCTCCCCGTCCCGACCGCACGAACAACAAGAAGCGCTCATCGGACGCGAACAAGGCACCCGATGCGAAGCACTCGCGCGGCAAGGGACCCCAGAAGCCACGCACGGCACCCGTCGATGCACCTGCGAAGGCGCCGTCGGAGACCGCAAACCCCGTCGAGAACGCCGAAGCCGCGGCATCCGAGCAGATCGTCGAGCCCGCGGCCACTGTTGACGCAGTTGTCTCCCCTGTCGAGGAGACAGCACCCACCGAATAGTTCGTGTGCGGCTTTCGGGTCTGCGCACGTCAGCACTACGGTGACTCCCATGTCAGACATGGTCACCTACGAAACTCGCGGCCCCGTTGCCGTCATCACCCTCAACCGTCCCGACGCCCGCAATGCCGTCAACGACGAGCTCGCCCAGGCCATGGAAGATGCCATCGACCGACTCGAGAACGAAGACGGCGTGTGGGTCGGCGTTCTCACCGCCAACACCGAGGGACAGAAGTCGCCCGTCTTCTGCGCGGGTGCCGACCTCAAGGCATTGAACGCAGGTGGTCAGACTCTCGGCACGAAGCGCGGTGGGTTTGCCGGGTTCGTGTACCGCGAACGAAACAAGCCCGTGATTGCTGCCGTTGACGGTCTCGCCACCGCCGGCGGCTGCGAGATCGTTCTGGCGGCCGACATGGTCATCGCGACGACCCGTTCGTCGTTCGGACTCGCCGAGGTGAAACGAAACCTCATTGCCGGTGCGGGCGGTCTGTTCCGGCTTCCGCGTGCCATCGGAAAATCGGTCGCCATGGAAGTGATCCTCACCGGCGACCCGTTGACGGCCGTACGTGCACACCAACTCGGGCTCGTGAATCATGTGGTCGAACCCGGCGGAGCACTCGATGCCGCCGTTGCTCTCGGCGAAAAGATCGCGACGTCGGCTCCGATGGCTGTCGCGGCGAGCCGACGCGTCGTGCTTGCATCGGCCTACGAGTCCGACGATGTGCTCAAGAAGATGACGAACGACGAATTCGCCCCGATTCTCCGTTCGGAGGACACGAAGGAAGGTCTCATGGCGTTCATCGAGAAGCGCCCGCCCCAGTGGAAGGGTCGCTAGTCGATCGACCGACCGACGAGAATCGTCTGGGCCACCAGGCCGTGGCGTTCGAAGAGATTCTTGAGAGCCCTGTTGCCGGGTTGAGCCTGCGACTCGAGGCGAACCGCTCCGCGGCGTCTGAGGGTCTCGAGCAGCCGGAGAACCATGGCATCTCCCAGACCCACTTCACGGGCCTCAGGCTCGACGAAGACGTGCGTGATGGTCCACGACCGCCCGTCGTCGGAATCGGCCAATAGAGACCCGAACACGCTCTCCCCCACGCCGGCAACGATGGAGATCGCGTGCGTCCTCGCCGGGTGTTCGAGTCGCAGTCCCCTGTATCGCGACGATTCCGTCGCCGCCGAGTCGCGATGGTTCGCGATGAGTGTCGAGTCGTCGGCCGTGGCATCACGGACGAAGAGGTCATGATTCCTGTTCATTGCCCGACGTGTCGCTGTCTGTTGTCGACGACGGATGTACGTGGTCTCCGCCGTTCAGCTTCTTGTGTGCCTCGTTGACGACGTGCTTCACGGCGAACTCGCCCACCATCCGCGCGCCCGGAGCCTGACGCCGGATCGAACGGACCGTGTCCGACACCGAGCGCCACACGGCGCGGTGAACGGACACGAAGAGGTTGGTCACTTCTTCTTCGACTTTTTCTTGACCACGATCGGGCACTCGTCGTCGCCCATCGGGCACACGGGGGCGTTCTTTCGGACCAGCATGAAACACGAACTGCACAGGGTCTCGTCGGCACGCTTCGGCTGCAGCGTGTCCTCGCCGCCGGTTCGGTCGTCGGTTTCCTGGACTTCGTCCTCCTCTGCGGGCAGGTCCTCCGAAGCGAGACGGTCCTTGAGGATCTCGGCGAGGTCCTCTTCCACGTCGTCGGGGGCGACCATGTCGTCCTCGTCGTCTTCGTCATCCTTGCCCTTGCGGACCACCGGCGTACCGAGAGTGTCGTCCTCGTCGTCTGCGAGGTCGTCATCGTCGACAAGGTCATCCTCGAGATCATCGTCGAGAATGTCCAGATCGTCTTCGGCGTCTAGATCGATTTCTTCTTCGATGTCGTCTGGATCAATGTCGTCTTTGGCCACGTGGTTGTCCTCCATTCACCTCAAGGCTCGGGGCGGGATATTAGGCACAAACTGTGGCGAAGGGGCGAATGCTGTGGGATTCAGTACGGAAAGTGACCCGCGTCACATTCGCTTCCGCGTCGGGTCACTGATTCGAACGACGTGCCTCTGCCCGTCGTTCCGACTCGAGCCGCTCGAGCTCGGGGGCCTCTGTCGTCATGTGTGACATGGCCGCCGCGATCGCGGTGTGCCCGGCTTTCTCAGCGATGAGGCGGTGCATCTCGAGGGCGACCCGTCGATACGAGGGGTGTCCCTGCGGACTCGACCGCAGTTCGAGCATGTGCATCGCTTCCCGTGCGTTGAACTGCATCGAGTAACGGATTCGGTACGCCATCGACACTGCATACGAGGCCTGGCTCGGGTGGTCGGCGACAAGTGCGTCGTACAGGCCGGCCGACCGTTCCATCACTTCGTCGAACACATCTGCGACCCCCGCGGCGTCGACAAGTTCGGGCCGGGTGTAGCCGTGGTACGGCGTCAACGGTTGCCACTCGATGGTGAGCAGGCGGTGGCGCTGCATGTCGCGGAACGCTCCGTAGTCGGAGAGGACATCGAAGCGGTAGTCGGTGCGTTCGAACGCGCGACCCGGTCGGTGGCGACGGTTCTCGCGCTCGCCCACGTAGGCGCGCAGGATGTCGGTCTTTTCTTCCGCAGACATCTTCTCGACGCGCGCCATGATCTGCGATTCGGAAAGGTGTGAATAGGCGTAACACGCGGCGGCCACGATCTTGTTCTCGCCGTCGGGGTCGAAGTCGACCAGCGTCACTTCCTCGACGTCGTTGGCGATGGCGTCACCGAACATCTCGTCGACCAGAGCGTTCATGTTCCCCGCGTTGGTCGCGAGATATTTCGACCATTGACCGCCTCGCTCTGCGACGTCGACGCGCCGCAGGAACGAAGGAATCACCTTGCGCAGCTCGGTGAGCATCATGTCGGCATAGACACGCGCCTCCGGCAGGGGGTGGGCTCGCATGCGCAGCAGCAGGGATTCGAATGCCTGTCCGCTGCCGTAGATGCCGACGTTCGACAACGACGATGCGGGCAGCATTCCCCGCACGGCGTCGAGAGCCTTTGCGCGCGTGGCCTGGCGGTAGACGAAGTCGCTGTCTCCGTCCTGCTTGGGCACGGTGGAGCGCACGTGCTGTGTCACGGTCTCGGCAACGGCGCTGTAGGAGTCGAACATTCGGTCCATGTCGCCCACGTACCGGGTTCCGAACTTCCCGGCGAGAAGATCGGGGTCGCGGTAATAGCGGTATCTGCCCCCGAGACGCTCGTCGTAGGCGATGTAGCGGGTGCTCTGCTCGAGGTAGCTCATCAGGCGGCCCCACTCGAGAATCTTCGTGAGGATGTTCGATGCCTGCTCGCAGGCGAGGTGCACGCCGCCGAGTTGTGCCACGGAATCGTCGCCGTACTCGACGAAGACCTTCTCGTAGAGCGACTCTGCACGGTCGACGCCGACGGTGGCGTCGTTCGCGATGTCTCCGGCTATCTCGAGATCGTTCACGAATTCGTCGAGGAACAGACGACGAAGGCTCCGCGGACTGCGGCTGTACCTGGCGAACAGTGCCCCTTTGACGACCTCCGGAAGGTTCACGAGGGCAAAGACGGGCTGGTCGAGATTGGTGAAGTAACGCCGAAGAATGTCTGACTCGGCCTGCGTGAACTCCTCGGGAACGTACACCGTCACGAGGGTTCAGCCTAGGAGTCGTCGCGGTCAGAGCCGTGGATACCGATTACAGGACATCCTTGTCGGCGTTGGTCGCCGAGAATTCCGCAGCGACCGATTTTTGGAGATCGGGCGATGTCCAGAAATCGATTGCAGTCATCGCCATCGCCTTGGCCCCGTCGATGATGGCCCGGTCCGCAAGTGCGGTCACAGACTCGCGGGCGAAGTCAACCGTGTGAATTGCGGTTCCTCTGGGTGCGCTTGCGATCATCGGATGAATCGAAGGAACGAGATGGCTCACGTTGCCCATGTCGGTGCTTCCCACCACTCTGTGCCCGTTGCTGCCGGGAACCTGGACGCGCCGCCCGAGAGTGCCGGCGTTTGCGGCGTACATCGAGGCGAGGTTGTTGTTGGTGACCATGTCTGCATAGGGGGTGTCGACCCACGTGTGGTCGAACGAGCAGCCGCACGCAGAGGCGCCCGACTTCAGGGCATCGAGAACACGTGGCTTGAGTGCCGAGAGCGTGGTGACGGTGTCGGAGCGCACGTACCACTCCATGGATGCCTCGCGAGGCACGATGTTGGGCTTCTCCCCCGCCTTTGTGAAGATGCCGTGCACCCGTTCGGTGGGCAGGATGTGCTGACGCAGGGCGGCCACGGCCATGTAACCGAGAACCGCCGCGTCGAGAGCGTTGCGTCCCTTCTGGGGTGCGGCCGCGGCGTGCGCCGCTTCTCCGTGGTACTCCACGACGAGTTGCTGAAGGGCGATTGCGTCGATGGTGGTCAGGTCGGCGTCGGCCGAGTGAACCATCATGGCGATGTCGACGCCGTCGAGGGCGCCGTTGCGTGCCATGACGAGTTTTCCGCCGCCGCCCTCCTCTGCGGGTGTGCCGAGGTAACGGAGACGGCCTCCTGCGTTGCCGGCCACTGCCGCCAGTCCGATGGCTGCGCCGAGGCCGGCCGCAGCAATCACGTTGTGTCCACATCCGTGCCCGATGTCGGGAAGTGCGTCGTATTCGCTCATGACGCAGACCGTTGCCCCCGACCCGACATCCGTGCCGAACCCCGTGTCGCAGCCGTAGGCACCCAGTTCGACCGGAACACCGTGATCGTTCGCGACGCGCGTGAGCAGTTCGCTCGCGAAATACTCGGCGAAGTTCTGCTCCGGACGGTCGTGAATCGAATGGCTCACCTCGACGAGTTGCGCGGCAACTTCGTCGATTCGTCGGCAGGCCAACTCTTTCAGTTCGGTTGCGTCACGTGTCATTGTGTCTCCTCTTCCGATGCCGCGTCATTCGGGTGTTCCCCCCCGCAGATGTGCCCGCCCTAGAGCAGAACGGTCCAATGGTCGGCGACAACGGTGATGTCGATTCGCGTCCATTCTGCCACCGCACGACCGTCGAGACTGAGGCGTTGGCGTCTGTGCGTTCTCGATTGGCTGTGTTCGGTGACGCGAGCGGTGGAGATTCCGGGATGCGGCACGTGCGTCCCCGTGCGGGCGCGGCGACGGGCCATGAAACGTTGACGACGGCTCATCGTCGCCTGCAGGGTCATCACATCGGCGACGCCGTCGTTCGGGTGGGAACGCGGTGCAACGTTCAACCCCTGATAGAAACCCGAGTTCGAGACGACGACGAATTCTCCCGCCCACCACGATCCGATCGAAACCGATGACGACGCGAATCTTTCCGACACGGTTCCGTCCGGTGAAGTGATGCGGCACAGAAATGCGTCTATCTGCACAGATGTGCATTCTGGGCCCGAACCCGGGAGCATCGGCTCCCCGAGAGCCCTGTGCATGTCCCCCCGCCGAAGCGCCACTTTGTCGCTGGGGCCGAATGTTGCGAAATCCGCATCGTCTTCGGCCACCTGCACGTCGTCGGGCAGGGGGATCCTCGCGCCCCACTCTTCACCCTTGCGGATCGTCACGAGTTGGCTCCCTGCGCGGCGGCGACGACACCCCTGTCGATCGCACTGATTGCGGTCTCTGCGTTCGTGCGCAACTGCTCGTCGTCGGATGTGTTGGCTATTTGTCTCAGCAGGTCGATCAGTTGCCGGATCGACCTCACGAAATCTCCCGGCGTGAGGTCGGGGTCCAGAATCCTCGAAAGAGGCTTTCCCCCCGCCCACGCCGACGTCTCGAACGCGAGACCACCGTGCGGTGCACGATGCACGTGCAAGCCCCTCTCGCGCTGCTTGTCCTGCAGTTGTTGGCTCACTTTTTCGACGCGACGGAACCTCTGCCGAACGGAGTCGGATGGCCACCTTGTCGGGCCGCCCGAATCGCCTCCTCGCGGTTCGTACACGAGCGTGGAGAGAACGGCCACCAGGTCGCTCGTGGAGAGGCCGGTCAGAATCCCCCGGTTCATCACTTCGACCACCAGAAGGTCGCTCTCGTGGAAGATGCCCGAGAGTGTCTCGCCCTTCGGTGTCAACGACCACTTGTCGACGTACCCGAGATCCTCGAGCAGTTCGATGACATCCATGAAACGTGCGCTGACCGATCCGGCGCGGGTTTTCGAGCGTTCCTCCATTTGTTCGATCTCCCGGCGCAGTCTCTTCATGTTCTTTGCGCTCACGGGCGACTCCGTCACCCGCGGCTCTCCCGAACGCACGACGGGGCGCGTCAGCGATTCGTCGACTTTCACCTTGACGAGCCGGGTGACTGCTTCCTTGATGAACTCCGTGCGCTGTGGTTCGAACGGAACCGGGAGATCGATGTGCGCCGCTCTCTGGGGAAGTGACCTGAGGTCACGCGCCATCACCTCGACCGACTTTCGCGAGGGTGTCAACACCGTCAGCCTGATGCCCGCCCTTCTCGCCGCTGTCGAGAGAACGAGACCGCGCCCGCGGATGTTCGATGCGTCGAACAGCACGACGTCGCCGGGCCTGAGCGCCCGGAGTGCGATCTCTGCCTCGACCGACGTCGCGTCGCCGTTGTCGGGCGCGTCGTCGTATTCGAGTGGCTGGGATCGCTCGAGCAACGCGAGTTCGCGCTTCTTTCTCTCGAGGACTGCCTCGGAGGTCACCACGTCGCGGTCCGCCTGGAACTGTGCGAAAGAGAGGTTCAGGATGTGGTGAGCCCCTTCTTCTGAGTGATTGCGCACCATGTTGACGGCCATGTTGAACGTCGGTCTGAACGCCGATGTGAGCCTGAAGCTCTTGCTGAGCGCGAGGCTTGCCGCCTGATCGAACGTGACGAACGGATTCCAGATCGATATCGCGTGCCCGATGTCGTCGAGACCGCGCCGCCCTGCACGGCCCGTGAGCTGCGTGAACTCGGAGGCCCGCAGCAACTGATGGTGTTCCCCCGTGTATTTGGTGAGTTTCTCGATGACCACCGCCCGTGCAGGCATGTTGATGCCCACGGCGAGCGTCTCCGTCGCAAAGACGACCTTTACAAGGCCCCTCACGAAGCACTCCTCCACCGCCTCCTTGAACATCGGGATCATGCCCGCGTGATGGCATGCGATGCCGGTGCCGATGTCGTCGAGGAAGTGGTGGTATTCGAGCGCGTCCCTGTCGTCGTCGCTCAACGACTCGCAGTGGCGCTCGACAACCTCGATGATCTGGGATTCCTCGTCTGCGGAGGTGAGAACCATGCCGTCGCGCATGCACGATCGCACCGCGTCTTCGCACTGGGCGCGGCTGAAGATGAACACGATGGCCGGGAGCATCTCTTCGCGTTCGAGGAGATCGACGATTTCCGGTCTGGTCGGCGGCGAGAACCTTCGCGATTTCTGGTGACCCTGCTGGCGCCCGCCGTTCGGTCGCCCTCCCGCCAGAACGCGCTGCACATGTCTGTTGGGTTCGCCCGACACGATCGTGTTGAACATTTCCGTGCGGTGCGATGCCTTGTCGTGCATCGCGAAGTGGTGCACGAGTTCGATGGGTCTCGTTGTCTCGACCACCACGTCCGTGCGGCCGCGAACGGTGGTCAGCCATTCCCCCACCTCGTCGGCATTCGACACGGTGGCCGACAGACACACGAACTGCACCTCTGGGTCGAGTTGGATGATGACCTCTTCCCACACGGGTCCCCGGTACGCGTCCTGCAGGTAGTGAACCTCGTCGAGGATGACCACCCCCAGGTCGTCGAGCCTGTGCGACGATGCATAGATCATGTTCCGAAGCACCTCTGTGGTCATCACGACCACAGGGGCGTCGGCATTGACGGCATTGTCGCCGGTGACCAGACCGACGTTGTGCGGACCGTACAAGTCGCCGAGGTCGCGGAATTTCTGGTTCGAGAGCGCCTTGATGGGGGTTGTGTAGAACGCTCTCTTCTGTTGCGCTCGTGCACGGGCGATTCCGTACTCGGCAATGAGAGTCTTTCCAGAACCCGTGGGCGCGGCGACGAGAACAGAAGCATTCGAATCGAGAGAATCCATCGCTTTGACCTGGAAACCGTCCGGCACGTACGCAAGTTGTGCCAGGAACTGCTCGCGCACGGTGTTCATTCGGCGCGACGACGCGTGATCAGCCACCCGACCAATACCGCCAGAAGAAAGAGGAACGTGAGCGGAACCGCGAGTGCGAGCAGGCTGATGGGATCACCCGACGGGGTGATGACAGCCGCGGTGACGAAGATGCCCATCACCGCGAATCTCCACTGCCTGATCAACGTGTGCGGTCGCACCGCGCCGACCAGCTGCAGAAAGACGATCAGCACCGGGCTGAGAAATCCGATTCCGAATGCGAGCATCATCATCACCACCAGCATGATGTAGTCGGTGATGCGGTACGCCTCCGTCACATCCGAACCCGACCAGTTGATCAGGAACTCGAGAGCCTTGTCGATGGTCCAGTAGGCAATGGAGCAACCCACCACGAAGAGGACGACGGATGAGACGATGAACGGCACTGCGTACCGCTTCTCTCTCTTGTTGAGGGCCGGAACGATGAATCGCCAGATCTGCCACAGAACGACGGGAAGCGCAAGAACGAGCCCGCCGTATGCGCAGACCCGCAACCTCGCGGTGAAACCCTCGAGTGGTCCGAGTGCGAACAACGAACCGTCACACTTGAATTCGGGTCGGGCGTTGCACAGGTTCCTGTACGGCTGGGTGAGCCATTTCTTCACCGGGTCGTAGAACGCGAGCATCACGATGGTTCCGACCGCGACGGCGAGCAGCGCGCGGATCACCCGCTGGCGCAGCTCCCGCAGGTGGTCCATCATCGACATGGCCCCGTCGTTCTGTGTCGCGCTCATGAAGGTGGATTTCCCGGGTCGGGTGTCCCGTCGACGGCGTCATCCGGATTCAGTGCCATCTCGGGGCGCATCGGTGGCGACGGTTCTGTGTCGACCTCGCCGAACCCGGCGCGGATCTGCTGGGCGGTGTTCTTCAGGTCGGTGACCGGCTCGGCGAATGTGTCCTTGATTTCCTTCTCGAGACCCTGTGCGATCCCGCGAACCTGACCGTAGATGCGCCCGACGGTGCGTAGCACTCCCGGCAGTCTCTCGGGCCCGAGCACCACGAGTCCGGCCAGAAGCAGGAAGATGATCTCGCTCCCGGACAGGTTGAACACTCTTTCAGCATACGACTGTGGCTCTATCCTTCGTGCGTGCAACAGCGCCTGCCCACGCGTCGCGAACACCCGATTGCTTTCGCCCACCGAGGTGCGAGAGCGCACGCCCGGGAGAACACGATTCATGCCTTTCAACTCGCGATCAAGCTCGGTGCGAGCGGCGTGGAAACCGATGCGTGGATCACGAAGGACGGTGTGGTCGTCCTCGACCACGACGGAACTCTGAGGCGTGGGATTCGGCGTCTCCCCTTTGCCGAGGTGAACCGCAGGGATCTGCCTGCCCATGTTCCGACTCTCGCCGAGTACTTCGAGTCGGTTCGACCCGTCGTCGACCTCAGCATCGATGTGAAGGATGTCGCCGCCGCCGAAGGCATCGTCAATGTTGCCCGCGACCATGGCTTCCCCGCGGACCGACTCTGGTTGTGTCACCACGAGATCGACAGGGTCATCGAAATGCGACGGCGGTTCCCGAACGTGCGGATTGTCGACTCGTCGCGCCTCGCCCGCATCAAGGAGGGACCCGAGAAGCGCGCGGCTCTGTTGTGCGAACACGGCGTCGACGCGTGGAACATGCACGTCAACGATTGGAACGGCGGACTCGTGACGCTCGCGCACCGGTTCGATCTCTTTGCGTTTGCGTGGGATGTGCAGTTCCCCCCCGCCCTCGCGAACGCCTTCCGCATGGGGCTCGACGCCGTGTACAGCGACCATGTCGACCGAATGGTCGATGCGTTTTCCGACGAGTTCGGACGCCTGCCCGTCGTCGAATGAGGGCCGGCCGCGGGTCAGAGACCGCGGATGTTCCCGAACGGCCAGACGACTGCAAACGCTCGACCGATCACGAGGTCCTCGGGAATCGTGCCGAAACTCCGGCTGTCGAACGATTGTGCACGGTTGTCACCCATCACGAACACCTGGTCCTTCGGAACCGTCGTCTTCTTCATGTCGACGATGCGACAGACCTCTTCGAGTGTGGGAAGGGCGAGGACATCCTTGTCGAGGTAGGGCTCCTCGATCACTGCGCCGTTCACCAGCACCTTGCACTTCTGGATTTCGACGGTGTCGTTCTCGATGCCGATGACGCGTTTGATGAGATCGTCGTGGGCCACCACCCCGCCGTTGGTGGTCACCCTGTCGAAGACGACGACGTCTCCGCGGCGGATCCCGTGCAATCGGTAACTGAGCTTGTTGACCAGCACCCTGTCGTTCTCGAGAAGCGTCATCTCCATGGACGGACCGCTGATGTAGAACTGCTGCAGCACGAAGACCCGCACCAGCATCGCGGCCCCGAGCGCCATGAGAACGACGAGAATCCAGTCGCGGAGCAGCTTTGCGGCCGACTTCTGCGTGTCGGACTCGATTTCGTCGAAGTCTGCCTCATCCATGACCGTTCCAAACTAGTCCGCTCGCTGTGCGAAACGGCTACAGGCTGGCGATGAGTCGCTCGACCCTTTCGTCGGTGCTCGCAAATGGGTCCTTGCAGACAACCGTCCTCTGAATCTGCTCGTTGAGTTTCAGATGAACCCAATCGACGGTGAAGTCCCGCGATTTCGCCTTTGCCTGTCGGATGAACTGCCCCCGGAGATGCGCGCGCGTCGTCGACGGGGCGACCGACTTGGCATCGACAACCTCATCCGACCCGACGAGAGTTCTCACCGAACCGCGCGCAACGAGTTTGTTGAAAATTCCGCGCGTCGGATTGATGTCGTGGTACTGGAGATCGATTGCGTGACACCGGGGTGAATCGAGTTCCACTGCGTTCTTCGCGCAGTATCGCTCGAGAATGTCCAGTTTCGTCACCCAGTCGATTCTGTCGCGGAGCACGGAAGGATCGGTGGAGAGAGCCGTCATCACGGTCTCCCACTCGCGAAGAGCCGTGGTCTCCAGCGCATCGAAGCCGTGGTGGGCCTCGAACTGCAACGCGCGCTCGAGAAAGTACGACTGCATGTCGAGCGCGGACATCTCTTTGCCGCTCTTGAGACGTACCAGCCTGCGGCAGGTGATGTCACCCGAGATCTCCCTGATTGCACGGATCGGATTCTCGAGAGTCAGATCGTGGAACAGTGCGGGATCCGTCTCGAGCATCCGCAGCATGCATGCGGCGGTTCCGATCTTCAGGAAGGTCGCATACTCGTTCATGTTCGAGTCACCGACGATGACGTGCAACCTGCGGTATTCCTCGGCGTCTGCATGCGGTTCGTCGCGGGTGTTGATGATCGGTCGCGACCGGGTGGTTGCCGACGAGACGTCCTCCCAGATGTGCTCGGCACGCTGCGAGAGTGCGAACAGAGGACCCTTCGGTGTGGTGAGGATCTTTCCTGCGCCTGCATAGATCTGTCGCGAGACGAGGAAAGGTATGAACGCGGTCTGGTAGTCCTGCGGCTCGGATGCCCGTCTCACGAGGTAGTTCTCGTGGCAGCCGTAACTGTTCCCCGCGGAGTCCGTGTTGTTCTTGAACAGATAGATGGTGCCCCGGATGCCCTCGTCGCGCAGGCGGGACTCGGCGTTCTCGACGAGGTCGTTGAGAATGAGGTCGCCTGCCCGGTCGAATCGCACCACGTCGAGTATCGAATCGCACTCGGGTGTCGCGAACTCGGGGTGTGATCCGACATCGAGATACAGCCGCCCGCCGTTCTCGAGGAACACGTTGGAGCTACGCCCCCATGCAACGACGCTGCGAAAGAGATAGCGCGCCACCTCATCGGGGGTGAGACGACGTTGTCCCCGCAGGGTGCAGGTGATGCCGTATTCGGTTTCGAGACCGAAGATACGGCGCAGCACGGATCAGCCCTGGAGATACGACGCGACGACGTCTGTGTCGACGCGGCTGAAGCAGCGCCGATGGTCGCCACGGGCGAGAACAGCCACCTCGAGATCGTCTGCCGTCAGGCTGCGATCCGGTCCGGCGAGCGCGGCGGCCGCAAGCTTCACAGCGGCAGACAGTGAAGCCCCGGGGTTGAGTTCCGGTGTCAGGCGCGTCGTGATCGACTCGGCGTCGCCGCCGAGCACGCTGGCCTGCGACTCGTCGACCACCGTGCCGTCGTAGGTGATGTGAAACAGGCGGTCGGTGCCGGCATCGGTGCCGACCTCGGCGATGAGAATCTCCACTTCGAGTGGCTTTGACTCGTGGGTGAATGCCTGTCCCATGATCTGGGCGTACTGATTCGCCAGGCTTCTGCCCTCGACATCGAGACGCGAGAACTGGTATCCGGTCAGGTCCGCGGATCGAACACCGGCCTGGCGAAGTTGATCGAATTCGTTGTACTTGCCCACGCCGGCGAACGCAATGCGGTCGTAGATCTCGGAGATCTTGCGCAGGTTGTTCGAGGGATTCTCCGCGACGAGCACGATGCCGTTGTCGTATTGAAGCGCGATGAGGGCACGTCCGCGTGCGATTCCCTTTCGCGCGAACTCGGCCTTTTCCTTCATCATCTGTTCGGGCGGGACATAGAACGGCATGCTCATCGCGAACGCACCTCCTCGGCAATCGACTCGAACCGACCTGCGAGGTCACCGTCGGAGACGCGTGACCAGCCGCTCGCGTTGATGGTGGCAACGATCGGGTACACGCCGCGGAGACTGTCGGGCCCACCGGTTGCGGAGTCGGCATCGGCCGCCTCCCACAGTGATCGACACGCCAGCGTGACTGCTGCATCCTCATTGAGATCCGAGCGCCATCCGACCTTCACGACTGTTCCGGCGTGAAGACTGCCGCTTCCGATTGCGACATACTCGCGTTCCTCGTAGCGCCCACCGGTGGCGTCGTAGTCCCAGATGCGACCCTGGCCCGACAGGGTGTCGAATCCGGCGAAGAGAGGCATCACCACCATTCCCTGCATCGCTGCGGGAAGGTTTCCGCGCACCATCGCCGACAGTTGATTCGCCTTTCCCTCGAGGGTGAGGGCTCTGCCTTCCATCTTCTCGAAGTGTTCGAGTTGGAGGGAGAACAGTTTGATCATCTCCATTGCCGGTCCGGCGGCTCCCGAGATCGCGACGGCACTGAACCGGTCCGTCTGGACGACCTTCTCCATGCCCCTGTGACTGATCCAGTTGCCCGACGTCGCACGACGGTCGCCCGCGATGAGAACGCCGTCGTTGTACCGCAGCGCGACACACGTCGTCGCATGGGGAACGCCGAGAGTGTCGCTCCAGTGCGCGACATCGGGTGCGATGCCGAGACGGCGCACAAGTTCGAGGAAGCTGGATCCGGGGTCGTCGTTCGGTGTGAACAGAGGCATCGACACGGTCACTGCCCGCCCTTCTGGACATAGTTCTTCACGAATTCCTCGGCGTTCGACTCGAGCACCTCGTCGATCTCGTCGAGAAGGTCGTCGATGTCTGATTTGATCTTGTCGGCGGTCTCTGTGGATTTCACGGACTCGGTCTCAACCGGTGCAGTTGAGTCCGGGGTGGTCGACTTGTGCTGACGGATCCGTTCCTGCATGGGTCATACGGTACCCATCGTCGACGCGTGCCGTGCTACCAGCCCGGGTCGTCGGCCACGTCCTCCACGCTGTCGTGCCCGAGTGCGTCGAGCAACTCCGTGACCGTGCTGACCCCGTCGAGCAGTCCGCCGACGTGGGATTTTGTCCCCTTCAGGGGATCCATCATCGGAACCCGCTGCAGAAGCGGACCTCCGACGTCGAACACCATGCTGTCCCAGTTCGCCGCAGAGACCTGACGGGGCCATCTTCGAATGCATTCGCCCCGGAAGAACGCGCGGGTGTCGTCCGGTGGTTCCGACATCGCCGCCAAGGCGTCGTTTTCGTCGACGAGGGTGCGCAAACCCATTCGTTTCGCGAGGCAACGAGCCGGGTTCATGTCGTGGTACTGGAGATCGATTGCGCGCATGCGATCGACGATCGCGTTCTCATTGAGGTTCTGTCGAGCGATGAGTGCATCGAACACCCGCTTCTTTGCGACCCAGTCCACCATCGTTGCGGCCTCTTCGGAACCCGAGTCGAGAAGTTCGAGAACTGTTCCCCACATCGAGATGATGCCCTCCCCGTCTCCGTTCGTCGGGTCGTCGTCGAGACCCGCGAACCACGACATGACTGCGTCGAGAAGGCCGTACTGGATGTCGAGTGGCCGCATCGAGAGTCCCGAATCGAGTGTGACCGCGTGTCGAAGAGTCGGGTCATGGCTGACCCTGCGAATCTCCGTGACAGGGTCCGCGATGCGGAGGCCGTCGGGGAACCGACCGTCCTCGATGAGCGCCAGAACAAGGGCCGTGGTGCCCAACTTCAGGAACGTCGCACATTCCGACATGTTGGCGTCGCCCGCAATGACGTGCAGACGACGCCACCGGGCGGGGTCACAATGCGGCTCGTCGCGGGTGTTCACAATCGGTCTTCGAACCGTTGTCTCGAGCCCGACTTCTTCTTCGAAGAAATCCGCCCGTTGCGAGATCTGGAACGGCACGCGAACTTCTCCGTCGCGGCGACACTCGACCCCAACCTTTCCCGAACCCGTGAACACCTGTCTGGTGACGAAATGGGTCGTGATGTACGAAGCAAGTGCGCCGAAGGGGACGTCGCGGGAGAGCAAATAGTTCTCGTGGCATCCGTAGCTGTTGCCCTTGCCGTCGGAATTGTTCTTGTGGAGAACGATCTCGACGCCCTCGGGCATGCGCGAGTTGGCGCGGGTCATCGCACGACGGATGATCTCTTCTCCCGCTCTGTCGTAGAGCAGTGCATCGGTTGTCGACCTGCATTCGGGGGTCGACAATTCGGGGTGTGCATGATCGACGTAGAAGCGCGATCCGTTTGTGAGAACCGTGTTGGCCATCAGCATCTCGACCTCGGGATAATCCGCTTCGGGACTCCAACCGTCTCGTGCGTCGACATCGGGATGCTCCCCCGCAAAATCCCACGCACGAAGCGAGAGCCCGTCGTCGGAATACGCGTTCACGACGAGGGACGACGCCATCATCGGGGTCATCTCGGCGCCGCGCACGAAGATTCCGTATTCAGTCTCGATTCCGCAGATCTTGGGCGTCGGCATCGTCAGAGATACTGGCCCGACACGGTGCGTTCGATCGCCTTGGCCCCGGTCGGCTCCGACGAGCCGTCGCTCGACCGCACCAGGGTGCGGATGAACACGATGCGTTCGCCCTTGCGTCCGGAGATGCGTGCCCAATCATCGGGGTTCGTCGTGTTGGGGAGATCATCGTTCTCGTGGAACTCGAGGCGTATGGCGTCGACGAGATCACCGGTGTTCAGACCCCGTGCTCCGCCGGCGAGGATTCTCTTGATGGCGGTCTTCTTCGCGCGCCGCACGATGTTCTCGATCATTGCGCCACTGGCGAAATCCTTGTAATAGAGAATCTCTTTGTCGCCGTTCTGGTACGTGACCTCGAGAAACTCGTTTTCTTCTGTCTGGGAATACATCGCATCGGTGGCTGTGTGCACCATCGCGGCGATGCAATCCTCGATGCGGCCGCCCGCCTGCTCGATCTCGTCGGCGTCGATCGGGATGTCGGCGTCGACATACATGCTCATGATGCGTTCGGCGGCCCTTGCATCGGGTCTGTCGATCTTGATTTTCACGTCGAGACGACCGGGCCTCAGGATCGCCGGGTCGATGAGGTCTTCCCGGTTCGTCGCCCCGATCACGATGACGTTCGACAGGCTCTCGACGCCGTCGAGTTCGGCGAGCAGCTGAGGAACAATCGTCGACTCCATGTCGGATGACACTCCGGTGCCGCGGGCTCTGAACATCGAATCCATCTCGTCGAAGAACACGATGACGGGCCAGCCCTCTTCGCTCTTTTCCCGCGCGCGCTGGAAGACGAGGCGAATCTGTCGTTCCGTTTCGCCGACGTATTTGTTCAGCAGTTCGGGGCCCTTGATGTTGATGAAATACGAACGGCCCTTGTCGGCACCCGTGCTCTGGGCAACCTTCTGGGCGAGGCTGTTCGCGACTGCCTTGGCAATGAGCGTCTTGCCGCATCCCGGTGGGCCGTAGAGAAGGATTCCCTTCGGTGCGGGGAGCCTGAACTCGCCGAAGAGGTCCTGGTGGAGAAACGGAAGTTCGACGGCATCGGCGATCTGTTCGATCTGTTCATCGAGACCACCGATGTCGCTGTAGCGCACATCAGGTACTTCTTCGAGGAGAAGGTCCTCCACTTCGGGTTGCGGAAGCCTTTCGAGAAGTATGTTGGCGCGGGCATCAAGCCGATACGTGTCCCCTGCCCGGATGTGGGTTCCCCTGAGCGCGTCGCCCAACTCGACCACACGGTTTTCGTCTCCGCGCACCGACACGATCGCGCGGATTCCGTCTTCGAGCACCTCGGACACCGTGACGACGTCGCCGATCGCATCCGACGGGCGGACCAGAATGATGTTGAGGCTCTCGTTGAGGAGGACCTCGGAACCCCGTTGAAGATCATCGACGGACACCGCCGGCGAGGCCTGAACCCGCAGTTTTCGTCCGCCCGACATGATGTCGAAAGTGCCGTCGTCGTTGGCGTCGATCAGCACTCCGTATCCGGCCGGCGGCGCTGACAACTGGGCCACCTCGTTGCGCAACGCCTCGAGTTGTTCCCTCGTGTCGCGGAGAGCGTTGGTCAAGCGGTCGCGCTGCATCTCGCTCTGAGACAGTTGACCCCTGATGGCGAGGAGCTGCTCCTCGAGTTCTCTGGTTCGTCTGGGCAGTTCCGACACGCGGGCCCGCAGTTGCTCGACCTCGGCGAGGAGTGCATCTTTCTCGATGTCTGCCACGACTGAACCTTATTGCCCCGAAGTGTCTCCCGACACTCCGCGCCGTGAAGAGTTGTCATCATCAGGGGGAACCGGGTCCCGAGGTGTATTATTTGCTGCAGGCCCGTTTCGGGCACAGGCAAGTGCGCCACCGGCGACACAGAGGTCACAGAGAAGGGACTCCCCACATGAAGGTATGGATCGACCAGGACTTGTGCACAGGCGACGGTCTCTGCGAAGAGATCGCACCCGACGTGTTCACTCTCCTCGATGACGGCCTTGCCTACGTGAAAGAGGGCGACAAGATCTTCGCGACCGCCAAGGGTCTTCCGCAGGGCGCCGACGGCCTTGCCAATTTCCCCGACAGCCGCATCGACGCCGTTGTCGAGTCCGCCGAGGAATGCCCCGGCGAGTGCATCTTCATCGAGCCCTGATCCTCTGAGCCGACATTCCTCTGCGGAATGCTCAGCGGTTGATTTGCATCTTCATCGAGCCCTGATCCTCTGAGCCGACATTCCTCTGCGGAATGCTCAGCGGTTGATTCGCATCTCGACTACGCGCCGATGAACCGGGCAACCGTCAAGAAGGCCGTGTGTGCAACCATTCGGTGGTCGGGTCGAACCGACATCCCCTCGATGTGCCACGTTCGGTGCAGCACCTCGAGCGTGCGCTGATCAGTCCAGCCCTTCCCGAGCGATTCGCGCACCTGCAGCGCCTGCGTGATCGAGGGTGTGTATGCGACAAGCAACCCGCCCGGAACAAGAATCTTCTCCGCGGTCGGAGTCACGCGCCAGGGCTCGGGAAGGTCGAGCATGACGCGATCGAATTCGCCGTCCGGCTGGTCTTCGTAACTGTCGCCGATCGAGACGTCATAGCGACCGAGAGCATCCTCTCCGAGAAACGATCGCACATTGGTGCGTGCCCGGTTGAGGAAGTCCTCGCGGATCTCGAATCCGGTGATGTGGGCTCCCCATCTGAGCATCGTCATGGAAAGTGCACCCGAGCCGATGCCGGTTTCGAACACGCGAACTCCCGGGTGAATGTCGCCGAGCATGCACATCGGCGCCAGATCCTTCGGATAGATGACCTGAGCCCCGCGTGGCATCTCCACCACGAAATCCTCGAGTGTCGGCCGCAGGACCGTGTAACGAGCGCCCTTTGTCGATTCGACAACGCAACCGGGCTGGGCCCCGATCACCGACGTGTGCGGAACGAATCCCGCATGGCTGTGGAACTCGCCTTCGACGTTGAGGGTGACGAGGTAGCGACGCTGTTTCGAGTCGATGAACAGTGCCTTCTCCCCGTCTGAGAACGGTGAACTCATGAACGCGACTTCTCCGGCTTGATCACCTCGACACGCAATGTTTCGCCCTTCTTCAGCGATATTCGCTGGGTCGCGGCCGGAAAACGTCGCCTGAACCACCCGATCACGGCCAAGAGCATCAGCGCACGACGCACCAGTGGGTGGGCAGCGAGGGCTCCGTTCTGAAGACGACGCCCGATGAAACGCAAGAGTGCCGACACGGGGTCAGAACCTGCGGAATTCGACTCGACTGCCGCGACGGCGTCCGCTTCGACGTCCGAGCACGTATGCGATGATCACCACGATGGTTGCGATGGTCGAACCCGCAGCGATCAACGACTGCTTCTTGTCGGAAGCGCGTCCCTGTATGTCGGCTTGAAGGGCACGGAACTTCGATTCGAGGTCGGCACGAGAGATGTGTGTGGATTCTTCGGTCATGTCACTCCCCCTTGGCGAGGCTTCGTTGCGAGATTCGGCCGAAAGAGATCCACACGAGCACGGAGACCACTGTCAGCGTGATGAGATAGTGCACGAACGACCATGAACCGTCGAGCGCGGTCCCGCCGAGGTCCTGACTCAGACGCAGAACGGCGAGAGAGACGAACACCATCGACAGCCCGAGAGAGACGGCGGCGAGTGTTCCGACAGCCACCCAACGCGCCGCTCCGCGGAGCGGTTCGATGGTTTCCTGGCGCGCGTAAGCCTTCACCGAGTCGACAATGTCGGTGACTTGCTCCGATGGCGCGCTCTTGCGCCGAAAACGAGATGTGCTGTCAGCCATGGAGGGACAAGCCTAGACCTCGCGTGTCGGGTTATCCACAGGGCCGTTTCAGCCGTACCTGAAGGAGAGAAGGTCATTCATGTGGGCGATTGCATCCTGAACCCTCCGGGCGCGCGCCGGCAGGTCTCCGTTTCGGAGAAATTCGTACTTGTCCATCGGCGTGCATGGCACGAGGCAGGCAAGTCTCCAGAACGTCGACCAGAGGTCATCGTGGGACGACACGTCGTCCGGCACGTCGAGTGTCGCCTCGAGGTGCGAAAAATCACTCGACGCCAATCCGAGTTCCTTCACGCGGAGCACGAACCCACGGATATCGCCCGCAACGTCACGAAGTGCGAGTCGGGCGGCGTCCGCGGTTCCGATGTTCATCGATTGGGGCACGATCTCGGCCCGTGGGTAGTCGAGTTCGTCATCCCACTGCACGATGTCAACGACGGTTTCTGCGTGGGCGAACAGATGGAAACCGAAGTCGGCGGGCGCGACGTGGTCGATTGCCGCCACAACGCCCGAGTCGAAGCGCTTTTCTCCCCCGCCCACCTCGGAACCTGCTTCGATGAGCATGGTCACGAACGAGTTGCCGGTCGACCCGACGTCGCGGAGCATCTCCACGTAGCGGGGCTCGAACACCCGGAGAATGACGGCTTCACCCGGGAGATAAGCCGTGCCGAGGGGAAACGCCGCGGCGAGACTCACGGAAGAAGTTCTTGTGCCGTCGGCGACACGCGCGCCTCGTTCAGGGCGGATCCGAGTGTGTTCCAGATGGGCCGGTATTCACCTTGGTTGTCAATGCCGTTCGTGTTCATGATCAATGTGAACCGAACCGGGCTGTTGCCCTGCAACGGAAGATATCCCGAGAGGGCCTTGATGTCGGTGAGCGTTCCGGTCTTGCCGACGAGTCGGTCCGCCATCGGTGAATCCTCGAAGACGTTGCGAAGCGTGCCGGTCTGTGCCGCCACCGCAAGAAGGTCGGGGAAGGTTGTCTCGAAGCGACCGAGAAGAAACATGAGGTTCGCACAACTCGTCCTGTTGTTCGATGACAATCCAGATCCGTCCGCAACCGTCGAGTCGGTCGGGAGCTTCCACGCCGCGAGTTGTTCCTGAATCACCGCAAGGCCCGCGCTCGTGGTGCCCGACTTCTTCTTGACGAATCCGAGTTCCTTCACGAGTGACTCCGCCGTGTTGTTGTCGCTGTTGACGAGCATCTCCTTGACGATCGCGGTGAGAGGTGCCGATTGGATCGAGGCGATCTGCGACGCATTGTTCGGCACCGCCTGTTCGTAACGCGACGACTGGGCCACGTACACGCCGCGTGCGGCGAGCAGTGTTCGCAGTTCGGTGGCGGCGGCGATCGCCGGATTGTCCGGCTTCATCGGCTCACCGACCACGACGCCGTCGTTGACGACGAGCGCCCCGAGGGGTCCTGCTTCCACTGCATTGAACGAGGTGGGCCACGCATCAAGGAACCGAATCTGGTCGTACCTCGAGTCAACCCCGACTATTGCTCCCGTCACGCTCTTCAGACCGGCGTTCACGAGCGAGTCGGCCAATGCCTCGAGCGACGTGCCGTTGAATGTCGGGAACTTCTCGGTTGCGACGTACTCGTTGCGCACGATCACGGGGTCTCCTCCACCGAGCAGGTAGAGGTCCTGGGCGGCGCCCGACGAGAACCCGGTTGCATGCACGGTGGTGGTGAATCGATAGTCGGCGCCGAGGGTCTCGAGGGCGACAGCGGCCGTCACGATTTTCTGCGTCGAAGCGGGAATGAACGCGGTGTCCTCGCGCACCGAGGCAAGAGGCGTGCCGAGCCAGTTGACTCCGAGACACGACTCGGCGGGCAGTCGTTGCGACGCCGCGGACAGAGCACGACGAACCAAGCCGAGACGGGTGACAGTCGAGAGGGTTTCGGGTGCACGTCTCACCGACAGAACCTTGGTGGCGGGTGATTTCAATGCACTCTTCGAGGCTCGCGCGTCGACTCGTCGAGCGATGTTGTCGGTCACGAAGTAACCCGACGCAAGCACGATGGCGCCCACGACACCAACGATCAGAACGAATCGCACCGGATCCTTCGCCCGGCGAACTGCGGTTCTAGTTGGCCGTGACACCTGTGTGCACCGCGTATCGATAGAGATGCCCGAGAGCCGCAACTGCCCTGTTGCCGCTCGCGTAACAGAGTCGACCCGTCTCCCGCACGGTCCTCACGCCCGGGTTGTCGGGATCGCCGACCGCAAGTTCGGTTGCCACGAGAATCGGCTTGCCCGTCGCCAGCGACAGGTCGTGGGCGGCCTGTGCGAATCGCGCATCCTGTCTCTCGTGGTATTCGACGATGCGTTCGAGTCCGTGGTCCGGGTAGTACGACCCTTCTCTCATGAGCCGTGCCTGGTTCGCCTGGATTCCGAGCCCGAGATAGATCACCGCATCGACATCGCGATGAGTTGCAATCATTTCCATCACTTCCGGAATCGTGTCACGGGTCTCCCCGCCCGCGCAGTCGACGGGATTGTTTCGGCTCCACCGCGGCGGCAATTTCGTGTCGATCAACGCCTTCAGATCCTCGGGCAACTGCATCAGTTGGAGCAAGCCGTCGTTCGCGATGGCGTCGCTCGTCACAACGCCCCAGCCGCCTGCCGTCGTCAGCACGACGACGTTCGGACCCTTCGGCAACGGTTGGGTGGCGAAAGTGGCCGCTGCTTCGTATGCCTCTTCCACCGTGGCGGCGCGGGTGATGCCCCACGCCCGGCATGCTCCGTCGAAGATCGAGTCGTTCGCCGCCAGTGCACCTGTGTGGCTCGCTGCGGCACGGGCACCCTTCTCGGTGGCTCCGCCCTTCACCACAACCACGGGCTTGGTTCGGGCGACCGCGCCGAGACGGCTCATGAGTCCGGCTCCGTCGCTGATTCCCTCGACGTATGCCAACGAAACCTTGGTGGCGGCATCTCGGCCATACCACTCGATGAGATCTGCGACACCGAGCGCCGCCGCGTTGCCTGCCGACACTGCACGGCTGATTCCGACGCCTGTCTGTCGCGCGTAATTCATGAAACTCGAGACGAAATTGCCACTCTGGCTCGCGACACCGATCGAACCTGCAGGCGGGTACGGCGCCACGATCTGGGCACACAACTTTGCCGGTGTCGAGACCACTCCCTGCCCGTTCGGGCCGGCGAGCAGAATTCCGAGTTCGTCGGCGAGTGCAATCAGGTCGTCTTCGAGCTTCTTGCCTTCCTCGCCCGCCTCGCCGTATCCCGCAGACGTGAGGAAGGCGGCCTTGATGCCCTTCTTTGCGCAGGCTCTCAGCAGGTCGGGGTTCGCAGACGCGGGAGTGCAGACGAACACAAGATCGATCGCGCCATCGGGCAGAAGGTCGATGTCGGCGACGGTCCTGACTCCGAGTACTTCTTCTCCCTGGAGATTCGTCCCGTACACACCGCCGGCGTAACCGCTCGCGAGAATGTTGTGCAACGAGACGAATCCGAACTTGCCCGGATGACTCGAGGCGCCGGTGACGAGCACTCCCCGCGGTTCGAACAGCGCCCGGAACTGCTCGTCGCTGTACGGAGCGCGCACTGCCGCGGCTGCAGTCGCGCGTTCACCGATCTCCACAAGAGCATCAACGGCAACCAGATTGCCCGTGCGCGTGACGATCAACGGATTGATGTCGATCGACACGACGTCGGTGCGCTCGAGCGCACACTTTGACAGGCCCACGAGGCAGTCAACTATCTGGGTTGTGTTCACAGACTTCTCGCCGCGAAAGTCACCGAGAATGCCCTGGGTGCGAAGAGACATCACCATGTCGTGCGCCTGGACCGCAGAGACCGGCGCCGGACGGAACACGGCGTCCTTGATCACCTCAGCCATGATTCCTCCGACCCCGAGCATCACGGTCGGACCGAACTGCGGATCAACCAGCACGCCGGCAATCAATTCACGGGTTCCCTGGATCATCGGCGCGACGAGAACATGCACCTCTCCGTCTTCGGGTCTCGCCGCGGCGAGCAGTTCGGTGGCCGCTTGACGGACGTCGCTCTCGCTCTGCAGTCGCAACTTGACGAGGCCGCGCTCGGTCTTGTGCGCGATCGAATCGCCGCCCAGTTTTGCAACGACCGGATAGCCGATTTGGTTCGCCGCCTCGGCGGCTTCGTCGGGGGTCAGAACGCGGTGTTCCGGCGCAAAAGGGACACCGAAAGGAGCCAGAAGTTCCTTCGAGGCGACTTCGGAGAGTGTGTGTGATGGAGTCGGAGGCACGGTCTACACGGTACTAAGACCCGGGGTGGTGCAAGTGGTCCCTACGACGTGTGTCTCACGATGAGATGGGCTATGTCCCCCGGAAGTTCTCCGATGCAGAGATGGCCCGACGGCAACTCCACGATCTCTGACTTCGTCACTACAGATGCGATGTGCCTCGATTTCGAGATGTCGACCCACCGGTCATCTCGCCCACCGATCACGAGCGTCGGGCAGGAGATGTTGACCAGGTCGTCTTCGATGTCGACCCGGATGTCGAGCTCGAGGTGCGCATCGGAACCCGGCTGCACCGCCGCGGATGCCATGGCGGCAACAGAGTCGATCATGGGTTCGAGCATTGCAATGGTGTCGACCGAATAGCCGTCGGCGACGGCGTAGCGCATGAATAGGTCGGGTCCGACTGCAATGAGACGTCTCCACAGATCGAATGTCACCCGCATCCGCGCGTCACTCTGCGACCACCCGCACAGCGATGTTGCGGTCAGAACCTTGTCAGGGTGCATCGCGGCGGTCTTCAGCGCAGCAACCGCGCCGAGGGAATATCCGACCACGTGGAATCGCTCGTGTCCGAGGTGGTGCATGAGCGCAACTGAGTCATCCACCACTTGGTCGAGGTCGATCGGCCCGGTGGGCATGGACGACTCTCCCGAGCCGGGAAACTCCCGGACCACCCACGTTCGCGGTTCGCCGCAGGCGGCACGCACTTGGTCCCATGCGTTCGCTGCCTGTGTCGTCCCGTGAAACGCGAGAATCGGCGGCCCCTCACCCTCGGTGAGGTATCCGATGTGTCGGTCTTCGATAGCGAGAACGGCCATGGATGAACCGTAGACCACTCGACGGCCGCGCGTTCACCTGAGCAGAGCTGCGCGGAAGAACGAGATGACGTGTTCGCGGTGCCGCTCGACGTTGTGACGGTCCATCGCATTCTCGTCGAGAAGACCGTCGATGAACGGGGCATCGGAGAAGTAACTCAGAATCGCGCCGTACCCGGTGATGAGAAGTTGACGCGAGTCGTGTCGCCTGAAGACTCCGGCTTCCATCTGTTGGTCGAGGTACTCCGCGGCGCCGTCGAACAGAGGCCTGAGAACTCCCGACAGGTCGATCCCCAGATGCACACCGCCATCGAGCGCTTCCCTGCGCATGATGC
Source organism: Ilumatobacteraceae bacterium (assembly GCA_040401975.1). Lineage (GTDB taxonomy): Bacteria > Actinomycetota > Acidimicrobiia > Acidimicrobiales > Ilumatobacteraceae > UBA2093. Next base: position 50,808 of record JBBANL010000007.1, on the reverse strand, counting down.
GCACGTAGTCGGGCGTGTCCGCGAAGAGATCTAGACCGGCCCGAAGCACGAGCTCCGCCTTGTCCCATCCCTCGGCTTTGCTCGAGATTGCCTCTTCCAGACGCTCCAGCCACTCCGAAATGAGCCGCTCAAAGACATCTCCGTACAGCGCTTCCTTGCTCGGGAAATGGTGCAACAACGACGGCCGCCTGATTCCGACCCCGGCGGCGATGTCGTTCAGCGAGGTGCCGTCGTACCCACGCTCGGCAAAGCAACGAAGCGCCTCGTCGAGAATCTGGTCCCTGGTCGACCGCGTTGATTCGGAACCCGGTTGCTCAGACACGACCTTCAAGTTATCGCCGAGACTGTCTACCTACTGGTAGGTAGTGGACTATTGTCTTCCTCATGAACGATTTCTTCGTGAGCATCCTGACGGCAACGTTGGCAGCCGCGATCGTCACCACGATCGCCAACACCGGGACCACCGTGTACCTGCATCGGGCTCTCAGCCACAGGGCTCTCACCCTGCATCCGTTGGCCGCGTGGATGTTCCGACTGACTCTGTGGCTCACGACGGGAATCAAGCCGAAGGAGTGGGTGGCGGTTCACCGCAAGCATCACGCCTACACCGATATTGACGGCGATCCGCACTCTCCCGTGCTGCTCGGTTGGTGGCGGGTGCAACGGTTGAACGTTGCCCTCTACCGCAAGGCTCTCTCCGACCCCGCTCTCGTGTCGAAGTATGCGCGCGATCTGCCCGACGACAAATGGGATGAGCTCTTCTTCGGACACAACAAGACCGGCCTCGGTCTCGGCATCGTGATCTTGATGGTTGCGCTCGGTCCATGGACCGGTCTTCTCGCGGCATTCATCCACGCGAACGTGTACCTCGCGGGAAACGCGGCAGTGAACGCTCTCGGTCACCACTTCGGGAAGCGTCCGTACCCGAATGAGGCGACCAACCTTCAGTGGCTCGCGTTCTTCACGATGGGCGAAGGTCTGCACAACAATCATCATGCGGCACCTTCGTCGGCACGGTTGTCGCACAGGCGCGGTCAGATCGACTTCGGCTGGTGGGTCATCCGCACCCTGACCTTCGTGAAACTCGCAAAACTGCGCTTTGCCGACATTCGGCTGGTGCCGGGCGCGCAGTCTTCGAACGGTGCCGGATACCGCTAATTTTCTGACGTGACACTAGAGATCACGGCATCGCAGTTCCACGACGGCGACACTCTTCACGGTCCGACACTTGTCGTGCTCGACGACGGATTCGTTGTGTGTGTCGAACCCTTCGGTGGTTCGACGGATCATGCGCTCGTCGCCCCGGGGCTCGTCGATCTCCAGATGAACGGCTTCGGTTCCGTCGATGTCTCGAATTGTTCACACGAGGATTTTCTTCGCCTCGACCGAGAACTTCTGGCAGGTGGCACCACCAGCTGGTTGGCGACAATCGTGACCGCCCCGCTCGATCGTCTCGCTCGGAGCATCGAACGTCTCGATTCGTGGATCACCCGCGGCGACACGGGGTGCCTCGGAATTCATGTCGAGGGACCGTTTCTCGGTGGCGCACCGGGTGCGCACAATCCGAAATGGATCATCGAGTACGACATCGACTGGCTCACGGGTCTTCCCGAAACCGTTCGTCTCGTCACCTTGGCACCGGAACAATCCGGCACGCCGGAAGTGGTGTCGCTGCTACGGTCGCGTGGTGTCACGGTGTCGCTGGGGCACACGCGTGCCGGGCACCAAGATTTCGACGCTGCTGTCCGAGCGGGCGCCACGATGGTGACGCATCTGTTCAACGGAATGTCCGGCGTGCACCACAGGGATGACGGTGTCGCCCTGTCGGCGTTGACGGATGTTCGAGTGGTGGCGGGCATGATCGCAGACGGTGTGCATGTGTCGCCGCGTGCAATGGCACTGGCGTATGCGGCGAAGACCGCACGGGGGGTGTGCCTCGTGTCGGACTCCATCGCCTGGAAGTCGGAGTGGGCGACGAAGATGAACGTCGTTCTGAGAGATGGTGCGCCGCGACTCCCCGACGGAACGATTGCGGGCTCGAGTGCCACCCTCGCCTCCTGCGTTCGCAACGTGGTGGCCCGGTCGGGTGTGTCTCGAGAAGACGCAATTGCCTCGGCAACATCGACTCCTTCCGACCTCGTGGGTTTTCCACAGACCGGACGGGTGAAGCCCGGTCAACAATCAGAGTTGATCTGTTTCGACGACGACCTCCACGTGGTCGAAGTGCACCGCCGATTAGTGTCACTACGTGGCTCACAAACTGACTGAAGAACAAGACCGCCAGGCCGTCGCGCTGATCCGTGGTCTTGCCATGGACGCACCTCTGAAAGCAAAGAGCGGCCACCAGGGAACCGCCATGTCGCTGGCTCCCCTCGCCCATGTTCTCTACAGCCGCGTGATGAAGCATCATCCGCAGGATCCGACGTGGCCGGATCGAGACCGCATCATTCTGTCGAACGGTCACGCGTCGATACTTCAGTATTCGATGTTGTTCCTCGGTGGCTGGGGCTTGACGATCGACGACTTGAAGAACTTCCGTCAGTGGGACTCGCTTACACCCGGGCACCCCGAGGTTGGTCACACCGACGGAGTCGAGGTCACCACGGGACCGCTCGGCCAGGGCTTCGCCAACGCGGTCGGCATGGCCATCGCCGAGGAGAATCTCCGGGCGACGTTCGGTGCGCACGTTGTCGACCACCACACATTCGTCATCGCCGGTGACGGTTGCCTGATGGAGGGAATCAGTCACGAGGCAGCATCTCTCGCCGGGCACCTCCGTCTGGGCAGATTGATCTGCGTTTTCGACGACAACAAGATCACCATCGACGGCTCGACCGATCTCACGTGCTCCGACGACGTGCCGATGCGTTTCCGGTCGTACGGATGGAACGTGATCGAGTTGGGCGATGTCGGAGACGACCTCGACTCGATCGAGGCGGCGCTCGTGCAGGCAAAATCGAACTCCGGTGCACCCACCCTCGTCGTGTTGCGTACGCACATCGGTTACCCCTCACCCGACCTCACCGACAAGCACGAAGCGCACGGCAACCCGTTCACGGCCGAACACATTTCGGCAACAAAGAACATCATGGGCATCCCCGACGAACCGTTCTGGGCGCCCGATGAACTCGTCGCTGCGTACCGGTCCCACATGACCGCCCGCGGTGAAGCGAGCGTGTCGCAGTGGCGTTCGGGCACTTCCGAGGAAGAGCGCTCCTCGCTCGAGGCGAGGTCCCGCGTCGCGGACCGCGCGACCGTGTCCGCCGCGCTTCCGGCATTCGATGCGACGACGAATCTCGCGACTCGTCAGGCGTTCCAGAAGGTTCTCGAGTCGACGGGCGATGTCCTTGCACATGTGGTCGCAGGTGCGGCAGACCTCACCGGAAACACGGGGTCGAAGCTGTCGGGAATCTCTCCGTTCTCGTCGACCCACCGAGAGGGTCGGCAGGTCTACTACGGCATCCGTGAACACGCAATGGGCGCGGCACTCGTCGGGATGGCACTGCACGGTGGTGTCATTCCGGTTGCCGGGACGTTCTTCGTGTTCGCCGACTACATGCGACCGAGCATTCGTCTTGCCGCTCTGTCCCGTGCCCGTTGTGTCTTCGTCTTCAGCCACGACTCCGTCGGGGTCGGAGAAGACGGGCCAACCCACCAACCCGTCGAGCATCTCGCGTCGTTGAGGGCGATACCCGGTCTGCAGGTGATCCGCCCCGCCGACCCGAACGAGACCGCCCAGGCGTGGCTGGCGGCTGTGACCCACGAGGGTCCGACCGCCATCATCCTGTCTCGTCAGAATGTTCCGTCGCTGACCGACGGTTCCGCGGTCGGCCCGGGCGCGGCGCTGATCCGTTCGTCAGCATCTGCCCGCGCATCACTCATCGCCACCGGCAGCGAATTGTCGGTGGCTCTCGCCGCGGCCGACGTGCTGTCAACCGATGGTGTCGAGGTCGATGTGGTGTCGTTCCCCTCGTGGGATCGTTTTGCTGCGTTGTCGCGCACCGAGCAAGACGCCGTGATGCGACCGGGGCTTCCCCGCGTCAGCGTCGAGGCAGGTTCGACATTCGGTTGGCACCGTTGGGTCGACGAATGCGTCGGAATCGACCGCTTCGGAGCGAGTGCTCCCGGGCCAGTCGTGATGGAGAAGCTCGGGATCACAGTAGATGCAGTGGTTGCGGCGACGAGGAGGATTCTCGAGAAGTGACCGGGTTGCTCCACAGATTGCACGATGAGTGCGGCCAGAGTCCCTGGCTGGACAATCTCCAGCGCAGTTATCTCCAGAACGGATCGTTGCGTGCCCTCGTCGAACGAGGCGTGAGAGGTCTCACCTCGAATCCCACGATTTTCCAGAAGGCCATCCAGGGCTCGACCGACTACGACGTTCAGTTCTCGGATCTCATTCGATCAGGTGTGTCCGTGGAGGACGCATACTGGTCTCTGGTGGTCGACGACATCGTCGGCGCCCTCGACGTGTTCCGCCCTCTGTACGAAGCGTCGAACGGGGTTGACGGCTTCGTCAGCATCGAGGTCGACCCCTCTCTCGCGCGTGACACTTCCGGAACCTTGAACGCGGCCCGTAACCTGCACGATCGCATCAACCGCCCGAATGTGATGATCAAGATTCCGGCCACCGAGGAGGGTCTTCCTGCGATTCGCTCGATGATCGCCGAGGGTCGCTCCGTGAACGTGACCTTGATCTTCAGCGTGGAGAGATATGAACAAGTGATCGACGCGTACATCGACGGCACAGCCGACCGTGTCGACGCCGGGCTCGACGTCTCAGCAGTGCAGAGCGTCGCCAGTTTCTTCATCAGTCGCGTCGACAATGCGGTCGACCCGTTGCTCGAGAGAATCGACACCGAAGAATCGCGCGACCTGCGGGGCGCCGCGGCCATCAACCAGGCAAAGATCGCGTATCGGTTGTTCCTCGAGAAATTCTCCGGCGCGCGGTGGGAGCGCCTTGAGCGCGCGGGTGCCAATCCGCAGCGACCCCTCTGGGCCTCCACGTCGACAAAGAACCCGACCTACAAGGACACTCTCTACGTGGACGAATTGATCGGTCGCCACACGGTGAACACGTTGCCCGAGCCGACTCTCGAGGCCTTCGCCGACCACGGGACTGTTGCCGAGACGGTCACGAGAGATGTCGATCGCGCCGTGGATCAATGGAACAGGTTGACGCAGATGGGTATTGACCTCCCCGCGATCGCGCACACCCTCGAGAACGAAGGAGTGACATCGTTCGTGAAGAGTTTCGAGGAGTTGTTGGACGCTCTGCGCGAAAAGGCATCAACTTTCCGCTGAACTACGCTTTGAACATGTCAACAGACGAAGGATCGGGCGATCTCATCGGGAAGCTCCGCGAACTGCTTCGCACGGGAGTCGACTCAAAACGACCATCTGCCGATGTGCGCCAGTTCGAGAAGATTCTCGTTTCGGCCACGAAGATGATGAACGGTTCCGCATCGTCGCTCGACGTGAAGATTGCCGGCACCGCCCTGGACGAGATGACGAGAGCATTCGAGATGTTCGCCCCGTACCGTGACACGCGCAAGGTGACAATCTTCGGTTCCGCCAGGACAACCGCCGACAATCCGATCTATTCCGTCACGGTCCAGACGGCCCGGGAGCTGGCGAATGCCGGTTACATGGTGGTCACCGGCGCAGGACCCGGAATCATGGAAGCAGGCATGATCGGCGCCGGCCGCGAGAACTCGATCGGCGTCTCCATTCGACTCCCTTTCGAAACGGGGGCGAACTCGGTCATTGCAGGCGACGAGAAGTACGTGAGCATGCGCTATTTCTTCACTCGCAAACTCATGCTCGTGAAGGAGTCGCACGCGTTTCTGTGTCTGCCGGGGGGATTCGGCACGCTGGATGAGACGTTCGAACTCCTGACGCTCGCCCAGACCGCCAAGTCGGTGCCTGTTCCGATCGTGTTTCTCGAGGTGCCGGGTGACCCGTTCTGGACGCCGCTGATGAAAGTGATGGAACCTCTCCTGCTAGCGCACGGGCTCATCTCTCCGTCAGACGTCTCCCTGTACAGAATCACCGACAGTGTCCCGGAGGCGGTCGAGGAAGTGGTCGGGTTCTACCGCAATTACCACTCCATACGCTTCGTGAACAACCGTCTCTACATGAGGATTCACCGACGCATCCCCGACGCCGACTTTTCCGCAATTGCCCGCGAACATTCCCATCTCGCGGTTGATGGCGTGATCGACCAGGTTCCGGCCACGTCCGACGAGGTGAGAGACGACGATGTGGTTGATCTTCATCGCATCTCGCTCGACTACGCAGCCAAGGGATTCGCCGATCTGCGCCCGCTGATCGATGCGGTGAACCGCTACTGACCCGAGCGCAAAAGGTGGATCGCCTTCTCGACGGCGCGACGTGCCTGGGAAAGCGACTTCTCTTGCGAGGGTCGCGCAGTGGCGCCCTGCTCGATGGCGGCGGAGAGAATCGACATCGAGATGTCGTTCATGCGTTCTGCGATCGTCTCGAGTTCGGAAACGATGCTGCTGACTTGCGCTGAATGGTCCATGGTTCTGCTTTCGACTTCCGTCGGCGATGGTAGTCAACAACTTTGGGCACACTGAGCCGCGATGACATAGAGTGAGTGACCGTGCTCAGAGAAGAACAGCCCCGCGAATGGATCAGTTTCGAGGATCCCGACGAATTGCGCACATGGATGATCGACGCAACGTTCCTTCGATCGAACTACAAGTGCATTTACGGAGAAGGTTGCAAGGGCGTGCACGACGACCCGACACCGGAACTCATGCAGGGGTGCTGTTCGTACGGTGCCCACTTCCTCGACGAGGACGACCTCAAGTCCGTGAAGAAGTACGTGAAACGACTCAAGCCCAGGCACTGGAAGAACTTCGCCAAGGGAACCGACGGAAAGTGGATGGTCGGCAAGGGCGACGACATCAAGACGCGTGTCGTGAACGGCGCATGCATCTTCCACAATCCGCCGGGCTTCGAGGGCGGAACCGGCTGCGCGTTCCACATCGCGGCTGTCGAGGCCGGCGAAAGGCACATGGACTGGAAACCCGATGTCTGCTGGCAGGTGCCGGTTCGGCACGAGGACTACACCGAAGACGGCGGGTACGTGATCTCGACGATCCGCGAGTGGAAGCGACGCGACTGGGGTGAAGGCGGCGACGACTTTCATTGGTGGTGCACCGAGTCGGCAGATGCATTCGTCGGCAAGGATCCCGCCTATGTGTTCTTCAAGGACGAACTCACCGAGATGATGGGCCCGAAGTCCTACGAGATCATGGTGGAACAACTCACCCGGCCGACCGCGGTGCCGCTTCCCCACCCTGCGGTGCGCAAGAAGAAGTGATCAGCCGTTCTTCTTGAAGGCCCGCTTGCGGTCCTCCAGTGCCAGAAGTCGCTTGCGGATGCGGATGCTCTTCGGGGTGACCTCGACGAGCTCGTCGTCGCCGATCCATTCGATTGCGGATTCGAGAGTGTGGTCGACGGGGGCGGCCAACTTGACTCCGTCGTCGTGGCTGTGGGTTCGGATGTTGGTCTTTTCCTTGGCACGCACGGCATTGACCACCATCTCTTCGCTTCGGGCACCCTCGCCGATGACCATCCCCTCGTACACCTCGACGCCGGGATGCACAAAAAGCTCTCCGCGCAGCTGGAGGTTGTCGAGCGCGTAGGCAGTGGTGGAACCGATTCGGTCGGCAATCATTGCGCCACCGATCCGGTGCGGGAGCTCTCCGGCCCAGGGAGTCCACCCGGCGTGCGTCTGGTGCAACAACGCAGTTCCGCGCGTCTGTGTCATCAGCATCGAGCGGAAACCGATGAGACCCCGCGACGGCGCTTCGAACGACACGATGGTGCGTCCGGGATCGCCCGGGCGCAGGTCGGTGACCCGACCCTTTCTCGGCGCCAACGCCTGCGTGACGGTTCCGACATGTTCGTCGGGTACGTCGCACGTGCCGGCCTCGAGCGGTTCGTGTTTCTTGCCGTTGATGTCCTTCGTGATGACCTCGGGCCGGCTCACCTGCAGTTCGAAACCCTCTCGTCGCATGTTCTCGATGAGCACCGCCAGTTGGAGTTCGCCGCGTCCGGCAACGCTCGTGACATCGGGTGAATCGGTGTCGGCAATCTTGATCGAGACGTTTCCGAGAATCTCTTTTGCGAGGCGCTCCTTCAGATGGCGACTCGTCACGAACTTCCCCTCGCGACCGGCGAACGGCGAGGTGTTCACGCCGAAGCTCATGCGGATGACCGGTTCGTCAACTTCCAGTCTCGGCAGGGCTGCGGTGACCTCGGGCGCGGCGATGGTGTCGCCCACCTCGACTTCCGGGATTCCGGCCAGCACGAAGAGGTCTCCCGCCGTGATCTGGTCGACTTCGGTGCGCCCGATTCCGTCGAAAACGCTCAACTGTGCAATGCGACGCTTCAGCGGGTTTCCGTCGGTGTCCTTGCCCCAGAGCGCGACCGTGTCACCCTTCCTCATGGTTCCGCTCTGCACCCGGCCGATGGCGAGACGGCCGAGATAATCCGATGCATCGAGGTTCGTGACGAGCGCGGTGAGCGGCGCACTTGAATCGACCACCGGCGCTGGGACGGTGGCGATGATGGTGTCGAGAAGGCACGAGAGATCAGCGTCTGCATCGGGCATGCCGATGCCCTTCATCGCGCGTCCCTCGCGGGCAACCGCAGAGATGACGGGGAATGCAAGTTGGTCGTCGCTCATCGCAAGATCCAGGAAGAGTTGTTCGACTTCCCCGAGCACTTCCTCTGCCCGGGCGTCCTGTCGGTCGACCTTGTTGATCACGAGAATCGTGGGCAGCCCGCGACTCAATGCCTTCGACAACACGTAGCGGGTCTGAGGCAACGGACCCTCGGCCGCGTCGACCAGCAGAACGATTCCGTCGACCAGCGCAAGAGCGCGCTCGACTTCCCCACCGAAATCGGCGTGCCCCGGAGTGTCCACCAGGTTGATGAGAGTTCCGTTGTAGGTGATGCGCGCGGCCTTGGCGAGGATCGTGATGCCCCGTTCGCGCTCTTGCGCGTCGGAGTCCATCACGCGGTCGACCACCTGCTGATGCGCGGCGAAGGCGCCGGTGGAACGGAGCAAAGTGTCGACAAGGGTGGTTTTTCCGTGGTCGACGTGCGCAACCATGGCGACATTACGAAGAGAGGAGGTCATGAGGGGGTTGTGTTTTCGAAGAAGGAAAACGACTTATTCGTCGTCTTCGTCGGTGTCGTCGTCTTCGTCGTCATCATCAAAGGTGACGCCGTAACGTTCGGCGATTGCTGCGTACTCGTCGTCTTCAGTCGACGTCGAACGGGAGGAGTCCCCGAAACCTAGATCTGCGGCCGAGGGACCAGCTTGCTTCAATTTGCGCGCTTCTTCGAACCGGCGATGTCGACCCTTTTTCACGGTCGGTCTCCGAACAGTGTGTGGCACTAGTGCCGTATGGACAATCTCCGATACTTTACAGGAAAATGAGACGGTTTCGGGGTAATTGCCTCATTCGTCGGCGACATCAACCAACTTGAGGCCTGTTTCGTCGTTCCTGTGGACAAATGTCAGGGCCTTGCGCCCGGCGACGAGGTCCTCGATGTCACGACCCACAATCTCTGCTCTCCATCCGTGACGCAATCGAGCGTTGGGTGCCCCGGACAACAGGTCGTTGATGTCACGTCTCGTGCCGAGGAGCGCGGCATCAAGTTCTGACTGTCGCGCCAATTCGGTGACCCATGCGGACACGAGGGTCGCCGCCGGCCGGAAACTCTTGTCGAGGTCGTCTGTGTCCGACGAGGGAAACGCGAGGTCGCCCTTGCTTGCGTCGTCGACTCCCTCGCGGATGGCATTCATCAGCGCCTTGCCCTGAGCGCCGTTGACGTGACGGTTGTCGACCCCTCTGCACTGCGAGAGTTCCTCACTCGTCCGCGGCGAACGCTGTGCAATTCCGAGCACCGCTATGTCGGAGAGCACGTGTCGCGGCGGGATGTCGAGTTCCATCGCCCTGTTCTCGCGCCACCTGGCGACGCTTCGCGCAACCCAACGTGAACGTCCCTTCACCGTGCGGATGTCCTTCACTCGCAGCCATGCGTCCTCCGCCGGCTGAGGTCCGGTGCGACGTTGCCTGAGTTCCTCGCACGCTTCTTCGGCCCACGGCAACCGACCGTTGTCTGCGAGTCGACCGAGCATGATGTCGAGCAATGCGGGAAGGTGGGCGACATCGGAGGCCGCATACGACAGCTGATCGCGCGTGAGCGGACGCCTCAACCAGTCGGTGAGCCTGTCGCCCTTCGGCAGGGAAATCTTGAGGAATATCTGGAGCAGTGACGCAAGCGAGGGCTGGGCATGGCCCAGGAATCCCGCGAGAATCTGCGTGTCGAGAATCCTCGAGGGCACGGTGCCGACGGTTTGCGACAGCACGTCGAGGTCCTGCTGTGCGGCATGCAGAACGCAGAGCCCCGGACCGTCGAGAAGAGGCCGGAGATTCCCGGGATCGATCATGGTCGGGTCGATCAGGGTGATCGTGTCTCCGATGCAGATCTGAACCAGGGCAAGTTGGGGAAAATATGTCTTCTCGCGGTGGAATTCCGTGTCGAGAAAATAGGTGGCAGCCCCGAGATTCGCCTGAACGAATTCGCGCACACCTGCGTTCGAGTCGATCCACTCGAACGCGATGTCAGGCAGGTTCGTTGCCGACGACGACGTGGCGTCCCTCGAGAATCCAGGCACCGGTCCCCCCGTTCACGTTGACAAATGTGGTCGAGGCAAATTGCTCCTGCTGGGAGAGAAATTCGCACGCTCTTGCACTGCGACCACCGGCCTGACACACCACGTGCACGACGCCCGCACCCGGAATCGCACCGAATGTCGAAGTGAGACTGCTCAGGGGAAAGTTGATTGCGCCGGGGATGTGTCCCGACTCGTATTCATCCGGTTCCCTGACATCGACAACACAGGGTTCGTCGAGCGATGCGAGAGTTGCGGTATCGGTCTCGGACCAGGTCATTTCTTCACAATAGTTGGGTCGACAGGCTCGATGAGATCCTCGGGACTGTTGATGTTGCGAACGGCGACTGCCGGCACGGGAACCTCGGCGACGTCGAGCAACACCGCCGCGCGGTGAACAGCGCGTTCTTTTCGCTTCCACACCGATTGCAGGGTGTCGAGACACTCGTCTTTCGACCACGCCGAGCAGAGCCAGTTGAGACGGTCGGTGCGACCGACAGAAGCTTGCGCGTCGTTCAAGCCCCTCACGAGGCTTGCGATGACGGCGTCGGTGATGAACGGCATGTCGCACGAGAGAACGACAACCGAATCGTTCTCTGCCGCTTTCAGGGCTGTGATCACTCCGCCGAGCGGACCTTCTCCGGGGTACGCATCCTTCTTCCAGGTGCCGTTGAGTTTCTTTGCCTTTGCCTGGGTCCCGCCGACCAGCAGAATCTCGCTCGCACCCGCAGATTTGGCGGCCATCGAAACCCTGTTCGCCATTGCGACGCCGTCGATCTCGAAGGTCGCCTTGTCTTTGCCCATGCGCGAGCTGTCCCCGCCGATGAGAATGGCGACGCTGAAGGCTGGCGCGGACATGGTGTCAAGGGTACGGGCATCGGTGTGCCTAGCATTGCGCCATGACCATGATCTTTGCCGCAACAGACCCCGAAACCCTGAAAAACCTCGCTCTCGGTCTGTCGGGAGCCTCGGTTCTGGTCGCCATCGTGTTGATGAAGGTCATCTCGTCGGTGGTCGGCAAGGTTGTTTCGACTGCGGTGTTCGTCGGCATTGCGTTTGCGGGCTACTCGCAGCGCGCAGAGATCTCCGATTGCGTCGACAAGGTGAAGGCCCAGGCCACTGCATCGGCCACGGTGGACACGACCTGCACGTTCTTCGGTCAGGACATCAACGTGAAGGTGCCGCTGCCCTCCAAGTGAGGTGCAATCAGTCGGGCGTGAAACTCGCCCGGATGCGACACAGGTGCCCCGTGCCCTGCCCCATCGATCGAAACGAGCGTCGCGTTCGGCAACATGTCTGCAAGTCGCGGTGCGCCCACGAGATGATGTTCCATCCCTCTCGTTCCGCGTCCGCACAACACGCGAGCCGTGATGTCTTCCGGATTCCATGGCGCAGCAGACCTCAGGTCGAGAAGCTCCTCGCGCAGGGCACGCCCCTCCTGCCGTCGTTGGGACTTTGTCTTTTCCGGGAGCTGGTCCCACCGTTCCCTGCCGATCATGCGCACGAGAAACGTCTCCGCAGCGTCCCCGGGAGACGCATTCAATGCAGTGCCGCCGGCTGAATCCTTCGGCCACCACTCGAGCCACGACATCGGAGTTTCGTAGGTGGAGACACCGACCACCAGGTCGGGCACCCGTGCCGCCACCGAGAGGGCAATGTTTCCGCCGTAACTGTGGCCGATCAGGACCGAACGACGCCCGTCCATCATCGAGATCACGTCGTCTGCATTCCCAGCGACGGTGAAGGGGCCCGGGTGGTCGACATGTGATCCGTAGCCGCGCCTGTCGAAGCGAATCGTGCGGTGCGTGACCTGAACGAGACGGCCGATTCGGGCCATTCCCGCTGCTCTGTCGAGCGAGCCATGGATGAGCACCACGAGAATGTCGCTGTCGGGCCCCGATTCGATCGTCTCGATGTGGGGAGAACGGTTCGAATGCGAAAAGGTTCCGTTCACGCCCTTATCATCTCACAGCAATGGAATTGATTCTGGTTCGACATGGTCTGCCCGTTCGCCGCGAGAACGTCGACGGTCCGGCAGACCCGGAGCTCTCGTCCGAAGGACATGCCCAGGCGCGTCATCTCGGGGACTATCTCGCGCTCGAGCACGTCGATGCGATCTACACAAGTCCCATGAAGCGGGCGCACCAAACAGCTCTCCCGCTCGCGGCACTGAAGGGCCTGTCTCCCATTGTCGAGCCCGATGTTGCCGAGTGGGATCAGCATTCGAACGAATACATCCCCATCGAGGAACTGAAGGCGGCGAACGATCCGAGATGGAGAGAGCTCGCCAGCGGGGAATGGACCTCCGAGGAGGATCCGGAGATCTTCAATCAGAGGGTCATTGCGGCACTCGACAGAATTGTCGACAACCACAAGGGCCAACGAGTGGTCGTGACTTGCCACGGCGGGGTCATCAACGCGTACGTCTCCCACGTGATCGGCATCAGCCGCGGCCAGTTCTTCTATCCGAACTACACATCGATCCATCGCATTGCGGCGTCGTCGCAGGGACATCGCAGCATTCTGTCGGTGAACGAGACCTCGCACCTCCGTGGCACCGGACTTCCCATCGGCTTGTTCCATGGCTGAGACCTCACCCGAAATCTCGTCCTTCTGCAGTTGGCTCGACGCGTCGCCGACACCTTTTCATGTTGTTGCGACGGCACGAGATGTTCTCGTCGCGGGAGGCTTCGCCGAGCACCGGAACCTGTCGGATGGGCTCTCCCCGAAGGGGTTTCTCGCGGTCGACGGGGCCATCGTTGCGTGGTCGACGGGCGCTGCGGGGGCTCCCCTTCGCATCGTCGGGGCGCACACCGATTCGCCGAACCTGCGACTCCAACCGAATCCCGACATCTTGTCGCACGGTTGGGCTCAACTGGGTGTGGAGATCTACGGGGGTGTGCTCCTCAACTCGTGGCTCGACCGCGACCTCGGACTTGCGGGTCGCGTCATTGCGGCCGACGGTTCGGTGAAACTCTTCGACGCCGGAGTGCCGCTTGCCAGGGTTCCGCAATTGGCGATTCATCTCGATCGTGAGATCAACGAGCGCGGTCTCATGCTCGATCGCCATCAGCACACGGTGCCCGTGTGGGGCGTGAACGCTCCGACATTCTCCGATTGGCTCGCAGGCATCACAGGCGTTGCGTCTGTGGCGGCCTTCGACGCACATCTGTACGACGTCCAGAAGTCGGGTCTGCTCGGACACGATTCCGATTTTCTCGTGAGCGGACGTCTCGACAACCAGTTGTCGTGTTGGGCCGCGATACATGCCCTCGTCGGGGCGACATCGTCGTACACCTGCATCGCGATCCTGAACGACCACGAAGAAGTCGGATCCGACAGCGTCACGGGCGCGGGCGGACCGCTTCTCGAAAATGTGGTGGGCGCGTTGCTCGAGGCACGTGGACTCGGGGCGGCAGAACGTTCTGACATCCTTCGCGATTCGTGGTGCCTCTCCGCCGACAACGCCCACGCGGTGCATCCCAACTATCGCGAACGTCACGAAGCCCGTCATTCCCCTTTGCCGAACTGCGGAGTTGCGTTGAAGGTGAACGGGAACCAGCGCTACGCGACATCGGCGCGCGGAGCAGCGCACCTGCGCACGCTCGCAGGTGCCGCACACGTGCCGCTGCAGACCTTCGTTTCCCGGAACAACATGCCGTGCGGATCAACCATCGGGCCGATCACTGCGACCCGTCTGGGCATAGAGGCAATCGACGTCGGTGTTCCGCAGTTGTCGATGCATTCGGCGCGCGAAATGTGCGGAAGCGACGATCCAAAGCATCTGCTCGATCTCGCGAAGGCCTTCTTCGCCGCTTAGTACACGTTCGGAGTTCCGGCGAGCTGTTGTGCCTCGTCGAAAAGTCTCTGCAGGTCGGCCGAGAGGCGTTCGGTCACTTCTTTCACTGCGCTGCGGGGAATCCGCCCCGACTCGTCCCGCGGCGCGTGAATCGGCTCGCCGACCACGAGCACGCACTTGCGCGGGTAGATCATCTTCGATCCCTTGGGCATGACACGCTCCGAGCCGCCGATCCCCACGGGAATGATCGGCACGCCCGCCTTCACTGCGACGTATGCGGCGCCGTCGAACAACGGCTGCACGACGGGGCCCGATTGACGGGTCCCCTCCGGAAACAGAACGAGCGGTTCACCGGACTCGAGAACTGCGACGCAGCGTTTCAGCGCCTCTCGGTCGGCAGTGCCTCGCGTGACCGGAAATGCGCCGAGCGCAGAGATGATCCAACCGATCGGTTTCACCTTCCAGATGGAATCCTTACCCATGAAGCGCAGACGACGACTGGTGACAGCCGCCGCCAGCGGCGTGTCGATGTTCGACCTGTGGATCGGTGCCAGCAGATACGCACCCTCTCTGGGGATGTTGTGTCTTCCGACAACTTTTGTACGGGTGTATGCCACCGACAACCCAACAACGAGGCCACGGATCACCTTGTAGAAGATTCTTCCGATCGGCGATTGCCCGATGAGGCGGGTGTCCACTTCTGCCATGATTCATCTGCTCCTTGAGCGGTACACGTTTACGATTTCTGCGACGACGTCGTTGATGGTCTTTCCCGTGGAGTCGACAGGAACCGAGTCGTGCGCGGGTCGCAGCGGCGAGTCGGTGCGCGTCGAATCGATGCGGTCTCGTTCATCGATGGCGCGGGCGACCTCGTTCACGTCTCCCCCGTGTTGATCGACGCGCCGACGGGCACGCTCCTCCGGCGAGGCGGTGAGGAAGATCTTCACGTCGGCATCCGGGAACACGACCGTGCCGATGTCACGGCCTTCGACCACGCCCCCGCCCTTTTCGCGAATCCATGCCTGTTGCTGGCGGCGCATTGCGTCACGAACCGCGGTGTGGGTTGCGATCACACTCACCACCGCCGCAACTTCGGGTGTGCGAATGTGCGTGCTCACGTCTTCTCCGTCGAGAAACGTGTGCTCCCCGTGGAGACGAATGACAATGTCGGAGGCGATGCGTCCGACCGCCGCGGCGTCGTTCGGATCGGTGCCGGTGCGCAACGCCCGAAGAGCCACACATCTGTACATGGCGCCGGTGTCCAGATACGGCAGTCCGGTTTCACTCGCAACGAGACGGGCAACCGTCGACTTGCCTGCTCCTGCAGGGCCGTCGATTGCAATGACCGCCACGGGTCACCAACTGGTGCCGAGAGGACGACCCTCGTCGTAACCCGCAGAACTCTGCACCCCGACGACGGCTCGCTCGTGGAACTGCTCGAGAGTCGCGGCGCCCGCGTACGTGCACGACGAACGCAGGCCTGCAACGATCTGGTCGATGATGTCCTCGACGCCCGGACGCATCGGGTCGAGGTACATCCGCGAGGTGCTGATGCCCTCTTCGAAAAGTTCCTTCTTGGCACGTTCGAATGCGGATTCGGTGCGCGTCCTGTTGCGCACGGCCCGATTCGACGCCATGCCGAAACTCTCCTTGTAGAGACGGCCCTCGGTGTCGCGCAGAGTGTCGGCGGCAGATTCGTAGGTTCCGGCGAGCCATGACCCGAACATCACGCTTGCGGCGCCGGCAGCGAGAGCCAGGGCCACGTCGCGGGGGTATCTGACTCCTCCGTCGGCCCACACGTGCTTTCCCATCGAGCGGGCAACTTCTGCGCACTCGAGAACGGCCGAAAACTGGGGTCTGCCGACACCGGTCATCATTCGCGTGGTGCACATCGCTCCGGGTCCGACGCCGACCTTGACGATGTCGGCACCAGCATTGACAATGTCGCGAGTTCCCTCGCGGGTCACCACGTTCCCCGCGACGAGAGTCGTGCCTGGAGCCGCCTTGCGCACCGCCTCGATTGCGCGCAACATCGTGGCCTGGTGCCCGTGCGCCGTGTCGATCACGAGGACATCGACCCCGAGGTTGACGAGTTCGCGCGCTCTCGCGGCCGGATCCCCGTTGATTCCGACGGCGACAGACGTGAGGAACTGACCGGCGTGGTTGACGGCCGGGGCATAAATCGTGGAGCGGAGGGAGCCCTTGCGGGTGATTGCGCCGACGAGCGTTCCCGCGTCGTCCGTGACGGGTGCGAAATTGAGTCTCTGCTCGACGAGAGCGTCATGAATGTCGACAACCGACATCGAATCGCGGAAACACACCATGTCGAGGTTCATCACGTTCTTCAGCTGCGTGAAACGGTCGTATCCGGCCGCATCGTGTTCGGTGAAAATGCCGAGAGGACGGTTCTCGGAGTCGACGACGACGACGGCGCCGTGAGCGCGTTTGTGGATGAGGCTCATCGCCTCTCCGAGCGTGTCCTCGGGTGCGAGAGTGATGGGTGTCTCGAACACGGAGTGACGCGTCTTCACGTAGTCGACGACGATCTTGATGATGTCGAGAGGTATGTCCTGCGGGAGAACCACAAGACCACCCCGTCGTGCGACGGTCTCGGCCATGCGTCGACCCGCAACGGCGGTCATGTTCGACACCACGATGGGGATGTTCGTGCCGATCCCGTCATTTGTCTTCAGGTCGACGTCCAACCGTGACGGAACCGTCGACATGCTGGGGACCATGAAGACGTCGTTGTAGGTCAGGTCGTGCGCGGGGAGCTGTTGCAGGAAGCGCATAGGGCGTTACGAGACTACCGTGTTCGCATGGCGTCTTCAGAGAACATTCCCGTTGCCCTCATCCACGGTTGGGCGGGCAGTTTCAGGGAGACATGGCAGAAGCCGGGAATCGACGCTCTGTTGGAGGACATGGGTCGCACGGTCATCGGAGTCGATCTACTCGGACACGGAAACGAAGAGAAGCCGCACGACCCCGAGGCCTACGCGACGCTTCCGGAATGGCTCCTCGGCCGTCTCGTGAGTCAGCCGCCGGTCGTCGACGCGGTCGGATTCTCCCTGGGAGCCTTGACTCTCGTGAGAGCACTGTCGAGTGAGCCCGCTCGCTTTCGTCGCGTGGTGCTCGCCGGCATCGGGAACGGCGTGTTCCAAAAATCCGATCCGGAGGCAAACAAGCGCATTGTCCATGCTCTCGAGGGTCGTGCGCCGGAGGACGACACTTTTGCCAGGATGTTTGCCCACTACGGCAACACACCCGGCAACGATCTGGCGGCACTCACCGCCGTGATGAAGAGACCGCCGAGTGAACCACTCGACAAGCAGGCTCTCTCGCGTGTCACCAACGAAGTGCTCGTGGTCATCGGCGACGCCGACTTCACGGCTCCGGCGGACCAACTTGCATCTGCGTTTCCGAACGGGAAACTCGTTGTGTTGAAGAACACCGATCACTTCGCCACACCGGAATCATTCTCGTTCATCGACGCCATTCTGGAATTCCTTGCATGACGAATGCCCGACTCACGGTCGATGTCGAACGTGCTGCAGCAACATTGCTGGCCGGCGGAATCATCGGTCTCCCGACCGAGACCGTCTACGGGCTCGCCGCGCTGGCCGAGAACCGGGTCGCCGTCGAACGGGTTTTCGAGGCGAAGGGACGCCCCCGCACGCATCCCCTCATCGTTCACCTTGCATCGAGTGAAGATCTCGAGACATGGGGTGTCATCGACGAAAACGCCCGAATCCTGGCAAATGGGTTCATGCCGGGACCGCTCACGCTGTTGGTGCGCCGCACTGCGCGTGTCCCCGACTGGGTGACGGGCGGTCGTGACACGGTTGCGTTGCGTGTGCCCGACCACCGGGTCGCACTCGAGGTGCTTGCGGCTGTTGACACGGCGGTGGTGGCCCCGTCGGCGAACAGGTTCGGAAGAGTGAGTCCGACCACCGCGCAGCACGTCGTGTCGGATCTCGGCGACGATGTCGACATGGTTCTCGACGGTGGGCCCTGCGAAGTCGGTGTCGAGTCGACGATCGTCGAATGCATCGACGGCGAAGTGAAGATCCTCCGTCACGGAGCGATCACCGAAGATGACATTTTCGTCGTTCTCGGTGTGCACCCGGTGACCGATACCGGCGAGTCACGTGCGCCCGGGATGCTGAAATCCCACTACGCACCGCGCGCCCGGGTGATTCTCGTTCACGACCATGGCGAGGCTCTCGACGAAATGTTGCGAGCGGAGAAGTCCGGGGGAACCGCGGTACTCATCGAACACGGCGACGTGCTACTCTACGCAGAACGCCTCTATTCGGACATGCGCGAGGCCGACCTTTCGGGCGCCGACACAATTGTCGCCGTGCTTCCGCAGGATTCAGGTCTCGGTCGCGCAGTGCGTGATCGACTCGAGAAGGCAGCCGCCGACCAGTCGGGCGACGCGACGACACACGACTAGCAATCCAGTTCGTTGATGATTCCGACGAGCAGGTCTCTGACCGACTCGATGGGAACCTGTGCTCCTCCCGAGATCCCGAGGTGCACCGTGGTGGCACCTGCTTCGGGCATGAGTTCGCAACGACAGATGGCGTCCGCGAGCCCGGGCATGTTCGCCTCGGCCATCGTGAACTCGATGACATACGGCGGTTCGTCGTCGGTGAGCTGTCCGCAGTGGGCGGCAACAAGTGTCATCGTCTCGAAGGCATCCACCGGAAGACAGCTGATGGTGAACGACGACACGTCGCGGCTCGCGAACGTGCGTGTCACGCGCGAGGGTTTGCTCGGTCTGGTGGTGTCCGTCGTGGCGGGTCCGCTTCGGAGCGCTTCCTCGAGTGCCGAATTCAACAGTGTCATCTGCGAATGCGAACCTCCGCGATCGGGATGCAGCATCAGTGCGCGCCTCTTCCATGCCGATCTGATCTCGGCTTCGGAGGCTCCGGGCGATACACCCAGCACATCGAACGCCGATTGCGACACTGCGCTCAACGACCTTTGAAGTTCGGCGGACGCTTCTCGATGAACGCGGCCACACCCTCCTTGAAATCCTGTGTGCGGAAGAGCGGCAGCAATTGAAGGAACACGTGGTGCACGTTCTGCTCGAAAGTTTCGGTCTCTGCGGCGCGCATCATTCGCTTGATGGCCCTGACCGCAAGGGGTGCATTCGATGCAATCTCCGACGCCATCTCGCGGGCCCTGTCCATCAACTGGTCAGCGGGCACGACCTCGTTCACGAGTCCGAGATCGAGGCATTCATCGGCGAGGAGGGTGCGACCGGTGAACGCGATCTGCGCGGCGCGCGCGTAGCCCACGATGCGCGGGAGCAGCCACGTGCCGCCGCTCTCGGGGAGAATTCCCCGCTTTGCGAAGCCCGGTGCCATCTTGGCCGTGTCTGCTGCGATTCGAATGTCGCATCCGAGAGCAATGTCGAGACCGTACCCCGCGGCTCCCCCGTTCAACGCGCAGATCACGGGAGTGTCGAGGCCGTGCAGCACGATGGGCGGTGTGTCGCGAATGTTGAACTCGACCATGTTGGCCTCGGTGTTGTCGAGAACGCCGAGTGATTCCGTCTTCCCTGCCTGCGACCCGAGGTCGAGTCCCGCACAGAATGCGCGTCCTGCGCCCGTGAGGATGATGCACCGCACTTCAGGATTCTTGTCGGCCTCGAGGAACTTCTCGGACATCTGGTCAAGCATCCGACCCGAGATCGTGTTCATGCGTCCCGGAGCGTTCAGCGTGATCGTGCCGATGTTGTCGGCTATGTCCAGGAGTACTTCGTCTTCTTGTGCCATGAGGGCAAACTAGCAAGCATGAAAGACCCCGCTCCCACCGAATCACCGGACTCCACCAGCGTTCCGCAACCCACACTCGATCCCTCGGTCGGTGACAGTTGCAGAGTGCTTCTCATCCGTCACGGGCGAAGCGCAGACATCGTTCCCGGTTCGCCCGAGAGCAGCGATCCACCTTTGCACGAGGAAGGGTTGAGACAGGCAGCACTGCTGGGTCATCGCTTGTCGAAGGTGACACTGGCGGCGGTCTATTCGAGTCACCTTCTCCGTGCCCATGCCACGGCACAGGCGGTGGCCGACCATCACGGCTTGACCGTGACGATCCATGAGGATCTCGAGGAGGTCCGCCTCGGCGACTGGGGAAACGGAGAGTTCCGACGCCGCGCTGCGACGAACGACCCGGAGTTTCTTGCGTGGCGCGAACTCGGTACATGGGATGGAATCCCGAACGGAGAAGGTGACCGTGCCTTCAGGGAGCGAGTCGCGTCACGGATCAACGCTCTTGCGACCATGCACCGGGGGTCGACCATCGCCGTCGTCTGTCACGGTGGTGTCATCAACTCATTTCTGGCCCGGGTCCTCGGAACCGACAGGTCGTTGTGGATGATGGTGGAGAACACCAGCATCACGACCGTGAACGTGTCGGACACGGCTCACGTGATCGGCCTGAACGATTGCTCGCACCTGTACGACATTCTCGAGCAGCGTTGACTCAATCCGCGCCGATGTGATTCGGTCTCGGGAAAAGAACGGTGTTCAACACCGCCACGAAGAAAGACACTGCCCCGACAATGTGCGCCGCGACGAGCACCACGGGCACCCCGGTGAAGTACTGCAGGTAGCCGACTCCTGCCTGCGCGAAGCCAACGAACACCACGGTTGCCAATGAGTCGCGAAAGTTGTGATCGGGCGAACGTCGTGCGCGCCACATGAGGGCGAGAAGGACACAGAGCGACAGCATCACGCTCCCCCCGTGGATGCGGGCAACCGTCTCGAGTTCGAAGCCGAATCTCACGGCGTCTTCGTCGCCCGCGTGCGGACCCGTCGCGGTGACGACCGTGCCCGTCACGACGGCACACATCGACGCAAGAAGCAGCAGCACAAGAAGTCGCAGTTGTTCCGACGGCACCCGTCTCCACCACGGATCAAGCGCAGACACGGCAGCACGTCGATAGAGAACGAGCGCTGATCCGATCAGAACCAACGACACGAGAAAATGCGCCATGTTTGCGTAGGGATTCAGGCCCGTGAGAACGACGATTCCACCGATGACCACCTGCGCCAGAACGCCGGCCACCAAACTCCAGGCGAGCAGCACCAGGTCGCGCCTGTGGGGCCGCACCCTGTGCGACACCAGAACGGCGGCGATGACGGTGGCCGACACGACTCCCGTGAACAACCGGTTTGCCTGCTCGATGAATGTGTGACCGGACGACACGTCGACGAATTTCGACTCGTTGCACCGCGGCCAGTCCTCGCACCCGAGCCCTGAGCCGGTGAGTCGCACAAGGGCTCCGGTGAAGACGATGACACACAGGGAACCGAGTGCCGCCCCACAGACGATTCGGTACATCTTCGGGGTCACAGCCACGCTCCGACTGTAGGGGTGCTCCATCCGCACGAGCCACTTTCCGCTTCCGGCCCCCGAATGACTACGGTCACAACCATGATCACCTCGTTCGACGATTACCCGATTCATCAGACATGGCAACCCGTCGCACACCCGGAATCGGGCGACCCGAGTCACTACGACCGCTATTTCTTCAACGGTTACTCACGAGACGGTTCCCTCTTCTTCGCGTTGGCCATGGGGCTGTACCCGAATCGACACGTTGTTGATTCGTCGTTCAGTGTCATTCGCAACGGCGAACAGGTGAATCTCCATGCATCGGCGCGCGCTCCCTACGACCGCATGGAATGCACAACTGTCGGGCCGATCAGAGTGGAGATCGTGGAGCCGCTCCGACGGCATCGCATCACGGTGGATTCACCGGAACACGCCGTGACGGCGACGCTCGAGTTCACGGCGTCATCACTTCCGTACGAGGAGCCGCCGTTTCTCGCGCTCACCGGAAACCGTACGACGATGCATTACACACGACTCACGCAGCTCGGCAAGTGGCACGGCACAATCACCGTCGACGGCGAAACATTCGACATCACTCCCGACGAGATCGTCGGCTCACGCGACAGGTCGTGGGGCATCAGGGGAATCGGCGAACGTGTGCAGATGGGCGCCCCGGTCGCGCATTCGCCGCAGTTCTACTGGCTGTGGGCGCCGGTGTGTTTCGACGGGTTCGGCACCGTCTTCGATGTCAACGAATATGCCGACGGAGAACGTTGGCATCAATCGGGTGCCCTGTTGCGGGGCACGGACACGGTGCAGCACGCGCACTCGGTCGACTATTCCTTCGACTGGGAGCCGGGCACCAGACGAGCCCGGCATTTCGATCTGACATACGGATTCGAGAACTCGAGTCTCGTGGTCGAGTTCGAGCCGTTGCTCCATTTTCAGATGTTCGGTCTCGGATACCTCCACCCCGAATGGGGTCACGGGGTCTGGAAGGGCGAACTCGCCGTGGATTCGGATCGTTTCCCACTCCCGGTGCCCGACCCGACCGCCATGCATCATCTCCACGTGCAGACACTCAGCAGCGTCCGGGCAACAGATTCAGACGGTCGGGTGCACCGGGGAATCGGCGTTCTCGAGACGCTCGTCCTCGGTCCCCATTCGCCGTCAGGGTTCCTCGCGGTCAACGACGGCCACCCCGGCTGACACCGCCTCGTCTCCTGCACCTCGCACGCCGCCTGTCTGGCGCGCCCCCTGAAACCTGACCGTTTCGGGCCCCGAATCTCCTCCTCATGGGTCACTTTCCGTAGTCAGATGCCCACATAGACCACCGAGAGTGGTTACCAGAACATTTTCCGTGAGAAATTCCTCAAGTTCCGTCCGGCCCTGCCGATCCCTTTTGCGGATCAACAAGGGAGCAGACGGATGTCTCACTACCGCACTCACATTCTCAACCGCATCGCACTCGCCGCGACCGTTGCCGTGCTCGGCATCCTGGTGGCGCCCGGGCAGGCAAGCGCCTCGACGGCTTCTGCTGCTGTCAGTGCCGCGACACAGGCAAAGACTGCGCCGGGCCAGCCGAAGTTCGGCGAAAGCGGTCCCCACGTGGTTGCCGTTCAGCAGGCGATCGTCCGCAACGGCTTCACCTTGCCCGGTGGAATCACCGGCCTGTTCGACAAGCGCACCCGCACCGTTCTTCGGACCTTCCAGAAGGTCGTCGGACTGAAGGTGACCGGCGTGGTCGATGCTGCAACGGCGAAAGTTCTGAAGGTCGCTGCTCCGTCGACAACCGTGGCCCCTGCCCCGACCTCTACTGCCGCTCCGACCACCACAGCCGCCCCGACCACGACGGTTCCGGCTGTCGCCTACCCGTTCACGATCGACACCCTGCCGAAGCGTGGGCACAAGGGTGATTCCGTTGTCGCGGTGCAGCGCGCACTGCAGGCCGCCGGTCAGGTTGTGCGCGGCGGAATCGACGGCATGTTCGGGTCGGGTACGACGTCGACCATCTCTGCATTCCAGACCGCAAAGGGTCTTCCCGTCACGGGCCTTCTCGATGGAGCCACGGCGGCCGCACTCGGCCTCGTCGCGCCTGCCCCCGTCGCACCGGTCGCGGCCCCGGTTGCCGTCGCGCAGCCGAACGCCTACCTGACCAAGCTCCCCGTGCGCGGCAACAAGGGTGACTCGGTGTCGGTCGTGCAGCGCGCGCTCGTGGCATCCGGCATCACCGTCAAGGGTGGAGTCGACGGCATCTTCGGAGCGGCGACAACCAATGCGATCTCGGCATTCCAGACCGCAAAGGGAATCACACCGACGGGTCGACTCGACACACGCACCGGCATCGCGCTGGGAGTCGTCGCTCCCCCTGCAGTGCAGATTGCGGTCTTTCCGGTGCAGGGTCCGTGTTCGTTCGAGAACACCTGGCATGCACCCCGTGGCGGCGGACGTCTCCACATTGGTGTCGACATCATCGCCAAGGAAGGCAATCTGATCTATGCCGTCGCAGACGGAACCATCACGAAGGTGTACAGCGTTGCCACCGACAAACTCGCGGGCAACGGAGTCCGCCTGACAACTGCCGACGGCACCTACTTCTTCTACGGGCACTTCAAGGCCGTTGCCGATGGAATCACCGTGGGTACCAAGGTGAAGGCCGGGCAGGTCATCGGATACAACGGCAAGACGGGCGGCACCAACACTCCCCATCTTCATTTCGAGGTTCACCCCCGCGGCGGCGAAGCGGTCGACCCCACGTCGATTGTTGCCGCAGTCGATGCGTGTGACGTCACCACTGCGCGTCCTGCACCCTGATCCACGGGACACTGATCGCCCCCGACTCGCCACTGATCCACGGCGGGTCGGGGGTTCAGTGTGTTACGGCCTCACTTCGTAGAACGCATTCACGTTGTGGTCGACATCGAGTCGCTCGAACGTGGCGAATCCGGCGGCACGCGCCATGTCTTCTGCCTTCGTCGCCGAGAGCCCGAGAGTGCCGAGACCCTCGCCGTCTGGCGCCGACATCGCCGACGACATGCAACTGAGCACGCTGATTCCGTACAGCAACGACGCCATCGGGTTCTTTGTGACGTTCATCTCCAACGTGTCGTGGGCCTTGATGTCGACGAGCAACCATGTTCCGTCGTCTTTGAGCGACTGCCTGATTGTCTTCATCATCTCTGTCGGGTGGGTCATGTCGTGGATGCAGTCGAACGTGCAGATCAGGTCGAACTTTCCGCTGATCGGGGTCGAACGTGGATCAGCAAACGAAACGTTGGTCACCCTCTCCTCGGCGAGTCTTTCCGCCGCCCTTGCCAGGGCGTGACGGGAGATGTCGTAACCGACGATCTCGGAGTTCGGAAATGTCTTGCCGAGCAACAGCGCCAGGCCACCGGCACCGCAGCCGATGTCGGCGACACGGGCACCCGACTCGAGTTTCTCCCTGACTCCGTCGAGGGCCGGAATGACGCGCGGAATCAGAAAGTTCTGGTTCCACGGCTCGAAACTGCGCTCGATTCCGACGGCACCCTCGGGACCGTGCGAGTCGTAGTCGAGACCCAAGCCGGTTCGGAAGGATTCGGGCATGTGCACCAACGCTCCCATGGTCTGGGGCAACCGGTGGAACATGCCCATTCCGTATGCGGGATGTGTGGGAGTGGCCAAGACTGCAACCGCCTCAGGTGTCAGGAAAAAGACCGGCACGTCAGCCGCGATATCTCTGCACGCGACGATGTTCGCAGCCACCTGGTTGTGCAGCCATTCCCTCACCCATCGTTCGTGAAGACCCGTGCTCGCGGCGAGGGAGTGCGAGGAGTGTCCGTCTTTCGATTCGGCCAGCGCCGTGTAGAGGCCGAGGTGGTCGCCGAGATGGATCATTCCGGATGTGACGGCGCCCTCCAACTTCGAGAAGACAACGAACGAAAACATCCTGAGCGCATCGGGATTGAGAGGAGCGACATCTGCCATGTCGCCACATTAGGTCCGCCGGAACGCGCCCTCGCACACGGTCAATACGTTCGCAACTCCGCTGTAAGGTGCTCGTTCCCCGAGAGTTGGGTCAAGCCGAACGTGATGCCGTCTCCGAGTCTGAGGGTCGAGACGACGTTCACCGTTGCATGACCGATGACGAAGCGCTCCCACTCCCACGGAGTGGGTTGGAGCCCGAGCATGTGGCAGATCGCGACGCTCCCCGTTCCGGCGTGACACACGAGTGCGATACGGGCGTCGTCACGGTACGCATCCGACTCGTGCCACACGGGCAGTGAACTGTCGCTGCGGTGCAATCCGTGTTGTTGCAAAAACAGGAGAGTCCCGAGATTGATCCGTTCGACGAACTCGAGCACGTTCTCGCCTCCTTCGAGCCCGTCCCACCGGTCGACGGAGTTCTTCTGTTTCTCCGCCTTCCACGCCTCCTGTGCCTTCTCCTCCGGGGTGCCGTGCCACATCGGGTCGCGTATCTCCTCGAGCCAATCCGACACGACCAGTTCCCTGTCCAACTCGCGAAGAATCGGTTCGGCGGTCTGGACTGCCCTTGTCAGTGGCGACACGAAAATGTGATCAAAGTGCTGTGCACGCAGCGATCGGGCAAGTGCCTCGGCTTGGCGGTGCCCCAGATCTGTCAAAGGGGGGTTCACCACATTGAGCCCGTTCTTGACCCATTCGGGTTGTGCGTGCCTGATGATGACGACTTCCACCTAGTCCCCCGGAACCGTGAAATCGACCGAACATCCATCGAAGGCTTTCTGGAACTGGCGTTGGTACTGCGCGAGGTCAGAATCTTCCGACGTGACGTCGTAAACGCCCTGGAGTGCGGCACCGAGACAGAGCATGTCCTTCTCTGCGATCGTGAGCCCGAAGAGAGTCGCGACTGTGCGTCCGAGTTCGAGGTCCTCCGACTGCTGATTGGGCGGCGAAGACGGTGGATCGGTCTGGAGCGGAGAAGGTATGACAGGTGACGGCAGAGTCTCGGGAGACGGACCTGTGGGTGCAAGTGTGCTCGGCAGACCGCACTGTGAGATCACGAATACATCGACCTCGTTGGCGAGACCGAGAGTCGAGACCGATCCGAGAACGTTTGCCGCATCGACTGCCTTCTTGCTCGACAGGGCGACGCTGACGTCCCACCCCGTCTCGTCCATCGATGCGATGAACTCGTCGACTTGTTCCAAGAGGGTCGACGCCGCCGAGCCGGATTCGGCCTCCCCCGCCACGAGGGACAGCGAATCCCGTGCATCGAGGGACTCGAGCCTCAGCTGCTCGTACTGGTCCTCGGAGAAATTGTCGAGACCCGATGCAAACTTCATCGTGTAGCTCGGAAGCGACACGGCTCTCTCGCAGAGGGTGCTCCCGGAGTTTGAACACGCGGTGATGCCGAGCGAGCAGAAAACCACAGACACTGCAACCAATCGACCGACCACGTTTTCATTCTGTCAGCCACGACAAGGTCGTGGCATGGCATAGTGACTCATGGACAAATACGACCTTGCCCTCTTGCTGCTCAGAGCGGGATTCGGCGCATCGATGATTGCCCATGGATCGAACAAGATCTTCTCGGCCGCCGGAATCGACGGAACTGCTCGATGGTTCGCCTCGATGGGGATGAAATGGCCCACCGTGCAGGCCCGAGTCGCGGCCGCGTCCGAGATCATTGCCGGGTTGCTTTTCGCGGTCGGTCTTTTCACCGGCGTTTCGGCGGCCGTCATCATCTCTTTGATGATTGTTGCGGTGGTCACGGTCCACTGGAGGGTCGGATATTTCATTTTCCTTCCGAACGGCGGTTGGGAATACTGCGCCGCCATCTCTCTCGTGGCCGCCTCTGTTGCCATTGCCGGACCGGGTGCCGCATCTCTCGACGACCTGTGGAACATTCCGTCGCTGCATCCGGCGCTGTCTGTCGGATTGGGAATCGTTGCACCGGTGTGTCATCTGGCTCTGTCGTACAGACCACCCTCCCGATGACCCCCACCTAACCTGAGACCATGCAGAAGTTCGCCCGCATCGTTCTCTCCGTGATCTGTGTGCTCATCGCTGCCATGTGGGTCTACGCGTTCGGATTTGCATCCCGCGAAAGCATCAACAAGATCGGTGACGATGCATGGAAGGCTCGTGCCGAAGCACATTGCCGCAAAGCCGAAGACGCACGATTTGCCCTGGAAGATCTGACGGAAATGGATCCGAATGATCCTCTTGCCCTGCAGAAGAAAGCCGACATTGTCGAGAAGGCGACTGACTCATTGGAGAACGCAATCGACAAGATCGCGGCTGACTCCCCCTCTGATGCGAAAGGCAAGGAACTTGTCCCCCAATGGATAGCCGAGTACCGCGTGTACATCGAGAACCGGAGGGAATTCATCGATGCTCTCCGCACCGCCGATCGCCGACCGTATTTCTCCGAGAAGGAAATCGAAGGCGTGCCGGTCAGTGAACGGCTGGGGAAATTTGCGCGGGAGAACGACATGAAGTCGTGCCAACCCCCGTTTGATCTGTCCGTGTAGTCACACGGAGATCCAGCCCTCTCCGTCGACGTAACGACGGACCACGCGCGCCGGAGCCCCAACAGCCACCGAGCGGGACGGGATGTCATGGGTGACCACCGAATTTGCCCCGATCACCACGTGTTCGCCGATGGTGACCCCGGGCAGCACGATCGAGCCGTGTCCGAGCCACGACCCGTTGCCGATGCGCACCGACCTCTCGGCCTGCGATTGTTGCGATATCGGTCGGGAGACGTCTTCGTATCCGTGATTCTGATCGGTGATGTACACATGGTGACCTGTCCACACGTCGTCGCCGATCTCGATGTTGAAATGTCCCACGATGCCGCTCCCCTTGCCGATGAGACAGCGGTCCCCGATCTTCACAACAGGGTTCGTGATGCATTCCTGACCGGAGACCATTCCGGCGGACAATGCCACGCCGGGCCCGATGAGTGTGTCGCAACCGATCGAGATGTAGTGCTCGTTGAAGATGGTGGTGGGTTTCCACATGATCAGACTTCGGGCGCCGAAGGCATGGAATCGGCGTGAGCGCCGGTTTGCGGGCGAAATCGAGGCGTGCAACTGCACCCATTCGCTGAAACGCACATACAGACCGGCGACAACCCGAGCGAACACGGTCTCACGCTAGTGAGCCTGACCACCCGGCGGCGGTACGGTTGCTTCATGTCAACCGAGTCACACGAGATCAGAACCGACAACTGGACGGTGCGGGGCATCGCTCGCGAGGGTGGCGGAACGGAGTTTCGCGGCATCAAATTCGCCGTGGCAGAAAGGTTCGGCCCCCCGCAGGACATCGAACTGTCCGGTGCCGTCGATGCGGTCGAGTTCGGTCCGATCAGTCATCAGGTGCCCGGGTTCCTCGAACAGGCTCTCGGGCTCGATTCGTCTTCGATGTCGGAGGACTGTCTGTATCTGAACGTCTACGCGCCTGCGACGGTCGCCGACGGCGCAAAGTTGCCGGTCCTTTTCTGGATTCACGGTGGTGCGTACACGAACGGTGCCGGATCCCTCGATTGGTACCACGGTTCCAATCTCGCAGCGCGCGGTTGCGTGGTCGTGTCCATCAACTACAGGCTCGGTGTGCTCGGGTTTCTCGGGTCGACCAACTGCGGAGTTCTCGACATGACCTCTGCGCTGCGTTGGACGCAGCGCCACATCTCGGACTTCGGCGGCAACCCGGAGAACGTCACCGTCTTTGGCGAATCTGCGGGCGGCTCCGCCGTCACTGCGCTCATGGCGAGTCCGAATGCGCGGAAGTATTTCCACAAAGCGTGGGCGATGAGCCCGTCCATCGGTCAACTCCGAACGGCGACGCGCGCCGAACAGATTCTCGATCTCGTTCTGGAGGCCGCCGGTTGCACAGGCGTCGACGAACTCCGTGCATTGTCGACGGACAGGCTTCTCGAAGTTCAGAATTCGTTGCTCACGAGGGAGTCGCGTGAGTTCGACTGGTTTGCCCCCACCGCCGACGGAGACGTGATCGATGCCGATCTCCTGGCATCGGCCGCGGGGTGTGCGATTCCGTTCGTTGTCGGAACCAATCGCGACGAGAACAAACTCTGGGCTGCGTTCCAACCGAACGCCGATTCGGTCACCGACACGCAGTGGTTCGAACACTGCCGTCGCACGTTCGGCAGCCGTGCCGAGGAAGCAAAGACAACCTACGAACGGCACCGTCCCGGTGACTCGCCGCACTTCTTGATGTCGGCTGTCAACAGCGACACTGCGTTCCGGGCCCGCGCGTGGTCTCTCCTCGACGACCGTACGAAGCGCGGGATGCCGTCGTGGATGTACTGGTTCACGTGGCCCACCCCCGCGTTCGGCGGAATTCTCGGCAGCTGTCATGCACTCGACATCCCGTTCGCGTTCGACAATCTCGATGCACCGGGCGGCGAGACCTTCACGGGCTCTGACCCGGGCCGGTACGCCATCGCGCACAGGTTTGCAGACGAACTGCATGGTTTCGCCCATCACGGTCATCCCTCGTGGGCTCAGTACGACTCGGTGTCGAGACCAACACTGCGCATCGACACCGAGACCGAATTGGTCAATGACCCGGAGTCGGAAATTCGTCGCCTTTTTACCGTCGGGTAATTCGCTCGGACGGGTGTGCACGCAGATCTCGGCGTAGCCTTTGACGCGAGATTGGAGACCCCATGAACACCCCCCGCAAGAAATTCACCGTGCCCATGATCTCGGAAAGAGTCTCGGAGGGCGTGCCTATGTCGATGGTGACCGCCTACGACGCCACGTTCGCCTCGATCGTCGACGAGGCGGGAGTCGACATGATTCTCGTGGGCGACTCGGTCGCAACGGTGATGCAGGGTGCGCGCACGACGCTCGGTGTGTCTTTGGAACAGATGGAGTACCACGTGCAGATGGTTGCAGCAGCACAACCGAAGGCCCTCGTGGTGGGCGACCTCCCCTTCGGCTCGTATCAGGCCTCCGTCGAAGACGCGGTAAGGAGTGCGATTCGGCTTGTGAAGGCAGGAGCCGAAATCGTCAAGCTCGAAGGTGGCGTACATGTTGCCGATCGCATTGCCGCGATTGCGAACGCCGACATTCCCGTGATGGGACACATTGGACTCACACCGCAGAGCTACCACCGCATGGGCGGCAACAAGGTCCAGGGTCGCGTTTCCGGTGAAAACGCAGGAAGCAGGGAGCGCCTTCTCGAGGACGCCCACGCCGTGGACAGTGCCGGAGCCTCCGCCATGGTGATCGAAGGTGTGCCATCCGCCCTTGCAAGCGAAATCACACAGAAAGTGTCGTGTGCAACGATCGGAATAGGTGCAGGCGTCGGTTGCTCGGGGCAGGTTCTCGTCATGCACGACCTGCTCGGCCTCTCACCGCGCTCGTTCACGTTCGCAAAGGCCTATGCCGATGTTCGCAGCGTGTCCCTGGCTGCCGTGGCGCGCTACGTCGAAGAGGTGCGTCGTGGTGAATGGCCCGATGCCGGCCACAGTTTCGATTGATGCAGATCATCTCGTCGCCCTCGGTGATGCAAAAGTGGAGCCTCGGCGAACGAGTGTCGTCCCGCTCCGTCGGGTTTGTCCCCACCATGGGTGCCCTGCACAGGGGCCACACCCATCTTCTCGACACAGCGCGTGAACATGATGACGCGACCGTCCTGTCGATCTTCGTGAACCCATTGCAGTTCAACCAGTCGGCGGACTTCGATACATATCCGAGAACCATCGAACACGATCTCGAACTCGCTAGGCAGCACGGAGTCGCCTGTGTGTTCCTGCCGTCGGCCGACGACATGTACCCGCCCGGTGCAACCGTGCGGGTTGCACCCGGCAGCGCCGCGGAGGGAATGGAAGGCACGATGCGTCCCGGGCACTTCGAAGGTGTCACCA
Organism: Ilumatobacteraceae bacterium; assembly: GCA_040401975.1. Taxonomy (GTDB): domain Bacteria; phylum Actinomycetota; class Acidimicrobiia; order Acidimicrobiales; family Ilumatobacteraceae; genus UBA2093. The sequence goes on along the minus strand of JBBANL010000007.1, from coordinate 19,077 downwards.
CCGTGGTGGCAAAACTGTTCAATTGCGTGCTGCCCGATCGTGCCTATTTCGGAAAAAAGGACTACCAACAGCTCGCAGTCGTGCGACAGATGGTTGCGGACCTCGATTTCCCGGTGGAGATTGTCGGAATCGACACCGTTCGTGAGGTCGACGGCGTCGCGATGTCGAGCAGAAACGAACGTCTCTCGAAGACCGACCGGGCCCAGGCATCCGTGCTGCACCGTGCCCTGACACTTGCCGCGGAAGTGCATTCAGCCGGGCACATCGACAGCACAGAATTGATGCGAACGGTGACAGCCGAGGTGGAGACCTCGGAACGTGCCCGGCTGGAGTATGTCGCCGTGGTCGATCGCGCGACGTTGCGTCCGGTCTCCGACACGGTGGCGGGTGCCGTGATCTGCATCGCTGCCTGGTTCGGAGACGTGCGTCTCATCGACAACATCGAGTTGCCGGCGCTCTAGCGACGTACCGACGGATCCTTTTGCGTCATCCTCAACCTCACGGTGAACGCGGAGTCCCCGGAGAGAATGCCGCTTCGCGAGAAGAGACGGCCGAACTGCCAATTGCTCAAACCCAGTTCGGGTCTGAGCAATGCAAACTGGCCGTCGACCCAGCGCGTGAACCCGTCACCCACGAACGGCGCGTTGCACCGGTTCCACACCTCACCCTTTTCGGATTCGGAGTCGCTGCAGATCGACACGATGAACTGCGGACTGTGGGTGTTGAACAAATCGATTGCCTCGCCGACGGTGTCCACCAGCACGATGTGGAACTCCGGATTTTCCTCCCATTCGAACTCGCGGGAAAGATCCTCTACGGAGCCGACGGTGACCTGTGACTCGGTGCGAACACCCGCAGCCCGTCGCACGTCGATCGTGATGCCGCTCGGCAGGTACTCCTCTGTCCCGCCTACAGCGTGCAGTCGGGGTTCTGTCCCTCGTGAGCGGGCGGCCTCGGTCGCGGCCCCGTAGACGACCGGAACGATCTCGGCAGCCCGATGCCGCAACACGCAGATGACGTTGAGTGTGTTGCAGACCTTGCGATCGAGGGAGTTCCGGATCATCAATCCGAGTCGTTCGGGATCAGCGTTCTCCCCCACGATCATCCACGCTCCGCCGGTGCCGTGCAGACTCACCGGGACCCCGCTCTGTTGTGCGATCGATCCGAGTTCGGCGACTGCCTCCCCTGATCCACGTGCGACCGCGAGGCTGACGCGCCTGTCGGAGAAGAGCGCCCATCCGGCTGCGTGTTCGGCTGACTCCACCAGAGTCACACAGCCCTCGGGCAACATTGCCTTGGCGAGCGCAGGTTTGATGACCGAGTTCATGATCGCAGAGGCCGTGCCGAGTGCGTCGCTTCCTATGCGGAACACCACCGTGTTGCCGCCCTTCAGGACACCCGTGGCATCGGCAAAGACATTCGGCCGCCCCTCGAAGACGAAGCCGATCACTCCGAGCGGTGCCCGCATCTGCTCGACGGTCCATCCTTCATGGGCAACGACCTCGGTGACGGTCTCGGATGTCCCGTCGAAGCCCGCCCACATCCTGAACGAGTCGATCATGTCGGAACGCATCTTCGGCGACAGCACCAAGCGCGTCGTTGAACGTCCGCGCTCGCGCGCGGACACAACATCGGCGGCGTTCGCACTCGCGATCCTGTCAAACACGGAGTCATCGGCCAGCAGGTCGGCGGCGACGAGAAAGAACTGCGACACCACCCCCGCAGACATCGCCTGCAGTTGCGAGAATGCCTCGGTTGCCCGTGTGACGCCCTGATCCACCAGGGCACGGACATCGCGCGGGATCCTCCTCAGGGTGCCCGACGACGCCACGCCGAGCACTTCGTCGCCCGGCTGGAGCGAGCCCGCGAACTCGGCATCGACCTCGAGAAGTCGCGTGCCGACGAGAACCCTGTCTCCGGCACGGATCATCGATGTGGAAGGCATTCCCCTATTCTGCTTCGTGTGAGCACCGAACAGAACCATCGCTTCTATTTTCGCCAACTGCTGAGCGGACACGACTTTGCCGCCTCCGATCTGATGGCGCGACAGATGGTGAACTTTGCGTATCTGCTCGGCGATCGAGACACCGGAGAGTGCGTGGTGGTCGACCCCGCATATGCGGTCGCGGATCTGGTGTCCGTTGCCGAATCGGACGGAATGACCATTGTCGGCGCACTGGCCAGCCACTATCACGCGGACCATGTGGGTGGGTCGATGATGGGACACACCATCGAGGGAGTGTCATCACTCATCGAACATCACCAGATACCGGTTCACGTCAACGAACACGAAGTCCCGTGGGTCGTGCGCACCACCGGACTCTCGGAGTCCGATCTCGTGGCGCACTCTTCCGGCGACATGCTCATGGTCGGCGAGCTCGAGATCACCATGATTCACACGCCGGGCCATACGCCGGGAAGCCAGTGTTTTCTCACCAATGGATGCTTGGTCTCGGGAGACACTTTGTTCCTCGACGGATGCGGTCGCACCGACCTTCCCGGATCGAATGTCGGGGACATGTACGAGAGTCTCACCAGACTTGCGTCGCTTCCGGACGACACCGTTGTTCTTCCGGGTCATCGTTACTCGGAGCCGCCGGCTGCCCGCCTGTCAGACGTGAAAGAGTTCAATTACGTCTTCAAGCCCCGCTCGAAGGATGCATGGATGACCATGTTCGGGCACGACTGACTCACACGAACGCCGATGACAGAACGCTGATTCCCGACACGAACAAAAGTGACAGAACCAGCACGCGGAACAACTGACCGTTGACTCGGGGACGCAACAAGTATCCGATGCGAAGAGATCCGAACAGGATCGGCAGAGACACGATGGCTGCAACGACCCCGTCGGAGGACACGTGTCCGGTTGCCGCAAACAGGGTTATCGCGCCGACATTTGACAGAGCAAACACCGAATTCAAGGTGGCACGAAATGTCGCCGGTGGCATTCCACGCGCCTGCAGCAGGAAGACCAACGGCGGTCCGTTCGTCGATGTGGAGGTGGACAGCACGCCGCTCACCCATCCCATCAGCAGGTCGAGGGTGCGTGACTTCGACTTTGCGACGAACCCGCGGGCCAAGACGATGGTGGCGGCCACGACCACGACACCCAGCACGAAGCGCAACACCGATTCGGACACCACGACGAACGCGACGAATCCGACCGGCATGCCCACGTAGGCGGCGACGGACATTCTCCGTGCAACTCCCCATTCGCAATGTTCCCGATCGATCAACGCCTGGGCTGTGGTAGAGACTGCACCGATGATCGTCGCCACCACGACGGAGTCGTGGGGCAAGACCACGAGCGACATCATCGGCACGGCGAGAAGGCCGAAACCGAAGCCGGCCAGCGACTGGGCGAACGACGACACGGCGACAACCGCAATGATCCACAGGATCTCTGACGCCCCCATGACCGCTACGCCAGCGAATCCATCGCCAAATTGAACACTTCCGTGTGTCGCTCGACATCGTCGATGTCATGGAAGGGCGAAATGAGGGCCATGTTGTGGAAGGGAGTCATCAGGATGCCCCGGTTGAGACAGAACAGATGCAGATAGGCGTCGAGTTCGTGGTCGACACTGAGTGCGGCATCGCGCCCGTTGCGCGGCGGTGGGCAGAACCAATACTCGGCGCGACAGCCCAGTTGCTGCACGTGCCAGTCGAAACCCACCCGACGGAACGCCGTTCGGACGCCGTTCGTCCACTCGGTGGCCAGCGGGATCATTCTCGAGAAATCCTCTTCGGTGAGAGTTGTCGACAGAGTCGCCCGGATGGCGGCCATGGCAAGCGCATTGCCCGTGAGAGTGCCGCCCACACCCGACACATCGACATCGTCACCCAGCAGAGAACTCTCGAGACGCTCCGCAATCTCTGCCGACATGCCGTACACGGCAGCAGGCATTCCTCCGGCGATGGGTTTCCCGATGACGAAAAGGTCCGGATCGAGATCCCATGCTGCGATGCATCCACCAGGTCCGGCGCAAATCGTGTGGGTTTCGTCGATCACCAACAACGTTCCGTGTCGTCGGGTGATCTCGCGCACCGCAGAGAGATAGCCGTCGTCGGGAAGAACGATCCCTATGTTCGTGAGTGCAGGTTCCATGAGAAGACACGCGACATCGCCGGACGCGAGTGCCCTGTCGAGCGCATCGGGATCGTTGAAGGGAACCACATTTGTCGTGAGTGATGGATCAACAGGAGCCCCGAGCGCGCCCGGACGCGGAATCACGTGTCCGTGGTCGTCGAGCACCGCCAGGGTCTCGTCGACGGTTCCGTGATAGCACCAATCCATCACGGCGATCTTGGGTCTCCTCGTCAGGTGACGCGAGAACCGCAGCACGAATCTGTTGGCGTCCGTTGCGGTCATAGCGAACTGCCATTTGGGCAGACCGAAACGTCTTGTCAATTCTTCTGCCACCCAGATCGCATCATCGTTCGGGAGCATCGTGGTGATACCCCGGAGAGCCTGGCCGTGCAGGGCTGATGCGACCTGTTGCAACGCGTGTCCGGTCATTGCGCCGGTGTCTCCCAGGCAGAAGTCCACGTATTCGTGCCCGTCAACATCCCGAAAGCCCGCTCCCGACGCCTCTTCGAAGAAGATCGGAAACGGCCCGGGCCACCGCGCCATCCACGGCATCGGCACTCCCGACACGAGAGCCTTCCGGGCCGACTCGGACAGCGCCTTCGACCGCGGGCTGCGGGACTCGAAGAGATTTGACTCTTCTCGCATCCGTCGCCGCAACAGTTCTCTGTCCATCGTCGCCCTCCTCGCGCCGAAGCAACCCTAGGTTGCGGGGCAAACCCGGCGAGGTGACCGACCCGGCCGAGCGCGTGAAACCGCCGTTTCGGCTTTACATTTCGTACACTTTGCTCATGACCAGCACCACGGGAACACTGCCCCGCCGGGTCGATTACGCCAGGCTGCGGTCGCGTTTGTTCGAGTTGGCGACCGTGGGTGCAATCGACGGCGGCGGCTGCGCCAGGTTGGCCCTCACCGACGACGACCGCGACGGCAGAGACCTGGTCGTCGAGTGGATGAAGGAACTCGGCCTCGAGATCAGCATCGACCGAGTGGGCAACGTCATCGGCGTGTGGAACGTGGGGGCGGGAGCTCCCGTCATGACCGGATCCCACATCGACACCGTGCGCACCGGAGGCAAGTTCGACGGAAATCTCGGAGTCCTGGCAGGCATCGAGGTCATTCAGACGTGCCAGGAGCGCGGTGTGGAAACACCGCGTCCGCTCGCAGTCGGATTCTTCACGAACGAAGAAGGTGCACGTTTTGCTCCCGACATGTTCGGTTCGCTCGTGTACGTCGGAGGACTCGACGTGGAGACCGCACTCGACACGATCGGGATCGACGGAGCGCGCGTGGGAGACGAACTCGAACGCATCGGCTACAACGGCTCGACGCCGTGTCCCGGACTTGCGCCGCACTCGTTCGTCGAACTGCACATCGAGCAGGGTCCCGTTCTGGAGCAACGCGGAATTCAGATCGGCGCCGTCACCGGTGTCCAGGGAATCAGTTGGCAGGAAATCATCGTGTCCGGACAGTCGAACCACGCAGGCACGACCCCGATGTCATTGCGCCACGATCCCGCATTCGTGGCCTCGAGCATCGCCGTTTTCGTGCGCGATCTCGCACGGCGTTACGGAGGCAACCAGGTCTGCACTGTCGGCAAGATCGACCTGCACCCGAATCTCATCAATGTCGTGCCTGCGACCGCCACTCTCACCGTCGACCTGCGCAACACGGACGAGGCACTGTTGCAGAATGCCGAAGCAGAGCTGGCATCGTTCGTCGATGCACTCACGCGCGAAGAGGGGGTCTCCGTCACGTCCCGACAACTCGCGCGATTCGAGCCCGTCGAGTTCGACCCACACGTCATCGACCTGGTCGAGCGACTCGCAGTTCAACAGGGTCTCAGCGTGATGAGAATGCCGAGTGGCGCGGGACACGACGCACAGATGTTCGCCCGGGTGTGTCCGACATCGATGATCTTCGTGCCGAGCGTCAAGGGAATCAGCCACAACCCTGCGGAACACACCGACGATGCCGACCTGGAGGCCGGCGCGAACCTGTTGCTCGCAACCATGCTCGAGCTGGCGCACGATGGAGGACGATCATGAGCAGATTCCTCACGGTCGGCGCGGCACAACTCGGCCCCATCCAGAAATCCGACGATCGGGCGTCCGTCGTGACCCGTCTCATCACGCTTCTTCATCAGGCGAACGATGCCGGATGCGAGTTGGTGGTCTTCCCCGAACTTGCTCTCACAACTTTTTTCCCGCGTTGGTATGTGGAGAACATCGCTGAGGCCGACCATTGGTACGAGACGTCGATGCCCAACGAGGCCACCCAGCCGCTGTTCGACGAGGCGCGGCGTCTCGGTATCGGGTTCTGCCTCGGCTATGCGGAGATGACTCCGGACGGTCACAGATTCAACACTCAGATCCTCGTCGAGCGAGACGGTTCCGTCGTCGCCAAGTACCGAAAGGTGCACATTCCGGGACACGCCGAATTCGAGCCGGATCGTCCGTTCCAGCATGCAGAGCGCTACTACTTCGAGCCGTCCGACGAGGGCTTCGGTGTGTGGAAGGCCTTCGGCGCCCGCGTCGGAATGATGATCTGCAACGACCGACGGTGGCCGGAGTCCTATCGCGAGATGGGTCTGCTGGGCGTGGAGATGATCCTGTGCGGTTACAACACGCCGATTCACTACGTTCCCGACCCGAGCCAGGACATCCTCCAGGGATTTCACAATTCACTCGTGATGCAGTCGGGCGCCTACCAGAACGGAACATGGGTCGTCGGGGTGGCAAAGGGCGGCGTCGAGGAGGGTGTCGACTCGCTCGGCCAGAGCATGATCGTTGCGCCGTCGGGTCAGATCGTGGCGCAGGCACTCACAACGGGGGACGAACTCATTTCGGCCAGATGCGATCTTGATTGGTGCGCTCGGTACAAGAACACTCTCTTCAACTTCGATCTGTATCGCCGCCCCGAGGTGTACACACGCATCACATCCCAACGCGGCGCAATCATCGACTGACATGGCATTCGTGACGTCGGGTTTCGTGTGTGGTCATCACCATCTCTATTCCTCGCTGGCGCGGGGAATGCCGGCCCCTCCCCGTTCCTCCTCGTCGTTCATCGAGATTCTCGAGGATGTCTGGTGGCGCCTCGACTCTGCCCTCGACCTCGACATGATCTATTGGTCTGCGGCGCTCGGCGCCGCAGAAGCCCTGATGAGTGGAACGACTGCGATCATCGACCACCACGAGAGTCCGATGTGTATCGAGGGCTCGCTCGACGCGATCTCCAGTGCGTGTGAATCGGTCGGCATGCGCCACCTTCTCTCCTACGGTGTCACCGATCGCTGGAACAACGGCCGCATGTCGTCGTCCGTCGACAGATCCTCGGGAATGACCAGAGAGGCCAAGCAGGGTCTCGACGAGAATGCGCGCTACATCGAAACGGGTCGACGGGCAATGGTGGGCGTCCACGCCGCTTTCACGTGCTCGGACGAAACCCTCGAGGCCGCGGCCGACCTCGCCCGTCGCAAGAACGTCGGTGTGCACATCCACGTGGCCGAGGGCCCCGACGATCGTCAGGCTGGAGAACGTCTCGAGGCGCTTGCACAGGACGACTGGCTTCTCGTGCACGCAGTACATCTCGACAGACCCCTGCGCGGCACCATTGCCCACAACCCGCGCTCGAACATGAACAACGGCGTCGGTTACGCATCCCCCGCCACGAGACCGAACAAGGTGATCCTCGGCACCGACGGCATCGGAGCCGACATGCTCGAGGAGTTCCGTCTCGCCCATGTCCGTCACAGAGAAGAGGATCTCACCGCATCACCCGTCGTCGCATGGGAATGGCTCAACAACGGCTCGGCGTACTTCCCGGAGGTGCTCCGCGACAGGGTTGAATGGAGTTATCCGGATTCCGACAGCGCATGGCACGTTGCATTCACACCCGGCATTCGTGCGAGGCGCGTCATCATCGACGACGAGGTCGTCGTCGACAACGGTCTCCCGACGAAGTTCGACATCACCGAAATCCGCCGCAAAGCAGCCGAAGCTGCCGCACGTCTCCACGAAAGGCTCTGACCAGTGCCCGTTCACCTGCCCAAGAACATCGCCGAGGCGACACAGATTCTCCTCGAGCATCCCGACGCCACGCTTCTCGGCGGCGGCACCGACCTGATGGTCGAGGTCAACTTCAACCATCGCAAGCCCCAGACCGTTCTCGCCCTGCGACACGTGCCCGAGCTTCGCGACTGGTCGATCGACAGCAATTCCGGCACGGTTCGCATCGGAGCACTCGTTCCCTACAGAGAGATGGAGACGGGCACCCTCGCATCGGCACTACCGGCTCTTGCTCAGGCCGCCCGCACCGTGGGTTCACCACAGATCCGTGCAGCGGGTTCCATCGGGGGAAATCTCGGCACCTGCTCCCCCGCCGGCGACTCGCTCCCGGTGCTGTCGGCACTCGATGCGACAATCCACATCGTGTCGGCCTCCGGCAACCGCGACGTGACCTTCTCCGAGTTCATGGTCGGTCCGAAAAAGAATTCGCTTCGCCCGGGAGAGTTGATCTCGGCCGTGTCGATGCCGGTGCAACGCGGGCGCCAGGGATACGCAAAAGTCGGTGTCCGTAATGCGATGGTGATCTCCGTTGCTTCGGCCTGTTTCGCCTTTCAGGACGGCACGGTTCGTCTCGCACTCGGCAGCGTCGGTCCGACGATCATCCGCTGCAGCAGTGCAGAACAATTCGCGAACGGGGCAATCGACCGAGCAGGCATGTTCGACCGCGATTCGGCGCGGAGATTCGGCGAGTTGGCAGCCGGAGAATCCCGGCCCATCGACGATCATCGATCGACTGCGGCGTATCGCCGACATGCAATCGGAGTTCTGGCCGAGAGGCTCGCATTGAGAGGAACGCAACAATGAGTTCTGCGGAGTTCTACACACTGAAAGTGAACGGCGTCGAGAGACAGGTGTCCGACGCGTGGGTCGGAGAGAGTCTTCTCTATGTTCTTCGCGAGCGACTCGGGCTGCCGGGAGCAAAGGGTGCCTGCGAGCAGGGAGAATGCGGAAGTTGCACCGTGTTCCTCGACGGCGCGTCGGTCTGCAGTTGCCTGGTGCTCGCCGCGAGTGCCGTGGAATGCGAGATTGCGACAGTGGAAGGGCTGAACCCGGACGGCACGCTCACCGATGTACAGGAAGCGTTCGTCACCGAGGGCGCAGTTCAATGCGGATTCTGCACGCCGGGCCTGGTGATGGCCGTGCACCACCTGCTGGAGGAGAACCCGCAACCGAGCGAACTTCAGGTAAAAGAAGCACTGTCCGGGAACATCTGTCGTTGCACCGGTTACGGACGAATCTTTGCCGCCGTGGAGACCGTGGTGAACCGTCGGAACGGAGCGTCGTCGTGAGCACTCTGAAGACACGCCGTGACGTTCTCGGCACGAGTGCCCTTCGTCCCGACGGTGCAGCGAAGGTGAAGGGAGATTTCGCCTTCACCTCCGACCTGAACGCTGAGAACATGCTCTGGGGCGCAACACTCCGTTCACCCCACGCACATGCGCGCATCCTCGGCATCGATCTGTCTGCTGCGTGGCAGATCGCCGGCGTCGAAGCAATCGTGACCGCCGACGACGTGCCGGGGCTGCCCACGTACGGACTCATCAGCCAGGACCAACCGGTGTTCGCCCGCGACGTTGTCAGATACATGGGAGAACCGATCGCTGCCGTGGCGGCCGATCACCCCGAGACATGCAGGCGGGCCCTCGCCGCGATCCGTGTCGAGTTCGAGGTGCTGCCGGCCCTGACCGATGCCGAAGAAGCAATTGCAGGAACGTTTGCGCCGATTCATCCGGACGGAAACCTCATCAGGCACCAACGCATCGTGCACGGCGACCCGGAGGCCACGGGGCCGATCGTCGTCGAGGGGACCTACGAAGTCGGCATGCAGGATCAAGCCTTTCTCGGCACGGAGGCCGCTCTCGGTTTCCCCGACCACGACGGCCACGGCGTCGAAGTTCACGTTGCCACCCAGTGGCTGCACGAAGACCAGAAACAGATGGCGGCGTGCCTCGGGCTGGAGGCAAACCGCGTTCGACTCGTGCTCGGCGGAGTCGGCGGGGCATTCGGTGCGCGAGAGGACATCAGCCTGCAGGTGCACACGGCCCTTCTCGCCCTTCGAACGGGACGACCCGTGAAGATGCAGTACGGACGCGAAGAGAGTTTCTTCGGCCACGTTCACCGACACCCGGCAAAGATCTGGATGCGACATCACGCAGACAATGACGGGCGAATCATCAAGATCGAGGCGCGCTTCGTGTTCGACGGCGGTGCGTATGCGTCGACATCGTCGGCCGTGCTCATCAACGGCGTCACGCACACCCAGGGCCCCTACAGATGCGCCAATGCCGTTGTCGACGGATATGCGGTGCGCACCAACAACCCGCCGTGCGGAGCAATGCGCGGTTTCGGTGTCGTGCAGGCCTGCTTCGCCCACGAAGGTCAGATGGACAAGATTGCGGCCGCAGCCGGACTCGATCCCGTGACAGTTCGTCTCGTGAATGCCATGACGACCGGCGACACTCTCATCACGGGCCAGGTCGTCGAGAGCGTCGCACCGGTGGAAAGACTCATCCGCGAGACCGATTCGATTCCGATGCCGCCTCCGCTGTCGGAGACGCCCGACGAGCTCGAACTTCCGGGAGGCTCGGGAATCACGTCGGAGCGCCGACACATCCGACGTGGAGTCGGTTGGGGCGTGAGCATCAAGAACCTCATGTACAGCGAGGGCTTCGACGACTACTCGACGGCCCGGTGCACCCTGACCGACGGAAAAGTCACGCTCAAGTTCGCAACGAGCGAAGTCGGGCAGGGGTTCGTGACGTTGGCTCCCCAGATTGCAAGATCGGTGCTCGGCGTGGACGATGTCGTCTGCGACACGATTGACACGAACATCGGGTCGGCCGGTTCGACATCGGCGTCGCGTCAGACATGGATGAGCGGCGGCGCCGTCGACGGCGCGTGTCGACTCGTGCGGGAGCGACTCTTCGAGCGGGTCGGTGCCGAACACGGCATCGACCCGATTCGACTCGCGATCGACGACACCGATGTCGTCGACACGGTCGGCACCCTGCGCATATCCGTGAAGGACGCAACGGCGGGCGTGACGATCTCGGAGGAGTTCGAACACCACCACCGCCCCACCGAAGACCTCGACGAGAACGGTCAGGGCAACTGCCATGTCGCCTTCGCCTTCGTGGCTCACAGGGCGGTCGTCGACGTCGACCCCGACCTCGGGCTCGTGAAGGTGGTGCAGATTGCCACCACCCAGGACGTCGGACGTGCGCTGAATCCGCTCTCTGTCCTCGGACAGATAGAGGGGGGCATCGCGCAGGGTTTGGGTCTCGCCGTGATGGAGGAGATCATCGTCGACAACGGCCGCGTCCGTAACCCGAGCTTCACCGATTATCTCCTGCCGACGGCACTCGATGCACCTGACGTCGTCGCTCGGCTCGTGGAAGAGCCGGACCCTCAGGCCCCGCTCGGTGCGAAGGGTGTCGGCGAACCGCCCTGCATCTCCGTGACCCCGGCGATCGTTGCCGCAATCAGGAATGCCGTCGGTCGGGACATCCCAAGGTGCCCCGTGAGGCCCCAGGACATCTGTCTCTAGCCGAACACCCGGTCGCTGTACTTGTTGGCAAACACTCGTTGAGGGTCGAGCCTGTCGCGCATCGCCAGGAACTCACCGAAGCGCGGATACGACGACTCGAGTTCGCTTCGGGTCTTGAAGTGGATCTTTCCCCAGTGCGGACGGGCTCCGTATCTGCTCACGATCTCTTCCACGTCACGGAAATAGGGCTCGTACTCCATTCCCTTGTACACGTGAACTGCGATGTAGGCACTGTCTCGACCGAATGAGGTCGACAACGGAACGTCATCCGCGGCGGTGAACCGCACCTCGACCGGAAAGTTCAACAGGTACTTCTTCCGTTCGATCATGGCGGTTATCTCGGACAACGCCTCGCACACGTGCTCCACCGGAATCGAATACTCCATCTCGTAGAAACGCACGAGGCGCGGGCTCGCAAAAATCCTGTAGCTGTCGTCGACATAGGTTCTCGAACCAGACGACGGAAGTGCGGTGGCCAGTTTCGGTATGAGGCTCGGCCTCATGCGCCCCATGCGACAGACCGCACCGAACGCGTAATTCTCCATGAAGGTCTTCTCGACCCATCCGCGAACCTTCGGCAACGGATCCAACGCATCGTCCGTTCGGTTGTTCTGTTTCGTGAGAGCCCATTTGGTGTGCGGTATCCAGAAAAACTCGAAATGATCGTTCTGTGTCCTCAGTTCGTGCATGTTCTCGAGAACCGAGTCGAGTCTCATCGGTTGTTCCAACGCCCGCAAGCGGAATGCATCGACGACGCGAATGGTCGCCTCCGTGATGACCCCCAGGGAACCCACCGACACGCGTGCCACATCGAGAACGTCGGCATTCGTGTCGCGATCGGCCACGACCACATCTCCCCTGCCGTCGACGATTCGCAAACCCGCAACCTGTGCGGCAAGACCGGGAAGGGCCGTGCCTGTTCCGTGCGTGGAGGTCGAAATTGCGCCCGCGACCGTCTGATAGGCAATGTCCCCGAGGTTCGCCATGGCGAGTCCCTCCGCGGCCAACAGACGGTTCAAATCGTTGAGAGTCGTGCCTGCTCCGACCGTGACCGTCATGGCGCCGCGGTCGATGGATCGGATACCCGACAGATTCGAGATCGACATCATGTGTCCGTCGCTGACGGCTGCTGACGTGAAACTGTGACCCGACCCGACGACCTTAGCCGTGGAGCCCGCCTTGTGGGCGCGTGCAACAACCTGCGCCACCTCGGCCTCGTCTCGGGGCCGATCAAACGCGATCGGTCGAGCAGTCTGGTTCCCTGCCCAGTTCGTCCACTTCGGCGCCATCCCTCCATTCATAGCCCACCGGCTGCGCATCCGCCTGTCTCCGCCTTCCCGACCGACCCGTTTCAGGGCGTATGGTTGTGCTGTCCAAAGGAGCCCCGATGACCAAGACCCAAGTTCCCCTCGTTGACTACCTGTCCCTCTCTCCGACTCCCCATCTGGTTGCCAACGAGTGCGTCTCGTGCGGCGCAAGGTTCTTCGACCGACGAAACGCATGTGCATCGTGTTTCGCCACCGACTTTCGCAAGGTCGACATCGACACCGAGGGGGAACTTCGCTCGTTCACCATCGTGACATTCGCGTCTCCCGGTGTGCCGGTGCCGTTCGTTGCCGGAATCGTGAACTGCGGCGGAACGAGCGTTCGCGCCAACGTGATCAACTGTGATCCGACACCCGAAAAGGTGCACCTCGGGATGAAGGTGCGCCTTGCCACCTATTCTCTCGGCGACGACGACAACGGATCAGAAGCGATCGGTTTCGGATTCGAACCCATCTCCTGACCCACACACACCACAGAACGACAAGAACCAACAAGGAAAAGACAATGGCAACAGAAGACATCTACATCCTCGGAATCAACATGACGAAGTTCGGGAAGTACCCCGACAAGGACACGGTCGATCTTGCGAGCGAAGCGGTCATGGCCGCCCTCGCAGACGCGGGTGTCACGATGCGCGACATGGGCGTGATGGCCGCGGGATGCCTCATGGGTCAGGGCGGCATCGGACAAATGATCCAGAAGCAGGTCGGCCAGACCGGAATCCCGGTGTACAACGTCTCGAACGCGTGTGCCACGGGTGCCACCGCGCTGCGCACCGCCATCATGGCGATCAAGGCCGGTGAGTGCGACATGGGCCTGGCGGTCGGTGTCGAGAAACTCGCAGGAGTCGGTCTGCTGGGCGCAAATTCGGGCGGCAAGGGCTCAGGCAAGGAGTGGAAACCTTCCGGTCGTTTCGGTGCAGTGCAGAACGTCGACGGCTACATCGGCACGGCGAACATGCCGGGCACGTTTGCCCAGGTGGGCATGGAATACGGACACAAGTACGGTGGCGCCTCGTTCGAGCTCTTCGCAAAGATTGCAGAGAAGAACCATGCACATTCCACGCTGAATCCGCTGGCTGCCTACCAGAAGAAGATGACGCTCGACGAGATCATGAACGACGTGATGATCTCGTATCCCAACACCCGCTCGATGTGCTCGGCCAACTGCGACGGCGCCGCCGCTGCAGTGGTCGTGAGCGGCTCGAAACTGAAGACACTGTCGCTCGAGCAGCAACGCCGCGCGATCAAGGTGTCCGCGTCGGTTCTCACGAGCGACCCCTACCAAGAGGCCTGCCAAGTGCTTCCTGACGTGAACACGCTCACCCGAATCGCCGCCAAAAAGGCCTACGAAATGGCGGGCGTGTCGCCGCAGGATCTCGACCTCGTCGAACTGCACGACTGCTTCGCCACCGCCGAGCTCGTGCACTACGACAACCTGATGCTCTGCGAGGAAGGCGGAGCCGTTGACTTCTTCAACTCGGGGGCGACATGGCGCGACGGCTCCACCCCGGTGAACGTCTCCGGCGGACTCGAGTCAAAGGGTCACCCCATCGCCGCCACCGGCATCGCCAACATCTGGGAGGTGTGTCACCACCTCCGTGGCGAAGCAGGACCGCGCCAGATCGAGGGCGCAAAGGTCGGCCTTGCACACGTCATCGGCCTCGGATCCGCCTGCGGTGTGCACATCCTGGAGAAGTCGGCACTCTGACCGAACTCCCGGTTCAGGGCCACTGCGACCCGGCGTTCGTCGCGGTTCGCGAGGCTTTTGTCAACAATTTTCGCGAGCACGGAGAAATCGGTGCGTCGGTGTGCGTCTCTGTGGACGGCCGTCGCGTCGTCGACCTCTGGGGCGGCCACGCCGACCCGGCGAGGACCAGGACGTGGAGCGAGGACCAACTCGTCAATGTCTTTTCCATCGGAAAGGGCGTCACGTCGCTGATCGCCGCCCAGTGCGTCGCGCGCGACGAGTTCACCTACGACACGGTTGTTGCCGAGATCTGGCCCGAGTTCGCACAGCACGACAAGCACGAGATCACGATCCGCGATGTGCTCGGGCACCGAAGCGGTCTTCCCGCAGTGAGGTCGCGCCTGCCCAGACACGCAATGTACGACTGGGAGTTGATGACGAACGCCCTCGCGGCAGAAGAACCGTGGTGGCGACTCGACGGCTCCCACGGGTACCACGTGAACACGTTCGGTTTCCTCGTGGGAGAGGTGATTCGTCGCGCCACCGGCAGAACGGTGGGGCAACTCGTGCGGGAGCGAATTGCTGAGCCGTTGAACGTCGATGTTCATCTCGGGTGCGCAGAACAACTGCATCAGCGAATGGCCGAGTTCGAATGGTCCGGCACACCGGTACCTGAGGAACCGCCCGTCGACCTCGACGCCGATCAGCTTCTGCAGTACAACACCTATTACAACCCGTCGGGTTTGTCCGGATCGGGAACCGTGAACACCCCGGAATGGCGTCGAGCCGAGATTCCGAGCACGAACATGCACGCAACGGCACGGGGCGTCTCGGACATGTACTCGTCGCTGTCGCGGGACGAGAAACTTCTGCCGAGGGCGGTGCTCGAGTTGGCGACCACGGAGGTGTCGTGCGGCAACGACGTGGTTCTCGGTCGCGTGTCGCGTTTCGCACACGGCTTCCAGATCCCTCTGCCGGAGAGGAACTTCGGCCCCGTGGAGCAGTCGTTCGGCCATTACGGCGCGGGAGGGTCCGTCGGCTTCGCCGACCCCGTGCACAAGGTCGGATTCGGCTACGTGATGAACCAAATGGGGCCTCGTTGGCAGAACCCGCGAAACAGAGCGCTCATCGAGTCGCTCTACGCCTGTCTCTGATGGCTCAAATGGCCCCGCAACCTGTCACGATGGGATTGTGGGGAACGCAGGGAGCATCAAGCCGATCGAGCTGATGCGCATCCCGGCATTCCGTCTCTTGTGGACCAACAGTTTCCTTTTCATCCTGGTTCAGAGCACGCAGCGTTTTGCCTTCGTGTGGTTGGCACTCGAGCTGGGCGCAAAATCGGACATCAGCGGGATCATCCTGTTCGTGATGGGCGTGCCCGCTCTTCTCATCTCGTTGCCTGTCGGTGTGATGAGCGACCGTCTCGACCGCCGACTCCTGCTGATGACCAGTCAACTCGGGGCACTCACCATCACCGTTGCGATCGCCGCCATGGTGACGACCGACCGCATCACCATTTCTTGGGCAATCGCCGGATCATTCGTGGCGGGAATATTCATCGCGCTGGGTACCCCGGTACGCACAGCCCTTCTGCCCGCCGTCGTTCCGGGCGACAAACTGGTGGGGGCCATCGCCGTCAGCACGATCGGATCCAACATCGGACTCATCATCGGCCCCGCCACCGCCGGACCGGTCATCAAGGCCTGGGGCATCGAGGGCGCGTTCTGGTTGCAGGCAATCCTTTATGTGGTCGGATTCCTTGCCTTGTTCCCGCTGCGGATACCCCAACGGGATGTTCCGACGCGTGCTCCCCTGCGCGAGGAGATTCTCGGCGGGGTCAACTTCATCCGCGGCAACGAGGCGGTTCGTTCGTTCTACGTTCTGTTGTCGGCCTCGACCCTGTTCATGATGGCGCCGTGGATCGTTCTCGGGCCGCAGATCGCGCGC
This sequence comes from Ilumatobacteraceae bacterium, assembly GCA_040401975.1. Taxonomy (GTDB): domain Bacteria; phylum Actinomycetota; class Acidimicrobiia; order Acidimicrobiales; family Ilumatobacteraceae; genus UBA2093. The sequence goes on along the minus strand of JBBANL010000007.1, from coordinate 2,408 downwards.
GAGCAGGCCGGAGCGACAGGCAGCCAGACGACGGCGTTGTTCGCACTGCTCGGAGTCGGTCAGTTCCTCATCTCGATGGGAATCATGCGCTTCAACCACAAGATGATCCGAAAGGGCATGTGGTTCATGTGCGGATTGTGCTGGGGCTCGAGCGTCCAGATATTTCTCGGTCAGTCGACCTCGATTCCGATGATGGGACTCTTCCTCTTTCTGTGGGGAATCGGCGGCGGGTTCTACATGAACCTCAACCAGACGCTCATCCAGAACAACACACCCGCACCGGTGATGGGGCGTGTCATGGCCATTCATTCCCTGTTGATGAGCGGGCTTGCCCCGACAGGCGCTCTGCTCGTCGGATTCGTTGCCCGTCGCATCGACTCCGCCCCGCTCGTGTTCTCGGCGTGCGGAGCGGCAATGCTCGCGACCGCCGGCTATTTCCTCGCGGCGAAGAAACACCTCCGACCGATGTCCTAGTCCTCCACGTGGAGAAGAATCGTGTCGGCGTCAGAGCGCGGGTTCAATCGCGAGGCGCACACCACGATGGTGTCACCTGAGTCGACGAGTCCTTCAGCGCGCGCCGTCTCGACCGCTGCGGTGATCGCCGACGTGATGTTGCCGTCCCGCGGAACCACCAACGGGTACACACCGCGACACACATTCAGTTGACGAGCCTTGTCGACTCCCGGGGTCGCAGCGACAATCGGGCACGCGGGTCTGCACGACGCGAGCAATCGCGCAGAGAACCCGGTGAACGTGATCGAGAGAATGAGGTCGGCAGAGATCCTCTTTGCCAAGGCGCTCGCGGCGGCCGTGACTGCGGCGGCAGATGGATTCGCGTCGGCGAAGTAGTTCGGCATCGACACCCGGGTTTCGGCGGCCTCGCAGATTCGTGCCATTGCCCGAACCGCGTCTTGCGGATGCGCACCGACCGCAGTCTCACCCGACAGCATCACTGCGTCGTAACCGTCTCGCACGGCACCACTCACGTCAGCCACTTCGGCGCGCGTCGGACGCGTGGCGGTGATCATCGACTCGAGCATCTCGGTCGCACAGATGGAGATGACCCCCCGTGCGAGAGCGCTGAGGGCGATCCTGCTCTGTGCGGCAGGAACTCCTTCATACGGGGTCTCCACGCCGAGATCGCCGCGCGCCGCCATCACACCGTCGGAAACGGCACAGATCTCGTCGATGCGTTCGAGAGCCTGTGGCCTCTCGATCTTTGCGAACACCAAGACGTTGTCACCCACGAGTTCGCGCACACGAATCACGTCGCTCGGCGCCTGCACGAACGACACTGCCACGATTTCCGCGCCCGACTCCCGTGCGACGCGCAGGTCGTCGAGGTCCTTGTCGGAGAGCACTCCACCGCTGATCTCCGTGTCGGGGAGATTCACACCTTTTCCGGTCTTGACCTGACCGCCGTTGACGACCCGAACAACCAGAGTGTCACCGTCGGCGGACTCGACCACGGTCTCGACCCGACCGTCATCCATCAAGATCCTGTGACCGGGCGTGATGCCCCTGGAACCCCCGCGACTCGATGAATCGATTCCGAGATCGGAGAGCGTGAAGCGCACAGACTCTCCCGCCACCAGAGTCGTCGTGGGGTGAGAGAAGCGCAGCTTCGGACCCTGAATGTCGACGAGAATCGCAACCTCGGGGGCAGCCGACCTGACCGCCGTAATTGCCGACGACAGGTCGGCCGTCGACAGATGGGAGCAATTGAGTCTGAGGACCGACGCGCCCGCGTCCACGAGACCGCGGATGCCCTCGGGACTCGACGTGGCCGGACCGAGAGTGGCAACAATTTTGGTCAATCGCATTGGTGTTGATGGGGGCACTCGAGTACGACCTTAGTACCAACCCAATCGGGTTTCATCGTTTCGGGACAGAACGCGGATACCTAGCTCTCGTCCCATGCCTCGATGATCACCCAATCATCGTCGTCTGTTGATTGCAGAAGTTCATGCTCGATGTGTGTCTTGCCCTTCCACACCGAGTGATCAATGATGTCGCCCGGGTCATGCAGCCACACCTCGTTTGCGAGGGGCGGCCCCTGAAGCACGACTTCACGAATCACACCGCATTTCGCTGTGAACCGCAGCGGGTAGCCATTGCCCCCGAGGTCGACAACTTCGCCGGTGCGCGCAAGTTCGATCAGCCAATCGATCGCACCGAGTGACCCCTGCCAAACTGCCAGCCTTTCCGCAGACGGAGATTCGAACGATGCCCGTTCAGCAGGATTGTTCTGTTGCCGATACACAGACACATGCCAACCCATGACCATGGTGACCCCCAGGATGATCAAACAAACGTGGTGTCGAAGGGGGGACTTGAACCCCCACGCCCTAACGGGCGCCAGCCCCTCAAGCTGGTGCGTCTGCCTATTCCGCCACTTCGACGAGGAA
>JBBANL010000006.1:0-131799 GCA_040401975.1 Ilumatobacteraceae bacterium | reverse complement strand
GCATAGCCAGCTTGGAAGGCTGGAACTCTAGCCATTGAGCTACACCCGCGTATGGGAGACCACATTGTACCGATGCCCGCCCCGAGGTGCACATCGTTGTGCCCTCGAATTACGCCGAGGCGGTGTCGGCGTGACGTCGGCGGGCTCGCACGATGACAACCACGAGTCCGACTGCCACGGCGGCAACCACTGCATATTGCAGGTAGTCGCCCCACTTGCCGGCGTTCTCCCATTGGTCGCCGAGTCCCCAGCCCACGGCAACCCACACGGTGTTCCATACGAGGGATCCTGCGGCGGTGAGGGCGGTGAACCTGAGCAACGGCATCCTGTCGCCGCCTGCGGGAATCGACACCACCGAGCGCACGACAGGGATCAGACGGCCGAAGAGAACGACTTTCGTTCCGTGGCGTTCGAACCAGGTGAATCCTTTGTGCACATCTGACTGCTTCAGGCCGACAAAGCGACCGACGGTTGCGAGGAATCGCTCGAGCCGCACGTCGTCGAGCAGGCGACCGACTGCATAGAGAAAGTAGGCACCCACGACGGAGCCGACCGTGGCGGCAATGATGCCGCTGACCACGTCGAATCGACCTTCGCTCACGTTGAAGCCGGTGAGCAACAGGATCAACTCGGAAGGAATCGGGGGAAAGATGTTCTCGAGTGCGACGAGGAATGCCACACCGACCAGTCCGATGGAATCGATGACCTGCGTTGCCCAATCAATCATTTGATCGATGGTAGATGCTGGAAGCCTTGCCGTCGTTGACCTGATTCTTCGCTGGAGCCTGCATGAAGCGGCAGCGATAGCCTTGTGAAGCCATGTTGAAGCGCCTCTTGTCCACCGTTCTCGCGCGATACAAGTGGCTCCTCTGGACAGTCATCGCGTTCCAGTTCGTGCAGGCAATCGCGGGGCTTTTCCTTCCCACACTGAACTCCGACATCATCAACAACGGGGTCGTGAAGAACGATGTGGGGTACATCTGGCGGATGGGCGGCATCATGCTGCTGGTCACGCTGGCCCAGGTGGTCTTTTCGGTGGCGGCGGTCTATGTCGGCTCGAAGGTGGCGATGGGGTTCGGTCGTGACGTGCGCCGGCAGCTGTTCCACCAGGTGAACACCTTCTCGTCGCGCGAGGTCGCTCAATTCGGTGCGCCGTCGCTCATCACGCGCATCACGAACGACGTGCAGCAGGTGCAGATGCTCGTGCTGATGACCTGCACCCTCATCCTCGGTGCCCCGTTCACGGCGCTCGGCGGCATTTTCATGGCGATGCACCAGGATCTCGGGCTGTCACGAATTCTCATGGTGTCGATTCCGATCCTCACCGTGTTGCTGGCCGTCATCATCTCGAGCATGGTGCCCACGTTCCGTCGCATGCAGGAACGCATCGACCGCATCAACGAGATTCTGCGCGAGCAGTTGACCGGTATCCGGGTGGTGCGGGCCTTCGCGCGCGAGCCACAGGAACGAGACCGTTTTGCAGACGCGAACAGCGCCCTGACGGCAACGGCGCTTCGTGGTGGCCGGCTGCAGGCACTGATGTTCCCGACTGCAACCCTCATCGTGAACTTCTCGAGCGTCGCCGTGGTGTGGTTCGGGTCGGATCGCATCAGCGAGGGACTCATGAAGCCGGGCGCATTGATCGCGTTCCTCACGTATCTCACCCAGATTCTGATGTCGGTGATGATGACGACGTGGATGGCCGCATTGATCCCACGGTCGGCGGTCAGCGCCGAACGCATCATGGAGGTGTTGGGGACCCCGACCACCGTCGTCATCTCCGAGAACCCCGTTCGCGAGATCTCCGAGGTTGCACACCTGCAGTTCACCGGGGTCGGATTCCGCTATCCCGGGGCCGAATACCCGGTGCTCAGCAACATTTCCGTCGACGTGCACGCCGGGGAGACACTTGCCATCGTGGGCAGCACCGGCGCGGGCAAGACCACCTTCGTGAATCTCGTCGCCCGCATGTTCGACGCCACCGAGGGCGTGGTCGCGCTCGACGGAGTCGACGTGCGCGACCTGGCTCCCGAGGCCCTGTGGTCGCGCGTCGGCATGGTGCCCCAGAAGCCGTATCTGTTCTCGGGCACGGTCGCGAGCAATCTTCGCTACGGAAAAGACGACGCCACCGAAGAAGAGATGTGGGACGCGTTGCGTGTCGCCCAGGCCGAGGATTTCGTGCGCGAGATGCCCGGCGGACTCGAGGCCACGATCGCGCAGGGCGGAACGAACGTGTCGGGCGGACAACGCCAGCGACTCGCCATCGCGCGTGCCCTCATTCGCAGGCCGGAGATCTATCTCTTCGACGACTCGTTCTCGGCTCTCGACCTTGCCACCGATGCACGCCTGCGCGCCGCGCTCGAGCCCCACACCCGCAATTCGGTCGTGATCGTGGTGGCACAGCGCGTGTCGACGATTCGTCAGGCGAACAAGATCATGGTTCTGGAAGACGGCGAGTGCGTCGGCGTGGGCACCCACGACGAGTTGTTGGTCGGCTGCCCGACGTACCAGGAGATCGTCGAGTCGCAGGCGTCGATGAACGAAGAGGAAACCGTATGAGCGAGAAGAAACCCGCTCAGCACATGCCCGGTTCCGAACTGCGAAACAGCCGCATGCACGTGGTCGGCATGCCGGTGGAGAAGTCCGAGAACTTCTCCGGCACCACCCGACGACTCGTCGGCCGCATGGCGGGGGAGAAGTACCTGGTCGCCTTCATCATGTTCCTCGCCGTGGCGAGCGTGGCACTGGTGGTGTCGGGACCCCGCGTCCTCGGTCACGCCACCGACATCCTTTTCAACGGGTTGACGGGCCGCGACGGACAGGAAGGTGTCGACTTCGCCGCGTTGCATCGCACCCTGTGGTGGGCGGCGGCCGTGTACGCATTCTCGTTCATGCTGGCGTACGGGCAGACGTTCCTGCTTGCCGGCGTCGTTCAGCGCACGATGTACGCGCTTCGGTCCGACGTGGAGGAAAAGATCCACCGCCTCCCGTTGTCGTACATCGACCGTCACTCGCGCGGAGACCTGCTCAGCCGCGTCACGAACGACATCGACAACATCTCGCAGAGCCTCCAGCAATCGCTCAGCCAGTTGATCACATCGATGCTCACCATCGTCGGCGTTCTCGTGATGATGCTGTCGGTGTCGCCGTTGCTCGCGTTGATTGCGATCGTCACGGTTCCGTTGTCGGTGTTGTCGATGAAACAGATCGCCAACCGGTCGCGCAAGCGTTTTCTCGCGCAGTGGACCCACACAGGTGCGCTGAACGGTCTCATCGAGGAGACATTCACGGGGCACGCCGTCGTGAAGACGTTCGGTCGGCAGGCAGAGGTCGAGGAGCGTTTCGCCGTCACGAACGAAAAACTCTTCGAGGCCGGTTTCGGGGCGCAGTTCATGTCGGGTTCGATCCAGCCGGCGATGATGTTCGTGGGCAACCTCAACTACGTCGCCATCGCCCTCGTCGGCGGGTTGAGGGTTGCGTCCGGCTCGATGGGTCTCGGCGACGTCCAGGCCTTCATCCAGTACTCGCGCCAGTTCACACAACCGCTCACCCAGACGGCGTCGATGATGAACGTGCTGCAGTCGGGTGTCGCATCGGCGGAACGAGTCTTCGAGGTGCTCGATTCGGAGGAAGAGAGCGTCGAACCGCCGTCGGCGGCGATGGGCGAGATCCGCGGCCGCATCGCATTCGAGAACGTGTCGTTTTCCTACGACCCGGAGCGCCCGCTGATCGAGGACCTCTCGCTCGTGGCCGAGCCGGGCACCACGGTTGCAATCGTGGGTCCCACGGGTGCCGGCAAGACCACACTCGTGAACCTCATCATGCGCTTCTACGACCTGCAGTCGGGTCGCATCACCCTCGACGGCGTGAACATCGCCGACATTCCGCGACGTGAACTGAGATCGAACGTCGGCATGGTTCTGCAGGACACCTGGCTCTTCGGGGGCACCATCCGCGAGAACATCGCCTACGGCAACCCCGACGCAACCGAAGAGCAGATTCGTGCCGCCGCCAAAGCCGCGTATGTCGACCGTTTCGTGCACTCGCTGCCGAAGGGATACGACACGGTGCTCGACAACGAGGGCGGAGCGGTCAGTGCGGGCGAGAAGCAGTTGCTCACCATCGCGCGCGCATTTCTCGCCGACCCCGGAATCCTGATTCTCGACGAGGCGACCAGTTCGGTCGACACGCGCACCGAGGTGCTGATCCAGAAGGCGATGGTCGCGCTGCGCAGCCAGCGAACGAGCTTCGTGATCGCCCACCGTCTCTCCACCATCAGGGATGCCCATGTCATCCTCGTGATGGAGGCGGGCCGCATCGTCGAGCAGGGAAGTCACGACGAACTTCTCGCCGCACGGGGTGCGTACCACCGCCTGTACCAGTCGCAGTTCTCGGGCGCCGTCACCGACGTGGCGTAGCCTTCGCGCATGGAACATTTCGATGTCGTCGTGATCGGTGCCGGCATCTCGGGCATCGGCGCGGGCTATTTCCTGAAGCGCGACTGCCCGACGAAGTCGTTCGTGATTCTCGAGGGGCGGGACAACATCGGCGGAACATGGGATCTCTTCCGGTACCCGGGGGTGCGCTCCGACAGCGACATGCACACCCTCGGCTATTCGTTCAAACCCTGGCGCGCGGAAAAATCGATCGCCGACGGCCCGTCGATTCTCGAGTACCTGAACGAGACGGTCGACGAGAACGACCTGCGCCGCCACATTCGTTTCGGTCTGCGTGCGACCGACGCCCGCTGGTCGGGCAAGGATGCCCGTTGGACCATCACGACGACGCAGACCGCCACAGGTGATGAACACACCTTCACCTGTTCGTTCCTCTACATGTGTTCGGGGTACTACTCGTACGAGAGCGGGTACACCCCCGAGTTCCCGGGCATCGAACGGTTCGCCGGGGAAGTGGTGCATCCGCAACAGTGGCCGGCCGATCTCGACTACGCGGGAAAGAACGTCGTGGTCATCGGGTCCGGTGCCACCGCGATGACTCTCGTGCCCGCCATGGCCCGCACGGCCGGGCACGTGACCATGTTGCAGCGGTCGCCGACCTATGTCGTCGCTCGTCCCGACCGGGACGCGGTGGCCGCATTGTTGCGTCGCGTCATGCCCGAGAAGTGGGCGTATGCCGCGACCCGGTGGAAAAACACCACGATGCAGCAGTTCGTCTACCGCCGCACACGCACGAAGCCGCAGCAGGTGAAGGATGCATTGCTGAAAGGCGTTCGCAAGGAACTCGGTGACGACTTCGACGTCGACACCCATTTCACGCCGACGTACAACCCGTGGGACCAGCGATTGTGTCTCGTGCCGAACGGCGACCTCTTCGATGCGATCCGCAACGACCGCGCATCTGTGGTCACTGACAACATCGCGGGGTTCGATGAATCGGGAATCGTGCTCGCATCGGGCGGGCGGGTCGATGCCGACATCATCGTGACGGCCACCGGTCTGCAACTGGTCACCCTCGGCGAGATGTCGTTCGCGGTCGACGGGGTTCCGGTCGACTTCTCGAGAACATGGACCTACAAGGGGTGTTCGTACTCGGGTGTGCCGAACCTTGCGTCGAGCTTCGGCTACATCAATGCATCATGGACCCTTCGTGCCGATCTCACCTGCGAGTACGTGTGCAGGCTGCTGAACCACATGGATGCCACGAACACCTCGACCTGCACTCCGACCCTGCGCGATTCCGACGGGGACATGCCCGAGCGGCCGTGGATCGACGACTTCTCGGCGGGCTACATGCAGCGGGTGATGCATCTGCTGCCGCGTCAGGGCGACCGCGAACCGTGGATCAACCCGCAGAACTACAAACGCGACAGGAAGATGTTCCGCGACTCACCGGTCGACGACGGCGTGATGGTGTTCGGCGTCGCGCACGAACGGGTCGGTTCAGCGCCCCGCTGACCGTGGGTGCAGGACCGGGTCGACCAGCCTGAACCTGGTGCCGACCACCGTGAACTCCTCGCCGTGGCGCGTGGGGTCGACCGCCGCCAGATTCACGGTGTGCAGACCCTCCCCCCGGTCGTCGAGAGGGGTGAGCGTGACGTCGTGCAGGATGCCGATGTCGTTCCATCTCGCCGTGCTCGCGTCGACGTCGTGAACCGCGACTTCGTACGACACGATTCCTCGCGCGACCGATGATTGCCGGGCATCACCCCAGTGCCGACCGGCCCAGGGCCATTCGCCGGGAACCTCGGTTTGGTCGACCGACACCAGGGTTCCCGACGTGTCCTTCGGGTGCATGTGGTGCCCGCGGATTCCGGGCACCGAACCCTGCCAGACGAACCGCACCCCGAGTGAGGTCGCGCGCGAGACCAGTGCGTCGACGGCGTCGGTGTCGTAGATGGCCATGTAGCCGCAGTCGCCGCCGCGCTTTTCGAGCAGGCGGCCGGCGGTTGTTCCCTCCTCGACGGGGGAGACGATCTCCAGGAACTGGTCGCCGAGGCAGAACAGCGCGTTCTCGAGGCCGAACTGTCTGACCCCGGGGTCCCTGAAGACCACGTCGACATCGAGGGCCGCCGAGAGGTCGGATTCGGCGGCGGCGAGGTCGGCAGCCACCAGGGCAATTTGGCGAATTCTGATCATTTCCACAGGCTACACCCCCGCAAACCCTTGCAAATCAAGGGTTTTACACAGCCTGTGGAAATCCACCACTTTTGTGTGACGTTCGTTACATTTCCCAACAGGCGGGACTTTTTACAAAAAAGAAAGAGGTAACCGTTATGTACAAATTGGCCACTCTCATCCTGATGGCGATCCTTCTCGGGGCGGTGATGCCTGTGTTCCACAGCATCGTCCACACCCTGAAGCTGGACACCATCATCAACCGAATCCCCATCATCAAGGACCACGTCACCCTCGGTGTCAGCATCCTGCTCGTATGGGCTCTCAATGTCGAACTCGTCTCGGCCTGGTTCACCAGCGGTCAGAGCATCGACATGCGTTACACGTGGGTTCACATCTGCGTCGACGGCTGCATCGTCTACGGCATGGTTCCGGTCAAGGATGCAATCGTTCAGTTCATCAGCCGCGGCCTCTCCGGCCTGCGCGCTGCATAAACAGTCACATCCACTTTCACGGAGAGAGCCACCGCGCAAGCGGTGGCTCTTTTCCTTTTCCCGTCAGGTGTCAGCGAATCAGCTGCGGGGCACCTTGCTCCACGCCACGTCCTTGTCGACGCGGGGTTCGCCGGGCAGACCGAGCACCTGCTCGCCGAGGATGTTGCGCATGATCTCACTGGTGCCGCCCTCGATCGAGTTTGCGCGCACGCGCAGGAACGAATGGCGCACACCACCGTCGGTGCCGTCGACGGACAGCGCCTCGGGGCGACGGAAGGTGTAGTCGTAGTCGATCATCCCGTCGGCGCCCATGAGCTCGATGCAGAACTCGGTGACCTTCTTGTTGAACTCGGCGAGCATCAACTTCGAGATCGAACCCTCGGGGCCCGGGTTTCCCGCTTTGGCGGCCTGGGCGGCGCGCATGTTGGTGAGACGAAGGATTTCGCTCTTGCAGAAGAGACACATCAATTGGTCCTTGTGGCCCTCGCTGCGTGAACCTTCCGGTTTGCTGTTCCAGATCTTGATGGCTTCGTCGATCGGGCCGCGACGCTTGGCGTTTCCGCCGCCGCCACCGCCGATTGCAGTGCGCTCGTTCATGAGAGTGGTGAGAGCGGCCCGCCAGCCTTCGCCCACCTCGCCGATGCGGTGTGAGTCGGGCACTCGCGCATCGGTCATGTAGACCTCGTTGAACTCCGCCTCGCCGGTTATCTGGCGAAGCGGGCGCACCTCGACTCCGGGTGCACGCATGTCGAGCGCAAAATAGGTCATGCCCTTGTGTTTGGGGGCGTCGGGATCTGTGCGTGTGACGAGCATTCCCCAGTCGGCGAGATGCGCGAGGGTGTTCCACACCTTCTGGCCGTTGATGATCCATTCGTCGCCGTCACGCACGGCCTTTGTGCCGAGACCCGCAAAGTCGCTGCCTGCACCCGGTTCGGAGAACAACTGGCACCAGCGTTCTTCGCCGGTGAACATCGGGCGCAGGAAACGCTTCTTCACTTCGTCGCTGCCGTGGGTGACGATGGTGGGACCAGCGAGCGCCATGAAGAAACTCGAGGGGTCCTGCGGCTTCGCACCGGCCTGACGAACCCGCTCTTCGACGCGCCGGTTGAGTTCCGGTCGCAGACCGAGGCCGCCGTGGCCCTTGGGGAAGTGCACCCATGCGAGACCGGCATCGAACCGGGCACCGCGGAAGGTGACGTCGTCGACTTTCTTCGGGTCGAATTCGGCGAGGAGGGCATCGAGTGCCTGGTCGATCAGTGCAGTGTCATCCTGGGTCATTGTCATGCGCGAAGTCTCGTCGGAACGAGCCCCGCTTGGCAAATGGAAGAACTAGGCGATTGCCGCGCCGAACAGTTTTCCGACCGCCATGGTGATGCCCATGGCGGCGAGGCCACCCACCACGACTCGAACCGTGGGCTTCCCCGTGTCGGCCTGGCCGAACCGCGCGCCTGCCCAGCCGAGAGTCGCAAGGGCAATGGTCACCACGATCAACGTCGACACGATGCGCGCGCTCGTCGATGCAATTGCAGCAGTGAGAAGGGGAACGGCCGCACCGACGGTGAAGGCGCCCGCCGAGCCGGCCGCCGCCTGCAACGGTCGCGCGGCGGTGGTGTCTGTGATGCCGAGTTCTTCTGCGAGGTGGATTGCGAGTGCATCGTGTTTCGTGAGTTCCTCGGCGACCTCGCGGGCGAGCGCCTGGGGGAGCCCCTTCGATGCGTAGATGGCCGTGAGCTCGTCGAGTTCGTGCTCGGGCATGGTCTCGAGTTCCCACTTCTCCTTCGCGATGTCTGCGCGCTCTGCGTCGCCCTGCGAACTGACCGACACGTATTCACCGAGAGCCATCGACACCGCACCGGCCACGAGACCGGCCATGCCCGCGGTGAGAATGCTGGTGCGGGTGGCGTCTGCGGCGGCGACGCCCAGAATCAGGCACGCCGTCGAGATGATGCCGTCGTTGGCGCCGAGAACCATGGCGCGCAGAAGGCCGATTCGGTGGACCGAGTGTCGTTCGAGATGCATTCCGACAGTCTGCCATCAACCCGAGCGTTGTCGTGGTTGAATGGGGTCGTGCGCACAGTGCATCCCACCAAGCAGTTGCTTCTCGACACGTCAATCTCCCTCATCGACGAGTTCGGGCCGCAGGGGTTCACCGTCGACAATCTTCTCGACGCATCGGGAATCTCGAAGGGATCGTTGTACCACCACTTCGAGGACTTCAACGACATCATCGAACAGGCCCAGGTCGCCCGTTTCTCGCGGTTCGTCGACGACGACGTGAAGGTCCTCACCGGGTTGCTGTCATCGGCGAAGTCGCGCGAGGAACTGGGTCAAAGGTTCGCGCAGGTCATCATGGCCACCGCCGGACCGGAGAGAGCCCAGGGGCGCGCCGACCGCGCATCGATCGTCGGCATGTCGCGGCATTCGAAGAAGTTCGCCGACGCACTCGCCATCGAACAGCAACGGCTCACCGATGCGCTGGCCGACGTGGCGCGCGAGATGCAGGAACGGGCATGGATCCGCCGCGACCTCGATGTGTACGCACTCGCGACGTTCGTCCAGGCGTACTCGCTCGGACTCGTTCTGAACGATGTCACCGAGAAACCGATCACGAACCAGCAGTGGTCGTCGTTCGTGTCCTCGATGTTGCTGAACAGCCTCTGAATCAGACGATGCGGTACACGTCGTATTCGACGAGGCCCTGACCGGGGGATCCGATTGCGACCGCCTGGATCGCGTTGAGCCACGCATACTTCTCGTCGCCGGTTTCGAACAGCGGAGCAGTCGTGATGCGACGCCCGTCATCGGTGGGCGCCATGATTCCCTTGTACGACGTGTGGATCACCGCGCCGTCGTCGGTGCGAATCAGTGCGCGCACATCGAGTTGTGCGGTGCCGTCGGCACGCATCGTGAGCCAGTCGGCACCGAGCGCTTCGACGGTGCCGTTGATGCGCGGTCCGGTCACGGTTCCCCCGGTGATCGGCACGATCACGCGGGTGCCGTTCGGTCCGTTCGGAACCATCGCCGGTGGAGCAAGCGTCGCCGACATGCGGAACAGAAACTCGACGGGAAGTGAGGTGGTGTCAGACATGCGCCTCACCCTAGACCGAGAAGTCGAGCGGGCCGTGCGGCAGCCGTGGAAGAACGGTTCCGGCGAAGCGGCGCGCCTCGTCGTCGTGCGGATACCCCGAGAAGATGAACGCCTCGATTCCCATGTCGCGGTAGGTCATGATCTTTTCGACGATCTGGTCCGGCGTGCCGACGAGTGCGGCTCCGCATCCCGACCGGGCGCGTCCGATGCCGGTCCATAGCAACGGTTCGACGAAGCCGTCGCCGTCGGCGCTCGAGCGCAGTTCCGCCTGACGCTTGACCCCGACGCTCGCGCTGTCGAGTGATCGTGCGCGGATGGCGTCGCCCGTCGCCGGGTCGACGGCAGAGATGAGATGCGCGGCCGCCTCGCGTGCCTCGCGCTCGGTGTCGCGCACGACCACGTGCACGCGGTATCCGAACCGAAGAGTGCGCCCGAACTGCGCGGCTCGTTGTCGCATGTCGGTGATGATGTCGGCGATTGCGTTCTCCGTGTCGGGCCACATGAGGTACACATCGGCGTCCATTGCGGCGGTCTGTCGGGCTTCTTCGCTCAACCCTCCGAAATAGAAGGCCGGCGACGGCGCCATTGCGGTGCAGATGCGCGGAGGGTCGAGGTGAAGGTTGACGAATTCGCCGTCGATGTCGAGTCGCCTGCCGTTCAGCAGGGTTCTCAGTGCGCGCATGGTCTCGGTGGTGCGCCGGTACCTCGCCGGGCCGTCGAGCTGTTCCCCCGGCATCTCGGAAGAGATGATGTTCACGGTGAGGCGACCGTCGAGCACCTGGTTCAACGTGGCGAGTTGACGGGCGAGCTGGGGAATCCACACCTCGCCGCATCTCACGGCCGTGAGCAGACGCATGGTGCGGATCGACGGGGCGATCGACGACGCAAACGACAGCGTGTCGATGCCGAGTTCGTATCCCGAGGGGAGCAGCACATTGTCGAAACCCGCGTCGTGAACCGTCGACACGATCGACGAGCAGTGAGTCCAACTGCTCAGCAGGTCGGTGTCGGGAACCCCCAGTTGTTCGTAGTCGTCGTCACACAGTGCCCCGAACCATGACACCTCGATGTTGCTCACGGAAGCTTCCGGCCTTCGCTCGCCTCGACGATGGCGTACATCTCGGTTCTCGACAGGCTCACCTGTGTTGCGGTCACGAGTTCTGCGAGTCGTTCGGGTGACTGCGTGCCCACGATGGCGACCGGCCCCGACGGGTGGGCGAGCACGAAGGCGAGGGCAAGTGCGGTTCGCGAGCAGGATTTCTCTGCCGCCAGGCGATCGAGGGTCTCGACGAGGTCGCGCGCAACTCCGTCACCCGTTGCGAGACGACCTCCCGCGAGCGGACTCCACGCGAGGGGCGTGAGAGCGGTCTCCATGCACAGGTCGAGAGTGCCGTCACGCATCGGTGCGAGGCACGCCGCGGAGAACTCGGGCTGGGTCGACACGAGCGAACCGTTCATGAACGTCTGCAGTGCGCGGGTCTGGGCCACGGAAAAGTTCGACACCCCGCACTCGCGCACGAGCCCCCGTTGCTTCAGCGACGTCAACGCCTCGGCCACTTCGTGTGGATGCGTGAGCATGTCGGGTCGATGAATCTGGTAGAGGTCGACATGGTCGACTCCGAGACGCGCGAGTGATGCCTCGCAGGCCGCGACCAGGTACTGCGACGAGGAGTCGTACGGCACGCCCGGGATGATTCCGCCCTTCGTCGCGAGGATCATCCGGTCGCGCAGTCCGCGTCGTTCGCGCAGGATCGCGCCGAGTTCTTCTTCGCACGCACCGAAGTGCGTGCCGCCCCAGTCGAGACCGTAGACATCGGCGTTGTCGACGAGGTTCATTCCGAGGTCGAGTGCCGCTTCGATCAATCGGACGTTGTCGTCGTGCCCGCCCGTGAGTCTCCAGCACCCGAGAGCAAGCGGACCCACGGGTCCGAGCGAACCCACCGAGCGGGGCCCCGACGTTGACAGAGCCGGTGCGGGTGAGTCGGGAAATCGCAGGTCGGACATGGAGACGAGACTAGTGAAGCCGTGTCAATCGTCGCGCTCGAAGCGGGACACGCGATGGATGCCGAAGTGCGACTCTTCGTGCGGGGCACGGATGAGTTCGACACTGTGCGGGAACATCTCGTCGAACCGGCGCTGCAGTGTCTCCTGGAACTCTGTCGAACCGACGGTGTCCCAGTCGCTCTGCGTGTCCCAGACGAACACGATGGTGACTTCTCCGGGGTGCGCGTCGTCGAGCCAGACTTCCTTCGACAGGAACGGAATCCTCGAGAGCCCCGGCATGAACGCCTCACCGAGCGTCCACACCTCGTGGTCGACCCGCACGAATTCCTCGACCACCGACGGATCCATCCGGAACACGAGGACCTCGACAGGACGTCGTTCGCCGTTGACGTACGAGTAGTTCACCGGGGAATCCTCGTCACGATGTCCGGCGTGATCTCCGCGATCGAACGCACGCCGCACAGTTGCATCGTGCGGGTCATCTCGGTGGTGAGGCACCACAGTGCCTTCTCGACCCCCGCCTCGCCGCCGGCGCCGAGACCGTAGAGATACGACCGACCCATCGTGCATGCGTGTGCCCCGAGGGCGAGTGCCTTCACGATGTCGCCTCCGCGGCGGATGCCGCCGTCGCAAATGATCGGGATCTCGCCGTTCGTGGCCTGCGCGACAGGGGCGACAAGATCGACGGGCGACGGCGCGCCGTCGAGTTGGCGACCGCCGTGGTTCGAGAGCGCGACGGCGTCGATGCCGAGAGAGTGCGCCGTGACCGCATCCGCCACGGACTGAACCCCCTTGATCACGATGCGCCCGGCCCAGTTCGCGCGGAACCAGTCGATTTCGTTCCACGACAGTGCCGGATCGAACTGTTCGGAGATGAAATCGGACAGCGTCACGGCGGTTCCCGATGCACGGCCTCCCGCTCCGCTCACGTTTGCGAACGTGATCGGATCGTGCCGCACGAAGTTCCATGTCCAGCCCGGGTGTCTGATGCCGTCGAGAATGGTGCCCGCACCGAGTGTCGGGGGAAGCGTGAATCCGCGACGCACGTCGCGCTCCCGACGACCGAGCACGGCTGTGTCGACCGTGAGCATGATCGTGTCGTAGCCGCTCTCACGGGCGCGCGACAGCATGTTCTTCACGAGTTCGCGGTCGCGCCACACGTAGACCTGGAACCACTTCGGCCCGTTGCTGACCGCGGCAACCTCCTCGATCGAACGCGTCGACAGCGTGGAGAGGCAATAGGGCAGGCCGTGACGTGCAGCAACCCTTGCCACCGCGAGCTCTCCCTCGTGGTGGGCGATGCGCGTGAACCCGGTCGGGGAGAACAGAACGGGCAGCGACAGTGCGTGGCCGAGCAGATGCGTGCTCGTGTCCACGCTCGAGACATCGCGCATGACGCGCGGCGAGAAGCCGTAGTCGTCGAAGTGGGCAGAGTTTCTGTGCAGCGTGATCTCGTCTTCGGCCCCACCGTCGATGTAGTCGAAGATTCCCCGCGGCAACCGGTCGCGCGCCATCAGCCTGAGGTCGGCGATGTTGGCGGCCCGTTCGAGACGTCGGCCACGGCGAAACGACGTGGCGGGGGACAAGCGCACCACCGAGCGCACTGTTCTGATGAGTCCCATTGTCGCCTCCCGGAGTGGATTCAGACTAGTGAGACATCGAGTATCGGCTCGTCTTGGCAGGGTCGCGTGCACTCGGCGAGACTTGGGTGTGGCGTTTCCTTCCGACCTCGAGATTGCCCAGAATGCAGTCCTCTCGCCGATCGCAGATGTTGCCGCCCGGATCGGTCTCACTCCCGACCAACTCGAGCCGTACGGTCGCGACGTTGCGAAGATCGACCTTGATGCCGTCGGCGACGTCAGCGGTCGACCGCGCGGAAAATACGTGGTGGTCACGGCGATCACTCCGACTCCGCTCGGTGAGGGCAAGACGACGACGTCGGTCGGGCTCGCGCAGGCGATGAAACACGTGGGCAAGCGCGGTCTTCTCGCATTGCGCCAACCGTCGATGGGACCGACGTTCGGCATCAAGGGCGGAGCCGCCGGCGGCGGATACAGCCAGGTCGTGCCGATGGAAAAACTCAACCTGCACCTCACGGGTGATTTCCACGCGGTCACCGCCGCACACAACCTTCTCGCCGCGATGGTCGACAACCATCTTCATCAGGGAAACGAATCGAACCTGGCTCTCGACGGCATCACATGGCGTCGTGTGCTCGATGTCAACGACAGGGCACTGCGCAACATCGTGATCGGAATGGGGTCACGGGAAGACGGAATCGTGCGTCGGTCGGGTTTCGACATCACCGCGGCATCAGAGGTCATGGCACTTCTGTCGCTTGCCTCGTCGTTCGACGACCTGCGCGATCGTCTCGGCCGCATCGTCGTCGGGTACGACACCGGCGGCCGGGCGGTGACCGCCGACGACATCGGTGCCGCGGGGGCGATGTCGGTGATCCTCAAGGATGCAGTGAAACCGAACCTCTTGCAGACTCTCGAGAACACGCCGGCGATCATCCATGCGGGGCCGTTCGGGAACATCGCGACGGGAAACTCGTCGGTGATCGCCGACAGGCTCGGCATTCACCTCTGCGATTACCTCATCACCGAGGCCGGGTTCGGTGCCGACATGGGTGCCGAGCGGTTCTTCAACATCAAGTGCCGGGTGTCGGGGCTCGTGCCCGATGCGGCGGTTCTCGTGGCGACCGTGCGCGCATTGAAGGCACATTCGGGTCGTCATCGGATCGTGGCCGGCAAACCCCTGCCCGCCGAGATGCTCAAGGAGAATCCCGATGACGTGCGCGCGGGTCTTGCCAACCTGCTGAAACAGATCGACAACGTGAAGGCGCACGGAGTGTCGCCGGTGGTGGCAATCAACGCGTTCCCGGGTGACTTTGCATCGGAACACGGTGTCATCAGGGAGGCCGCAGAGGCGGTGGGTGCGCGCGTTGCGGTGTGCACCCATTTCTCCGACGGAGGTGCAGGGGCGGTCGATCTCGCCCGGGCCGTCATCGATGCGTGCGAGGAACCGAGCGAGTTCAGGTTCCTGTACGACGACGGCGACTCGTTGAAGGACAAGATCGGCAAGGTTGCGACTCGGATCTACGGCGCAGCGACGGTCGAGTACTCGGCACTCGCAGACGAACAACTCGCACGATACGAACGGAACGGTTTCGGCCGTCTTCCGGTGTGCATCGCCAAGACCCACCTCAGCATCAGCGGCGACCCGTCGTTGAAGGGCGCCCCGACGGGTCACACCCTGAGCGTGCGCGAAGTGCGCGCGTCGGTCGGTGCCGGATTCGTGTACCCGATCTGCGGCGCGATGCGCACGATGCCCGGTCTCGGGGCCAACCCCGCCGCCATGTCGATCGACATCGGCGCCGACGGTCGCGTCGTCGGGTTGTTCTAGTTACTTGCCGCGCAGTGCGGCAACGATCGGCGCGCACTCTTCGATGTTCTCTGCGCCGACAATCGTGTAGCTGAAGCCCCACTTCTCGCGTCTCTCGAGAATCTGCTCGATGCACGACTCGACCGAACCGATGAGGGCAAACGGTGATGCATCGATGAGTTCCTCCGACACCCCGAACATCTGCGAGATGCCCCCGACCGTCTTGGCCCGCTCGTCGGTGACTTTCACGAAGAACGTGCGGATGTTCATCTCGATGTCGTTCAGACGACCGGCCGCGGCGGCCGCGGCGGCGACGATGTCGACCTTTTCGTCGACCGACGCGGCGGTCATTGTGTCGAGCGCCTCCGGGCCGACGACCCCGGCAGTCAGCGTGCCGTTGATTCCGATGATGTCGGCCTCGCGGGCGGCCAGCGAGAGCACGCGCTTTCCGCCGCCTCCGATCAGGATCGGTGGCACCGGTCGCTGCACGGGTTTCGGGTGACCTTCATAGTTCGTGACTGTGTAGTGCTCTCCGCTGAAAGAGAAGGGGCCGTCCTGCATCACGCCCTTGATGATCGCGAGTCCCTCGACGAACCTGTCGATGCGGATCTTCGGAGGGTCGTATTGCATGCCCGCCTGTTCGTAGTCGCTGATCATCCAACCTGCACCGAGTCCGATCTCGGTGCGCCCGTCGGAGAGCAGATCCATCGTCGCGAGTTCCTTGGCGAGGACCACCGGATGTTTGTAGTCGTTGTCGAACACCAGCGCACCGACACGCAGGGTCGTCGTTGCGTCGGCTGCCGCCATCAGTGCGGGCACGGGGGCGAGTTGGTCGGTGAAATGGTCGGGCATGGTGAGCACGTCGAAACCGGTGTCTTCTGCGCGCCGCGCCATGTCGACCCATTCTCGGGCGGTCGGCATCTTCGACACCTGGATGCCGAATCGGAAAGGGCGGTGGGGAAACTGAGACATGAATCAACCGTAGCAACGCCACGACAACGCTCTCGGGGTGCCGACGACGAACTGTCGACCCGAAGTACGGTGGAAACCGTTGTGAAGCCGTCTGGAATGTGGTTTGTTCGTCTCGGCGTGGCTGTCGTCGCAGGTGCGCTCATGACCACTGCCGCCGTGGTCGGTGCCGCACCCCAGGTGTGGAACGTGTTGCATGCGCACGACGAGGAACCGATCACGCTCGCCGCGTACGGCGGGCTCACGTCACGAACCCGCATTGTCGACGCCTCCGGCCAGCAGATCGGGGTGTTCGAATTCGAGAACAGCCAGCCCATCTCCATCGATTCGATTCCCGAGCACGTGGTAGCCGCACTCCTCGCCGTCGAGGACTCCGGATTCTTCAAACACAAGGGCGTCAACCTGCGTGCCCTCATCAGGGCGACGCTCGCCAATTTCCAGTACTCATCCGAACGGCAGGGGGCATCGACCATCACCCAGCAGGTGGTGAAGAACGAGTATCTCGCGGGCTTGCCGCGCGACGGGCGTTACAAGATCCTGCAGTCGCGTTACGCCGCGATGCTCGAAAAGACCACGCCGAAGAAGATCATCGTCGAGCGTTACCTGAACACCGTCTTCTTCGGAAACAATGCGTACGGCATCCAGGCGGCCGCCGAGGTGTACTTCGGCAAGAAGGTCGCCGAACTCACTCTCGAGGAGGCGGCTTTTCTCGTCGGATTGGTGCAGGCGCCCTCGTCGTACGACCCGTTCAACAGACCGGCCGCATCGAAGCGACGGTTCGTCGAGGTGCTCGACCGTCTCGTTGCCACCGGTCTGATGACCCAAGAGGCCGCCGCCGTGCAGCAAGCCGATGACGGATTCCAGGTGCCCGAGAACAGACGCGAGGTGCCGCAGCAGAACACCAACCGCACCTACTTCACCGAGATGGTGCGTGATTACCTCTTGAACAAGTCCGATCTCCTGGGTGACAGTTACGCAGAACGATTCACCACCCTGTACCGCGGCGGAATCACCATCCACACGACGCTCGATTCCGTTGCACAGGCGAAGGCCGAAGAAGCCGCGAAGACACTTCCGGCAAACAAAACGGGCGTCCAGAGCGCAATGGTCGCCCTCGACACGGCGACGGGCGCGGTGCGCGCGATTGTGGGCGGGCCGGGATTCGTCGCCGGGCGTACCGAGGTGAACCTTGCGTTGCGCCGCCGTCAGACCGGGTCTGCGAGCAAGATCTTCGTCCTCACCGCCGCGCTCGAGGCCGGCGTGAAGGCCGGTGACCTCATCGACGGAACACTGCCGTGCACCCTCCCGAACCCGGGCAAACCGGAGGAGCCTTTCAAGATCACGCAGGGAGTCAGTCACCCGGTTGCCCGCCTCGACGAGCAGACGTGGTTGTCGATCAACTGTGCGTATGCGCGTCTCGCCCAGATCGTGGGTCTGAACCGCGTGGTGAACACCACGTACCGGTTGTCATCGTCGATGTATCTCACGCGTGACAACTACAAGATCCAGCCGTATCCGAGTTTCTCGACCGGGGCGAACGAGATGAGCCCGATGGACATGGCGTCGGGCGCGCAAACCATCGCGAACGGCGGTCTGCACGCAGAGCCGTACTTCATCGAGAAGGTCGAGATCCCGAACCCGGCGGCACCGAACGGCGTCGAGGTGGTTGCCCCGCAACGGTCTGCCCCGACACAGGTGATCTCGAAGGAAATTGCCGACGAGCAGGTCGACATCCTGAAAAAGACCCTCACGGTCGGAACTGCACGGCGTTCCCCGCTCGCCAACAAGCGACAGGCCGCGGGCAAGACCGGCACGCAGGACGAGAACACGAACGCATGGTTCGTCGGCTTCACCAGACAACTCACCACGGCAGTGTGGGTGGGAGACCCGAAGGCGTACACGCCGATGGTGCGCATCCCCGAGTTCGTTGCCGATGGCGTCGTTCGCGTCACCGGGAACACGTATCCGGTCCGCATCTGGAAATCGTTCATGGATGCCGCACACGAAGGGCTGCCGAATGTCGTGTGGGACGCGCCGTTGCCGCCGCAACGCAACCAGATGCGCCTGTACCTGCCCGGTGTCGATTGCATCGCGACGTTGGTGTCGGGTCGGCTCCCGCGCGCATCGACCGGCCCTGTTGTCACCGTCGTCGCTCCGTCCACGTCGATTCCGGCTGCCACCACCCCTGCGCCGAGCACGACGTCGACCATTCCCGCCGGTCCGGTCACCACGGTGTTCAAGGGGCCAATCGTCCGGGTCATCGACCCCGGCACCACCATTGCGCCGACCGACACGAACCCCGCCACGCCCGTGGTCGGTGTCGATCCCCAGCGAACCTTCGTGTACAGCTGCGCGAAGGGTCTTCCCGCAACGGTTCGGCCGGGCTGAGTCGTAGCCTCTCATCGATGTTGTTCTGGTTCGTCGGCACCGCGTTCGTGACGGTGTGGTTCGTGTTCCGAGACGACCGATTCGACTACCGGGTTCTCGCACTCGGCGCGCTTGCCCCCGACTTCGTCGACGGCGTCACGGGCGGGTCGTGGGTGATGCATTCGGTCACCGCGAGCATCGTCCTTCTCGTCGCCGTGATGGTCGTCGCCCGTCGCGGAACCCTCCGTCGACGGCGCTGGCTGGCGCTCCCGATCGGTTCGTTGCTGCATCTCGTGTTCGACGGCGCATTCGACAACACGCAGAATTTCTGGTGGCCGTTCGCGGGAGTCTCGTTCGACGCACAGAGTCTTCCGAGTCTCGACCGCATGGCGGTGAACCCGGTTCTCGAGATCGCGGGTCTCGCCATGCTGTGGTGGCTCTGGCGAACCAACGAATTGTCGAATCCGGCGCGTCGCGAACGGTTCGTGAAGACGGGCCATCTTCTCGGCGGCACGACGAAGGATGCCGGGACATGTTGATTCTCCTGCGGCACGGCCAGACCGATGCGAACGCGCGCGCATTGCTGCAGGGGCGCATCGACGTGCCCCTCGACGACACGGGTCATCTTCAGGCGCAAAAATGCGGTGTCCACATTCGCGAGCACTATCCCGGTGCGCGCGTGATCGCCAGTCCGCTCCTTCGTGCACGCGAGACCGCCTCGTATGTTGCCGACACCGTCGAGATCGACGACAGGTTCATCGAACTCGACTACGGCGAGTGGGACGGCATCGCGATGACGGATGTTCCCCAGGGTGAATGGGCACGGTGGCGCAACGATCCGTCTTTCCGCCCCCCTGGCGGGGAGTCGTTGATCGAACTCGATCAAAGAGTGCGGCCGGCGCTCGACGACCTGGTCGACGAGGCGAGACAGCGGCACGTCATTGTGGTCAGCCATGTGTCGCCCATCAAGAGTGCGATTACTTGGGCTCTCGGGGTCGGACCCGATGCCACATGGCGTTGTCATCTCGACCGCGCGTCGATCTGTCGCATCTCGATCGGCCCGCGCGGCCCGTCCCTCACCGGCATGAACGACACGATGCACCTCTCGGTCTGAGAGTGGGGGTGACGGTGAGTCACCCTGTAAGCGGGGTTCTGTACTCGCTTTCGCGAGCGATGACCATCCCTCTATGCGGCCTACCCGAAGGATTGGCGGGCGGGCAACCCTCCTTCTGCTTGGCCTTGCTTCGAAAGGGGTTTACCGAGCCACACGGATCACTCCGCATGCTGGTGCGCTCTTACCGCACCGTTTCACCCTCACCTGTGATGCGTGAGCATCCATCGGCGGTCTTCTCTCTGTTGCACTTTCCGTCAGGTCGCCCCGACCTGGCTCTCGCCAGCTTTCTGCCCTGTGAAGCCCCGACTTTCCTCAGCAATTTGTGTTGCCGCGGTCATCCGGATGACTCACCGTCACAACCGAGTGTACGGAGGGGGAACCTGAAGAGCGAGAGTGATTTGTCTGCAGACGGTCGTACGAACGTCAGTACAGCATGCTGTTGAGGCTCGGTGTCTCCATCGAGAGCGGCGAACGGGTGCCGATGTCGTTGAGAGGTCCGAGCAACACCTGGACCGCGTTCAGCGCACCGAATGCCGTCGGGAGAGTGGCGGTGAGTTCCTCGCCCTTGTCGTTCAGGGCGGGCACGAAGCCCTTGGTTCCACCGCGGATCAACTGGGCAGCCACCGCGGCGCGACGCGACGACGACGCGCCGAGTCGCATCATGTCGGCACGCAACGCAGCTTCGTTCGTGAGCGACACGAAGTACTGGTAGGTGGCGGCAACGAGCGACTCGAGCCCGAGCATGAGGTTCAGCACGTCGCCCGGGGTCTTGCCTTCCTCGACGAGTTCGAGTGCGTGGTCGCCGTAAGAGGTCATCAGTTTTGCGTTCGGCTCCGACACGGTCTGACCGCCTCGCGCGGTCACGAGCGGCGCGATCACCGACATGTTGGTCTCGTGGGACGCCGAGTATTTCGTGAGGTACGGCGACACGTTGGCCTCGGCGAGCGATGTCATTCGCTGGTCGGCGAGCATGACCGCCACCATCTTCTCGACGGACATCGCCGTGCGAAGAAGTGCCACGTCCGACACATGTTCGGTCTCGAGTTTCTCGATCTCGGGAACGGACCCGATGCGTGCGATTGTTCCTGCGTCGCTTGATCCGCCGCATGCTGCAAGTGCCGCACCACCCGCGACGATCGCGCCACCGGTGCGCAGTGCCGAGCGGCGCGAGATGAGGGAAGGGTTGTTGTTGGTCATGGTCGTGTCCTCTTCCGTGGTTCCCTATGCCGCCGCAATCGGTGACGTTCCGCCGATGATGTTCAGTGCCGCGACGTGACGTGCCTCTACGGTGATGATCGAAGCGACGAGCATCGCCGCGTTGATTCCGCGGAGAGTCGCAAGGCTGTTCGTGTGGATTGCCACCGTCTCTTCCTCGAGCGAAGCCATCTGCTGGGCGATTGCCGTGATCGATGCCGCGGGCGCCGCGAGGGGCTGCGACGACGCAGAATTCGCGCTCGTGGCGAGGTAGCCCTTCAGTGCCTGTGCATAGGCGACGTGGTGGTCGTGAATGAGAAGAAGAGCAGCCTGGTCGTCGCCCGATGTCTTCGCCACCGCGGCGGCATACGTGGCGGCCATGCGCGATTCGCGCTCGAGTGCGGCATTCAGAGCGGCGTTGTCGGCGGCGTCACGATGGGGAGGAGCGGTTGTTGTTGCCCCGGACTCCTCAGCCGATGCCGAACCGGAGAGGAACGGCGCGGTTGCTGCAACTGCCCCGCCGGCGAGGAGCGAGGCGATGAGTCGCCGACGCGACAGAGCAGTTTCGGGGAGGTCAACTTGGTGATTTACCACGAGGGTCATCCTTTGTCGTAGTGGCGAAAACTCGCCCCCCAACACTAGAAGTCCAGCGCCGAGAGGTCGGGTATCCAGGAGCGGCTTCGGTCGACCGCCTGCTTCCATTGTTGTCGTGAGACGGCTGGTTCACCTAATGGATGAACGGTCGCCGCCCACGTGAGAGTGGCGACTGCAGACGACAGATGTGACCATTGTCCCGCCGCCGTGCCGGCCAGGAACCCTGCCCCGAGCGTGGTCGCTTCCGTCATCGCCGAGACCTTCACCTCGCGTCCGGTTGCGTCGGCGAGGGCCTGGATGAAAGTCGGATTCCGACTCATGCCGCCGTCGACCCGGATGTCCGAGATGGTGATGCCCGAGTCGGCCTGCGCCGCGTCGACCAGGTCGGCCCCGCGGTGGGCGACACCTTCGAGAACGGCCCGCACGATGTGAGCGCGCGTCGTGCCGCGAGTGATTCCGAACAATGCGCCGCGGGCGCCGTAGTCCCAATGAGGCGTGCCGAGACCGAGCAAGGCCGGAACAAACACGACTCCGTCGGTGGTGGCGCACGTCGATGCGATGTCGTGCGATTCTGCGGGCGAGGAGATGAGACCGAGGTCGTCGCGCAGCCACTCGATGTTGGTGCCGGCAGACAGCATGATTCCCTCGATGCCGTAGGCGACCGATGTGCTGTCGCTGAACGCGACGATCGGAAACGTTCCGTGTTGGTGACGGCTTGCCTGGGACGGCGGTGTGGAGCCGGTGTACATGTCGAGCATGCCGCCTGTTCCGAACGTGATCTTTGCGCGACCCTCCTCGATGCAACCCTGACCGACGAGCGAGGCCTGTTGGTCGCCGACCATGGCCATGATCGGAGGTTCACCCGGAAGGTCCACCGCGTTGCCGACGTAACCCGACGTGGGCACGATTTGCGGCAGACACGACATCGGGATTCCGAGTGCCGCGCACACGTCGCCGCGCCATTGAGTCCCCGAGGCCGTCGTGAGGCCGGTGACCGCGGCGTTCGAGTTGTCGGTGACGTGTTGTGCCCCGCGGGTCAGGTTCCATGCGAGCCAGGTCTCGACGGTGCCGAACCGGATGTCGTCGACCGGATGATGTGCTGCCGTGTTCTTGAGGATCCACGACAACTTCGTGGCGGATTGGTTGGGCGCAAATGCGAATCCGTGCTCGATCTTGGCCATGATGCAGTCACCGACGGTGCGCAGGTCCTGCCATCCGATCGCCGGTCCGAGCGGTTCGCCCGTCGACGCACTCCACACGACCGTCGACGATCGTTGGTTCGTGATGCCGACCGCGTCGACCGTCTCGGCGCCCATCGATGCGAGGCACACTCGACGAACCGCGGCATACATCGCGCGAGCGTCGAATTCGACGAGACCGCCCGCCGGTGACGACGGCGCGAATTCCTCGTGGTGCAGGTCGGTCACCTCGCCCGAGTCACGCACGAGTGCGGCGCGAAGACCGCTCGTGCCGACGTCGATGACGAGAGTGTTCACAACCCGAGTTTCCCGGGGTTCAGGATGTTGTTCGGGTCGAGCGCGTTCTTCACCGCCCGCAGAACGTTCATCGATGTGCCGAGCGCTTCGTCCATGTACTGGCCGCGGCTGTAGCCGATGCCGTGGTGGTGCGAGAGATTCGCTCCCGAGGCAAGCGCCGCCCTCTGTCCTGCATCCCACATCGCAAGATACGTTGCCTCGAAGTCCTCGGGCGGGGGAGTCGCCGCGAACGTGAAGTACACGCATGCGCCTTCGATGTAGCTGTGCGAGAGGTGGCATGTCGCGGTGCGCGCGTGCGGAACAGCCAGCATCGCTGATTCGACGTTCTCGACGACCGTGTCGAGCAGGGCCCAGTTCGCGGCCACTTCCATCGTGTCGACCACGTAGCCCTTGCGGGTGAGCGCCTGCAGGCCGCTCGTGTCGTTGCGGTGGTGTGTCCACTGCTCGACGAGTGCGGCATCGGCAACTTCTGCTCCCATCGAGATGCTCGTGTCGTGAACGATCGACATCGTCGCGTCGACGAGGTGTTCGTTGCCTTCGTCGAGCACGAGCAGGGTTGCATTGGTTCCGTCGCCGCCGTGCGACCGTTTGCTCTCTGCGCCGTCGTAGAGGCGCAACACCGCGGGCGTCGCGCCTTCGCGGATCATGCGACGGCACGCTTCGAAACCGTCGGTGAGATTCGCGAACACGTACGCGGCACGGCGTTCCACTTCGGGAAGAAGGTGTGCGCGGAGCCACACCCGTGTGATCACGGCGAGTGTTCCCTCGCTTCCGAGCAGCAACTGGGAGATGTCGGGCCCCACTGCACCCGCCGGAGCGCCGCCGGTGCGGATGACCGTGCCGTCGGCGAGCACGGCCTCGAGAGCGTGCACCATGTCCTCGATCTTTCCGTACCGCGTCGAATACTGGCCCGCGCCGCGGCACGCAACCCATCCGCCGACGGTGGCGAGTGCGAACGACTGCGGATAGTGCCCGATCGTGAGCCCGTGCGTGCGCGCGGCATCCTCGAGATCAGGGCCGAAGGTCCCGGCGAGAACCTCGACGATTCCCGAGACGGAGTCGACCGATTCGATTCCCTGCATGTCGGTCATGTCGAGGGACACGCCCGCGCGAAGGGGGATCGCTGCGCCGCACACGCCGCTGCGACCGCCCGATGCGGTGACGGGGATGCCGTTTGCGTTGCAGTAGGCGAGGAGCCCCGACACCTGCCCGGTGTCTGCGGGTCTGCACACCACGTGCGGAATCTGCGGCACCTCGTTCTTCAGCGACCACGCGAGAGACAGTGGCCACCAGTCGCGTCCGTGTTCGGCGCGGTCGGCGGCATCGATCGACGCGGGGCACAGGCTCGCGATTTTTTCGATGTGGGTCCGGTCGAGTGCAGTCGCCTGCGGTGCGAACCTCGACGTGGCCGCGGATGCATCGCCGCCGAATTCGATGGGCGGTGTCGCCCGGGTGGAGAAACGGTTGAGGCTCATGAGGCGGATTCTCCTGACGACGCGGATGCGATGAATTCGGTCTCGGTCACGAGTGCAGCGGCATCTTCGCGCGCGCATTCGTCGATGAAGTGGGCGAGTTGCGCATCACGGGTCGCCGTGTCCCACCCGAGGAGGGGCGCCACGAGGTCGGCGATTCCCGGGGCGGCCGCGCGTGCAGCCCTACGGTCGAGAAGGCGCGAACGGGTGCGTCTCGTCAACACATCGTCGAGAGTGACTGCCATCTCGTGGGTGACTGCGTACACCGCCTCGCACTTCAGATAGGGAAGACCCGGAACGAGCGGTTGCGCCAGCGACGGATCGGCGGCGATGAGTTCGCGCAGTCGTGCTGCATCGCTTCCGTAACGACCGTCGAGGTGGCGGTCGACGAACGATTGCGTCGACCGGCGGCCGGTTGCGCCGCGGAGACTGAGACGCTTGGTCCTGCTCTTCTTTTTCTCTGCGAGAAGAGCGCACGCCTCGTCGACTGCATCTTCTGCCATCTCGCGGTAGGTCGTCAGCTTGCCGCCCGTCACAGTGATGACGCCGTTGTCGGATGCAAACACCTTGTGACGGCGGCTGAGGTCGGCGGTGCGACCGGCCTTTGCCGACGTGTCGTCGGTCTTCACCAACGGCCGCAGACCCGACCACACGGCGGTGACATCGTCGACGGTGACCCCGGTGGTGACGCTCGCGTTCAGTGCGGCGAGCACGTACTCGATGTCGTCTCTCGTGCACTGCGGGTCGTCGACGGGTCCGCGGTAGTCGGTGTCGGTGGTGCCGATGTAGGTGTATTTGAAGGTGCCGTCTTCCTGGGCGATCCACGGCACCACGAACAGGCTGCGCCGGTCCCGCGGCACCGGGATGACGACGGCGATGTCGTTGCGCACCTTCTCCCACGGAACCGTGAGGTGGACACCTTTCGCGGGTCGAATCGTGTCGTGGCGCACCTTCTCGTCGAGCGAACGGATGTCGTCAGCCCACACGCCGGTGGCACTGATGACGCACCGCGCGCGGACGGTGAACGACGTGTTGGTGACGGTGTCCGTGACCCCGATCGAGTGTTGGGTCCGGTGCGTCGATGTCAGCGAATCGACGCGGCAGCGGTTCGCGATCACGGCACCGTGGTCTGCTGCCGTTCTGAGAACTGTGAGACACAGTCGCGCATCGTCTGCTTCTGCGTCGTAGTAGAGGTATGCCGACGCGAGCCGACGCGAATCCATCGTCGGAAGATGGGCGAATGCCTTCTTGCCCGACAGTCGACGGTGGATCTTGCCGATGCGCCAGCCGCCCGTGAGGTCGTACATCCACATCGCCGAACCGAGTGCGCGCGCGATCTTCTTCGACACGACCCCGTCTTTCGTGAGAATGGGAATCATGAACGGGAGAACGTGCACGAGATGCGGTGCGTTCCGTCGCAGGCGCTTGCGTTCGCGCAGGGCCTCGTACACCAGACGCACGTCGCCCTGTTGCAGGTACCGCAGGCCCCCGTGAATCAGCTTCGACGACTTCGAGGAGGTTCCCGATGCGAAGTCGTCACGCTCGAGGAGGGCCACGGAGAACCCGCGTGATGCGGCGTCGAGGGCGACCCCGGCCCCGGTGATTCCCCCGCCGACCACGACGATGTCGAATTCCTCGGTCCGGAGGCGCGGGAGCGAGTCGGTACGGGAAAAGGCGGCTCGAGAGGTCATCGCCTGTGAGCCTAGGTGTCGGGCCCGAATCGGGACCCATGGGGCTGCGATTCGGCGCGAGGATTGGACATCTGTGACACCCGACACATACGATGCCGTGATGTGGGGGACCACGACATCGAGGGGGGAATCCGATGTCAACGACAGAGATCACGTGGCGACAACGAGGGGCCTGCAACGGCCTCGATCCTGCGGTGTTCTATCCCGACTCCGAGGAGAACGCAGAAGAGGCCAAGGCGATCTGCGCCTCGTGCCCGGTTCGACTCTCCTGTCTCGAACACGCACTCACGATGCGCGAGCGCGACGGGGTGTGGGGCGGCACCACCGAGAAAGAAAGACGAAGAATCATTCGTCAAAGACGGCGTTCTGCCTAGATACTTAGTGCATGACCCATGCACAAGAGTTCGTCGGATGGCCGACGCTGCTTGCACAGCTTCTCGAGAAGCGTGACATCGGGTCCGTCCAGGCCGAAGCCGCCATCACCGAGATTCTCAACGGAGTCGCAACACCGTCGCAGATGACCGCGTTCATCGTGGCCCTGCGAGCCAAGGGCGAGACAGCCGACGAACTCGAGGGAATGTTGCATGCGGTTCGTGCTGCCGGCAACAGGGTTGCCCTTCCCGCGGGGATTGCGGCGCGCTCGATCGACATCGTCGGAACCGGGGGAGACAAGAGCAACTCGGTCAATGTGTCGACCATGTCCGCCCTCGTGGTGTCGGCGGCCGGGGTTCCGGTGTGCAAGCACGGCAACAGGGCCGCGTCATCGAAGTGCGGTTCTGCAGACCTGCTGGAGGCGGCAGGTGTCGCGGTCGAACTCGATCCGCAGGGAGTCCAGGCATGCGTCGAGGAAACGGGATTCGGGTTCTGTCTGGCCGCCCGCTTTCATCCTGCGTTCCGGTACACCGGGCCGTCTCGACGCGAGATCGGGGTGCCGACGGCATTCAACCTGCTCGGACCCATGGCGAATCCGGCACCGATCGCCCACATGCTCGTCGGTGTGGCGATGCCCAACATGATGGACCGCATGGCAGAGGCACTGTCGTCGCGCGGCATCACGTCTGCATGGGTCGTGCACGGCCACAACGGTCTCGACGAACTTGCGGTCAGCGGGCCGAACATCGTGTTCGAATTGAGAGACGGACATGTCCGACGCCACGAGGTGTCGGCGGCCGACTACGGCATCCCGGTGTCGAACCTCGACGACATCCGCGGCGGCGAGGCCTCGGACAACCTTGCGATTCTCGAAAAGACGTTCGTCGGGTCGCCCGGCGCGGTGCGCGACATCGTGTCGTTCAACGCGGGGTGTGCGCTGCACATCGCCGGTCGGGCGGAATCACCGGCTGAGGGAATCGCAATTGCCCGGGATCTGATCGACTCGGGAGCAGTCACGCAGAAGTTGAGCGACGTCGTGACTGTGAGTCAACGAGAGCGCGCACGAATGGACGCACAGCCGTGACCGTGCGCGTCCCCGCAACGTCGGCCAACCTCGGCCCGGGTTTCGATGTGCTCGGACTCGCGCTCACGATGTACGCAGAAGTCGGCATCGTCGGTGTCGACCCGCAGCCCGAGGGCGCCCGCGAAGCAGACGACACACACCCGGCGCAGGCGGCCTTCGTCCGCGCAGGTGGACACGGTCGCGTGTGGGTGAAGAACGCGATCCCGATGGGTCGTGGTCTCGGTTTCAGCGGGGCAGTGCGCGTCGGCGGCATCATCGCCGCCGAGGTGCAGCGCGACGGTTCGTCCTGGTCGAGGTCGACATCGCAGGCTCTCGAGATCGGAACCGAACTCGAGGGTCACGCCGACAATGTCGCACCGTCGCTCCACGGTGGGGTGGTGATCACCAGTGAATCGCTCGTGGTTCACGTTCCTGTTGCGCTCGACCCGGTGTTCGTCATGTGGGTTCCCGACTTCACCACGTCGACGAACGAATCCCGCGGCAAGATCGGCGATTCAATTCCGCTCGTCGATGCGGTGTTCAACATGTCGCGCACCGCGATGTTCGTCACCGCGCTCCAGACGGGAGACACCGCGTTGTTGCGCGAGGCAACCAGGGACCGCATCCATCAGGCAATCAGATTCGGGGCGTCGCCGCCGTGTGCCGCGGCCCTCGATGCGGGCCTCGCCGCGGGGGCATGGTGCGGATGGTTGTCCGGTTCCGGTCCGACGGTGGCCCTGATGTGCGACCCGTCCACGGCCGATTCGGTGGCCCGGGCCCTGCCGGGCGACGGACACGCGAAAGTGCTCCGTCTGGACACCACGGGCGCGACCGTTCTCTGAGGCAACCCTGGTACACCCCTTCGCCACAGTGAAGGACATGGAAGCAACACCAGAGTCACCAGCGCCAGCAGAGTCAGCAGAGTCAGCAGAATCAGCAGAATCGCGCCCGAGCGAACCGGTGCTCGTGATCTCCTGCGACACCTGCATCATGCGCCAGACCGACGCGTGCAACGACTGCATGATGAGTGTGCTGTGTGATGTCGACGAATCAGAGGCCGTGGTCCTCAACCTGCAGGAGCTGCGCGACATCCGTCTGCTCGCTCAGGCCGGTTTGGTGCCTACGCTTCGGCACCGTGCCGTCGGTTAGTCGAGTCCCGAAGAATCCCAAGAACGTCTCGTCGTCGGCACCGTCCGGCGCCGCGTATCTCGACGAACTCACATCCGTTGCGCTCGCGTCCGGGCTGCACGCATTCGGCGCCGCACCCGCAGTCGAATTCGCACGCGCGCGCGCCCAGATCGACGACCGCATCTCGCGTGATCTCGTGAACGGCATGAAGTTCACCTTCCTGCGTCCGGAGCGTTCGACGCATCCCGAGCGACTCGTCGAAGGGGCACGTTCCGTTCTTGTCGGGCTGTTGTCGTATGCGCACGAGGACCCGTTGGTGATCGATTCGTCGTCTCCTCACGCGCGCATCGCGCGGTATGCGTGGCGCGACCACTATGCCGATCTGAAAACGTCACTCACCGCGGTCGCGGGGAGACTCCGGCTCGACGGACACCGCGCCACGGTGTTCGCCGACGACAATTCGATCGTCGATCGCGAAGCGGCCTGGCTCGCGGGTCTCGGTTGGTTCGGGAAGAACGCGAATCTGCTGGTTCCCGGAAAGGGCAGCATGTTCGTGATCGGGTGCGTGGTGACCACCGCGGAGTTTCCCGTTGCCGCACCGCAGGTCGATGGATGCGGAACGTGCGCACGGTGCATCCCTGCGTGTCCGACCGGGGCCATCACCGAACCCGGAGTGATCGACGCGCACCGGTGTCTGTCGTGGTTGCTGCAGAAGCCGGGTGTGTTCGACAGGCAACACCGGGAGGCGCTGGGCGACCGCATCTACGGCTGCGACGACTGCCAGACCGTGTGCCCGCCGACCAAGAAATCGGGTTACGACGTGCACGGGTCGCAACTCGAGACGCATGTCGACGTGCTGTCGATGCTCTCCATGGAAGACAACGCACTCGATGCGGCGTGCGACCGCTGGTACGTGCACGACCGCGACATGACATGGGTGAGGCGGAACCTGCTGATTGTTCTCGGCAACATCGGACACCCCGACGACGCGGGAGTCGTCGACGCGGTGCGTCGGTACCTCTCGCACGAACGCCCGGAACTCCGTGCCCATGCGGTGTGGGCGGCGGGGAGACTCGGACTCGGTGACATGGTGCACGCCGATGACCCCGACAGGTTGGTTGTCGACGAGATGGAGAATCTGCCAGCCTTGCGGAGCGACCTATGAGGCATCTTCTCGTCACCAACGACTTTCCGCCGAAGATCGGCGGCATTCAGTCGCTTCTGTGGGAGTGGTGGCGTCGGTTGCCGCCGGACTCGTTCGCGGTCCTCACCAGCCCCCACGCAGGGGCAAAGGAGTTCGACGCATCGCAGCCGTACCGAATCGAGCGCACGCGCGAACCGGTGTTGTTGCCGCACCCGTGGATGGTGCAGCGCATCAACTCGCTCGCCAAGGACTTCGGGGCCGACTACGTCGTTCTTGATCCCGCGCTTCCGCTCGGGTTGGTCGGGCCGTCGCTGTCGCTGCCGTACAAGGTGGTGCTGCACGGCGCAGAGGTCACGGTTCCCGGACGCCTGCCCGTGTCGAAATTCGTTCTGGGTCACGTGTTGCGCGGTGCCCAACACGTGATTGCTGCCGGTGGCTATCCCGCACGGGAAGGTCGTCACGCCGCGGGCAGGGACATCCCGACCACGGTGGTTCCTCCCGGCGTCGACACCGACCGGTTTGTTCCGTTGTCACCCGCAGAGCGCCAGAGTGCCCGTGCAAGGTTCGGATTGTCGTCGAGTGACGAGATCGTTCTCGGAGTCAGTCGGTTGGTGCCGCGCAAGGGATTCGACACGGTGATCCGCGCCGTTGCACAGTTGGCGCCGCACCGACCACGGTTGCGTCTCGTGATCGCGAGCACCGGACGCGACGAAGACCGGTTGAAGAAACTCGCCGCAGAACTCTCGGCACCCGTCACATTTCTCGGACGCGTGCCACACGACGACCTGCCGTTGCTGTACGGGTGTGCAGACATTTTCTCGATGATGTGTCGCAACAGATGGGGCGGTCTCGAGCAGGAAGGATTCGGCATCGTGTTCGTCGAGGCGGCGTCATGCGGCGTTCCCCAGATTGCCGGCGACAGTGGCGGTGCGGCCGAAGCAGTCGCCGATGGTGTCACGGGGTACGTGATGCACAACCCGGGCGACGCATCGGGTCTCGCGGCCCGAATCGCAAAGATTCTCGACAGTCCCGCACTGCGCGAGTCGATGGCCCGCGAGTCGCGTGCACGCGCCGTCGCCGAATTTGATTACGACGTTCTGTCGCGTCGATTGGGCGAGGTGCTCGGGGTGGGAAACAATGAGTGACATGAAGGGCAGCAGAATCGTGCGCGCGAACGAGGTGCTCACGGGCGCGTTCGCCGCCACATCTGTTCCGGCGGTGATCTTCTTCGAACAGCCGTGGAAGGTCATCGCGGTCGTGGCGAGTCTCGGGTGCTTCTCCATCGGTGTCGTCGCGTTCCTGTGGGGATACTGGACCGCGGTGCAACGCAGTCGCCGCGACAACATCGCCGTTGCGTCGCTGTATTTCCTCGCCGACAAGAGTGCACCACGGTCGGTGTCGATGCGCATGAACTCACTTCTCGCGGCGCAGGTCATCGTGGGGCTCGCGACGGCTCTCCTCAGGTCGTCGACCGACGGGAAAGCGGGCAGCACTCTGGCGTTCGGCATTCTCGTGCCGGTTCTCGGACTCGGGTTGAACGGACTCTGGGGCGCACAGAACGGAGAGTTCCCGCCGCGCAACGCCAGGAACATCACCGGGGTTCCACCCGACGGCGCCGGAAACGGGCAAGATTGATGCCATGACCGACCGCGCCGCTCAGACCTCGCTCATCAACGCGCCCCTCCAGCGATGTGTCGACATCGTGCTCGACTTCGAGCGTTATCCCGAGTGGGCACGCGACGTGAAGGAAGCCGTGGTGCGCGCCCATGATGCGCAGGGCCGACCTTCCCGCGTGGAGTACCGGGCGTCGGCTCTCGGTCGCAGCACCCACTACACGCTCGAGTACGACTATTCGCAGGCACCGGCGCGGCTGTCGTGGCATCTCGTCGAGGGCGACATCATGCGCGCCCTGAACGGCGCGTACTCGTTCGTCGAGGTCGAGGGCGGAACGCAGGTGTTCTACGAACTCGAACTCGATCTCGTCGTGCCCCTGCCGGGATTCGTGAAGCGCAGGGCCGAGGCGCGAATTCTCATCGAGGCCGTGAAAGAGTTGAAGGCTCGCGCCGAGTCGTGACGCACGTCGGCATCGACGTGGGTGGCACCAAGTGCCACGGCGTGCTCATCGACGAACACGGCGCAGTGATCGACGAGGTTCGCCACCCGACGCCGCACTCCGACGATCTGATTCCGCTGCTGGCGTCGATCTTTGCCGAGCTGGGCGGCTCGTCGACCCTCGGCATCGGTGTTCCGGGTCTGATTTCTCACGAGGGAATCGTGCATGCATCACCGAATCTCGTCGGCGCGCGGAACGTACCCGTCGGACCCGGTCTGCGCGCATCTCTCGGAATCCCCGTTCATGTGGAGAACGACGCAACAGTCGCCGCGCACGCGGAGTGGCAGGTCGGCGCGGCGCGCGGAGCGAACAACGCGGTGATGGTCACGCTCGGCACGGGCATCGGCGGGGGCATCGTGATGGGCGGGGTGCTGCAGCGCGGTTCCCACGGGTTTGCGGGCGAGATCGGACACATGGTCGTCGATCGCGCAGGTCTCGAGTGTCCGTGCGGTCTGCGCGGATGTTGGGAGCGTTACGCATCGGGTTCTGCACTGCGGGTGTTGAGCGGCGGCATGACGGGCGAGGAAGTGTTCGCCGCGTACCGCGCCGGCGACGAACACGCTTCGCAGGTCGTCGACACGTTCGCAGAATGGATTGCCGTCGGTCTCGCGAGTCTCACGAACATCTGCGACCCCGAGATCTTCGTGATCGGCGGTGGAGTCGTCGAGTCACTTGCAGACACCATCGACCTGGTGGTCGGACACCTCGGAAAATCGCTGTATTCGTCCGATGCGCGTCCACTGCCGAAGGTCTGCGCCGCAGAACTCGGAGAACGGGCGGGTGCCATCGGGGCCGCACTCCTGGCGGCGGGAGGTTCCTAGCAGTGCGTCACTGCGCCGCCGAGTCGGCCCACTGACGGGACCGTTCGACCGCACGCAACCACTGCGCATGTTCGCCCGACGGAGCCTGTGGCTCGAAGCGCCGGTCGAGTGCCCACATGGCGTTGATGTCGTCGAGTGAACCCCACACTCCCTCTGCGAGTCCGGCGAGGTAGGCGGCGCCGAGTGCGGTGGTCTCGTGATCGGTCGGGCGCAGCACGGGCACAGACAGTTCGTTCGCCTGTCGTTGCAACATCGAGTCCATCACCGATGCTCCTCCGTCGACACGCAGTTCGTTCAGCGCGACGCCACCCGCACGCGTCATGGCGTCGATTGCGTCGCGAGTCTGGAACACCATCGCATCGACGACTGCACGTGCGATGTGTGCGCGCGTGGTTCCGCGCGTGATGCCGATGACGGTGCCGCGCGCATAGGGATCCCACCACGGGCTGCCGAGGCCGGTGAAGGCGGGCACCACGAAGACCCCGCCCGAGTCGGGAACCGACTCGGCGAGCGCTCCGATGTCGGACGACTGCGAGATGATGCCGAGTCCGTCCCGCAGCCACTGCACCGCGGCGCCGGTGACGAAGATCGCGCCCTCGAGTGCGTACACAGGGCTCCCGTCGCCGAGATCCCACGCAACGGTGGTGAGCATTCCCTCGGTGGGCGCGGGGCATGTCGAGCCCACGTTCAGCAACACGAAACTTCCGGTGCCGTAGGTGTTCTTCGCCATCCCCGGCTGAGTGCACACCTGGCCGAACAGAGCCGACTGTTGGTCACCGGCGATTCCGGAGATCGGAATCCCGCCGGGAACGCCGTCGACGTCTGCGGTGACCCCGTACCGCGCACTCGAGGGCATCACGGTGGCGAGACACGAACGGGGCACTCGCAGCAACTCGCACATGTCGTCGCTCCACTGCATCGAGCGGATGTCGAACAACATCGTGCGACTCGCATTGCTCGGGTCGGTGACGAAAGAAGCACCAGCCGTCAGTTTCCACACGAGCCAGGAATCGATCGTGCCGATCCTGACATGCGAAAGGTCGGGCATGTCGGTGTTGTCGAGCAGCCACGCTGCCTTCGTGCCCGAAAAGTACGGGTCGAGCACGAGTCCCGTCGTGCTGCGGACCGTCTCGAGATGAGGGGAGAGTTGTTCGCACATCCCGGCAGTGCGACGGTCCTGCCACACGATGGCGCGCGCGAGCGGTTGCCCGGTGCGCGCATCCCAAGCGACGACCGTCTCGCGCTGGTTGGTGATGCCGATTGCCGCGGGGGACTCCTTCAGTTGTCCCACCACATCGGCAATGGTCGCCGCCATTGCGTTCCAGATCTCGGTTGCGTCGTGTTCGACCCAGCCGGGTTGGGGGAAGTACTGGGGGAATTCCCGGTACGACGAGAACGACGGAGTGCCGTCGTCGAACACGGCCCGGGTGCGCACGCCGGTCGTGCCGGCGTCGAGAGCAAGAACAACTGTCATGGTGTCACCTCAATTATCCGTCATTCACGATGTTCGGGCGATGAGCGCGATCAGATCCTTCTGAATCCCCGGTTGTGCGGCAAGAACCTGTTGGGGCGTCACCGGTCGGCCCGCGTAGTCGGTGACCACTGCACCGGCCTCCTCTGCGACGATCTGCCCCGCGACGAGATCCCACGAGTGCAGATGTTCCTCGAAGTACGCGTCGTAACGGCCGCATGCGACGAAACACAGGTCGATTGCGGCGGCACCGAACCGTCTGATGTCGCGGATCTCGCTGACCATTCGTGCGACGCGCCGGGCGTGCACCTCGCGTTCGTGAACGCGGTAACTGAAGCCGGTGCACACGAGGGCATCCGAAAGGATGTCGTTCGAACGAACAGAAATCGTTCCGCCGTTCAGGGTCGCGCCCTCGCCCCGCGCCGCAGAGAACATCTCGCCGAGCGCCGGCGCGTACACGGCGCCGGCAACCGGGCCGTGTGCATCTGCGGCCCCGATCGACACCGCCCACATCGGAATGTCGAAATAGAAGTTCGATGTTCCGTCGATCGGGTCGATGTGCCACGTGATCCCGGTGGTGCCCTCGCGTGACGAGCCTTCCTCGCCGACAATGGCGTCGTCGGGTCGCAGTTTTGCGAGCCCTGCAGTGATGAGTTCCTCGCTGGCTTTGTCGTACTGGGTGACCATGTCGGTCGGTGACGACTTGGTCGTCGCCGTGAGGTCCCCGCTCTTTCGGCCGCGCAGGGCCATGTCGCCCGCGTCGCGCGCGAGGGTCTCGGCAATCGCGCGCAGTTCGCCGCCGGGGCTCATCGTTGTTCTCGATCGGACATCTCGCGCCATTCGCCGAGTGCGCGCAGCACGAGAACGGCGACGATTGCGGTTCCGCCGGCACTCACGACAGAGCCGATGAGAACGCCGAGTCCGAGGGGCAGGCCGCAGTCGCCGTCGCACTGCACGTCGACGAGTGCGTATCCGATGAGTCCGCCCGCGAGTCCGCCAACGAGAATCGAGACGAACGCCATGATGCGGGCCGCGGTCGACGGCAATGCAGAGAGAGAAGTCGAGGGGTCCGGCACGTCCCCAATCTAGGCGTCGCGTTGCGACAACTGAACTAGCGTCGGCAATCAGTGACCTCTTCCCGTTCGATTCTTCACGTCGACATGAACGCTTTTTACGTGTCGGTCGAATTGCGGCGTCGGCCCGAGTTGCGGGGATTGCCCGTGGTCGTCGGCGGCACGGGCGGCAGGGGAGTCGTCTCCGCCGCGTCGTACGAAGCCAGACGATTCGGTGTGCACTCGGCACTTTCGTCGGCGGTTGCGCGTCGTCTGTGCCCTGATGCGGTGTTCATCCATCCCGACATGGACCACTACCTCGAAGTGAGCCACCAACTCCGGGGAATCTTCGAGACGTTCACCCCGTTGGTCGAGCAGATCTCGGTCGACGAGGCATTCATGGATGTCACAGGTGCGCGTTCGTTGATCGGCGACGCGCAGGAAGTCGCCGTCCGGTTGCGCGCCCGCATCCTCGCCGAAACCCAATTGCCGTGCTCGGTCGGAATCGCGGCGAACAAGTTCATCGCAAAGATGGCATCGGAACATGCGAAACCCCGCGCAACCGAGAAAGGCGTGGAACCCGGCTACGGCGTGTTCGAGGTGCCGCCGGGGGGCGAGATCGAGTTTCTCCATCCGTTGCCCGTGCACCTGCTCTGGGGGGTCGGGCCGAAGACCCGGGAGCGTCTCACCACGATCGGGATTCACACGATCGGTGACCTTGCCGCCATCGACGAAGAAAGTCTGTGTCGCGCCGTGGGTGTCGCGCACGGCAGACACCTGCACGCACTGTCGCACGGCATCGACGATCGTGCAGTCGAACCGGAGCGCCACGCAAAGTCCATCGGCCACGAGGAGACGTTCTCCGACGACATCGTCTCGGTCGACGAACTGCGTTCTCATCTCGTGCGACTGTGCGACGCGGTGGCCCGACGAACGCGTGATGCGGGTGTCGCCGCCGGAACCGTGATGTTGAAAGTGAAGTTCTCGTCGTTCGAGACGGTCACCCGATCGACGACCCCGGAGATCCCTCTCACGACCGGGCCGTCGATGGTGGCGGCCCTCGAACCGCTCCTGCGGTCGCTCGACGTGTCGATCGGTGTCCGGCTGCTCGGTGTGCATGCCCAGAAGCTCTCGGGGGAGACGTCCGGTGCACTCACCCTCTTCGATCTTCACCCCGACGGCTCGCTGGGTGACATCGAGGAACAGTGGGTTCCCGCCAGCAGGGCGGTTGATTCCATCGTGCAGAAATTCGGCGAGGGGGTCATCGGTCCCGCGAGCAGCCTCGACGGCCATCGACCCGGGGCGAACCGATTCGGCGTGCCCGACGACGAAACGTGAGGGCTTCCGGCCGACCGACGGGAGAAAAAAGATCGCCGACCGAATTGTGTTCCGACCGCGATGGTGCGAAAATCGGGTCGTGCCATTGTCAGACGACGAACAGCGAATCCTGCGCGAGATCGAAGACCAACTGAGTGCAGACGAGAAGTTTGCGTCCGCAGTTTCGTCGTCGGGTCTCTACCGACACTCCGCCCGCAGGGTGTGGTGGTCGCTCATCGGAATGGTCGCCTGTCTCGTCGGCGTCGTCATGACACTGCAGATTCACTTCCTGGTGGCATTCGTGGCATTCGTCGGAATGCTCGGCTGCGCGCTCAACATCGAGCGTCAGTTGCGACTGATCGGTCGGGCCGGCGTTCAGGATCTCGCCCAGAAAATGCCGAAACCGCGGGTGCGGTTTCCGCGCGACTGAACCATGTCGCGCCCGGGTGCACGGTCCCTTCTCCGCCCGTCCATCCTCGGCGCAGTCATCGCTCGCCCGCACCTCTGGCCGACCGCAGTGCGTCAGGTCGCCCGGCTCGCACCGCGCCGCTGGTGGGCGAGGGCCCCGTTTTTGCCGGTGCCGCGTGCCGATTATCTCGAGTTTCGTCTCGTGACGCAGTACGGCGGCGGGCACGGAGAACCCGGGGCGGCCGTCAGGGCCGTCGATGTGGTGGACTATCTGGAATGGTGCAGGGAATGGAACGCGAGTTCGTGACGATCGTTGCCGCCTCCTGCATTGTCCCGTTCAGACGGACCAGGGTCAGATAACCATGAGGAGCGCGCTCGTACTCAATGCAACGTACGAACCGCTCAGTGTGGTGTCGGCGCGACGGGCAATCTGTCTCGTTCTGTGCGACAAGGCCGACATCGTCGCCGACGACGGAACAGAAGTTCATTCGGAACGCCTGTCGATGTCGTCGCCGATCGTCATACGGCTCCGCTACGTGGTGAAGGTTCCGTATCACAGGCACACGGCGATGTCCCGGCGTGCAGTGTTTGCCCGTGACAACCACAAGTGTGGATACTGCGGGAACCACGCCGACAGCATCGACCATGTCCTTCCCCGGTCGAGGGGCGGAAAGAACGTGTGGGAGAACGTGATCGCAGCATGCAGGGCCTGCAACCTTCGCAAGCGCGACCGGACTCCCGAAGAAGCGGGCATGAAACTCCTGAATCTTCCGAGAACCCCGCGCGAGATGTCGTGGATCGTGTACTCGGTTCCCAGGGTTCCCGATGAGTGGAAGCCGTACTTGGCTGAGGCGAGCTGAACCGACAAGAGTTGAGCCATGTCTGACGGTGCCGGTTCGTGGCGACTCCATGATTGGCGCGGAACCGCAGCAGATTTTCACTCTTTTGACCCGCCGAGCGATCGCGCTCTGTGGTGGTGCCGGGTCGACGCGCCTGCACTGATCCTGGGGTCGTCACAGTCGGGCGATGTCGTGTCGATGTCGTGTGCATCCGAACGCGGACTCGAGGTTGTCCGCAGGCGCAGTGGCGGCGGGGTCGTGTTCGTTCATCCCGATGACTCGGTGTGGCTCGATGTGACCATCCCGAGAGACGATCCGCATTGGGTGGACGATGTCGGCACGTCGATGCTCTGGCTCGGTGAGGTCTTCTCCGACGCACTGTCGGCGTGGGTCGATGCCGATGTGCACCGGGGCGTCTTCGATGCGGGTGCTTCGGGCAGAGACGTCTGTTTTGCGAGCACGTCGCCCGGGGAGTTGTTCGTGGGCGGCGCAAAGGTCGTCGGCATCAGTCAACGACGCACCCGCGACGGTGCGCGATTCCAATGCGTGATCTACCGACGTTGGGTGCCTTCAGAGTGGGTGGCGTGCCTCGAGTCCGACAGTGCGCGCACGGTCGCTCTCTCTCTGCAGGTCACCACGGTTGAGGCCCCCGCCGCCGACATCGTGTCTGCAGTGGCGGGTCGACTGAACCAGCCGAACCGTTGAACCAGCCGACACGTTGACGCGGCCGACACCCTGATGTGGCCATCTTGCTGACCCTGCCGGGCCGCCTCGTCGCGTCTGCGCAACGCTTCCCCCGACTGCTCTTTGGGTGGGGCGTGGACCCAGGGAAGTGGGGACGGTGGGGGCTCGTGGGGTGGGGTGTGGAGGAAAGTGGTGTGAAATGGTTGACAAAGGGGGAAATAGGGGAATAGGGTGACCCGCGAGGTGGAGGCGGAGGAGTACTCCCCCAGGAGGCGGAGACGTGTTCGTAGGAGTGCATGAGCGACAGCTCGACCCAAAGGGTCGACTCGCATTGCCTGCTGCCTTCCGCCCGCGACTCGAACCGCGTTGCTATCTCTCGTTCGGTCGCGACAAGTGCATCGACGTCATGACCGCCGAGGCTTTCGAGCGCGAGGCATCCGACATTCTCGACAAGGTCCGTCGCGGCGAACTCGGCCGGAGTGAATCACGAGCCCTCGCGGTCAGCACGATCGAGGCCACCATCGATGCACAGGGCCGCATCACGATCGACGAGAAGTTGCGCGAATACGCGGGCATCTCGTTGGGGTCGAAGGTGACCGTGGCGGGCTCGTTCGACCGTGTCGAAATCTGGGAACCAGAACGGCACGAGCGCAACATCGGTGCCGGCACCGAAATGATCGCTGGAGCGGACGCGTGATCGTCGATGCTCCGATTGTTCCCACTCACGACCAGGGGTTCTCGACCCTTGGCAGTCTCCCGGATGGCACGGTGGTTAGCTCCAACTCCGCCCGCTGCCATCGCGCACGTACCGGGGATACATCCGGACGGCATTCGCTGTCCGGGGGGCTGCCAAGGGTCGAGGATCGTCGTCGACCTGCGAGGGTCGATCGGTTCATGAGCGAGACCTTCGTTCACGAACCGGTGATGTTGCCCGAGATTCTCGGTGTGTTCGCCGGCATCGATTCGGGAGTGTTTCTCGACGCCACGCTCGGCGGCGCGGGTCATTCCGTTGCATTGCTCTCGGCGCATCCGCACCTGTCGCTGCTCGGCGTCGATCAGGACGAAATTGCACTCGCGGCCGCATCATCAATCTTGACCGACACTGGTCTCAGCGGGCGCGCGACCCTCCGGCACGCCCGCTTCGATGCAGTGTCACGCGTCGTGGCCGAAGAGGGGATCGGTTCGTTGGCCGGTGCCCTCTTCGACCTCGGCGTCTCCTCGCCGCAGTTCGACGTCGCCGAACGCGGTTTCTCGTATCGACACGATGCACCGCTCGACATGCGCATGAATCGTTCGCAGGCGCTGAGTGCGGCGACCGTGGTCAACGAGTACGACGAGCACGAACTCGTCGACATGTTGCGACGAAACGCCGACGAGAAATTTGCGGGCCGGATCGCCAGGGCCATCGTCGCCGCACGTCCCGTGCTCACGACCTCGCGCCTGTCGGAGATTGTTGCTTCGGCGATTCCGGCACCGGCGCGTCGTCGCGGCGGTCATCCGGCGAAGAGAACCTTCCAGGCGATCCGCATCGAGGTGAACGCGGAACTCGAGATTCTGCCCGGCGCCCTTCGCGATGTGATCGGTCTTCTCGCGCCCGGGGCGTGTCTCGCTGTGTTGTCGTACCACTCTGGCGAGGACCGCATCGTGAAGTCGGTGATGCGCTCGGCCGAGTCGGGAGACTGCTCGTGTCCGCCTGCTCTGCCGTGTGCGTGCGGAGCTGCTCGTTCTGTCGAACGCGTGCGCGTCGCCCGGGAGGCGACGCGCGAGGAGCAGATGCGAAATCCGCGCAGTTCGTCTGCCCGGTTGCGGGTGGTGCGCAAACTCGGGGCAGGTGAGTGACGGTGGCTCTCGCATTCCGTCTCCCGAGCGTGTTCGTCCCGAAGGAAGAATCCGACGAGCGCGTCAAACTCACCGTCGTCCCGCGGCCAGAGGGTGTGTACGTGCGGGTGTTCGTCTTCGTCGCCGCGGTGGTCGTGGTGATGGGGCTCGTGGTTGCCTTGCGTGCCCACATGGCGCAGCAACAGATGCGGATCGACTCGCTGAACTACGACATCACACGCGCCCGTCAGCATTACGACACCCTGCGCGCCGAACGGGCGGCACTCCAGTCGCCCGAGTCGCTCATCGCGAACGCGCGCGCCATGGGAATGGTGCCGAGTGTGTCGACACGCATCGTCGACATTCCTGCATCGATAGCCGCCGAGGTCGCCGCAACCGTCGGCAAGGTCGACGCCGATGTCGTGGCCGCGAAGGAATCCCCACTCGATGAGTTCGGTCGCCTGAAGCCATCGGTGGTGGGTTCACCGTGAGCAACGAATCCCGACGCGGAACCAGATCGCACTCGACACCACAGTCCCCCCAGTCGGGAAGGCCCCGCTCGTCGTCGGCACGCACCACTTCCCGCTCGTCGTCGGGCCGGCCGTCTGCCGGGTCTTCGGCTTCCCGATCCACACAACGCAGCTCCGGGAACGGCGGTCGACGGGAATCGACCCGCTCGTCGTCGCGTTCGCACGATGCGACGCGCTCGCCCCGGGAACGCAGTCACGACGACACCCGCAGCCCGTCCCGATCGGCATCGAACCGTTCGCGACAGGCCGCATCACCGTTCGAGTCGTTGATGACCGCGGCTCTCAAGGGAACATGGAACCAAGTGAAGCTCGCCTTCCTGGGCGACGTGCCGCCGGAGTACAGGTCGAGCAAGATCACGTCGGCCGACGCCCACAAACTGGTGAAGGGCCGTCTGCGATTCACCATCATTTTCTTTGCGGTCTGCCTCATCGGCGTGTCCCTGAGGGTGATTCAGCTTCAGACCTTCGGTCGCGACAAGTATTACGAGGCGAGCGTCGACCAGCGCACGAGAGTCAACATCGTCCGCGCAACGAGGGGCGTCATTTTTGATCGCAACGGCAACGAACTCGCACTGTCGGTTCCGAGCACCACCGTCTATGCGGATCCCCGCGAGATCACCGATCCCGTCGGTACGGCACGTCAGCTCGCCGCGATTCTCGGGTACATGCCCGACCAGGAGGCGAAGCTCGCCGAGAAACTCGCTCAACCGGGGTCGAAGTTCCACTACGTCGCACGTGAACTCACCAAGGCAGAGGCTGCGGTGCTGCTGAATCTGAATCTTCCCGGGATCTACTCGTACACCGAACCGTCACGCAAGATCGAAGGCGGCGTCGCCCAGGCGGTCATCGGCAAGACCGATCCCGACGGACTCGGCACATCGGGTCTCGAGAAACAGTTCAACGAGATCCTGATGGGCACCGACGGCAAGTCGATCCGCGAGGTGGACAAGAACGGTCGATCGATAGCCGGAATGGGAAAGACCACCGTCGCGCCGGTGGCGGGTGCCGATCTGGTTCTCACCGTCGACAAGAACGTCCAGTACCACACCGATGCGGCCCTCCTCGACAGGGTTGCCCAGCTCGGTGCGCGCGGCGGCACCGCGATCGTGATGGATTCGGTGACCGGCGAGGTCTACGCGATGTCGAACGTGCGCCGTGATGCGTCGGGTGCGGCGGTGATCGCCACCGGCAACTTTGCCGCGGTCGAGGCCTACGAGCCCGGCTCGGTCGCGAAGGTGTTCAGCGTGAGTGCGGCGATGAACGAGGGGACTGTGACGCCCGAAACCGAATTCGTGGTTCCCGGCGTCACGACGATCGACGGGTTCCCCATCCGT
This sequence comes from Ilumatobacteraceae bacterium, assembly GCA_040401975.1. GTDB lineage: Bacteria > Actinomycetota > Acidimicrobiia > Acidimicrobiales > Ilumatobacteraceae > UBA2093. The sequence continues at coordinate 89,260 of JBBANL010000006.1, read as the reverse complement.
GACGCATGGCCCCATCCGGTGATGAACATGAACGTGCGCACGATTCTCAGCGAGAGCTCGAACATCGGAACCATGCTGGTCGGCCAGACAATCCCGAGCAAGAAACTGCACGACTACTACTCGCTCTTCGGTTTCGGTCGCAAGACGGGTCTGGGGTATCCGGGCGAGAGCCGCGGAATTCTCCGTGCAGCGGACAAGTGGCGCGGAACCGAGAAGTACACCGTCACGTACGGATACGGTCTCGCCACCACGGCACTCCAGTTGGTTGCGGGGGTCAACACCGTTGCGAACAAGGGCGTGTACGTCGAGCCGCGGCTCGTGAAAGCGACCATCGACCAGGTCGGCAACCGAAAGGAATCGAAGCCCTCCGCCACCCGCACGGTGCTGACCGAACAGACCGCCGCGACGATGACAGAGTTGATGCGCGAGGTCGTGTGCACGGGCACGGGCGAACTCGCGAAGGTCAAGGGAATGGAAATCGCCGGAAAGACCGGAACCGGATACAAGGTGCAGGACAACGGCACCTACGTGACGGACTCGGGCGCGCGTCGGTATTTTGCGTCGTTCGTCGGATTCTTCCCGGCGCGCAACCCTCGAGTCACCATGCTCGTGAGCATCGACGAACCGAGCGCCGATTCCCGCGACCGATTCGGCGGAACCGCGGCCGCGCCGGTGTTCGCACGACTGGTTCCCACGATCATGCGCGAACTGCGAATCGAATCGACCGGATCCGGAACGGGTTGCAAGACCGTGTCCGCGTCGGGGCAGTGATGGTCGACTCATGGCCCGCGCTTCTTGTCCTCCCGTCGCACTCTCGACACTGAAGGCGATTCATGGATTCGGCGGGTCGCACGAAGGCGTCGACGCGGTCGTCAGCGGCATCAGTCAGGATTCGCGCGACGTGCAACCGGGTGATCTCTTCTGTTGCATCCGGGGCGAGTCGTTCGACGGTCATCGGTTCGTCGACGATGCGGTGAGGGCCGGCGCCTCGGCGGTGTTGGCGGACAACGACGTCGCAGTCGATGTTCCGGTGATGAGAGTCGGAAACGTCCGCTCTGTCATCGGCCATGTTGCATCGGCGTTGCTCGGGCGGCCGTCGACGTCGATGGTGATGGTCGGTGTCACCGGAACCAACGGCAAGACGTCGACCGCAACGATGCTCGGGTCGATTCTCGGAACAGCGGGCCATTCGGTCGAGGTGCTGGGCACATTGACGGGCGTGCGCACGACCCCGGAGGCAATCGACCTGCAGTCGCGTCTGCGGACATGCGCCGACGGCGGCACCACGGCGGTGGTGATGGAGGTTTCGTCGCATGCACTTGCGCAGCACCGCACGTCCGGGGTGGTGTTCGATGTTGCCGTCTTCACAAACTTCGGCCGTGATCATCTCGATTTCCACGGGACCGAGGAGTCGTACTTTGCGGCAAAGGCGAGTTTGTTCACCCGTGACAACGCACGTGCAGGTGTCGTGAACGGTGACGACGCAAGAATCGCGTCGTTGATGACCGGGGCCGGCATTCCGATGACGGCGTTCTCGCGGGCCGATGCAGCCGACGTCTCGATGTCGGCCACGTCGGTGTCGTACCGATGGGACGGGCTCGCCGTCTCGGTGCCGATGGGCGGGGAATTCACGTTGATGAACTCCCTCGCTGCCGCCCAATGCGCGCGCGTCCTCGGTTGTTCCGACGATGCAATCTCGCGGGGTCTGGCGAACGTGGTGCCGGTGCCGGGGCGCTTCGAGCCGGTGGCGGGCGATCTCGGATTCGATGTCATCGTCGACTACGCGCACACGCCCGAGAGTCTCGAGGGTTTGCTTGCGTCGGTCAGGGCGGTCTCGCCCGGTCGCATCATCCTCGTGTTCGGGTGCGGCGGCGACAGGGACCGGGGCAAGCGTCCGTTGATGGGAGAGGTCGCGGCACGGCTTGCCGACTCGGTGATCATCACGTCTGACAATCCGCGCACGGAAGAGCCCGATTCCATCATCGACCAGATCAAGGACGGCATCAGCCGACTCGATGCCGACGTGCAGACCGAGCCCGACAGGGCTGTTGCCATCGCATCCGCCATTTCGCGCGCCGAGCGTGGTGACATTGTGGTGATTGCCGGGAAGGGTCACGAGACCACCCAGGAGATTGCGGGGACACTGCACCCGTTCAGCGATGCAGACGTTGCACGGTCTGCAATGACCGGGAGAAAGGGGAGTCGAACATGATCGCCGTTCTCATCGCCGGTGCGGTTTCGATGTTGCTGTCCCTTTTCGGGACGCGTCGCATGATCTCGATCTTTGACTCGCTGGGAAAGGGGCAACCGATCCTCGGCTCGGAAGACCACGGACCCGTGCACCACATGAAGAAGCAGGGCACCGCGACGATGGGCGGACTCGCAATCCTGGTGTCGGCATTCGTCGGCTGGAGCATCGCGCATCTGCGCGGCGGAATCGCGTTCTCCGACCAGGCGATGATCATGTGGGCCGGCGTCGCGATTCTCGCAACGATGGGGTTCCTCGACGATTTCCTGAAGGTGCGAAAGTCGCACAACAGGGGAATCTTCTGGAAGAAGAAGGGCTGGATCACCTTCGGCCTCGCTGTGGTCGTGATGTATTGGCTCTCGGCGGGCACCGGTGTCAGCGAGACGCTCTCGTTCACCCGTTTCGACCTGCCGGGTTGGGAACTTCACCAGGCGGTGTGGGTCGTGTGGACGGCGTTCATGGTCTGGTCGACGACAAACGCCGTGAACGTCACCGACGGTCTCGACGGTCTCGCGGCGGGATCGGCGTTGTTCGGTTTTCTCGCGTTTACCGTGATTGCGTACTGGGCGTTCCGCAACCCCGACGTCTACGAACTGGTGAATCCGCTCGACCTGGCGGTCTTCTCCGCGGCGATGGCCGGTGCGTGCGGCGGTTTCCTCTGGTGGAACGCCGCGCCCGCACGGATCTTCATGGGAGACGTCGGTGCGCTCGGAATCGGCGCGGCGCTCGGATTGCTCGCGGTGTCGACCAACACTCATCTCCTTCTGCCGGTGGTGTGTGCATTGAACGTGATGGAGTCCGGATCCGTTGCTCTGCAGATGGGCGTGTTCAAGGCGTCGGGACGCAAGAAGCGTCTCTTCAGGATGTCGCCCGTGCACCACCATTTCGAGCTTCTCGGCTGGCCCGAGACGACCGTGATCATCAGGTTCTGGATCATCTCCGGCATCTGTGTGGCGATTGCTCTCGGAATTTTCATCGCCGATTTCACGAACATCGCCGACAACTTCGCGGAACTGGGGGGATAGATGTCAACGACCGAAACATCACGTTCGACACCGTCATTGAAGGACCGTCGTGTCGGCGTTCTGCGACGAAAGGGCAGCGACGGAAAGAGTCGAATCGCTCTCGACAAGCCGCCGCCGGCCTTCTATTGGATTCTCGTCATCGTGGCCTGCTTCGTGTTGCTCGGCCTGGTGATGGTGCTCTCGTCCTCGTCGGTGACCAGCCTGCACACGGGTGATTCCTCGTGGGACATGTTCGCACGGCAGGCGGTGTGGGTCACCGTGGGTGTCGGAGTGATGTGGTTCCTCTCGTCGGTTCCCTACGACACTTGGCAGAAGCAGGCCATCATCATGTTGCCGACGATTGTGGTGGTCGGGCTCAACGCCTTGGTGATCGCGAAGGGCCGCGTCATCGGCGGTGCCACCGCGTGGCTCGACATGGGGCCGTTCCGGTTCCAGCCCTCCGAATTCATGAAGCTGATGGCCATTCTCTTTGCGGCGAACATCCTCGCCAAACGACACCGCGCGATTGCCATCAAGGAGATCGTGCTGTGGCCGATGCTGTTCGCCATGGGACTCACCTGCGTGCTGTGCGTCGGACAAAAGGACTACGGCTCGGCAGTGATCTTCGCGGGAACCCTGTTCATGATGATGGTGATGGCCGGTTTGCCTCGGCGTCAGTTGGCCGCCACCGGCGTTGCGCTTGTCGCTGTCGCCGCCATGACCCTGAAGTTTGCGAGCCGAGCGAGCGAACGACTGCTTGCCTACCTCGACCTCGAGGGAACCAAGGAGGACCACGGATACCAGGTGTACCAAGCGTTGCTCAGCATTGCGAACGGTGGCTGGAACGGAACCGGCATCGGCGCCGGAACGAGCAAGTGGGGCTACGTGCCGCTCGCACACAGCGACTTCATCTTTGCGGTCATCGCAGAAGAGCTCGGAATCTTCGGAACCATCATGGTGATCGGCGGATTCCTGTTGCTCGTGTTGCTCGCGATTCAGGTGGCTCTGTCGGCCAGTGATCTCTACGGCGCCTACATCGCCGGCGGAGTTGCAGCATGGTTCGGCATCCAGTCGATAGTGAACATCGGGGGCGTGGTCGGGATGCTTCCGATGACCGGACTCACTCTTCCGTTCCTTTCCTATGGTGGTTCATCGATGATCGTGTCGATGGCGGCGGTCGGTCTGTTGCTGAACGTCGCGCGCTACTCGCGACGGTGATCCGGAATGTTCGCGGTGGTGACGGGTGGCGGCACGAGCGGTCACGTCATGCCCGCCGTTGCGATTCTCGAGTTGCTGAAGGAAGCCGGTCACTCGCCTGAAGATCTCGCATTCGTGGGGGCGCGTCGCGGGGTGGAGACGCGTCTTCTTGCCGACACCGACGTTCGGACAGCCTTCCTGCCGGTGTCGGGGTTGCAGCGCTCCCTGTCGCCGCGTTCGATTCTGCGGAACATCGTGTTTCCCTTCCGCGTGATCGTGAGCAGGCTCACGGCCGTTCGTTTGCTTGCCCGGTGGAAACCGCGCGTCGTCGTGTCTGTCGGCGGCTACGCGAGCGATCCGGTGTCGTTTGCGGCGCGGGTGCGGGGCATCCCGTTGGTGTGCGTGAGTTACGACCGGGTGGCCGGCCTCGCGACGCGGAAGCAGGCGAGACATGCAACGGTGTGCGCCGTCGCTTTCGAGGGAACGAAACTCCCTCGTGCGGTGGTGACCGGTGCTCCGGTGCGCGCCGAACTGCGGCACCTCGACGTTGCGGCGCGTCGGGACGCCGCCCGTGATGCTCTCGGCATTCCGCGCGGTGCAGTGGTCGTCACCGTGATGGGAGGGTCGCTGGGTTCCGGTGTCCTGAACGGAGCGGTTCCGGGGATCATGGCCGCGTGTGTCGGTGCGGAGCCGGTGTTCGTGTTCCACATCTGCGGCGAACGTTTCGAGAATCATTCGACTGCATCGAAGGTGCCCGCGGGGCTCGCCGGGTACAGGTCGGTGGGATACGAATCGCGCATGGCCGATGTCTACGGCGCAACGGATCTCCTGGTTGCACGTGCGGGTGCGAGCACGGTGGCCGAGATCGCAACCGTCGGAACGGCGAGCATTCTCGTGCCGTGGTCACGTGCAGTCGACAACCATCAATTCCTGAATGCGCAGTGGTTGGGTGACGCATCGGCCGCCGTGGTCCTCCCCGAGTCGAGTTGTGCCGACGGTGTGCTCGCCGCCGAGGTGAAACGTCTCGTTGTCGACGCGAATGCGCGCGCGGCCCTGGCATCGGCCGCCCGTCGAATGGGTGAGTTGCACAGGGGAGAGGCGTTGAGGGGCGTCATCGAGAACGCCGCTCGCTGACACGCCCTGCGTGGAACAATGGACGTGCATGTCCGCGCGCCGCAGCCTCGAAACCAGAATTGACCTGTCGTCGCGTCGTCGTTGTCATGTTGTCGGTGTCGGGGGACCGGGGATGAGCCCGATCGCGTTGGTGCTGAAGGGGCTCGGCCACGACGTGTCGGGATCCGACATGAAGATGTCACCGGTCATCGACACGTTGCGCGGCGCGGGCATCGCGGTGTCGGTGGGTCATTCGCCGGAGAACGTCTCCGGAGTCGACATCGTCACGTATTCGACGGCGATTCCGGCGGACAACCCGGAACTCCTCGCAGCCCGCCGTGACGGATCGGTGGTGTGCCATCGTTCGGCGGTTCTGGCGGCGCTGTGTTCCTCCACCGACTCGATCGCCGTCGCGGGAACCCACGGCAAGACCACCACGTCGGCCCTGCTCTCGCGAATTCTCGTGGCCTCGGGTCGCGACCCGTCGTGCATCGTCGGGGGAGACGTTGCCGAATTCGGCGGCGGCGCCCGCACCGGCTCGAGCCGTCGGTTGGTTCTCGAGGCCGACGAGAGCGACGGAACGCTCGATGTGCTGACACCCGGGCATCTCATCGTCACGAACGTCGACGTCGATCACCTCGACTACTTCGGTTCGTTTGAGGAGGTGCAGCAGAGTTTCGTCGACGCGGCCCGTCGAACGACCGGTTTTGTGGTGTCGAACGCCGACGACGACAGGTCGGCTCCCGTGCGGGCAGAGACATCGGGGTCCGACACATCTGTCACGTTCGGGTTCGACGAGTCCGCCGACATGAGGGTGCACGACTTCTCTCCGACGCCGGCGGGCGGGAAATTCGATCTGGCATTCCGCGGGGAGCGCCACACGTTCGAGACCACCCTGCGGGGAGCACACAACGCGTTGAATTGTGCAGCGGCCGTCGCGATGGCGCGGCTTCACGGTGTGTCGCTGGCCGAATCGGCGGAAGCAGTGCGCTCTTTCCGTGGTGTCGGGCGGCGCTTCACCGAACGCGCGGTTCACCGCGGCGTCACGTTCGTCGACGACTATGCCCATCTTCCCGCCGAGATCGAAGCGGCTCTTGATTCGGCGCGTTCGCATCCGGGTCTGACGGGCAGAGTCATTGCAGTCTTTCAACCGAATCGTTTCCATCGCATTGCGGCGATGGCCGATGCCTATGCCGACTGTTTCGCGCGGGCCGATTGTGTGGTGATCACCGATGTGTACGCATCGGGCACCGAACCGATCGAGGGAGTCACCGGCGAGTTGGTGGTCGACGCCGTTCGTGCGGCGCATCCCGACAGCACCGTGGTGTGGGCTCGTGACCGCAGCGACGTCGTGCGCGAGGTTCTCGCGTACATGCAGCCGGGCGATGTGTGCGTGTCGATGGGGTGCGGCGACATCGAGACGTTCCCCGACGATGTCATCGGAGCAGCGTCATGAACTCCGTCGACCGTGATGCTCTGGCAGCTCGTTGTCGCGAAGCCGGGATCACCGTGCACATCGATCACCCGTTGGCCTTGCTCACGACCTACGGGGTGGGCGGAAGTGCGTCTGTCGCTGTGACTCTGCGTTCGTCCGACGAGGTCATTCGTTTTGCGGGAATCGCGGCGAAGTTCGAGGACCTGCCGGTCGCGGTGATCGGCCGGGGCAGCAACACCCTCGTGGCCGATTCGGGGTTCGACGGTGTCGCGGTGGTCATGGCGACGGGCGACGATGCACGGACCGTCGGGGTGGACGGAGACGTCGTGACGGCGTCGGGGTCGATGTTGATGCCGGTGCTGGCGCGCCGTTCCGTGCAGGCCGGTCGCGGCGGACTCGAGTGGTGCGTCGGCGTGCCCGGCACCGTCGGCGGCGCAGTTCGAATGAATGCCGGTGGCCACGGAGCCGAGATGGTCAATTCTCTGGTGTCGGTGACGTTGGTGTCGATGCGGTCGGGCGTGCACCGCGAGGTGGGGGCACCGGAACTCGGTCTTCATTTCCGCGGCAGTGCTCTGTGTCCGCAACATGTGGTCGTGTCGGCAAAATTTCGCACCACGACCATCGACCCGTCTGCCGGGGCCGCAACTATCGATGACGTGGTCGCGTGGCGTCGGCAGAACCAGCCGGGCGGACGCAACGCAGGTTCAGTGTTCGTGAACCCGTCGCCGGGCGAGGGGAGTGCGGGCGCACTCATCGACTCGCTCGGGCTCCGCGGTCACGCAGTCGGTGGCGCGAGCGTGTCCGACAAGCATGCAAATTTCATCCAGGCGTCAGAAAGTGCCACGGCTTCCGACATCATCGGAGTGATGAGTCACGTGCAGGACCGCGTCGCCGAGGAACTCGGGGTCGTGCTTCGCAGCGAGGTTCGACTCGTCGGCTTCGACGACGAAGTCGTTGCCCGATTCGGGGGCAGCCATCACTCGGGTGCCGCGAACATCGAGGCGTGCCGCGTGCTGTGCGGATTGATGGGTGACCGGTGACTTCGGGCAAAGACGACACGCCGATCGGGGAGCCCGAGGAACTCGCCGTCACCGAGGTGAGCGACGAGGTGCTGAGGGAACTGTCGGTTCTCTTCGGTGGTGCAGCCGGCGACGATGTCGCCGGGCCCGAGACCGATGACGGCACCACGAACGTGATCCCGCTCCGGGGTGCGAATGATGACGATGCCGAACCGCTCGACGACGGGGTCCCCGACAATGTCGTCAGCATCGTCGACGGCGACACGTTTGCCGACGCCGGGGATGACCCGAGTGCCGACCTCACGCCGGGCCCGCCCGACCCGCTGCTGGCACCGTTGTCTCGCGGCGGAGACGATGTCGTCGAGATCGTCGACGACGGCGGTGCGGTGGTGATCGATGCAGATTCCATCGACCGCGTTGTGATCGTGGACGACGACAGGCCCGACCCGACGTTCGAGGAACGTCAGAAGCGCAGGCAACGTCGTGAACGACTCCGACGGGTCAAATGGCTGAAACTCGCCGGCGTCATCGTCGCAGTCGTTGTCGTTGTGTCGGGGATTCTTGCGTCACCTCTGTTCGCAATCAGGCGGGTGGTCTTCGAGGGCGTGGTGTACACGAGTCCGGAGACCGTGAAGGCGGTGACCGACTCGATCAAGGGGGCGTCGATCTTCACGGTCGACACCGCGAAGGCGCGCGAGACTTTGCTCGACGATCCGTGGGTCGGAGAGGTGCGCATCACGACCGACTTCCCGGGCAAGGCTCTCGTTGAGGTTGCCGAGCGGGTACCGGTGGTGTGGTACGTCGGAGACGACGAGAAGGCCCGCGTGGTGGACGACCGCGGTCATGTCGTTGCGGTTCTCACGGGATGGCCGACGAAATATCTGCGCGTGCAGGGAGTGGGTCCGTCGCTCGAAGCCGGCGCGATCGCCGACGACGTGTACCGCGCGGCCGCACAACTGGTGCTCGCTCTGCCCGACGAGATCCGCACGAAGGTCAAGTCTCTCGACCTGACCGGGGGCGGGGAACTGTCGATGATCCTGAAGAGCGGCACCATCGTGCGGTTCGGCCCACCGACCGACCTGCAGAACAAGCTCATCGCCGTCGTGGTGCTGTTCCGCCGACAAGACCCGGCGACTCTGGCCGTGGTCGATGTGTCGACCGGCGAACCCACCGTTCAATTGCGCTGATTTTCCGCACAATTCGGGTCGATCCGGGCCCGAATTGCACCATTCTCAGGCTGTTGTGTGGAATCATTGAACAGCACAGTCCGTCACGGACAATTCTTCGGAGGAAATGGCTCATGGCCGGAGCACCACAGAACTATCTCGCAGTCATCAAGGTCATCGGCGTCGGTGGTGGCGGAGTCAACGCCGTGAACCGAATGATCGACGCAGGTCTGAGAGGTGTCGAGTTCGTCGCGATCAACACCGACGCCCAGGCGCTCCTCATGAGCGACGCAGACGTGAAGCTCGACATCGGCCGTGAACTGACGCGTGGTCTCGGTGCGGGATCCGACCCCGAAGTGGGCAAGGCCGCGGCCGAGGCGCACAGGGCAGAGATCGAGGAACTCATCAGCGGTTCCGACATGGTGTTCATCACCGCTGGCGAGGGTGGCGGAACCGGCACGGGCGCCGCACCCGTTGTTGCCGAAATATCGAAGTCGCTCGGGGCATTGACCATCGGCGTCGTCACGCGACCGTTCCAGTTCGAAGGCCGGAGACGCTCGGTGCAGGCAGACAACGGCATTCAGCGCCTCAAGGAAAAAGTGGACACGCTCATCGTGATCCCGAACGACAGGCTTTTGTCGGTGGCGAACGACAAGACCTCGTTGATCAACGCGTTCAAGATGGCCGACGAGATTCTTCTTCAGGGTGTGGCGGGCATCACCAACCTCATCACGACGCCCGGCCTCATCAACACCGACTTTGCCGACGTGAAGATGATCCTCACCAATGCCGGATCGGCTCTCATGGGCATCGGTGTGGCCAGCGGCGACAACCGCGCGGTCACCGCCGCGAAAGACGCGATTTCGAGCCCGATGCTCGAAGCGGCGATCGACGGTGCGCGGGGAGTGCTTCTCAACATCACGGGCCCGTCGAGCATGGGGCTGTTCGAGGTCAACGCCGCGGCCGACGAAGTGCACGCAGTTGCGCACCAGGATGCCAACATCATCTTCGGCACGGTCATCGACGACGAGATGGGCGACGAGATCAAGGTCACCGTCATCGCCGCCGGTTTCGAGCGGTGGGACACGGGTGCAACCAACTCGTCGACGTTTGCGACCCGCTCGACGCCCAGCCCGCGGTCGACGCCGAGCAACGTGCGCGACATCTTCTCCGACGGCGACCCGCTGTCAGACGACGATGACGATTTCGATGTGCCGTCGTTCCTGAAATAGGAAGGTCCGCGTGATCGACCCGGCGGTGGTCGCGGAACGCGTTGCAGAAGTGCGGCGCGACATCGCCGACAGAACCGAACGTCACGTGTCGGTCGTGGCTGTCACCAAAACCTTCTCGGTCGATGCGTGGAATGCCGCCCGCGACGCTGGGTGCGACGGAATCGGCGAGAACTACGCACAGGAACTCGTCGACAAAGCGCGGGAGCTCACGCCGCCGTTGCCGGTTCACTTCATCGGTGCGATTCAGTCGAACAAGGTGAAATCGATTGCCCCGTTCGTTGCCGTCTGGCAGGGCGTCGATCGCGAATCTGTGGTCGACGAGATCGCACGTCGGTCGCCGGGTGCGGCGGTGCTGTTGCAGGTGAACACCACGGGGGAGGCGTCGAAGTCGGGGGTCGACCCCGGCGATGTGGCTCGGTGGTGTCGTCGGGCAACCGGGCACGGGCTCGACCTTCGGGGTCTCATGACCCTTGGTCCGACCGCAGGGGGAGAGGCCGACACCCGACAGGCGTTTCTGTTGCTGCGTGCCCTGGCCGACGCCGAGGGTCTTGCGGATTGCTCGATGGGCATGTCGGGCGACTACCGACTCGCCGTCGAGTGCGGCGCCACCATCATCCGTCTCGGTACCACCTTGTTCGGGCAACGGCCGACCGGCGGATGAAACTCCCACATTCATTGCGGAAAACGGATTAGCCTGACGTCATGTCGTTTTTCCGCCGCGCAATGGACTACCTGGGCCTCAGCAACGAAGAGGCCTACGACGACTACGACATGTCGATGGAATACGAGCGACCGACACGCCAGCAACGTCCGCCCACCGAACCGATTGCCCGTCGCGGGTTCGAGCCCGAGTACTCCTCGGAGACCCAGCGCCCCGTTCGTCCTCCCCGCATCGACGACACCGGTGCCGCGCGACGCCCCGACGACTCGGGTCTGCAGGTGCGCCCGGTCGGCGCTCCGCGCACAGCCCCCACCGTGCGTGCCGTTCCGTCGGCGGGTGACACCGCCACGATTCGTCCGCGCAATTTCAACGATGCGCAGGCGATTGCCGATCACTTCAAGGACGGAGTTCCCGTGATCGTGAATCTCGAGGGTGCCGACCGCGAGATGGCCCGACGTGTCATCGACTTTGCAAGCGGCATGTGTTACGCGCTCAGCGGCACGATGGAGAAAGTCGGCAGCGGTGTGTACCTGCTGAAGCCCGCTGTCAGCTTCGATCAGCCCGGCTACTGATTCCGATGGGTCTCATCGCCTCGCTCATCAATCTCTACGTGCTCGCGATTTTTGCGCGTGCGATCCTTTCGTTCTTTCCCATCAGCCAGGGTTCGCCGGTTGCCGGAGTCGCATCGTTTTTGTATCGCATCACCGAACCGGTGTTGGCCCCGGTGCGGCGCGCACTGCCGCCGATGGGGGGTCTCGACCTGTCACCTCTCGTCGTGATCATCGGTCTCCAGATTGCGGCGCGGATTCTTTTCTCCGCGTTCTGACCTTCGCATTGGTCGTGGTCGCACCTTCGCTTGCCCCTAGCCTTGTTGCGTGACGTATCCCCGGGTTGACCCCCAACCGAACTTTCCCCGTCTGGAAGAGGGCGTTCTGGCGCGGTGGGAACGCGACGACACCTTTGCGCGAAGCGTTGCGGCGCGCGACGCAGGGGCCAGCGGGGCCAACGAATTCATCTTTTACGACGGCCCACCCTTTGCGAACGGCCTGCCCCACTACGGACACCTTCTCACCGGGTTCGTGAAGGACGCGATTCCCCGCTACCAAACCATGCGGGGTCGCCGCGTCGAGCGTCGATTCGGTTGGGACTGCCACGGTCTCCCCGCCGAAGTCGAAGCCGAGAAGGAACTCGGCATCGCCGGACACCCCGCAATCACGGAGTTCGGCATCGACAGGTTCAACGACGCCTGTCGAACGAGTGTGCTTCGTTACACCGACGAATGGCAACGCTACGTCACCAGGCAGGCGCGCTGGGTCGACTTCGGAAACGACTACAAGACTCTCGACACTCCGTACATGGAGAGCGTGATGTGGGCCTTTCGCACCCTGTGGGACAAGGGTCTCATCTACGAGGGTTTCCGCGTGCTTGCGTACTGCTGGCGTTGCGAAACCCCGCTGTCGAACACCGAGACACGAATGGACGACGTGTACCGCGACAGGCAGGACCCTGCGTTGACCGTTGCGTTCGAACTCGAGTCGGGCGAACGCATTCTTGCGTGGACCACCACACCCTGGACTCTGCCGTCGAACCTGGCCCTCGCTGTCGGGCCCGATGTCGACTACGCGGTGATGCGACATCCGGACGGCCGCGACTACATCGTCGCCGAGGCTCGACTCGGTGCGTACGAGAAGGAATTCGATGGCGCGACTCAGGTGGCCAAGTTGAAGGGGTCCGATCTGGTGGGTCGTCGGTACGCGCCGCTGTTCCCGTTCTTCGCCGACGCAGAAAACGCCTTCGTGGTGCTCGGTGCCGACTTCGTCACGACCGACGACGGCACGGGCGTGGTGCACATGGCGCCGGGTTTCGGTGAAGACGACCAGAACGAGTGCAACGCCGCCGGAATCGCGACGGTCTGTCCGATGGATGAGCACGGTCAATACACCGCAGAGGTCACACCGTGGGCCGGTCGCCACGTGTTCGATGCAAACCCCGATGTCATCAAGGCGCTGAAGGAGAGGGGAGTCGTGGTGCGGCACGACTCGTACAACCACAGCTACCCGCACTGCTGGAGATGCGCCGAGCCGCTGGTGTACCGCGCCGTGTCGTCGTGGTTCGTCCGCGTCACCGAGTTCCGCGACCGCATGGTCGAGTTGAACCAATCGATCAACTGGACACCCGATCACATCAAGGACGGCACGTTCGGCAAGTGGCTCGCGAACGCCCGCGACTGGGCCATCAGTCGCAATCGATTCTGGGGCTCGCCGATTCCCGTGTGGAAGAGCGACGACCCGAGGTATCCACGGGTCGACGTCTACGGCTCGCTCGAGGAACTGAAACGTGATTTCGGAGTCGAGGTGACCGACCTGCACCGGCCGCACATCGACGACCTCGTGCGACCGAACCCCGATGACCCGACTGGTGCGTCGATGATGCGTCGCGTGCCCGAGGTTCTCGACTGTTGGTTCGAGAGCGGTTCGATGCCGTTTGCTCAGGTGCACTACCCGTTCGAGAACCGCGAATGGTTCGAGAACCACTACCCGGGCGACTTCATCGTCGAATACATCGGCCAGACACGCGGTTGGTTCTACACGTTGCACGTGCTCGCCACCGCGCTGTTCGACCGGCCTTCGTTCGCGTCGTGCGTCAGCCACGGAATCGTGCTGGGAGACGACGGTGCGAAGATGTCGAAGAGTCTGCGCAACTATCCGGACCCGATGGGGGTGTTCGATTCGCACGGCGCCGATGCAATGCGCTGGTATCTCCTGTCGTCGCCGATCCTGCGCGGTGGTGACTTCTCGGTCACCGACGTCGGCATGCGCGACACGGTGCGTCAGGTGTTGCTGCCGATGTGGAACTCGTGGTACTTCCTCTCGCTCTACGCGAACGCCGAGAACAGGACGGGTCGGGTCCGCACAGATTCGGACCACGTGCTCGATCGTTATGTCCTGTCGAAACTTGCCGACACCATCGACAGCGTCACCGGCTCGATGGATTCCTACGATTTGTTTGCTGCGTGCGGCACGATCCGCAATTTCCTCGATGTGCTCACCAACTGGTACATCAGGCGCAGTCGCGACAGGTTCTGGTCCGGCGATCAGGATGCGATCGACACCCTCCACACCGTGCTCGACAACCTCACGAAGATCGCGGCACCTCTGCTTCCGTTGATCACGGACGAGATCAGTCGCGGTCTGAACGGCGGGGAATCGAGCGTTCATCTCACCGACTGGCCGACCAGCGAGGCGTTGCCGCGCGACGCCGCGTTGGTGACCGCGATGGACATGGTGCGCGACGTGTGCTCGTCTGCGCTGTCTGTTCGCAAGGCCCATGGGCGGCGTGTTCGCCTGCCCCTGCAGACCCTCACCGTTGCCTCGCCCGATTCGGCATCGCTCGGGGATTTTCTCGACATCATCCGTGACGAGGTCAACGTTCGTGATGTCGCTCTCACTTCCGATGTCGCCTCTGTTGCGTCGTACGAATTGCAGGTGGTGCCGGCCGTGGTGGGGCCGCGTCTCGGCAAGAACACGCAACGCGTCATCGGAGCGGTCAAGAAAGGCGAGTGGGAGCAGCGCGGGGATGTCATCGTCGTGGCCGGCGAGGAACTTCAGCCCGGCGAGTACGCACTCAAACTGGTCACCACTGCCGGAACTGCAAGTTCGCCTTTGTCGGGTGGCGCGGGAGTCGTGCTGCTCGACACGGATGTGACCCCCGAACTCGAGGCGGAGGGCACGGCGCGCGACGTCATCCGCGCGGTGCAGCAGGCTCGTCGGGACGCGAACCTGAACGTGTCCGACCGCATCACGCTCGTCCTGAGCGTCGACGACCCGATTGCGGCTGTGCTCGCTCCGCATCTCGATTTGATCGCCGGAGAGACCCTAGCCACCGCAGTGAACTGGGACCCGAGCATCGAACGAACGGTGGCGATCGAGGGCACGTCCATCGGAGTCGCAGTTTCGGTCAATCGTTGAGTTCTGCGGTCGATGGTCGTAGCCTCACGGGGCAATAGTGGGCCTGCCCACTGAAGGAGAGTGCTGACGATGGCAACCAAGAAGAAGGCTCCGGCCAAGAAGACCGCGTCGAAGAAGACCGCAAAGAAGGCTCCGGCCAAGAAGACGGCCAAGAAGACCGCGTCGAAGAAGACCGCGTCGAAGAAGACCGCAAAGAAGCCCGCAAAGAAGCCCGTTGCCAAGAAGGCGTCGAAGAAGACCGCGAAAAAATCCGCCGCCAAGAAAGTGGTGAAGAAGGCGGCTCCAGCCAAGAAGTCCCCCGCAAAGAAGGCCGCGAAGAAAGTCGCCCCGAAGAAAGCGACAAAGAAAAAGGTCGTGCCGAAGAAGGTCGCCAAGAAAGCGCCGAAGAAGATCGCCAAGAAGGTGGTGAAGAAGGCGGCTCCGAAGAAGGTCGCCAAGAAAGTGGTGAAGAAGGCGGCGCCGGTCAAGAAGGTCGCCCCCAAGAAGGCCGAGGCCACGAAGGTTCCGGCAAAGCCCGCGGCACCCGCGGCCCCGGCCGGTCCGCCGCCGTTGCCTCCGCGCATTCCGATCAAGCGGCCCGAGCCGCCGAAGCGCCCCGTCATCGTGAAGGGTCCGTCGCAGGACGGCATCACGTCGACAAAGGAGTTCGACCTCAAGTTCCTGTTCGCACAGCGTGATCTGTTGCTCGAAGAGCGCGCAAAGCTGACCGGTCAGGCAACACGTCTCGAGAACGAGGCCAACTCGCTCATCGCCGACGCCGAGATGGGCGATGTCCAGTTCGACGAAGAAGGCGGTCAGGGCGACACCCTGGTTGTCGAACGCGACCAAGACCTCGTGTTGGTTGCCGCTGCGCGTCAGACGGTCGAGGAAATCGACGCGGCACTCGAACGAATGAAGAAAGGCGAGTACGGATACTCACTGATCTCGGGTCTGCCCATTCCGAAAGACCGGCTCAAAGCACGTCCATGGGCAACAGAACTCGTCGCGGAGCGCGCCGGCGGTCTGGGTCGTCGCTGAACGACGGGAATCCCGTGACATCGTCGCGTCGTCTGGCGCTCGTCGTTGCTGTCGGTGTCGCGCTCGATCAGATCACGAAATCGTGGGCGGTGAACGCCCTCGATGACGGTCGCATCATCGATGTGGTGTGGACCCTTCGCTTTGCCCTCGGCTTCAACAGCGGATTTGCGTTCTCCCAGGGGCAGGGACTCGGTCCGTTCATCGGTGCGGCCGCCGTCGTTGTCGCAATTCTCATCGCACGCGCCATGGTGACGGCGCAACATCGGTGGTCTGCGTTCGGGCTCGCGTTGATTCTGTCCGGCGCGCTGGGCAACGTGGCCGACAGAGTGTTCCGGGGTGACGGATGGTTGCACGGAAAGGTCGTGGATTTCATCGACTTCCAGTGGTTCCCGGTTTTCAATGTTGCCGATTCCTGCATCACGATCGGCGCGGTACTGCTTCTCGTCGGATTGTTCGGTGAGCAGCGCGCGCTCAAGCGCAACGAGGAAGGTCTGGCATGAAAGTCGAAGAGACGGTGCCCTCGGCTCTCGACGGGGAACGCATCGACCGCATCGTTGCCTTGATTGCCGACATCTCGCGCGCGGATGCCACGAGGCTCATTGCCGACGGTGGCGCGTGTGTCGACGGCGTGGTGGTCACATCGGGCAAGCCGCGACTTTCGGAGGGGCAGATCGTCGAGGTCGATCTCGACAAGATCCCTGTCGAGGAGCCGCCCGGGCCCGACCCGTCCGTTGTGATCGACATCGTGCATGTCGATGACGATCTCATCGTGTTGAACAAGAATGCCGGTCTCGTGGTGCACCCTGCCTCGAAGAACGGAAGCGGCACTCTGGTGAACGGCATTCTCGCCCTGTATCCGGAAGTGGCGAACGTCGGTCAACCGGCGCGTCCGGGGATCGTGCACCGCCTCGATGCGGGAACAACGGGGATGATGGTGGTGGCGCGCAGTCAACGTGCGTACGACTCTCTCGTCGATGCGTTGACCGAACACGAGGTCGGTCGCGAGTATGTCGCTCTGGCCTGGGGTCGTTTCGACTCACCGACGGCAACGGTCGATGCGGCAATCGGTCGTCATCCCCGTGATCCGATGAAGATGGCCGTGGTGAACAACGGCAAGTGGGCACGCACACACCTCGCGGTACTGCAGGAGTTCGATGAGCCCGCTGCCATCAGCCTGGTGCAGTGCACACTCGAAACGGGCCGCACGCACCAGATTCGCGTGCACCTGGCCGCGGTGGGTCATCCCGTTGTCGGCGATTCGACGTACGGCGGGGCAAAGTCGGCCCTGAAGGCGCCGCGTCCGATGCTGCACGCAAGGCGACTCACTCTGGTGCACCCCGCGACCGGAGAGGAAATGAGTTGGGAAGCACCGGTGCCACGGGACATGGCCGAAGTGATTGCGAAGTGCTCGGTGGTCGGAGGCGACGAGTCTCAGTGACTGTGATGCGGGTCGGCCTTCGGCCACTCGCCGGTGCCCGATGCGGCTCTTGCGATTGCCTCGAGTGTGTAGGCATCGAGATGTTCGCGCATGTGTTGCCCGGCGACGTCCCAGATTGCGAGCAGCACGCACTGTCCCTCGTGGTCGCATGACCCGTCTTGGTGCGGCTGACCGAAGTCGCCGAGCGTGATGGGGCCGTCGACTGCGGAGATGATCTCGGAGAGCCTGATGTCTCTCGGTTCCCGGGCCAGCACGTAGCCGCCGCCGACGCCGCGTTTCGACTTCACGAGACCGGCGCCCTTCAGGGCCAGGAGAATCTGCTCGAGGTACGGCTGGGGCAGACCGGTTCGGTCGGCGATGTCCCTGACGGAGGTCGGCCCGCCCGTGTCGGCGTGCAGAGCCAACGACAGCAGGGCCCGACAGGCATAGTCGCCACGCGTAGAAACTCGCACACGCCCATCGTAGGTGGTGAACTGGAGGGGTGAGTGTTCTTCGTCCGGTCCTGCCTGACTACGCAGGAGGGTGTTTGTCGAACATCATCCCGGTGTTGTGCGCCCCGGGTGGGCCCCGACAGGTGCCGCAATGGATGCCCGACTGCGTGGCGGGTGCCCCGAGGGTTGTGGTCCTTCTTCTCGACGGACTGGGATGGAACCAGTTGCAGTCGCACTCGAACCTGATGCCGACACTCTCGGGTTTCGCCGGCGGGCACATCACCACCATTGCGCCGTCGACGACGGCGACTGCGCTCACTTCGCTCGTCACGGGTCTGTCGCCCGGCGAACACGGACTCATCGGATACCGAATCGACATGGGCAGCAGCGTGATGAACGTGCTGCGGTGGGGCGACGAACACGGGGACTTGCGTCGAACGTTCCCGCCGGAATCAACTCAACCGTGCCCGCCGTTCCTCGGGCTCAGCGTGCCGGTGATGAGCAAGGCAGAACTCGAGGGCACCGGATTCACGCAGGCACACCTGAACGGCGTGAAGAACAGGGGATGGCGCGCTGTCAGCAGCATTCCGGTCCTGATCCGTCGGGCGCTCGATGACGGCGAGCAGTTCGTCTATGCGTATTACGACGGCGTCGACAAGATCGCACACGAACGGGGATTCGGTGATTTCTACGATGCAGAATTGCGCGCGGCCGACGAACTCGTGGCGAACATCGTCGCGGCACTTCCGCCCGACACCGTTCTTCTCGTCACCGCAGACCACGGTCAGGTGCACGTCGGCGACAACACGATCGTGCCGTTGCCGTCGGTCGTCGAGCACGTGAGTCACCAGTCGGGTGAGGGGCGTTTCCGGTGGCTGCACGCAAAGCGGGGTCGCGAAGGGGCCCTGTTCGACGCGGCATCCCACTACGGCGATGTTGCCTGGGTCGTGAAGCGGGAACAGGTTCTCGACGAGAACTGGTTCGGCCTGCGTGTGGCAGAGCCTGTTGTGCGACGGATGGGTGACGTGGCCCTCGTGGCCCGGGAGCCGGTGAGTTTCGAAGAACCCCTCGACGGGGGAATCTTCGATCTGGTGTGCCGTCACGGGTCGCTGACCCCCGACGAGATGCTGGTGCCGTTGCTCGCGCACCGCACGTGAGAGTCGTCTGATTCTGCGCGCGCGTTGGCAGACTGTGTGCATGACCCAAAACGGCGACATCCCCCAGGTGGTGACAGGCGCAGAAGTCGTTGACTCTGTCCCGTCTGCTGATTCGCAGCAACCGGCGACCGAGAGCGTGACCGAACCCGCAAAGGTCATGCGCATCGGCTCGATGGTGCGTCAACTTCTCGAAGAGGTGCGCAGCACGCAACTCGACGAGGCCAGTCGCGAACGTCTCGCCGAAATCTACGAACGATCGATCGTCGAAATCTCGGAGGCGCTGTCTCCGGACCTCGCAGAAGAACTGCACATGCTCGCACTGCCGTTCAAAGACGGAGAGGTGCCGAGCGACGGTGAGTTGCGCGTCGCAAAGGCGCAACTCGTCGGCTGGCTCGAGGGGCTGTTCCACGGCATCCAGGCGACCTTGTTCGCACAGCAACTCGCGGCGCGCCAGCAGATCGAACAAATGAGACAGATTCCGCCCACCGGCCCCTCTGCGGGGGGACCCGGCGGCACCTATCTCTGACCGTCCCGGGCGACCAATCGGGTCGTCACACCCGACTGCTACTTTGGTAAATCACATCGGTGTGACTTGGTGGCGGCTCTGACGCCGACGCTGCGTCTCACCCGTCATCAGACGGCCGCTTGGCCGGGCCCGGGAAGGAGTGGAGAGTGTCATCGTCGTTCGCACACCTCCACGTGCACACCGAGTACTCCATGCTCGACGGTGCGGCCCGACTCGACGAACTGGTGGCAAAGGCCGTCGAAGACGGTCAACCCGCGCTCGGAATCACCGACCACGGAAACATGTACGGAGTCATCGACTTCTACAAAGAGTGCCGAAAGCAGGGAATCAAACCCATCATCGGCACCGAGGCCTACATGGCCCACGACCACCGCACCGAGCGCATCGCGCGCCGCGGGAAACTCGACGACAACGGCGGTTCCGACGAGGGCGGTCGCAAGCAGTACTACCACCTCACTCTGCTCGCAGAGAACAACGAGGGGTACCGCAACCTCATCAAGCTCTCGAGCCTCGCGTTTCTCGAGGGTTACCATTACAAGCCCCGAATGGACTGGGAACTTCTCGAGCGGCACGCCTCCGGTCTCATTGCCACCACCGGGTGCCTCGGTGGTCACGTTCTCCAGTCGTTGTTGAACGGAGACGAAAAGGGGGCGCTCGAGAAGGCGGGGCGACTGCAGGAGATCTTCGGAAAGGGGAATCTCTTCGTCGAACTGCAGGACCACGGTCTCGCGAACCAACATGCCACCAACCCGAAGCTCATCGAGATCGCCGGCAAGATCGGTGCGCCGTTGCTCGCCACCAACGACTCCCACTACGTCAATCAGTCCGACCACGAGGCACACGACGCATTGCTGTGTGTGCAGACCGGCGCGCTCATGCACGACCAGAACCGGTTCAAGTTCGAGGGAACCGAGCACTACCTGAAGTCGGCCGAGGAGATGCGGTATCTGTGGCGCGAGATACCGAGCAGTTGCGACAACACATTGCTCATCGCCGAACGTGCAAACGTCGACATCGAACTCGGCGCGCATCACCTGCCGGTGTTCGAGGTGCCGAAGGAGTTCGCGAACGACTCCGACTACCTCGAACATCTCACGTGGAAGGGTGCACAGATGCGGTGGGGCAACGACCTTCCACCCGAAGTTGTCGAACGCGTGGCCTCCGAGCTCGGCGTCATCAAGCAGATGGGATTCTCCTCGTACTTCCTCATCGTGTGGGACCTCATCAAGCATGCGAAGGACTCGGGCATCAGGGTGGGTCCAGGTCGCGGCTCGGCTGCCGGTTGTGCGGTCGCCTACTGCCTGCGCATCACCGAACTCGACCCGTTGAGATACGACCTGCTCTTCGAGCGGTTCCTGAACCCCGACCGCGTCAGCATGCCCGACATCGACATGGACTTCGACTCGCGCTACCGCGACCACATGATCCGTTACGCCGCAGAGAAGTACGGCCGCGACCACGTCGCACAGATCATCACGTTCTCCACCATCAAGGCCCGCAACGCCGTTCGTGACGCCGCCCGCGTGCTCGGTCACGAGTACGCCGTCGGCGACAGCATTGCCAAGCTGATGCCGCCGCTCAACCAGGGTCGCGACACTCCTCTTGCCGCGTGTCTCGAGTTCGACGAAAAGTTCGCCGACGGTTTCCGGGAGGCCCAGGCCCTGCGCGAGCTGGTCGGCCGCGACGAGGTCGCCGCAAAGGTGGTCGAGGTGGCGCGCGGACTCGAGGGTCTCAAGCGATCCGACGGCATCCACGCCGCGGCCGTCGTGATCACCCCGGCACCGCTCACCGAATATCTGCCGATTCAACGCAAACCGACGGGCGACCTGAAGGCCGACGAGGCGCCGACGGTGACCCAGTACGAAATGCACGCCGTCGAGGACCTCGGTCTGCTGAAAATGGATTTCCTCGGACTGCGGAACCTCGACGTCATCACCGACACCGTCGAAATGATCCGTCGACAACGCGATCCCGGGTTCGATATCGACACCGTTCCGCTCGACGACCGCGCGACGTTCGAGCTGTTGTCCAGGGGAGACACGATCGGCGTGTTCCAGTTGGAGTCACCGCCCATGCGTGCGCTGCTGCGGTCGATGCGCCCGACGTCGTTCGAAGACGTGAGTGCGGTTCTCGCGTTGTATCGACCCGGCCCGATGAGCGCGAAAATGCACCTCGACTACGCCGACTACAAGAACAACCGCAAGACGCCGGAGTATTTCCACCCGGAAGCCCGCGAACTGTTGCACGACACCTTCGGGTTGATGGTGTACCAGGAGAGCATGATGCGTGTCGCGCAGCGATTCGCCGGATACACCCTTGCCCAGGCCGACAACCTGCGAAAGGCGTGCGGCAAGAAAGATCCTGTCGCGATGGAGAAAGAAGAGTCGGTCTTCATCGCCGGTTGCGAAAAGACCGGGTACGGCCGGGAACTCGGCGAGAACCTCTTCGCAGTCATCAAAAAGTTCGCCGACTATGCGTTCAACAAGAGCCACACATTCGGCTACGGACTCATCTCGTACCAGACCGCATATCTCAAGGCGCACTTCCCGGTCGAGTACTCGGCCTGCCTCCTCTCGTCCGTGAAGGGAAACTACGACAAGGCCGCGGTTCACCTTGCGGATTGTCGGTCGATGGGCATCACGGTGTCGACCCCCGACATCAACGTCGGGCGTGCGGAGTTCGAGTCGATCAGCACTCCGCAAGAAAAGCGCGTCGTGTTCGCTCTCTCGGCGGTGCGCAACGTGGGCGAGGGTCTCGTTGCTCTCATCACTTCCGAGCGCGAGGAGTACGGGCCGTTCGTGTCCTTCCACGATTTCGCGAGGCGCGTCCCTGAACAGGCTCTCAACAAGAGAGCCGTGGAGTCACTCATCAAGGCCGGCGCGTTCGATTCGCTCGGGCATCCGCGCAGGGGATTGCTGATGGCGTTCGAGTCGATCATCGACGACGCACTCTCGAAGCGGCGCGAGGAGGAAAAAGGCGTCATGTCGTTGTTCGGCGAACTCGAGGCGTCGGATTCGAGCAGTTGGTCGTCCGAGATCTCGATTCCCGACGTGCAATTCTCGAAGATCGACCAGTTGCGCCACGAGAAGGACATGCTCGGGCTCTACATCTCCGACCATCCGCTGCGCGGTGTCGAGATTGCACTTCGACGTCTCACCACGAGTTCGATCCGCGACCTCGAAACACGCGAGGCTGGAAACGTCACGATCGGCGGGGTCGTGTCGTCTCTCAACAAGCGGTTCACCAAGCGCGGAGACCAAATGGCCACGTTCATCCTCGAGGACATGGACGGCAGCATCGAGGTCACGGTGTTCTCGAAGGTGCTCGCCGAGTTCGGGCACCTGCTGGCGAACGACCAGATCGTCACGGTCACGGGCCGATTGAACAAACGCGATGACACCCCCGCGAGTTTCAGCGCGCAGCGAATCGT
The DNA here is from genome assembly GCA_040401975.1 of Ilumatobacteraceae bacterium. Classification (GTDB taxonomy): domain Bacteria; phylum Actinomycetota; class Acidimicrobiia; order Acidimicrobiales; family Ilumatobacteraceae; genus UBA2093. The sequence goes on along the minus strand of JBBANL010000006.1, from coordinate 66,218 downwards.
CGTGCCGCAGAACCTCGACCAGCGAATCCCCGAGGTGATCCTGTCGCTGCCGGCCGGTTTTGGGCCCGAGAAACTCGACGCACTGAAATCGATCATCGCCGAGTTCCCGGGTCTGTCTCCCATTCGCGTGCAGTTGGTCACCGGCAAGATGTTCGACCTCGGGCCGACGGGACTGGTCGACATCGAGAAGGCAGTCGGCCCGTTGCGCATCACTTTCGGCTCGCAATCGGTGAAAATCATCTGATTTCCTGCTCTGTTTCGGCGGTTTGCGGAGCGAAATGGCAGAATGGAGGAGTTGTGTTTCGCGGCGTCGCCGCATCTAGCCCCAGGGAGCCGAGCCGAATCGATGTCAGTGCAAGTGGCCACCCAGGATTCGAGCGCCCTGACCGAGGCGCAGATCGAGGAAATGCTCTCCATCGAGGGCGCTTTCTCGCTGGCCCAGTTCCAGAAGGCCCAGACCGACTGGGTTCTGTGCACCCTTGCCCGGATCGACGGCAAACTGCACGGCGTCACCTTCTCGACACTCGAGCGAATCGGCGGCACCCCGTGCGTCCTCATCGGACTCATGACCGTCAAGCGGTCGTCCAAACGGGACAGTGTCCTGAAGGGCTTGATGGCCGAGGCGTACCACCGGGCCCTCATGGCCTTCCCCGACGAGGACGTCGTCGTCGGAAGTCGTTTTGCGACCCCGGACGGCGTCGAGGCATTCAAGTCGCTGACCGAAATCATTCCGCGATCGGGGCACCGCGCGGTGGGTGAAGAGCGTGCATGGGGCAAGCGACTTGCCCGTCGATTCGGCGTCGACGCCAAGTACGACGAGAAAACTTTCGTGGTGTCCGCCGACGGCCAGAGTGGCTTCCTCGACCACGTGTCCTCGAAGCCGGAGAAGATCTCTGCCGACATCACGTCATTGTTCGCCACCGTCAATGCAAAGAAGGGCGGAGTGCTGATCGTGCACGGCTGGACAATGGCCGAAAGTCTCGTGAAGCTCGGCGCCCGTTCGTAACGCCGTGGAACTGGTCGAGCTCGTTCGCACGCGGCGAATGACCCGGTCTTTCACGAGCGAGCCGGTGCCACCGGGTCTCTTTGTCGAATGTGTCGACCTTGCCCGGCGTTCGCCGAGTGCGGGCAATTCGCAGGGCTGGAATCTGCTGGTGTGGTCCGGTGTCGAGACCCATCGGTACTGGGACATCGCGTTCCCTTCGGATCGGCGCGACGGGTTTGCGTTCCCGGGTCTGTTGGCCGCTCCGATCGTTGCTCTCGTGTTGGCCGACCGCGACGCCTACCTCGAGAGATACTCCGAACCAGACAAAGCGTCGCAGGGGCTCGGTGAATCTGCCGACAACTGGGTGGCGCCCTACTGGACCATCGATGCCTCGTTTGCCACGATGATTCTGATGCTCGCACTGCACGACCGCGGTCTCGGCACGTTGTTCTTCGCTCACGCGCGGGAAACAGAACTGCGTGCGGAGTTCGGCATTCCCGGTTCCGTCGACATTCTCGGTGTGCTCGCGGCGGGACATGCCGACACCGACAACGAGGTTCAGGGTCGCAGCGCGGGCCGAGCGAGGAAGTCGGCGCACGACATCATTCACCGCGGCCGTTGGTAGCGAGTCGTTCGCCGAACTCGGGGATCGTCGTCGCGGGGAGCAGACACTCATGCCCGCGGCACACATAGGCCGAACCGACGACTCTGTCGGTCCACAGGGGCGAGTCGGTCGGTTCTCCCCACAGCACCACTGCGTGAGGGCGCCAGGTGCTGCGGTACTCGCGGAGGAATCCGGTCGCCGGACCCGGAAGAACCACCTCGACCGTTCCGTCGGCGAGGAGCAGGCTCGCCGACACTGCGTGACAGAACGCCGACGGTGCAGATGGCGCGACTCGAGCGAGAAGGCGCAGGGTGTCGATTGACCGCGCTCTCCACCGGTCGTCGCCGGTGACTGCCGAAAGTCGCAGGAACGCCATGGCCGCAACCGAGTTCGCCGACGGGGTCGCGTTGTCCATGAGGTCTTTTTGCTGGACGATGAGCTTCTCCGATGATGCGCCGACCGTGAAGAAGCCTCCGTGCTCGGCGTCCCAGAACGACGCAACGAGTTCGTGCGCTGTCTCCCGCGCCGTGTCGAGCCACCGGTGCTCACCGGTGAGTTCGTACATCCGAACCATCGCATCGACGACGTGTGCGAGGTCGTGTGCGAGCGCGTCGTGACGTGCACGGGGAGTCGCATCCGCCTGCCAACTGCGCTTCCATGCCCCGTCGTCGCCACGCAGTTCCGACACGAGAAACTCCGCGTTCCGCGTGCACGCATCGCGGAGTTCGTCTGACTCGAACGCCGCCGCGATCTCGCACAGCGTCGACAGCATCATTGCGTTCCATTCGAGAAGAATCTTGTCGTCGAGGCCCGGCCGCGTGCGCAGGGACCTGGCCGCGAACAGTCGAGCCCGCGCAGTCTCCACCTCGGCGGGTCTGACGATGTCGCCGCGGTTGCCCAACCGGTTCGGTATCGAGCGTCCCTCGAAGTTTCCTTCGTCCGTGATGTCCCAATACGAAAGCGCGACCGTCGCCGAGTCGCCGAGAATACCTCGCACCTCGTCGGGGGTGAACGTGTAGAACGCCCCTTCCTCGGAATGTCCGTCGGGAGTCAGCGAGTCTGCATCTTCTGCGCTGAAGAATCCACCGCCCGGGTGGGTCATGTCGCGCAGCAGGTAACCGACGATTTCGTCGACCACCTGCCGGTCCCTCGTCTCGCCCGTGAGTTGCCACATGTGCAGGTACACGCGGGCAATGAGGGCCTGGTCGTAGAGCATCTTTTCGAAATGCGGCACCAGCCATTTCTCGTCGACCGAATAACGGGAGAACCCTCCACCGAGATGGTCGTACATGCCGCCGGCTGCCATCGCATCGAGAGACACCCTCACGATGTCGACGAGTTCGCCGTCGCCGTTCAGGAGGTATGTGCGCAGCAGCAGATCAAGCGCGAACGTCGACGGGAACTTCGGCGCCGTGCCGAATCCGCCCCACGCCGGGTCGAACGATGAGTGCAGCGCGCCCACCGTGACCGACAACAGCTGGCGGGCGTCGATCGCGTCTGCGGGTGTCACGAGCGCTGTTCGACCGAGGGCCTCGAGCAGTGCGTCGACATTCTGTCGGAGGTCGTCGCGACGGTTGCGCCATGCGTCGTCGACGGCTTCCATCAGTTTCACGAACGTGTCGCGCGGGTAGTACGTGCCGCCGTAGAACGGTTCGCCATCCGGCGTGCAGAAGACGGTCATCGGCCAGCCCCCCCGACCCGTGAGGGCCTGCACCGCATCCATGTACACCGCATCGACGTCCGGCCTTTCCTCGCGGTCGACCTTCACGTTCACGAAGAGTCTGTTCATCACCTCTGCAGTCGCGGGATCCTCGAAACTCTCGTGCGCCATCACGTGGCACCAATGGCATGCCGAGTATCCGACCGACAACAGAACGGGCCTGTCGGTCCGTCGCGCTTCGTCGAACGCCTCGTCTCCCCACTGGTACCAGTCGACCGGGTTGTCGCGGTGTTGCCGCAGGTACGGCGACGATGCGTCGGCGAGTCTGTTCACGTGCTCGTCAGGCACCCATCGCGTGGTAACCACCGTCGACGTGGATGATCTCGCCGGTTGTCGCCGGGAAAAAGTCGGAGAACAACGCAAGAACGGTCTTTGCGACGGGTGTCGAATCGCTCACATCCCATCCGAGCGGAGCGCGCTCGTCCCACACGTCCTCGAACTTCTTGAACCCGGGGATCGACTTCGCCGCCATCGTCTTGATCGGGCCCGCCGCGACCAGGTTGCAGCGGATTCCGCGGGGTCCGAGTTCCTTTGCGAGGTAACGGTTGGTGGCCTCGAAGGCGGCCTTTGCGACGCCCATCCAGTTGTACGCGGGCCACGCCACCGTGTTGTCGAAGTCGAGACCGATGATCGTGGATCCGGGACCCATCAGCGGCAGGAATGCGTCTGCCATGGTCTTCAGCGAGTACGCCGAGATCTCCATCGCGATCGCAACATCGCTCCATTGCGCGGCGAGAAAGTCGTCGCCGAGACAGACTTCCGGAGCAAAACCGATTGCGTGCAGCACGCCGTCGACCTGACCGAGCGAAGCGCGCACGTTCTCGCGCACGGACTCCACATGATCGGCATTGGTCACGTCGAACTCGAACACGTCGACGGGGGAGTCGAGTTTGCGGGCGGTTCTCTGGGTGAGCGACAGAGCCCGCCCTGCGCCGGTGAGAACCACCTGTGCCCCCTCTCTTTGTGCGAGTTGTGCAACCCGAAAGGCCAGGGAGGCATCGGTCAACACGCCTGTGACCACTATTTTCTTGCCGTCGAGAAGTCCCATGGTTATGACCGTAGTTCGGTGGGGCTCCATGTGTAAGGCTCTATCGAATGCGCATTGGAATCCTTGGTGGAACCGGACCCGCGGGATCGGCACTCGGTGCCCGTCTCGCGTCCGTCGGATACGACGTCGTGATCGGTTCGCGTTCGAAATATCGCGCGCTCGAGGCGTGTGATTCGGTGAAGGCCAAGTGGCCCGATCTCAACCTGAGTCTCCACGCCGGCGACAATCATGCAGCGTCCGCCTGCGACGTGATCGTGCTCGCCACGCCGTGGGACGGTGCGGCCACCACCGCCCAGGAGCACGTCGATCTCCTCGCGGGCAAGGTCGTGATCAGCATGGCCAACGCTCTCGTTCGTGTCGGCCACGAATTCCAGCCGTTGTTGCCTCCCCGGGGAAGCGTGGCGGCTCACGTTCAGGCGGCCGTTCCCGAGTGCCGGGTCGTCGCCGCCTTCCATCATCTTCCGGCCACGGAACTCGGTCACCTCGGTGATCCGATCGACTCGGATGTCCTGATCTGTTCCGACTACGCCGAGGCGACCGAACTCGTCATGGAAATGACATCGAAGATTCCCGGGTGTCGACCACTCGATGCGGGAGAACTGTCGAATGCCACCGCAATCGAGGCGTTCACTGCGGTGTTGTTGCAGTTGAACGTCAGGTACAAGACACGGGTGGCTCCCAAACTGACGGGCATCAAGCGGGATCCCCGGGCAAAGGCCTGAACCCGATGTCGATGCGGTTGTACGACACGGCCCGACGCGAGGTCGTTCCGTTCACGCCGGGCGACTCGGTTCTCATGTACACCTGCGGCATCACGCCGTACGACGCAACGCATCTCGGGCATGCGGCGACGTTTCTCGTGTACGACGTGCTGCAACGTCGACTCATCGACATGGGTCACACGGTCCGTTGCGTGCGCAACGTCACCGACGTCGACGATCCGTTGTTCGCAAAGGCACGAGAACTCGGTGTGCACTATCTCGACCTCGCCGCAGGCGAGGAGGCGCGGTTCAACCGCGACATGGAGGCGCTGAACGCGCTCCCCGTGTACAGCACACCTCGAGCATCGTCGGCGATCTCCGACATTCGAGGTTTCATCGGAATGGTTCTCGACCGGGGATTCGCCTATGCGGCCGGAGGGTCCGTGTACTTCGACGTCACGAAGTTTCCGTCGTTCGGCGAGGTGTCCCATTATTCGCACGAACAGATGGTTGAGTTCGCCCGCCAGCGCGGCGGCAATGTCGACGACCCGCACAAGCGAAACCCGCTCGACTTCGTTCTGTGGCATCCGTCGGCCGACGACGAACCCTCGTGGGATGCGCAGTGGGGCGCGGGGCGTCCCGGCTGGCACATCGAGTGTTCGGCACTTGCCCTGAGGGAACTCGGCACCACCATCGATCTGCACGGAGGTGGCAGCGACCTCATCTTCCCCCATCACGAGTGTGAGAGGGCCCAGTCGGAAGCCGCAACGGGGGAGCCCTTCGTGCGCCACTGGATGCACGTGGCGATGGTGTTCAAGGACGGCGAGAAGATGTCGAAGAGTCTCGGCAACCTCGTCTTCGTCGACGCCTTGCGCAAGGAGTGGGATCCCCGAAGCATTCGTCTCGCGGTGCTCGAACACCACTATCGCCACGAGTGGGAGTGGGACGACAACTTGATGCCGCGCAACCGTGACCGGCTTCACACCTGGCGATTGGCCCGCGGGGGCTCGTCGGGGTCGGTTCTCGACGACGTACGGGCGTGCCTCGACGACGATCTCAACACCGCGAACGCCGTCTCGGCGATTGATGCCGCCGCCTCTGTCGGGGTGGATGTGACCGCCGCCGCGGCACTTCTCGGGGTCAACCTCGACGACGACATTGCTCCGCGTTGAAAGTCACATTTACGCTTCGTAAATAGCGCGTTCCGGCTGTTTGCTGCGTGATGAATTGGGTCTATTCTCTGCGACACCATGACCACCCCGAACCACGATTCCGAGACCGAGGTCCAATCGACGGCACTGCCCGGAACGGGCCGTGCTCAGGTTCGCGCACGTCGCATCATCAAGCCGATGCTGAACCGGTTCTGGAAAGTCACGATCGAAGGCGTCGAGAACATTCCGACGGAAGGCCCCGCAATTCTCTGTCCGAACCACATCAGCTTCTTCGATTCGGTTTTCACGATGGTGTATGCGGGCCGTCAGATCAGTTTCGTGGGAAAGTCCGAGTACATGGATTCGTGGAAGACGAAGCATTTGTTCCCAGCTCTCGGCATGATCCCGATCGATCGCTCGGGCGGGTCGAAGAGCGAAGGTGCGTTGATTGCCGCCGAACAGGTGCTGCGTCGCGGCGAACTCTTCGGCATCTATCCGGAAGGCACGCGCAGTCGCGACGGAATGTTGTACAAGGGGCACACGGGGGCGGCGCGTCTTGCGCTGAAGGTCGGTTGCCCGATCATTCCCGTGGGACTCATCGGGACCCGCGAGATCCAGCCCCCCGACAAGGTGATGCCGAAGATCGGACTCGAGTGCACGGTCAGGTTCGGCCGGCCGTTGGAGCCGTCGCGGTACCTCGAACGCGGCAACGATCACATGGTGCTGCGCGAGATGACCGATGAATTGATGTTCGAGATTCGCGAACTCACGGGCCAGGAGTACCGAAACGTGTACGCCACGAAGAGAGCCGAGTCCCTGCCGACCGACACGGCAGTTGTCTCCCAGTAATTGAGCAACCTCGCCCACGGGGGACTTCCGTAGAATGGGGAGTCCATGGCCGACATCTCCGTATTGCTCCCCGATGGTTCGTCGCGGTCCGTTCCCGCCGGGGCCACCATCGCCGACCTGGCCGCCTCGATCGGTTCGCGTCTCGCGAAGGCTGCGGTTGCGGGGACCATCGACGGACAGGAAGTCGATCTCGGCATTGCCCTCAGCGACGGCGCGTCGGTGTCGGTCATCACCGTCGACTCCGACGCGGGTCGCCATGTGCTGCGTCACTCGACGGCTCATGTTCTTGCCCAGGCCGTGGTGCAGTTGTTTCCCGGTGCGCAGTTCTCGATCGGTCCGGCCATCGAAGACGGCTTCTATTACGACTTCGAACTGCCCGGAGGTCGCACGTTCTCCGACGATGATCTCGCATCGATAGAGACGCGCATGCGCGAGATCATGAAGGCAGACCAACCCTTCGTGCGCTCGGAGGTCAGCGCGGCCGACGCGCTCGCTCTGTTTTCGCAGCAGAAGTACAAGTGCGAGATCATCGAACGCGTCACATCGGGATCTGCCGACGGCAGCGACGCGGGCGAGGTCGGCGACTCCGACACGATCAGCGTCTACAGAAACTCCGATGAATTCGTCGACCTGTGCCGCGGACCGCACGTGCCGTCGACGTCGAGTCTCGGTCACTTCGCCCTCATGAAGGTGGCCGGCGCCTACTGGCGCGGGAACGAAAAGGGCCCGATGTTGCAGCGCATCTACGGCACCGCGTGGGAGAGCGACTCGGCGCTCAAGGAGCATCTGCACCGACTCGAGGAGGCCGCAAAGCGCGACCACCGGAAACTCGCCAACGAACTCGACCTTCTGTCGTTCCCCTCGGAACTCGGGGGTGGTCTCGCGGTGTGGCATCCGAAGGGCGCCATCATCCGCAAGTTGATGGAGGACTACAGCCGCCAGCGTCACCTCGACGGCGACTACCAGTTCGTCTACACGCCGCACCTCGCGAATGCGAATCTCTTTGCCCAATCGGGGCACCTCGACTTCTACGCCGACGGCATGTACCCGCCGATGGAGATGGACAACGGCACGTACTACATGAAGCCGATGAACTGTCCGATGCACTGCCTCATCTACGGCAGTCGCCAGCGCAGCTACCGCGAACTCCCGTTGCGTCTCTTCGAACTCGGCAACGTGTACCGGTACGAGCGAGCGGGCACGTTGCACGGTCTCCTGAGAATCCGCGGTTTCACCCAGGACGACAGCCACATCTATTGCACCGAAGATCAGATGGCCGACGAGATCGCATCGCTGCTCGACTTCATCATGTCCGTGTTGCGACGCTTCGGATTCCACGAGTTCGAGTTCAACCTCTCCACGCGCGACCCCGAGAAGTCGGTCGGTTCGGACGAGATCTGGGAAAAGGCGACGGTCGCGCTGCGGGATGCGCTGCACACGCACGGACTCGAATACAAGATCAAGGAGGGCGACGCCGCCTTCTACGGGCCGAAGATCGACATCGATGTTCGCGACGCCATCGGGCGCAAATGGCAGTTGAGCACGATTCAGTGCGATTTCAATTCGCCCGAACGATTCGGCCTCGAGTACGTCGGCAGCGACGGGCAACGTCACAGACCCATCATGTTGCACCGCGCGCTCATGGGGTCGATCGAACGGTTCTTCGGCGTTCTGATCGAGCACTATGCAGGTGCGTTCCCCACCTGGCTCTCGCCGGAACAGGTTCGGGTGCTGCCGGTGGCGGCTGCGCACGGCGACTACGCCGAGTCCGTCATGGCGCGCCTCAAGGCAGACGGGTTCCGCGTCGACATCGACCATGCCGACGAACAACTGGGCAAGCGCATCCGCAATGCCAAGACGAGCAAGGTGCCCTACGTGCTCGTCGTCGGCGACGACGACGTGGCCAACGGAACCGTGGGCGTGAACCCGCGCGGCGGTGAGGTCGAGCGCGACGTCACCGTGGCGGACTTCGTCGTGCGACTCGGCGCAGACGTCGCCGAGGGTCTCACGGGCGGCGACTGAATGTCGTTGGAGCAACTGTGGAACGGATGGCGGGCCGAGTACGTCACCGGCACGACGGGTGACCGCTCGTCCGATGGTGGTTCGGTGTTCTCGCGGATTCTCGCCTCGGGATTGTCGGATCACGATGCGCACATCGTGCGCCGGTCGTCGACCTGCTTCGCCATTCTCAATGCGTTTCCGTACGCAACAGGACACTTGCTGGTGTTGCCGTATCGCGAGATCGCACATCTCGAGGATCTGACGGTTGACGAATCCGCCGATCTGTGGGCGACTGTCACGGAAGCAACGCTCGCACTGAAATCGTCGCACGCACCCGATGCGCTGAACGTGGGCATCAATCTCGGCGTCGCCGCGGGCGGCAGCATCTCGCAGCACCTGCATGTGCACGTGGTGCCGAGGTGGAACGGTGATTCCAACTTCATGACCTCGGTTGCATCGACCCGCACAATTCCCGAACCGTTGCCGTTGACCGCACAGAAGGTGCGCGATGCATGGCCGAAGGAGCACCGATGACAGACGATTTTCGTGACGAACTTCCCGACGACCTGAATGCGGTCGACCACATCGGTGTGTACGACTTCCCCGACAACAGCCGTCGACGAATTCCCGGGGTCATCTATGCGGCGCTGGCGATCGGATGTCTGGTTGTGTGGGGCGCGAACCGGTCCGGGGACTCTTCGCTGGTCAACGGCGGGCTCGTCTTCGCCGGCGTCGTGCTGGCGGTGATGTCTGTCGTGTCGCTCACCAGCGGATGGCGCATGACCGTGAACGAGTCCGACGCACTGGTGGTCGCGACCCGGAAGGTCGGATTCGCGGTGGGTCACGCATCTGCCCAGCAGGTGTGGCGCGGTCTGCGGAGTCGACCCACGTGGCGCATCTTCTGCTACAGCGCCGAGGAGCCGCCGTTGCGACGCGGTCTTGTGCTCGTCGACGCGGTGAACGGTGAGGTCGTCGAGTGCCTCATCGAGGACAATCCCGACAGGGAAGTGCCCTCGCCGACAACGTCGGGGGAGTAGCGTTCAGTCGATGTTCGACGGCAGATTCCGGGCGCCGATTGAGCGCGCAGTGAGACCCGTCGGGATGTTGTTGCGCCGGACCGGGATGTCGCCCGATCACCTCACGATTCTCGGCATCGTCGTTGCCGTCGGCGCGGCATTCGCCATCGGCCGGGGAGCCCTCCGCGGGGGACTCGTTCTGGTTATTCTCGCGGCGTTGCCCGACATGCTCGACGGTGCGCTCGCCAAGGCATCCGATTCTGCGAGTCAGCGCGGTGCGTTCTTCGATTCGGTCATCGACCGCGTGACCGATGCGGTTCTCTTCGGCGGGGTTGCGTGGTATTTCGCGTCCGAGGAGAGCGCCCACCTTGCGTTGCTGCCGATGGCCATTATGGGTGTGTCGTCGTTGATCTCGTACGAGCGGGCGAAGGCCGAGTCGCTCGGTTTGTACGCAAAGGGTGGCCTCATGGAGCGGGCCGAACGGATCGTGGTGCTCTGTCTCGGTCTGTTGTTCGACTCGTTGCTCGTTCCGATCATGTGGATCATGTTGGTGCTCACGGTCATCACCGCCGTGCAAAGGTTCGTGCAGGTGTGGAAGCAGGCAGAGGTGTCGGCCACCACCATGGCCAAGCGCGAGGTGCGTCGCGTGCGACGCGTGTCGCGCCAGAGTGCGCGCGGTTCGCGGCGGCAGTTGTCGGTGTCGTCGCGCCAACGACGACGCCAGCGACATGGCTAGCCCACTCGACGACATCTCCGACGCGTTCACGGTCGGTTCGTACCGGGTGGGTTCTCTTCTCGCGAGGTTGACGCCGGGGCCCGTGGCGCAGGGGGCCGTCTCGTTGCTCGCACCGGGAATCGCGTTGTCCCTGCGAAACAAACGCACCATGATCGAACGTCACCTGCGCCGGGTGAACCCCTCGCTCAACGGTCTTGCGCTTCGCAGGGCATCGCAACAGGCATTCGACAGTTACATGCGGTACTACACAGAGAGTTTCCGCCTGCCCACACTCTCGAAACGTCACGTCGCGCGGTGCTTCACCGTCGACGGCTTTCATCACATCGAGGAGGCGCTCGAGAAGGGCAACGGTGCGATCCTGGCGCTTCCGCATCTCGGCGGATGGGAGTGGGCGGGGCGTTGGATGGCCGACAAAGGTCACCGACTCACGGTCATCGTGGAACCGCTCGACCCCCCGGAGTTGTTCGAATGGTTCGCAAAACTGCGCAGTGACCTCGGCATGAACGTGGTGCCGCTCGGACCGGAAGCGGCCCCGGCAATTCTCGCCGCACTCAAGCGCAACGAAATCGTGTGTCTTCTCTCCGACCGGGACATCCAGGGAGGCGGCGTCGAAGTGACGTTCTTCGGTGAGACCACCACGCTGCCTGCGGGTCCGGCGATGCTCGGCATCCGGGGCGACACCCCGGTGCTTCCGGTCGCGGTCTATTTCACGAAGTCAATCGACGGACATCATGCAATCGTTCGTCCGCCCCTGGCGCTCGAACGAACGGGAAGACTGCGTGAGTCGGTGGCGCTCGGGACACAGTTGCTGGCCGGTGAACTCGAATCCCTCATCCGTCGCGCTCCCGAACAATGGCACCTCTTCCAGCCGAACTGGCCGAGCGACCCGGGCTACGCCGAGCGCCTGACGAAATAGGCGCAGCCGGTTCAGCGGCCGACGAAGCGCGTGATGATGTCCATGGCGTCCGCGGTCACCGAGTACCAGACCCAGGTGCCTTCCTTTCGTGACTCGACGAGGCCCGCCTCGCGAAGCACCTTCAGATGGTGACTGATCGTCGGCTGACTGCGGTCGAGCGGTTCGACGAGGTCGCACGAGCAGATTCCGTCGGAGCCCGCACGTCGCACGAGGTCGAACAACCGCAGACGAACCGGGTCGGACAGTGCCCCGAACACCGCGGCCAGTTCGCCGGCGTGGTTCTCGGTGAGAGGGCGGGTCCCGAGGGGAACCGATCGGGGGACTGACATGGTGTCAGCATACATTGACAACCGTCAATGGACTGATACATTGATGACCATCAAAGCTTTCGCGGGTGGCCCCGCGGGGGCTCACCATCAACAGCAGGAGGCAGCGATGTCACGAGTGCAATTGGCCCTGAACGTGGGCGACCTCGACGAGGCGATCTTGTTCTACACGAAGATGTTCGGAGTTGGGCCCGCCAAGGTGCGCGAGGGATACGCAAACTTCGCGATTGCTGACCCTCCGCTCAAACTGGTGCTGATCCAGGGTCACGGAGAGCCGGGCACGATGAACCATGTGGGAGTCGAAGTGGACGACACCGACCAGGTGGCCCGCAAGATCGAGGAGGCGACGTCGTTCGGCATGCCCATCGAGGTACAGGAGAGCACCACGTGCTGTTTCGCCGTGCAGGACAAGGTGTGGATCAAGGGCAAAGAACTTCCCTGGGAGTGGTACACCGTTCTCGAGGATGCGCCCGCCGACACGTCGCTCAAGCCAATGCCCATCATGCTCGGTGTGCCGAACACCGGCAGTTGTTGCGGGCCAGAGGGATGCGACTGAGCCTGCGCCGGCAGCTCGCCGAGTTTCTCGGCACCGCTCTCCTCGTGATGGCCGTGGTGGGTTCGGGCATCATGGCCGAGAATCTCACCGACGACGTCGGGTTGCAACTGCTGGCGAACGCAATCGCAACCGGTGGCGCACTGTTCGGTTTGATCACCGTCTTCGGGCCCCTGTCGGGTGCGTCGTTCAACCCGGTTGTCACGGTGGTTGGTGCACTCCGTGAACGATCGGTCGACGTGGTGTCGCTCGTCGGCGACGTGGTGTCACAGTTCGCAGGAGCGGTCCTCGGAGCAATCGTCGCGAACATCATGTTTGCGCATCCGTTCATCGAAACCTCGAACAAGATTCGCACGGGCGGCCCTGCATGGTTCTCCGAGGTCGTCGCAACTGTCGGTTTGTTGCTGATCATCTTCGGTGGTCTCGCGGCGAAGTCGAATGTCGCGGCACTGGTCGCGGCATGGATCACCGGTGCCTATTGGTTCACGTCGTCGACGAGCATCGCGAATCCTGCGGTCGGTTTCGGCCGCATGTTCTCGGATTCCTTTGCGGGAATCGCACCGGGTTCGTGGCCCATGTTCGCGTTGATGCAGATCGTGGGCGGCGTCGTGGGATTCGTGTTCATCGCGGTTCTCTGGCCCCGCGGGGCAGGCGACTGATGCCCGGCATTCTCTTCCTGTGCATTCACAACGCCGGCCGATCGCAGATGGCGGCGGGTTTCGCCCGAGAGATGTCGGGCGGCAGGGTCGAGATCCTTTCCGGCGGGTCCGAACCCGCAGACCAGGTGAACCCGGCGGCAGTCGAGGTGATGAAAGAAGTCGGCATCGACATTTCTGCGTACGTGCCGCAGAGGTTCACCGACGAACTCCTCGGTTCCGTGGATGTGGTTGTCACCATGGGTTGTGGCGACACCTGCCCTTACATTCCCGGAAAGACATACGTCGACTGGCCCCTCGATGATCCGAAAGGTCAACCGCTCGATGTCGTGCGCAGAATCCGCGACGAGATCCGGGATCGCGTGAGCGAATTGCTCGCTCAGTTGTAGACGTCGAACAGTTCCGCAATCGCCTTCGCCTGGCCGCCCGATGTCGATGACATCACTGCGATCGGGGTGACGCCGGTGTGCGACCATTCGAGGAATCTGTCGCGCACCCTGTCGGCGGGGCCACTGATGGTGCAATCATCGAGCCACTTGTCCGACATCAGCGCGGTGACCTTGTCGCGTTCACCGGACTCGAGTGCAGTCTCGATGGAGTTCATCTCGTCGACGTAACCGGCGGCGCGCCAATAGTTGCGGTAATTGGGCAGAGACACGTAACCGGTGAGCGTCCGGCGGTTGACCGCGCGGGCCGCCTCGATGTCGTCGTCGATGACGGTGGGGATCATGTTCGCGAGAAAGAATCCGTCACGTCGCGCATTCGGCACCTCCGACAGTTGGGTGTTCATGTGGCTGAGCGAGGCATTCGCCCAGATGGCGCCTTCTGCGATGTCGCTCGCAAGTTGCAGCATCTTGTTGCGCAGGGTGGCGAGGTAGACGGGCGGAAGTTGTCCGCCGAACCGCTCGTTGTTCCGCATTGCGCTCACGTAGTCGGAAATGTCGGAGAGGGGCTTCCCCGTGTTCACACCGAGACGTTGTGTCACGGGCCCGTGACTGACGCCGATTCCGAATCGAAAACGACCGTCTGACATCTCGTTGATGTGCGCCGCCATGTTCGCCGCCTCGACGGGGTGGCTGTAGTAGATCGGCTGAATCGAGGTCCAGTAGTTGATGCGCGACGTCGCATGGGCGAGGGACACGCACAGGCCCATGGTTGCGCCGAGGCTCGGGATTGCGAGACCCGAGAAGCCGCGTTGATCGGCTTGGCTTGCGAGATCGAGAATCGCGCGACGTTTGTTCGGTGTCGCCACGACAGACAGTGCAGGACGGAAGGAGGAATCAGCGGTTGCCATTCCGATACCGTAGTCCTCATGTTGCGAATCGGAATGGTGAGTCCGTACAGCCTCACCATCCCCGGCGGAGTTCAGCAGCAGGTTCTTGGTCTCGCCCGCAGTCTCCGCGCAATGGGACACGAGGTGCGTGTTCTCGGCCCCTGTGACGGTCCGCCGCCCGACCCGTTCGTGACGCCGCTCGGCAACAGTCTTCCCACGGCGATCAACGGCTCGGTCGCGCCGTTGGCTCCCGACGCATCCGCCGCCCTGAGAACGATCCGTGCGCTGAACGACGAGGCCTTCGATGTGCTGCACGTGCACGAACCGTTGGTGCCTGGTCCGTCCCTCACGTCGTTGCTGGTGAAACTCGCACCGGTTGTCGCCACCTTCCACTCCGCGGGTGAGTCGGGCGCGTACAAGGCTTTCTCGCGTCAGTTGAAGTGGATCGCATCGCGCATCGACATCAGGGTCGCCGTGTCGAAAGACGCCGTCGAGCTCGCGCATCGCTACATCGGCGGTGACTACGAGATCCTGTTCAACGGAATCGAACTCGACTCGGTGGTGCGATCGCCGTCAACTGCGCGCGAGAATGCGATCTTCTTCTGCGGTCGCCACGAGCCGCGAAAGGGTCTTGGCGTTCTGCTGCGGGCGCACGCCCAGTTGCCCCCCGACGTGCGGCTGTGGATCGCATCGGACGGGCCGGAGACGCCGGAGTTGAGGGCGCAATACGGGGGAGACCCGCGCGTCGATTGGCTCGGTCGCATCTCCGACGAGGAGAAGTACGACCGTCTCTCACGCGCCGCGGCGTTCTGTGCGCCCTCTCTGCGCGGCGAATCGTTCGGAATCGTGCTGCTCGAGGCAATGGCCGCCGGCACCCCGGTTGTGGCAAGCGACATCGACGGGTACCGCAACGTGGCCACGCACGGCGAGGACGCGTTGCTCGTTGCGCCGAACGACCACGACGCTCTTGCGTCTGCGCTCGCCCGTGTCATCGCCGACTCACGCCTCGCCGCATCGTTGACATCGCACGGAAAAGCCCATGCCGGGTTGTTCTCGATGGATCTTCTCGCCGAGAAATACGTCGAGCTCTACCACCGCGCTCTGAACATGGAAGCAGAGAACATCACCACCATCACCGTGCCCCGTATGCTGAGACGGTTCGAAGGTCGCTTCCTGCGTCGCTCGAGGTTCTCGGGCGACAGGTGAAGTCGACATGCCCGGATCGCGGCATCTCACGACGCGCGAACCCCAGAGACAAGGTGATGCCATGAACCAGAAACAATGGATTCAGATCGATGAGTCGTTGGCGACCAACGAGTCACGCATCAGAAAATCGACCATCGCCGTCAGCGCCGTGCCCGCGGTCGTCGTTTTCGTCGTCTGCGCACTGGTCGGACAGTGGATCATCGGCATCGCACTCGGCCTGGTGGTCTGCATCGCGATGCCCCGGATCATCAGGATCTCGGCATCGGGGGCTCTCGGGGCATCGCTCGCGGTGCGCGAGGTGGCCGACGACGAACACTCGAGGTTGTTCAACGTCATCGACGGGCTGTGCGTCGTGAGCGGCGACCAGAGACCGCGCATGTACGTCGTCGACTCGACCTATCCCGTTGCGGCGGCATTCATCGACGCCGACGGAGAGAACGCCGTTCTCGTCTCCGACGCATTCATGGAAATCATGGACCGGGTCGAAGTCGAGGGTGTGATGGCACACCTTCTGTGGCGACTCCGCACCGGAAACGTGGCGCTCGTTGCACATGTCGTCGCCGTGTCGTCGCTTCTGGCGAAGGTCGGCCTCGCGGCGGTCGGTCGGCGCATCGCCGACTCGTATGTGTCGTCCGACGTCCTCATGTGGGCCGACATCTTCGCGTGCCAGGCAACGCGTTACCCGCCGGCTCTCGCGTCTGCCCTGGAAAAGTGCGCACACGCAGCCGGAGGCGTCGACCTCGGTGCGGTGAACGCTCTTTGCTTTGCGCTTCCCTCGGACAACAACGGTGACTCATCTGCGCGACTCTCGGCTTCTACTGTTGTGTCGGCTCGCTCGTCGATCGAGGAGCGTGTGGCAGTCCTGAAGGAGATGTGACATGGCAGCAGTTCGTATCGGTGTACGTCGCACTGCGGTTGTCGCCGCTGCGCTCGTGGTGCTTGCCGCCTGCGGCGGTGGCTCCAGTGGCTCCGATACGAGCGCGGGTCCGAACGCGACCAACGATCCGTCGAATCCCGGAGGTCCGGTGTATCCGCTGCTCGGAACGCCCGTCACGGATCCGGCTGCCGCGGCACGCGTCGCGATTGCCTGCAAGATCGACAACCACCCGAATTCCCGACCCCAGAGCGGTCTCAACAAGGCCGACATCGTGTTCGAGGAGAACGTCGAGGGTCTCACTCGGTTTGCCGCAGTGTTCCACAGTCAGGGCAGCGACCCGGTGGGGCCGTTGCGCAGCGGACGCACCCAGGACATCGACATTCTCGGCTCGTACAACAAGCCGCTGTTCTGTTGGAGCGGCGGCAACTACCGCGTGACGCGTGCCATCAACTCGAGCACTCTCGTCAACGTGGGGTACAGCGCCTCGCGCGGCAAGGGCGGTTATTACCGGGCAAAGGACAAGAAGATCCCGCACAACCTCTATGCCAAGACCACGAACCTGTGGACTCTTGCTCCGGAGGGGTCCGGCCCACCCGTCCCTCAGTTCATCTACCGCGGCCCGAGCGACGCAAACCCGGCGACTCTGACGCCGATCGACGGGGCAAAGGTCTCGATGTACAACGTGAAGGTGTTCTGGAAGTGGGACGCAGCCTCGGGAAGTTTCATGCGCTTCAACGAGAACCTGAAACGCGAACTGGAACCCCACATGGCTGACGACGGTCAGGTCTCGGCAAAGAACGTGCTCGTTCTGTACGTCACCTACACGCGCAGCAAGGCAGACCGCAAGAGCCCGCACGCCAACACGACGGGCAAGGGAACCGGTTTCGTGCTCACCAACGGCGGACTCATCGAAGTCGCGTGGGAGCGCAAGGACGCCGCCCAGCCGTTCACCATCACCGACTCTGCGGGAACCGTCGTGCGGTTCTCGCCCGGGCGAACCTGGGTCGAGTTGGCCTGGAAGAAGTCGCTCGCGCCGGTCGGTCCGGGAGTCGATCCCGCAACCGTGAAGTGGCCCGCCGTCTAGTCACCTAATTCACTCGGGTCACGCCCTGAATGCGTGGATAGCCTGACCACCATGACCTCCTCGAATGGATCAGCCGTCGGAACCCAACGCGTCAAGCGCGGACTCGCAGAAATGTTGAAGGGCGGCGTCATCATGGACGTCGTCAACGCAAGGGAAGCAAAGATCGCCGAAGACGCCGGCGCATGTGCGGTGATGGCGCTCGAGCGCGTGCCTGCAGACATCCGTCGTGACGGCGGCGTGGCGCGCATGAGCGACCCGGCCATCATCGAGGAAATCCAGGCATCGGTCACGATTCCGGTGATGGCGAAAGCCCGAATCGGCCATTTCGTCGAGGCCCAGATTCTCGAGGCACTCGGTGTCGACTTCATCGACGAGTCCGAGGTGCTCACCCCGGCCGACGAAACCCACCACATCGACAAGTTCGCGTTCACGGTTCCCTTCGTGTGCGGTGCGACGAATCTCGGCGAGGCACTGCGCCGCGTGTCGGAAGGTGCCTGCATGATTCGTTCGAAGGGCGAAGCGGGAACCGGAAACGTCGTCGAGGCCGTTCGTCACCTTCGTTCGATCCTGGGTGACATCCGCAAGATCACACAGGCCGACAGCGCCGAGTTGTTCCAGTGGGCGAAGTCGCTCCAGGCGCCGTTGCCGTTGGTGCAGGAAATCGCAGAGACCGGCCGGTTCCCCGTGCCGATCTTCTGTGCGGGCGGAATCGCCACGCCTGCCGATGCGGCCCTTGCGATGCAGCTCGGAGCCGAGGCGGTGTTCGTCGGGTCGGGCATCTTCAAGAGTGACCAGCCCGAACTGCGCGCGAAGGCAATCGTCGAGGCGACCACTCATTTCCGTGATGCGTCCGTGCTCGCGCGGGTGAGCCGCAACCTCGGTGCCCCGATGACCGGCATCGGGATGGACGAAATCCACGAATCGCAGCGCTACGCGCTGCGCGGCAACTGAGCACGCGGCCCGTCATGGATTCGAGGCCTCCAGGTGCCCATGAAAGTCGGTGTTCTCGCGTTGCAGGGTGCGTTCGCGGCACACGCTGAGTGTTTCCGCTCGATCGGTGTGTCCACCGTCGAGGTTCGCAACATCGATGACCTCGGCACCGTCGACGCATTGTTGATGCCGGGCGGCGAGTCGAGCACGATGTCGCGCCTTCTTCTCACATCCGGACTCTTCGCGCCCGTCGGCGAACGCATCTCTGCGGGCATGCCCGTGTTCGGCACCTGCGCGGGAATGATTCTTCTCGCGAAGGAAATTCTCGACGGTCGCCCGGACCAGGTGAGTTTCGGTGCGATCGACATCGCAGTGCGACGCAACGCGTTCGGTCGGCAGGTCGACTCGTTCGAGTCGGAAGTCTCGACACCGATGGGCGGGTTCCACGGCGTCTTCATACGCGCCCCGCGAATCGAACGGGTGGGTGGCGATGTCGAGGTTGTCGGCCGACTCGGCGACGAGCCGGTTCTCGTGCGTCAGGGCAATGTTCTTGCCGCATCGTTCCATCCCGAACTCACGAACGACGCACGCGTGCACCGTTATTTTGTCGAACAGTCGGCGACAGCAGGAAAGGCATAGAGATGTCCGGACATTCCAAATGGGCAACGATCAAGCACAAGAAGGGCGCGGCCGACAAGGCGCGCGGAAAGCTCTTCGCAAAACTCGCGCGCCAGATCGAGGTCGCCGCTCGTGCCGGTGGAGGCGACGTCGACTCGAACGCGGCCCTGCGCACGATGGTGCTGAAGGCAAAAGCGGCCCAGATGACGAAGGACGCGA
The DNA here is from genome assembly GCA_040401975.1 of Ilumatobacteraceae bacterium. Taxonomy (GTDB): domain Bacteria; phylum Actinomycetota; class Acidimicrobiia; order Acidimicrobiales; family Ilumatobacteraceae; genus UBA2093. Next base: position 46,749 of record JBBANL010000006.1, on the reverse strand, counting down.
TCGACCGTGCGATCAAGCGGGGCGTGGGTGAGACCGACGGCGCGAGTTACGAGAGCATCACCTACGAGGGGTACGCACCCGGGGGAGTGGCACTGCTTGTCGACGTGCTCACCGACAACCGGAACCGGACCGCCGCCGACGTGCGAAGCGCATTCTCGAAGTTCGGCGGCTCGATGGCCGAACCGGGTGCCGTGAGTTGGCAGTTCTCGAGGCGCGGCGTGATCCTCGTTGCGGGTTCGCTCGACGAGGACTCCGTGATGACGGCGGCACTCGACGCGGGTGCCGACGACATCGAACGCGACGGCGAGTCGTGGAAAGTTCTCACCGACCCGTCCGTGGTGTACGACGTGAAGGAAACCCTTGAGTCGGCGGGGATCGATGTCCAGAGCGCCGAATCGACGATGGTGTCGTCCACCACCATCGAGGTGTCCGACGTGAACGATGCCCGGCAAATCCTCCGCATCATGGACATGTTGGAAGATAATGATGATGTCCAGGACGTGTACGCGAACTTCGACATCGACGAATCAATCATGCAAGGAATCGACTAATGGCAGCCTCAGTGGGAGAACTCGCTCCCGATTTCACTCTTCCCGGCACCGGTGGACGCACGTACTCGTTGTCGTCGTACCGCGGACAACCGGTGGTCATCGTGTTCTACCCGGGTGACGATTCGCCGGTGTGCACGAAGCAACTGAATTCGTACAACAACGAACTGTCGGCATTCGAGGGCGTCGGTGCGCAGGTCCTTGCGATCTCCGCCCAGGACATGGACAGTCACGATTCGTTCTCTCAAAAACACGGATTCAAATTCCCCTTGCTGGCCGACACCGATAAGGCCGTTGCCACGGCATACGGCACCGTGGGACCCCTCGGGTTTCCCCGCCGCAGCGTCTTCGTGGTCGATGCGAGCGGCGTGGTGCGGTACGCGCATCGGGCCATTGCCGGACTGACGTTCCGCCCCGTCGAAGAGCTCGTGAAGGCCGTCGAGGACGCCCGCTAATCCACCCCACAGCCCCGGCCCCTGGGGTAGCATGGAACATATGTTCGGTCATGTGGTCTTGGGCGTCGACCCCGGTCTCACCCGTTGCGGGTATGCCGTGTTGTCCATGGCGTCGTCCCAGTCGATCTCGGCGTTGGCCATCGGGGTGATCCGTACCCCCGCCGCCAGCCCCCTGCACGAGCGACTTGCCGACCTGCACGACGAGATCGACTCGCTCCTTGCCGAATACCGACCGTCGGCAGTTGCGATCGAGCAGGTGTTCTTCCAGAACAACGTCCGCACGGCGATGTCGGTGGGGCAGGCAAGTGGCATCGTGCTTGCTCTCGCCTCGCGCGCGGGGTGCCATGTCGAGCAGTACACGCCGTCGCAAGTGAAGAACTCCGTTGCGGGCTGGGGTGGTGCAACGAAGGAGCAGGTCGGACGCATGGTGCAGCAACGTCTGTCTCTCGCAGCCGTTCCCGAACCTGCTGACGCGGCAGACGCCGCTGCCATTGCTCTGTGTCACTGCGCGATGGCGCCGTTCGTCGCATCGCGTGCCGCCGCGATGAACAGGGCGCGGTCATGATCGGCAGTCTCCGCGGGGTCGTTCTCGAACGACTTGCCCCGATGACGGTTCTCGTCGAGGTGGGCGGAGTCGGGTATCTCTGCACCGTCACGTCGCAGGCGTTCGCCGAACTCGAACCGACGGTGACGGTGTTTCTTCACACCCACCATCACATTCGCGACGACGCACAGACCCTCTATGGCTTCGTCTCCCGTCACGAACGCGACACGTTCAACGTGCTCATTGCAACGCACGGCATCGGCCCCGCCATGGCGATGGCGATTCTCGGCACCTACACGCCCACCGCTCTCGTCGGAATCGTGGCGTCGAACGACGTGGCAGGGCTCACCGTGGTGCCCGGCGTGGGCAAGAAGACAGCCGAGCGTCTGATGGTCGAGTTGAAGTCGCGCCTTTCGTTGAACGACATTGCAACAACCGAATCCGGCGACACCGTGCAGTCGGTCGCGGCCGACGTTCGTGAGGCGCTCACTGCACTCGGATACGGCGCCGACGAGATCCGCGACACGATGCGTCAGCTCACGAATTCGGAGGGCACCGAGTCGATGTTGAGGGACGCACTCGCCTTGCTGGGGGCACGTCGTGCGGGATGAATTCCTGAACCCTGCGACCACCTCCGACGCCGAGGTCTCCGACGAAGCCGGTCTCCGTCCGCGGCATCTCGACGACTTCGTCGGTCAGCGGGAACTGAAGGAACATCTCGACATCGTTCTCGGTGCGGCAAAACAGCGGGGGCAGGCCGCCGACCACATCCTCCTCGCGGGGCCGCCCGGTCTGGGCAAGACGACCATGGCGGGAATCGTCGCCGCAGAGATGGGGGTCACCCTTCATGTCACGAGCGGGCCGGCGCTCGAACGTGCGGGGGACCTCGCTGCGATCCTCACGAAACTCGGCGAAGGTGACGTGTTGTTCATCGACGAAATCCATCGACTGTCACGGTCGGTCGAGGAGATTCTCTACCCGGCGATGGAGGACTTCCAGATCGACATCGTGGTGGGCAAGGGGCCCGCTGCGTCGTCGATCAGACTCACGCTCCCGCGCTTCACGTTGATCGGTGCTACCACCCGAACGGGGATGATCACGGGGCCGTTGCGCGACAGGTTCGGTCTCGTCGCGCGTCTCGACTTCTACGACGCCGAGGAGTTGCACGCAATCGTGTCCCGGGCGGCCCGGATTCTCGATGTTCCCATCGATGCGGCTGCGGCGGGTCAGATTGCACGACGAAGCCGCGGGACTCCGCGCATCGCGAACAGGTTGTTGCGTCGGGTGCGCGACTTCGCCGAGGTGCGAGGTGACGGAACCATCAATTCCGCCACCGCCACCGAGGCGCTCGCGGTGTTCGGCGTCGATGCGCTCGGTCTCGACAAGGTCGACCGGGCAATCCTGCGGAGTCTGTGCGAGCAGTTCGAGGGTGGGCCTGTCGGTCTCACAACACTGGCGATCGCAGTGGGCGAACAACCCGAAACCGTCGAAGACGTCTACGAGCCTTTTCTGATTCAGCTCGGGCTCATTGCGCGCACTCCGCGTGGACGTGTCGCGATGGATGCCGCACGGGCGCACCTGTCGAACCCGTAGCCTTTCTGCGTGCACATCACCGACATCGATTACGACCTTCCTGATGCGCGCATTGCACAGAAACCGATCGAGCCGCGCGACGCTGCGCGACTGATGGTGGCATTCGACGGACGTGTCGAACACTCCACGATGTCCGACTTTCCCGGGTTCTTGAACGAGGGCGACGTCGTGGTGGTGAACGACACCAGGGTTCTCCCGGCTCGTCTGGTGCTGCAGCGAAAGACCGGCGGCGCAGCGGAGGTTCTGTTGCTCGAGAGACGATCCCCCGACGGTCGCCTGTGGGAGGGGCTCATCAAGCCGGCGCGGAAACTCAAAGAAGGAGAGGTGCTCGAGTATTTCGGCAAGAGGGTCGTGCGAATCGGTCCGCGCACCGAGGCGGGGGACACGTTCATCGTCGAGATCACCGATGACGATCCGCTTGCATTGATCGAGCGCATCGGTGTGATGCCGCTCCCGCCTTACATCAGGGGCTCGCTGAAGGACAGCGAGCGGTACCAGACGGTGTATGCGAAGACACCGGCGAGTGCGGCAGCGCCGACGGCGGGTCTGCACTTCACGTCGGAACTGCTCGCGCGGGTCGAGGAGCGCGGTGCGATCATCAAGAGGGTCGAACTCATCGTCGGTCTCGACACGTTCAAACCAATCTCGGCCGAGAACCCGCTCGACCATGTCATTCATTCCGAGTTCTACGACGTTCCAGCGGACACCCTCGAAGCCTGCAGGTCGGCATCGAGGGTCATTGCCATCGGCACGACCGCGACGCGGGCACTCGAGTCCGCCGCGACCACGGGTGAACTCACGGGGCGAACCTCTCTGTTCATCACCCCGGGCTACGAGTGGAAGGTCGTCGATTGCATGCTGACGAACTTTCACATGCCCAGAACTTCGTTGCTGCTCATGATCAGTTCGTTCACCGGCGGCGCGTGGCGTTCTCTGTACGAGGAGGCACTGCGCGAGCAGTACCGTTTTCTCTCGTTCGGCGACGCCATGTTCATCGGCAGGGAAGGGGTGCGTTGACATGCATCACGTTCGCCTCGACATCAGCGCGCGCGACGGGTCCGCACGGACGGGTATCGCCGCGACCCACCGCGGAACCTACGAGACCCCGTGTTTCATGCCGGTCGGCACCAGGGGGGCAATCAAGTACCTGAGCGCGCGCGACTACGCCGAACTCGGTGCGCGCATCGTTCTCGGCAACACGTACCACCTGATGCTGCGGCCGGGTGCAGATGTGGTCGAACGTTTCGGTGGTCTGGGCGCGTTCGCCGGGTGGGACGGGCTGACGTTGACCGATTCGGGCGGTTTCCAGGTGTTCTCTCTCGACCCGAAAGTCGACGACGACGGGGTCACGTTCAAGTCGACCTACGACGGTTCGTATCATCGGTTCACTCCCGAGATTGCCGTCGCGACACAGGAAAAGATCGGTGCCGACATCCAAATGGTTCTCGACGTGTGCACGTCGCTTCCTGCCGAGCCGCATGTGGTGCGACTCGCACTCGAACGCACGAGCGAGTGGGCGCGTCGGGCGAAGGCCGCGCACACCCGGGTCGACCAATCGTTGTTCGGCATCGTGCAGGGCGGAACCGATCCGGTGATGCGGGCCGAGAGTGCCGAGCGAACCGCGTCCATCGGTTTCGACGGCTATGCAATCGGCGGGCTCAGTGTGGGGGAGACCCGTGCGGAAATGATCGACTCGATCGCGGCGTGCATCGGTCACTTGCCCGACGACCAACCGCGCTATCTCATGGGCGTGGGAGACCCGGCATCGCTCGTCGAGGCTGTGGCTCTGGGTGTCGACCAGTTCGACTGCGTGATGCAGACCCGACTCGGCCGCCACGGCACGGCACTCACGTCGGCCGGCAAGGTTCAGATCAAGAACGCCCGATTCGCGATGTCGGACGACCCGCTCGACCCGGACTGCAGCTGCTGGGTGTGCACGTCGCACAGCCGCGGATATCTGCGTCATCTGACCCAGGTCGGGGAGCCGACGGCGGCACGTCTCGTGTCGATTCACAACGTCGCATGGACTCTCTCGCTGATGGCCAGCATGCGATCGGCGATCTCCGACGGCACTTTTCAGGCGTTGCGCCGTTCGATTCTCGGCATCTGGGGTTGAGTCACGGGTCGTGCAGAGGGAGCCACGGCTAGGCTTGCCCCCTGTGAATGCAATCCTCCTCGCCGCCGAATCATCCTCGAGCAACAGCAATCCGATCGGTTTCATCGTCGTGTACGGACTCCTCTTCGGAGGCATGTATTTCGTGTTCCTGCGCCCCCGCAACCGTCGCATGAAGGAAGCACGCGCTCTGGCCGCATCACTCGCGGTTGGTGACGAGGTCGTGCTCACATCGGGCATCTACGGATTCGTGTCCGACATCGAAGACGACATCGTGTGGCTCGACATTGCCGACGGCCACCAACAGGAGCGCATCGAGATCCGCGTGACACGGGCGTCAGTGGCCCGCAAGATCGTGCCTCCGGCCGACGACGCCAAGAAGTAAACGGCGTACATGTCGCGTCGTCGTCTTCTCTTTCCGCTTCTCGCGATTCTTTTCGTCGCATCCGGAGCCTTCGCGGCCAACCTGGTCGCCGGCAACACTCCGTCACTCGGTCTCGACCTGCAGGGCGGGGCCTCGGTCACGATGACTCCGGTCGGCGACTTCGAACCGGAAGCCCTCAACGTCGCTGTCGACATCATCCGCCAGCGCGTCGACTCGATCGGCGTCGCCGAGCCGGAAATCCAGCGTCAGGGCAACAACGTGGTGGTGAACCTTCCGGGCGTGAAAGACCAGCAGAAGGCTCTCGATCTGATCGGACGCACGGGTGCGGTCGAGATGCGTCCTGTCATCAACTACGCGGAGAACCCCGAACTCACCACCACGACATCGGGTGCCCCGGGAGCAACCACCACGACCGTTGCGGGTGCATCAACGACCCTGGCGCCTCCCGCAGGCGGCGTCGGCAGTTCGCGCGGGCGCGCCGCAACCACCACATCGACGACCGTTCCGGGAACTGGTGAGGACACCGGGCTCGAACCCGGTCAGACGGTGCTGCCCGGCCGCAAGGACGGTCTTCTCTATCTTCTGGGTCCGGCCGAGGCGACCGGTGAGGTGTTCTCGAACGACGCCTCGGTGCAGGTCGAGGGCGGATCGTTCTCCGTGCTCGCAAACCTGCGTGACGGAGTCGCCGGCGAAGTGCCGTGGAACACGCTCGCAAAGAAGTGCTACGACGGTGGCGACGAATGCCCCACAAAGGCGATTGCCATCGTGCTCGACGGGGAAGTGATCTCGGCCCCGCAGGTGCAGACACCGAACTTCAACACCGGCAATGTCTCGATCACCGGCAACTTCACGCGCGCCGAGGCCGAGGAACTCGCAAAGATCCTGCAGTTCGGTGCGGTTCCCGTGCAGTTCGAGACTCCCACCGTGCAGACAGTGTCGGCAACCCTGGGCAAGGACTCACTGCGGGCGGCGATCATCTCGGGTCTTCTCGGTGTTCTGCTCGTACTCGCCTTCCTCGTCTTTTATTACCGCCTCATCGCGCTGGTGGTGGTGTTCGGTCTCGGTGTGTCCGGACTGCTGCTGTGGAACATCATTTCCTGGCTCTCGAAGACCAACGGCCTTGCGCTGACTCTTTCGGGAGCCGCCGGAATCATCGTGTCGATCGGTGTCACCGTCGACTCGTATGTCGTGTTCTTCGAGAAACTCAAGGACGACGTGCAGGCGGGCCGAACACTGCGCAACTCGGCCTCCCGTGGTTTCGAGTCTGCGTGGCGCACCATTCTCATCGCCGACACGGCATCGCTCATCGGAGCACTCGTGCTGTGGTGGCTCACCGTCGGTTCCGTTCGCGGGTTCGCATTCTTCCTCGGCCTGTCGACACTCACCGACATGGTCGTGTCGTACTTCTTCACGCGTCCGACCGTGTTGTTGCTGTCACGAACCCGGCTCTTCAACAACGGCAGGGTTCTCGGTGTGCGTGGCGCGACGACGAAAGCGGAGGTGGCGTGATGTCCGGTCGTTGGCAACGTCTCTATCGCGGTGAGACCACGATCAATTTCTACGGTCGACGCAGGTTTGGGTTCGTCGTGTCGTCGGTGGTGCTCGTCATCACCGTGGTCTCGTTGTTCGCACAGGGCCTGAACCTCGGCATCGATTTCAAGGGTGGCGTTGCCTACGAACTGCCGGCCACCGGCAATCTCGACGCAGAGTCGGCCCGCAAGATTCTCGACGACAACAAGGTCGAGGCGTCGGGCGCGAAGATCCAGATTCTCAGCTCGGGTGACGACAGGCGCATCCGAATTCAACTCGGCGAGCTCGAGACCGCGACAGAGTCGAAGGTCAAAGAGGCACTCGCAAAGTCCGCCGACGTTGCCGCGACAGAAGTCAGTGTGGAGAAGGTGAGCGCCACCTGGGGTCGCAGCATCACGTGGAATGCGGTTCGGGCTCTGCTCGTGTTCCTCGTGCTCGTGTCGCTGTTCATTGCGTGGAGATTCGAGTCACGCATGGCCGCTGGTGCGATAGCCGCAGTCATCCACGACGTCGGGGTCAGTGTCGGTGTGTACTCGGTGCTGCAACTCGAGGTCACCCCGTCGACCGTGGTCGCGTTCCTCACGATTCTCGGCTTCTCGTTGTACGACACGATCGTCGTCTTCGACAAGGTGCACGAGAACACCACGAAGTTCTCCGGATCACGCGTGCCGTACGGCGACATCGTGAACGTGTCGATGAATCAGGTGCTCATGAGATCGCTCAACACATCGATTGCCGCGGTGCTTCCGGTGTTCAGTCTTCTGGTGCTCGGCTCGGGCGTGTTCGGTGCGGTCGCACTGCAGGAGTTCGCACTCGCATTGTTGGTGGGCATGGCCACGGGTGCGTACTCGTCGATCTACATCGCAACACCGATTCTCGGCATCCTGAAGGAACGCTCCGCCGAGTACGTCTCGATGCGCGGCCGCATCTCGATCGGCGCCGACATGGCCCAATTGATGGCCACGGGCACTCCCGTGAGTCGTCGTGCGTCGTCCCGCGCCGCCGCCGAGCCGGGCGAGACGACGACTGCGGCCCCGGTGGATGCGATTCTGAGTCACCCCCCGCGCCCCCGAAAGAAGTCGCGAAGGTAGCCTTCCCTCATGGCCACAGCCGACCGCGTCCTTCCGTGGAGACGGCACCACAGCGCGCCCATCGAGGAAATCGCTCCTCTTCTCACTGCCTACCGCCGGCGCCATCCGAAGGCATCTGTGGCGCTCGTGAACAAGGCCTACGAGGCGGCGCGCATCGCGCACATCAGCCAGCAGCGCTCTTCCGGGGAGGCCTACATCAATCACCCGATTGCGGTCGCACGAATTGTGGCCGACATCGGTCTCGACGACGTGTCGCTTGCCGCCGCACTTCTGCACGATGCGGTGGAGGACACCGAGATCACCCTCGACGACGTGCAACGCAATTTCGGCGACGAAGTGGCCGCTCTCGTCGACGGCGTCACCAAGCTCGAACGTCTTCAGTTCGATTCGCGCGAGGCCCAGCAGGCGGCCACCATGCGCAAGATGCTCGTCGCAATGGCGCGCGACATGCGCGTGCTCATCATCAAACTTGCCGACCGGTTGCACAACATGCGAACCCTCGCGGGCGTGCCCATCGACAAACAGCAGCGCATCGCCCAGGAAACCCTCGACATCTATGCGCCGTTGGCGAACAGGCTCGGCATGCAGGAGATCAAGCAACAGCTCGAGGATCTCTCGTTCGCGGCCCTGTATCCCAAACGGTTCGCAGAACTCGACCATCTTGTGTCGAGTCGCACCCCCGAGCGCGACGTGTATCTCGAGCAGGCCATCACCGAGGTGAGATCGCGCCTCGCGGAGGTGCACATCGTGGGCGATGTCACCGGCCGCGGGAAGCACCTCTGGAGCATCTACGAAAAGATGGTGCAGAAAGACAAGGACTTCGACGAGATCTTCGACCTCGTCGCATTGCGGATCATCGTCGACAGCGTCCGCGACTGCTACGGCGCACTCGGCTGCATCCACGGCAAGTGGCGACCCGTCGTGGGTCGGTTCAAGGACTACATCGCGATGCCGAAGTTCAATCTCTATCAGTCGCTGCACACGACGGTGATCGGCCCGGGCGGCAAGCCTCTCGAGGTGCAGATTCGCACCCGCGAGATGCACGAGCGCGCCGAATGGGGCGTCGCGGCTCATTTTGCGTACAAGCAGGGAACGCAGTCGGGTGACTCCGACTGGCTGAACCGCATCATCGACTGGCAGTCGGACATCACCGACCCCAACGAATTCATGGCGGGCCTGAAGAGCGACCTCGAACAAGAGGAGATCTTCGTGTTCACACCGAAGGGGCGCGTGATCACGTTGCCCATCAATTCGACGCCGGTCGACTTTGCATACGCCGTGCACACGGAGGTGGGACACGCGTGCGTGGGTGCGCGAGTCAACGGCCGACTCGTGTCCCTCGATGCCGGTCTCGCCTCGGGTGACACGTGCGAGATATTCACTTCGAAGGTCGACGGTGCGGGGCCGTCCCGCGACTGGTTGGGGTTCGTTCAGTCGGCGCGAGCGCGCACCAAGATCAAGAACTGGTTCACGCGCGAGCGGCGGGAGGACATGGTCGAGGCCGGGCGCGACGAACTCACGGCCGAACTCCGTCGCGAGGGTCTGCCCGTGCAGCGAATCTGGACGAGCGACGCGTTCCTTCAGGAACTCGAGGCATTGAACATGACCGAACTCGACACGTTGTTCGCCGCGATCGGCGAGCATCACGTCTCGGCGCGCGGTTTCGCCCAGCGAATCGGCCGCGCGATGCGTCACGAGGGCAGCGACGAACAGTTGGCGATGCCCATGCGTGTCGACAGGCCGTCGACCGACCGCCGCAGTTCGACCGGAATCCACGTGGAGGGACTCGAGGATGTCCTCGTGCGTCTGTCGAAATGCTGCACCCCGGTTCCGGGCGACGACATCCTCGGGTTCGTCACGAAGGGTCGGGGCGTCAGTGTCCACAGGGCCGACTGTGCCAACGCAGTCTCGTTGGTGGTCGACGAACCGACCCGTCTCATCGACGTCGAATGGTCGCGGGCCACGCCCGGCACGATGTTCACGGCGGGGGTGGAAGTTGTCGCACTCGACAGAAGTCGCCTGTTGCGCGACGTGTCGCACGCACTGTCGGAGCAGCACGTCAACATCGTTGCGTGCAGCACGCACACGGGTTCCGACAGGGTGGCAAAGATGCGTTTCGAGTTCGAGTTGGCCGACCCCAACCACCTCGATTCGGTTCTCCGGGTGATCAAGTCCATCGACTCGGTCTACGACGCATATCGCATCGTGCCCGGGGGAAGTCCCGACTAGCCTTTCCCGTCGTGCCGACATTCCAGACCAGTCCGGGGACCCGAGACATCCTTCCTCCCCAGGCAGGGCGTTGGCGTGCTTTCACTGCGGTGTTCGCCGATGTGGTCGAATCAGCCGGGTTCGAGTGCATCATCCCTCCGATGTTCGAGGAGATCGGCGTGTTCCTCCGCCTCGGCGACGCCACCGACGTGGTCACGAAGGAGATGTACGACTTCGTCGACAAGGGCGACCGACACGTGGCGTTGCGCCCCGAACACACCGCCGGCATCTGCAGGGCGTTCGCCCAGCACCGGCCGACGACGCCGTGGAAGGTCTGGTACTCGGGGTCGAACTTCCGTTACGAGAAGGCGCAGGCCGGTCGGTACAGACAATTCGACCAGGTCGGCATCGAGGTTCTCGGGGCATCCGATCCGCTGATCGACGTCGAGGTGATCGCGCTCGGCTGGCAGTTCTTTGCGGCTCTCGGTCTGAGGAAGGTCGAACTCACCGTGAATTCGCTCGGCGATCCGGGTGACCGAGCCGCGTACATGGCCGCATTGCAGGCCCATCTCGAGTCGCGTTCATCCGAACTGTCCGACGAGGCGCGCGTGACCCTGCAGAAAAATCCGCTGCGTGTTCTCGATTCGAAGCGCGAGGAAGACGCACGGGTCATTGCCGATGCTCCCGTCATCGACGAATTCCTCGGCGAGGCCGCCCGCGGGCATTTTGCCGCGGTGCTCGCCGGACTCGATGCACTCGGCGTTCCGTACCGTGTCGCACCGGGACTCGTGCGCGGACTCGACTATTACGAACGCACGGTGTTCGAGTTCGTGTCAACTTCTCTCGACAACGCGCAGACGGCCATCGGCGGAGGTGGCAGGTACGACGGTCTCGTCGAGGCCCTGGGCGGACCCGCCACCGCAGGTGTGGGATTTGCTCTCGGTGTCGACCGTACGTTGCTGGCCTGTGACAGCGAGGGCGTGTTCGAATCGCCGGACCCTGGTGTCGAGGTGTTCGTCATCGATGTCACCGACGGCCTGGCTGCGTTGCGTCTCTGCGAGGCAAGTCGCGCAGCCGGCTTCAGCGCCGACCGCGCCTTCGACGGCCGCAGCATGAAATCGCAGATGAAATCGGCGGATCGCAGCGGGGCAACATTGGCCGTCATCGTCGGGGCAGACGAAGCGGCGGCCGGCACGTGTGCAGTGCGCGACATGCGCACATCGGAACAGACCGTGGTTCCGCAGGACCAGTTGGTCGACCACCTCTCCCGCGTTCTCGGCGAACGCACCCCACGAAGGACACCACTATGAAACCAACCGCAATGCGCACCCACATGTGCGGAGACCTGAATGACTCTCACGTGGGCGCGTCTGTCTCGGTCTGCGGGTGGGTCGGTCGTCGCCGCGAACACGGCGAGAAGCTCGCGTTCGTCGATCTCCGCGACCACTCCGGCGTGGTGCAGTGCGTCGTCGACAACGACGTCGATGTCCGCAGCGAATACGTCGTGCGCATCACGGGCGTGGTGAGGGCACGCCCCGACGGCACCGTGAACGAATCGCTCGCCACGGGGAAGATCGAAATCGGCGAGTGCGTCGTCGAGGTGTTGAACTCGGCCGAACCGCCGCCGTTCCCGGTCGACCAGCGCGCCGACGACGTCGACGAAGGAGTGCGCCTCAAGTACCGCTACATCGACATCCGTCGTGAACGCATGCAGAAGAACCTGCGGGTGCGCGCGAAGGTGAACAGCGCGATCCGTCGCGCGATGGAGGAGAACGGCTTCCTCGAGGTCGAGACACCCCTGCTCATGCCGTCGACACCCGAGGGTGCGCGCGAATTCCTCGTTCCGTCGCGCAAGGACCACGGATCCTTCTTTGCGCTTCCGCAGTCACCGCAGCTGTGGAAACAGTTGCTGATGGTGTCGGGTATCGATCGCTACTACCAGATCGCCAAGTGTCTCCGCGACGAGGACCTGCGTGCCGACCGTCAGTACGAGTTCATGCAGTTGGACGCCGAGATGTCGTTCGTCTCGCAGGACGATGTTCTCGAGTACATCGGTCGCGCTGTCGTCGCGGCCGCGAAGGCGGTGACCGGTGAAGAACCCCCGACCATCGAACGCATCACGTGGCGCGAGGCGATGGAGAGATTCGGCGTCGACAAACCCGACCTCAGGTTCGCGATGGAACTCGTGGAACTCACTTCGTTGTTCTCGTCGACCGAATTCAAGGCCTTCTCGGGCGCCGAATGCATCAAGGGAATCCGCGTCGATGCATCGGTGTATCCCGACGCCGCCTCGTACGGACGCAACAAGCTCGACGCTCTCACTGACCGTGCGAAGAAGATCGGCGCAAAGGGTCTCGTGTGGATGAAGGTCCAGTCCGACGGCTCGCTCGAATCGCCGGTCGCCAAGTTCCTGTCGGACTCCGAGAGAATGGCGCTCATCACCGCGATGGAGGCAAAGGCCGGAGACCTTCTGCTCCTCGTCGCCGACGAATGGATGACAACCTGCGAAGTGCTCGGTCAGTTGCGCAACGACATCGGTCGTCTTCCCGTGCACGAGGGCCCGTACCGGTACGTGTGGGTGACCGAGTTCCCGCTGTTCGTCGGCGTCGACCCGTCGACCGGACGGCCTCGACCCGGCCATCACCCGTTCTGTCATCCGCACCCGGACGACATCGGTTTGTTCGAGACCGACCCGCTGAAAGTGCGCGCTCTTGCCTATGACCTCGTATTGAACGGCTGGGAGTTGGGGTCGGGTTCGATCAGAATCCACGAACCCGAACTTCAACGACGCGTGTTCAACCTCCTCGGAATCTCCGACGACGAAGCCGACAAGCGATTCGGTTTCTTCCTGCAGCCGTTCAGGTACGGTGCGCCGCCCCACGGCGGATTTGCTTTCGGAATCGACCGACTCACCGCGATTCTCGCCGGCGAGGAGAACATCCGCGAGGTCATCGCCTTCCCGAAGACCCAGAGCGGCGCCGACCCGATGACCAACGCACCGACTCCGGTCGAGCAACAGCATCTTGCCGATCTCGGACTTCGCCTGTTGCCGCCGCCTGCAGGTTCGTGAGCCCCGTGGAGGGCCCCGACCTCTTCAGTGAATCCCTCGACGATGCGGTGCGACGGCGCGCCCCGCTGGCTGCCCGCATGCGACCGACCACGTTGCGCGACGTCATCGGGCAGGATCACCTGGTCGGCGACAACGGACCCTTGCGCCGTCTCATCGACGCCGATCGGGTCTCGTCGATCATCCTGTGGGGTCCACCGGGCACGGGCAAGACGACACTCGCAGAACTCGTCGCCACGTCGACGAACCGTCGGTTCGAACGTTTGTCGGCGGTGTCGGCGGGGGTGAAGGACATCCGCGAGGTGATCGAGTCCGCCAAGCGGGCATTGACGGTCGAGTCGCGCGGCACCGTGGTGTTCATCGACGAGATTCACCGTTTCAGCACCAACCAACAGGATGCGCTTCTGCATGCGGTCGAGAGTGGCGTGCTCACGCTCGTGGGGGCAACCACGGAGAACCCGGCATTCTCGGTGAATCCTGCGCTTCGTTCTCGTTCGTCCGTGTTCGCACTGCGACCGGTGGGCGAGGCCGACATCAAGACGGTTCTCGTGCGTGCCGCAAGTGAGTTGCACGTCGATGCCGACGACGACGCCCTCGATCTGCTCGCGCGCCGCTGCACGGGTGACGTGCGCCAGGCGTTGACCGCGTTCGAGGTTGCCGCGACCCTGGCCGGCGAGTCCCGGTCGGTCGGTCTCGAACATGCAACCGTCGCACTCGACACGAGTGTCTCGAGACTGGGGCGCGATGACCACTACGACATCATCTCGGCGTTCATAAAGTCGATGCGTGCCGGCGAGACCGACATCGCACTCCATTGGCTGGCCCGAATGCTCGAGGCCGGTGAGGACGCGCGTTTCATCGCACGGCGACTCGTGATTTTTGCCAGCGAGGACATCGGCACCGCCGACCACACCTCGTTGCTGGTGGCGACTGCCGCCGCCGATGCCGTGCAACGCGTCGGTCTGCCCGAAGCGATCCACCACCTCGCCCACGCCGTGGTGCATGTGTCCCGGGCGCCCAAGAGCCGTGCGGTGACCGAGGCGATCGGGGCGGCACTTGCCGACGTGCGGGAGGGGAGAACCGGGCAGGCTCCGCGCACGACCGATGAACCGCCCTCTTTCCGTCCGTTGGGATTCGACCCGCCGTCCTACTACCGTGACGAACAATGATGAAGCGACTCTTCTGGTTCGTGCTCGGTGCGTTCGCCGGTGCGTATGCGGTGCTGTGGGGCAAGCGCAAGGCGACCGAGGTGGCCGAGAGCGTGACGCCGCAGGCGATCGCAACGACACTCGTCGATGCAGTTCGTTCTCTGGTGCGTCGTGCAATCGCGTTGTACAACGGTTCGTCTGACGACCCGCCGCCGTCGGTCCTGTAGTCAAATCCTCCCTGCCCGCCAAAGGGGCACGGGTAACATGGGGAGTCCCATGGTGTCTTCGTCGTCCGCTCCCCGCAGCGCAAACCAGTTGCGCTCGGCGTTCTCCGGGTTCTTCGGCGACCGTGCGCACACCGTCGTGCCGTCGGCGAGCCTGATTCCGCACGACCCCACCCTGCTGTTCACCGTGGCGGGCATGGTCCCTTTCAAGCCGTACTTCATGGGAGACGAGGTCGCTCCGTACAACCGCGCCGTCACCGTGCAGAAATGCGTCCGGGCCGGCGGCAAGCACAACGATCTCGACGATGTCGGCCGCACGAAGCGCCATCTCGTGTTCTTCGAGATGCTCGGCAACTTCAGTTTCGGCGACTATTTCAAGACCGATGCAATCCCGTGGTCGTGGGAACTCGTCACCGAGGTCTTCGGCTTCGACGGAGACCGTCTGTGGATCACCGTCCACGAATCTGACGACGAGGCCGAAGCGATCTGGCACGAGCAGGTCGGGGTTCCCATGAACAGAATCCAACGGCTCGGCGACAAGGACAACTTCTGGCAGGCGGGCGACACCGGTCCGTGCGGTCCGTGTTCGGAGATTCATTTCGACAGGGGAAGCGCATTCGGACCGGATGGTGGGCCACAGAACGACCCGCACGGTGATCGCTTCATGGAGTTCTGGAATCTCGTCTTCATGCAGTACAACCAGTCGGCCGACGGCTCTCGTTCGCCGCTGCCGAAACCGAGCATCGACACCGGTGCCGGCCTCGAGCGAATCCTTGCGTTGGTGCAGGGAGTCGACTCGGTGTGGGAAACCGATGTGCTCTACCCGTTGATCGAACAGGCTCAGTCGACCACCGGCGCCACGTACAAAACGGGCGATTACGAGGACCGTTCGAGTTTCAGCCTGCGCGTGCTCGCAGAGCACGCACGTTCGGCCACCATGTTGATCAACGACGGCGTGTTCCCGAGCAATGAGAACCGCGGCTACGTGCTGAGGAGAATCATCCGTCGGGCGGTGCGTCATGCCTTTCTTCTGGGCACGGAGAAACTCGTGATGCCGACGCTCAGCAACACGGCAATCGACGTGATGGGTGCGGCGTATCCCGATGTGGTCAAGAACCGCGACTTCATCGTCGGCGTGCTGGCGAGGGAAGAAGAACGGTTCCGTCACACGCTGAAGACGGGACTCTCGATTCTCGAGTCGGATCTCTCCTCCGGTTCGGGAGTGCTGTCGGGGTCGTCTGCATTCCTGCTGCACGACACGTACGGTTTTCCTCTCGAGTTGACCCAGGAGATCGCCTCGGAGCGCGGAGTCGAGGTCGACACCGCCGGGTTCGAATCGGAGATGAACGACCAGCGCACCCGCGCCAAGGATGCACGCAAGACCGGACGTGCCGATGCCGACAGGGTCGATCTGTACCGCGAGGTGCTCGACGCCCACGGCGTCACCGAGTTCGTCGGCTACGTCCACGACACGGCCGAGGCCACCGTTCTTGCGGTCATCGACGGTGACGACGGATGCGTCGAGGTTTTTCTCGACCACACCCCGTTCTATGCAGAAAGCGGCGGCCAGGTGGGCGACACCGGAACCATCTCGTCGGGAACCTGCGAACTTGCGGTCATCGACACCACGTTCGCGCTTCCCGGTCTGCGCCGCCATGTGTGTCGGGTGACATCGGGCGAACCTCGCGAAGGCGACACCGTGAAGGCTGCCATCGACGTGGATGCCCGGCGTGCGACGCGTCGGAACCACACCGGCACGCATGTTCTCCACTGGGCTCTGCGCTCTGTTCTCGGGGAGCACGTGAAGCAGGCGGGGTCGTTGGTGGCGCCCGACAGGTTGCGTTTCGATTTCAGTCACTACGAGGCAGTGACGGCAGACGAGATCGAACGCATCGAACGTCTTGCCAATGCCGAAGTGCTCGCGAATGCGCCCGTCGATGCCTTCGAGACGTCGAAGGAAGAGGCGCTTGCCGCGGGAGCCATCGCATTCTTCGGCGACAAGTACGGCGACACCGTGCGGGTGTTGCGCGCGGGTGCATCGACGGAACTCTGCGGTGGCACCCATGTCTCTGCAACCGGCGACATCGGCACCATCAAGATCATCGCCGAATCATCGATCGGTTCGAACCTTCGTCGCATCGAGGCGGTCACCGGCGAGAACGCGGTGCGTCACATCCAGAGAACCAACGAGACGTTGCAGCAAGTGGCGAATGCCGTCGGAACCCGACCCGAGGAGGCCCTCAACGGAGTGGTGCGCAAACTCGACGAGCTGAAGGCGGCGCACGACGAGATCAAGACTCTGCGTGCCCGTCTCGCCGCCGGCCGCGCGGTCGAGTTGAGTGCAAGTTCGGTCGATGGCGTTGTCGTTGAACGCATCGACGGTCTCACCGCCAACGATCTCCGCGATCTGGCGGTTGCGGTGCGTCAGCACGCGTCGGTGCGGGCAGTGGTGCTCGTCGGGGTCACCGACACGGGCGGAGTCTCGCTCGTCGGTGCAGTCGATCCCTCCCTGAAGATCAACGCGAGCGATCTCCTGAAAGATGCAGCCCGTGCTGTCGGCGGTGGCGGTGGCGGCAAGGGAGACGTCGCCACGGCGGGCGGCAAGAACGCCGACGGCATAGACGACGCGATCACCGTCGCCCGCGAGAAGGCGAGAGCCGCGGTCGGATCCGCGTGATGCACACGTGAGAGTGCTCGGCGTCGACCTCGGATCACGGCGCATAGGTGTCGCGGCATCCGACAGAAGCGGGCTCATCGCCACCCCCCTCACTGTCGTTCGGAGGGGTGCATCGCAGAAAATCGACCATGACGAACTCGCGCGTCTCGTTCGCGAGGAAGAGGCCGAGGCGATCGTCGTCGGTCTGCCGTTGAACATGGACGGAACCGAAGGCGCGGCGGCGGAATCTGCCCGACGCGAAGTGGAACGGATGGCTACGGTGGTCGGTGTGCCTGTGTATCTCCATGATGAACGTCGCACGACCGTCGAGGCAGACCGCGTCCTGATGGAGAACAAGATGAAGGCGCAGGCACGCCGTCGCGTCGTCGACAAGGTTGCCGCCGCCGTCATCCTTCAGTCGTGGCTCGACTCGCGCCGTGGCGGCGGCACACAATGACCGGCGACCCGTTGCTGCCCGGAGACTGGAAGACCGATCCGTGGGACGAAGTCGAAGTGGTGGCCGACTCGTCGGTCGAAGAGCTCCGGCCGGGTTTCGACTCTTTGAAGGCGCCGTTGAAGATGATGGTGAAGGTGATCGCCGCATCCGTGCTGTTGCTCGGTGCGGCCGGGTGGTGGACCGTGCACCAACTGAATCCGTCGGGCGAACCGGGGGGAGCCGTCAACTTCACCGTGAACGAAGGGGACACCGTGTCGAGCGTTGCCTCGCGTCTGCACAGCGAGGGTTTCATCACGAACGCAACGTTGTTCCGGTGGTATGCATCGACTCGAGGGGGCATCGACCTGGTCCCCGGCTATTACTCGTTGAAGCCCCGCGACAACGCCGGAAACCTCATCAAGGCTCTCTCGACGCCGCCGGCCCAGACGTTCGTGTCCGTCACGTTTCCCGAGGGCATGACGGTCGCCCAAATGGGTGAGCGGCTCGAGTCGAAATTGACATTCATGTCGAAGGACGATTTTGTCGCCGCCACCGGCGACGGTTCCGTTGTCTCGACGTTGCTGCCGAAGGGCGTGACTTCACTTGAGGGACTCCTGTTCCCCGACACGTACCAGGTGTCGGGAGACGGGTCCGAGTCGCGTGTCGTGTCCACCATGGCGGCGATGATGGAGAGAGTGGCCCGCCAGGTCGACCTGAAGGCCGGGGCCAAGCTGCGCGGGTTTACCCAGTACGAGATCCTCATCATTGCGTCGTTGATCGAACGCGAGGCGAAAGTTCCCGAGGACCGGGCGAAGATCGCCCAGGTCATCTACAACAGGCTCGCAGAGAACATGAAACTCGAAATCGACGCGAGTGTGATGTATGGGCTCGATCCTGCGATGTCGTGGACCGACATGAAGGCAACCGACTCTCCGTACAACACCTACAAGTACGCAGGACTGCCGCCGACTCCGATCGCCAATCCCGGGCGCGCATCGATCCAGGCTGCTCTGGCTCCCGCGGGTCCGCCTCCGAAGACCGATCCCGCGTGTGCGGGACTGCCCGCCGGAGAGAAGTGCAGGTATCTGTACTACGTGCTTGCCGATGCCACCGGTCGTCACGTGTTCGCGACGACGTACGAACAGCATCTCGTCAACGTCGAGAAAGCGCGTGCCGCCGGAGTTCTTCCGTGACATCGTCGTCGGGTCGGGTGGGGGCCGTCATCGGTTCGCCGGTGAGCCATTCGTTGTCGCCCGCCCTGTACCGCGCCGCATTCGACGAACTCGGCATCGACGGCATCTATGACGCCGTCGAATGCACATCTGACGTCGTGGGCTCCGTGTTCGAGACTCTGGTCAGCGACGGGGTGCGCGCACTGTCGGTCACCATGCCGCTGAAGGAGTCCATCATCGGTTGCCTCGACCTGCTCGACGACGATGCGCGTCTGTTGAACGCGGTCAACTGTGTGTCGTTCGTCGACGGCGTCGCGCGCGGACACAACACAGACGGCGACGGCTGCTGCGATGCTCTCGTCGAACAGGGCGGAGCCGCTCTTCAGGGGGAACACGCCGTCGTGCTGGGCGCCGGGGGCACTGCACGTTCGGTGGCGCTTGCACTCGGTCGGCGCGGTGCCCGGGTGGGCATCGTGAACCGCACGCGGGTGAACGCCGACGCCCTGGTGCAGAGACTCGAAGGGGCAGTCGCAGACCGCGGTGGTTCGGTGCGCGTGGCCGAGCCCGGTGAGATCGTTTCGGCATCGGTTCTCGTGAACACCACGTCGGTGGGCATGAACACCGATGAATGCCCTGTCGACGGGGCGTTGCTGCACTCGAATCTGACGGTGCTCGACGCCGTGTACTCGCCGATGGAGACGTCCCTGTTGAAAGCAAGCCGGGCACACGGTGCCCGCACGGTTGATGGCCTGTGGATGCTGGTGCAACAGGCTCGTCGACAGTGTCTGCACCAGTTCGGGGCGCAACCCTCATCCGTCAACCTGCGTGAGTCCGCGGAACGCGAACTCGCTCGACGCCGCAAGTAGCCTCGTCATCGTGCTTAGGTATCTCACCGCCGGGGAATCACATGGCAGGGCTCTCACGGTCATCGTCGAGGGTTTGCCGGCCGGTCTGCCCATTCTCGCCGAGCACATCGAGAACGATCTGGCCCGTCGCCGACTGGGATACGGTCGCGGACCTCGTCAGCGGTTCGAGAAAGATGTCATCACTCTCGTCGGCGGAATCCGCCACGGTCGCACGCTCGGATCGCCCGTCGCCATCGAGATCCAGAACTCGGAGTGGTTCCGCGGCGACAAGTGGCACGAAGAGATGTCGCCCGAGCCCGGTGCGACGAAATCTCCGCTCACCCAACCGCGTCCGGGGCATGCCGATCTCGTCGGAATGCAGAAGTACGGATTCGACGACGCCCGTGACGTGCTCGAACGGGCGAGTGCCCGCGAGACTGCGGCCAGAGTCGCCGCAGGTGCACTCGCCAAGCAGTTGCTGTCGCACATCGGCGTGGGTGTTCTCAGCCATGTGGTGCAGATCGGTACGGCGCGTGCCTCCCGCGACGTGCTTCCGGCACTCACCGATCTCGATGCAATCGATGCATCAGAGGTGCGCTGCTTCGATCCGTCAGCGGAACAGGCAATGATCGAACAGATCAAGCAGGCAGCCAAGGAAGGCGATTCTCTCGGGGGCATCGTCGAGGTCATCGCATACGGGGTGCCGATCGGACTCGGCAGTCATGTGCACTGGGATCGCAAGATCGATGCACTTCTCGCACAGGCCGTGATGAGCATCCAGGCGGTCAAGGGAGTCGAGATCGGAGACGGATTCGAGGTGTCGGGACTCCGGGGCAGCGAATCCCACGACCCCATCCATTGGGATGCGGTCAACAAGAAATACGTCCGTGAGGGGCACCGTTCCGGTGGCACCGAAGGCGGCATCACCACGGGCGAACCTTTGATCGTGCGCGCCGCAATGAAGCCGCTCGCCACTCTCAACAAACCGACCCTCAAGACCGTCGACACGGTGACCAAGGAAGAAACCGTGAGCTTCAAGGAACGCACCGACGTCACGGCGGTTCCGGCACTGGGGGTCGTCGTCGAAACAATGGTGTCGCTCGTGCTCGCCGCCGAAGCACAGCGCAAATTCGGCGGGGACTCGCTCGCGGAATTCGTTCGCAACGCCGCCGCCTTCGAAGCCACACTTGGAGAGTGAGCATTCCACGCATCGTTCTCCTCGTTGGTCTGATGGGCACCGGCAAGACCACCATCGCCCGGGGCCTCGCGAGGCATTTTTCTGCCGATGTTCTCGACACCGACAAACTCGTCGAACAGCGCGCGGGGAGGTCCGTGCGCGACATCTTCGCGCGTGACGGAGAGGAGTCCTTCCGCGATCTCGAGTCCGAGGTTCTCGGTGAGTGTCTCCGTACCCCCGGCAGAGCGATAGTGGCCGGAGCCGGTGGAGTGGTGTTGCGCGAGAACAACAGGGAGGCAATCAACGCCGCTCGCGCTTCCGGTGCGGTTTCGGTGGTGTGGCTTCATGCGAGGCCGGAGGTTCTCGTCGGTCGCACGAAGAAGGGGTCGCACAGGCCTTTGCTGGACAACGACCAGGAGGGAACATTGCGCCGAATGGCCGACGAACGCGCGCCGATGTACTCGAGTGTCGCCGATGTCGTGGTCGACGTCTCCGAACGCTCCCCGGACTCGGTCATCGCGCTCGTCATCGATGCCCTCACAGTCGCAGAAACCGAATCCGCAGGGTAGTAATGGACGGCGTGAACACAGTGTCGGTCAACCTCGGCGACAGGTCGTATGACGTTGTCGTCGGGCGGGGAATCGTGAACCGAACGGTCGAGCTCGTTCCGCCCTCTGCGCGTCGCATTGCCGTGGTGACACAGGATGGGGTGCCCGAGAACTACGTCCCTGATTTCCCCGACCACGACGTCTGCGTCGTTCGCATCGGTCAGGGCGAGGAACACAAGAATCTCGCAACGGTCGGAATGCTCTGCAGCGAATTCTCCCGACACGGTCTCACGAGGTCCGACGTGGTTGTCGCCGTGGGCGGAGGAATGGTCACCGACATCGCAGGGTTCGCGGCTGCGTCGTATCACCGGGGTATCCCCGTCGTGCACGTTGCCACGACTCTTCTCGCGATGATCGACGCGGCAGTCGGCGGAAAGACAGGTGTCAACATTCCGGAGGGCAAGAATCTCGTCGGCGCCTTCTGGCAGCCGACCGGAGTCGTCTGCGATCTGGCGATGCTCGACACGCTTCCGGAACGTGAGATGCGATGCGGTCTCGGCGAGATGGCAAAGTACCACTTCATCAGCCGCGAAGACCTCAATGCGATGCCGTTCGACCGGCGTGTCGCGCGGTGCATCGGCATCAAGGGCGACATCGTCGCCACCGACGAACGCGAGGGCGGGGTGCGTGCATTCCTCAACTACGGACACACGCTCGCACACGCTCTCGAGATCGAAACTCGCTTTGCGATTGCGCACGGCGAAGCCGTGGCTCTCGGCGTCCTGTTCGCCGCTCATCTCGCGCACACAATGGGCCGCATCACGTCGGCGCGGGTCGATGAGCACTACCACGTGGTGCACGATGTCTACGGATTGAGACTTCCGTTGCCCGTCGGCGTGGGCATCGATGCACTGATTGCCGCGATGGGTCGCGACAAGAAGGCTCTTTCGTCGCTGACATTCGTTCTCGATGCCGCCGATGGGCTCGAAGTTGTGCCGGGAGTTTCGGTTGACGACATTCGTGTCGCGTACTCGGAGTTTTCTGCCCGTCTTTCTTCTCGCTGATGTACCGCACCGAACGACTGGTCCTGCGAAGTTGGGCCGACGACGACATCGAACCGTTCTCGGCGATGTGCTCAGACGACGAGGTCATGAGATTCTTTCCCTCGACCATGTCCCGTGAGGAGTGCGTCGACATGGTGGCGGCGATTGGTGAACGGTTCGCAGCGAACGGTTTCGGGTTGTGGGCCGTCGAGCACGAATCGCAATTCATCGGCTATGTGGGTCTCAATCTGACCGGCCCCGCTTTCACGGTTCCGTTTGCCCCGTGCCATGAGGTCGGCTGGAGACTGGCGCGCGACGCGTGGGGAAAGGGGTTCGCAACGGAGGCGGCACAAGAGTCTCTCCGGATCGGATTTGAAGAATTCGGACTGGACATCATCTATTCATGGACCACCGGAGCAAACCTTCGAAGTGAGAACGTGATGAGACGACTGGGTATGACACGCCGCACGGATCTCGATTTCGACCACCCGGGAACGCCGGGTTGGGTCGGCGCACCGCACATCGTTTATTCGCTCACATCCGAGCAATGGTCGGAGTACCGTTAGCACCATGGCGCTGAAGTCTGTTCTGGTCCTGCACGGGCCCAACCTCAACCTGTTGGGCACCCGCGAGACCCACATCTACGGCAACGCCACGCTCGACGACATTGTCTCTTCGTTGAGGGCCGAAGCATCGTCCCACGGCATCGACATCGTCGACATCCAGTCGCAATCCGAGTCGGAGTTGGTGTCTGCCATCCACGACGCACGGGGAACGCGCGATGCCATCATCATCAATGCCGGCGCCTTCACCCACTATTCGTGGTCACTGCACGACGCACTTCGCTCGTACCCCGGACCTGTCGTCGAGGTTCACCTGTCGAACCCCGGGGCACGCGAGGATTTCCGCCATGTGAGCGTTCTTTCGTCGGTGGTCGACGGCACCGTGTCGGGATTCGGCGCGCTCGGATATTCCCTCGCACTCGCAGCATTGTTGCGCATTTCGTCCGCATCATGACCGTCGACAACCGTCTCGAGCGACTGGTCGCCACCGAAGGTTCCGATTTCCTCCTTGTCACCAGGCGGGAAGACATCAGGTGGCTCACGGGTTTCACCGGAAGCACGTCGCAACTTCTGGTGAGCCGCGCAGACGGCAGGTCGTTTCTGTATGTCGACGGCAGATACATCGAGCGGGCACATGCCGAGTTGACTCGTGCGGGAAGTTCCGCGTCGGTCGTGCCGAACACCCACGAGACGCCGTTCCACGATCACGTTCGTTCCCTCGGGGCCGGCCGGATCGGCGTCGATTTCCATCACATCACGGCGGCCCGTCTCACCGATCTTCGGGAATATTTCGAGGTGGTGAACGACCCTGGTCTCCTCGACGAGCTGCGTCGCATCAAGGATCCGGGCGAGATCGCGCTCATGGAACGTGCCGCGGCCATCGCCGACAGCGCTCTCCAGCGCATCGTGTCGGAAGGTCTGCTCGGGGAGTCCGAAAAGCAGATTCGCAACAGGCTCGACTCTGCAATGCGCGAGCTCGGTGCCGACGATGTGTCGTTCGAGACAATCGTTGCAACGGGGCCGAACGGTGCACGTCCGCATCACGAACCCACCGACGCGGTCGTTGAGGAGGGCCACGGTGTCGTGATCGACATGGGTGCCGAAGTGAACGGATACCGCAGCGACATGACCCGCACGATCAGGGTGGGTCGATGGAGCCGTGAGTACGTGCAGATGTTCGACATCGTGCGCGAAGCACAGGCGGCCGGGGTTGCGGCCGTGGTCGACGGAGTCGCCGGGTCCGACATCGACGCGGCTGTGTGTGCCGTTTTCGATCGCGAGGGCGTACGGCACGAGTTTGTGCACGGCACCGGTCACGGAGTCGGTCTCTACATTCACGAGGAACCGATTCTGTCGCAGCGATGCACCGCCGTACTGCGCGAGGGAGAGGTGGTGACTGTCGAACCCGGGCTCTATCGTAAAGGGGTCGGCGGCGTCCGGATCGAGGATCAGGTCGTCGTCACTGGCACCGGCTGCCGAATCATCACCCTCAGTCCGAAAGAACTCTCATGCCCGCGATCACCACGAACGACCTGAAGAACGGAATCACTCTCGAGCTCGACAACGGTCTCTTCACCGTTGTCGAATTCCAGCACGTCAAGCCGGGGAAAGGGGGCGCCTTCGTGCGCACCAAGTTGCGCAACCTGCGCAACGGAAACGTGTTCGAAAAGACTTTCAATGCCGGCATCCGCGTCGAGCAGGCGATCCTCGACAAGCGGGACATGCAGTTCCTCTACAAGGATGGCAACGATTTCGTCTTCATGGACACCGAGTCGTACGACCAGACCACGATCACTCCTGCAGCGCTCGGTGAAGCATCCGACTATCTCGTCGAGCAGGCAATGGCGATCATCGCCTATCACAACGGCGAGATCGTCACTGTCGAGATTCCCGCATCGGTCGAGCTCGTGATCACCGACACCGAGCCGGGCGTGCAGGGCGACAGGGTGTCGGGAGCAAAGAAGCCTGCAACTCTCGAGACGGGCAAGGTCATCCAGGTTCCGCTCTTTGTGAACGTCGGCGACAAAGTGAAGGTCGACACCCGCTCCGGCGACTACATCACCCGCGTCTGATGTCAGACGACGATGAGGGTTTCCGACAGTACGACCCGAGAACAGATGCCCGCGAACAGGCGGTCATGTTGCTGTACGAATCAGAGCAGCGCAGTGTCTCTCCGCTCGAGTTGATGAACGAACGCGGACTCGCATCAGAGGACCTCGCCCGCGCGTTGCTCGTCGGAGTCGAGAATTCCCGCACATTGATCGACGAACAGATCGTCACCAACGCACGCGGCTGGGCCCTCGACCGAATGCCGGCCCTCGACCGGGCCATTCTTCGCCTGGCGATCCACGAACTGCTGGATCGTTCCGAGGTGCCCGTGGCCGTGGTGATCGACGAAGCGGTCGAGCTCGCGAAGCGGTTCTCCACCGACGACTCCGGTCGATTCGTGAACGGAGTTCTGGCGGCAGTGGCAAGAAGCGTGCGCCCCTCTGCGACATGATTGTGCAGTGGATTCCGCGGGCCCAATTGCTTCTCTGATCGGTCGCACGCGTTCCGTCAGACCGTGGACATGGGCCGTCGTGCTCCTGTGCTCGTCGCATGCGGTGTGGATGTCGTGGCTGCAGGTGAGAATGCACCTCGGGCTCGGAACATTCGCCTACGACGTGGGTCTCTACGACCAGGGTGTGTGGCTCCTGTCGCGGGGGGAGGCTCCGTTCGTCACGTTGATGGGCCGGAACCTGTTCGGCGACCATGCCTCCCTCGTGTTGCTGTTTCTCGTCCCGTTGTTCTGGGTGGTACCGGGAACCGCGACGTTGCTCGTCGTGCAGGCGCTCGTGATCGCCGCCGGGGGGCTGCCCGTGTATCTCTTTGCGCGCCGCGTGCTGTCGAGCGACCTCATGGGGTTCTGTGCGGCGCTTCTCTGGCTGGCGAACCCTGCGGTGAACGGAACCGGCATGGAGAACTTCCATCCGGATTCTTTTCTCGGGCTCTTTCTGCCCTGGGCGTTGTATGCGCTGTACGAACGCAAGTGGCGGCTCTATGCGGTCATGGTTTTCATGTGTCTTCTCGTGAAGGAAGATGTCGTTCTCGTCATGGTTCCGCTCGGAGTTTTCGTGGCGGTCGCGTGGGACAAGAAGAAGGGTCTCCTCACGGTTGCGGCTTCGTTGGTGGCAACGTGTCTCGGAATGTTCGTGTTGATGAAGTCGTTGATCGGCGTGCCGACCCGGAACACGTGGCGCATTCCTTTCGGTGGCGTCGGAGGATTCCTGAAAGAGATCGTGGTGAACCCGACAAACGTGGCGAGATACCTCACTTCCGACGATCGACCCCTGTACCTGTTCCAGATGCTCGCTCCGTTCGCCGGCGCCTTTCTGCTTTCGCCCGCGGTGGCGCTCGTCGCCGTGCCGGTCATCGCGTCGAACATCGTCAGCACCTTCTGGTACCAGCACAGCATTCAGTACCACTATTCGCTCGTTGCGGTTCCGCCGTTGCTCTTCGCGACGGTTCTCGGCATCCGTTCGGTGGGGCAGAAGTGGGGAAGAGTCGTGATGGCAGGAGTGGTTGTGTGCACAGCCATCACATTCGTTCTGTGGGGGCAACATTCGCTCGCCAGGAATCCCCGTGCGGTGCTGGGGCCCGATGCCCCCGTTGCGGTCAGTGCCCGCAACATCGTGAAGCAGATTCCCGATGATGCAGTCGTGTCGGCGTACGACCCGCTCGTGACGTTCCTGGCGCACCGCAAGGAGATCTATTTCTTCCCGAACCCGTTCAGGGCGCTGTACTACGGGGTCGGAACCGCGGTCGAGGGCACCCGTCTGCCGGCTGCCGACAGGGTCGAGTACGTGGTTCTCCCACGTTCCCTGAATGAGGAGCTCCGCTGGGAATGGGCAGTGGTGAGCCCCGCCTACACCGAGGTTGCAAGCAACGAGTTCTGGCAGGTCTTCAAGCGTCGCGAATAGTGGCGAGCCCGTCGTTTCGTGTTGTAGAGTGATTCTGACCGTAAAACGGGTCCTGTGAGGCCCGAACGGAAGGACAACATGAGAAAATCGAAACACCTGCCTGCGCGCCCCTGTCACGGGGCGTTTTTCATGTCCCGACTCGTGGTGTGTCGTCTCCCGTGACATCGGTGTCGTCGCCTTCGGCCGCAATACTCGGCGCCGACGACGTGTCGCGAGCCATCACCCGCATCTCGCACGAGATCGTCGAACGAAATCCCGACCTGACGCGGCTCGTCATCGTGGGGATGCAGACCGGGGGAACCTGGATCGCCCAACGACTCCGTGACTCGGTGAACCGCATCGTCGACGGTGCATCTGTTCCGCTCGGCGCAATCGACATCTCGATGTACAGGGATGACTACAGCCTGAGGCCGGTCGTTCTGTCGGCCCCCACCGACATTCCCGTCGATCTGACCGAACGCATCGTCGTGCTGGTCGACGACGTTCTCTTCACGGGGCGCACGGTGCGCGCGGCGCTGGAGGCGCTGAACGATTACGGCAGGCCGAGAGCGGTGCAGCTTGCGGTGATGGTCGATCGCGGGCACAGGGAACTGCCGATCAGGCCCGACTACGTCGGCAAGAACATTCCGACGCACGCGACCGACGAAGTGTCGGTGAGTGCAGACGGTGTCACCGTCAGGGCGGTCGAACAATGAAGCATGTTCTCGACACCCACGACCTGTCGGTCGACGACATCAAGAAGATTCTCGAGACCGCCGACCACATGGCCGAGGTCAACCGTCGCCAGGTTCCGAAAGTGCCTGCACTGAAGGGCAAGACCGTCGCCACTCTGTTCTTCGAGGACTCGACACGCACTCGGCTGAGTTTCGAACTGGCCGCCCGGAGACTTTCCGCCGACGTGGTGACGTTTCTCGCATCGAGCTCGAGTGTGAACAAGGGAGAAAGCCTCCGTGACACGGTGGAGACCCTGTCGGCGATGGGCGTCGACGCTTTCATCGTGCGTCACAAGTCGAGTGGCGCCCCCGTGCAGATCTCGCGTTGGACGGGCGCATCGGTCATCAACGCGGGTGACGGCTGGCATCAGCACCCCACTCAGGCACTGCTCGACGCCTACACCATCACCAGGGAGTTCGCGACGCCCGACTCGC
The DNA here is from genome assembly GCA_040401975.1 of Ilumatobacteraceae bacterium. GTDB lineage: Bacteria > Actinomycetota > Acidimicrobiia > Acidimicrobiales > Ilumatobacteraceae > UBA2093. The sequence goes on along the minus strand of JBBANL010000006.1, from coordinate 18,296 downwards.
TCACCGGCCGCACCGTCGCAGTCGTCGGCGACATCAAACATTCACGGGTGGCGCGAAGCAACATCGACGTTCTGACCCGGCTCGGCGCGAGAGTCGTCCTGGTCGCACCGCCGGCGCTCCTGCCGAATTTCGTCGGGACCTGGCCCGTCGAGATTCGTTCATCCATCGACGACGTCATCGACAACGTCGACGTGGTCTACCTGCTTCGAATGCAGACCGAGCGCATGGAGTCCGCCGCGATTCCGGGGTTGAACGACTACACGCGTCGATTCGCCCTGACCCCCGAGCGGGCGCGGTCGTTGCAGCCACACGCACTGCTGATGCATCCCGGCCCGATGAACCGCGGGGTCGAGATCACTGTCGATCCGGCCGATGTTCCCGGTTCCCGGATCCTTCAACAGGTCGCGAACGGGGTCTCGGTGCGCATGGCGGTGCTGTTCTCCTTGTTGGGCGGCGACACCCTCGTCGCTTCCGGGAACGGAGCCGACGCATGAGCGACGCCTTTGTGATCCGCGGCGGAACAATCGTGAACCCCGACTCTCAGTTCGTTGCCGATGTCCTGGTGTCGAACGGGGTGGTGGCCGACATCGGTGCGGGACTGACCGCAGACATCGTTCTCGAAGCAGACGGTCTCTTCGTCTCGTCTGGATTCGTCGATCTGCACACACATCTGCGCGAGCCCGGCAAGGAAGAAGCCGAGACGATCGAAAGCGGAAGTCGTGCGGCGGCTCTGGGCGGCTACACCGCAGTGGTCGCCATGCCGAACACCGACCCGGCGCAGGACAACATCGACACGGTGCGGTTCGTTCGGTCACAAGGCGAGCGCGCCGGGCTGTGCGACGTGCGTCCATCGGGATGCATCACCGTCGGTCGCGCCGGAGACTCGCTCGTCGACTTTGCGGCACTCGCGTCGGAAGGGGTTGTCGTCTTCACCGATGACGGAAACGGGGTGCAGAACGGGGAACTCATGAGGGAGGCTCTCGCTCGTGCTGCCGCTCTCGGCGTCACGATGGCCCAGCACTGCGAGGTGTCGTCGCTGACGACGGGTGCAGTGATGCACGACGGTGAGTGCTGCTCTCACCTCGGGGTTCCGGGCTGGCCGAGTGCCGCCGAGATCGAGATGGTGCGTCGCGACATAGAACTTGCCCGCCACACGGGCGGTCGTCTGCATCTTCTTCATCTCTCGACCGCCGAGAGCGTCGCACTCGTCCGCGCCGCAAAGAAAGACGGGCTCGCGATCACGGCCGAGGCAACGCCGCACCACCTGTCGCTCGACGACACGATGCTGAAGAGTTTCGATCCCGTCTTCAAGGTGAACCCGCCCCTGCGCACGCAGTCCGACATCGAGGCCCTGAGAGAGGGGCTCCGTGACGGCACGATCGATGCAGTCGCCACGGACCACGCTCCGCACGCGGGCCATACGAAGGAAATGGCACTCGATGCCGCACCCCCCGGAATGCTCGGACTCGAGACTGCGCTCGCGGTTGTCAACACCGCTGTTCAACTGGACGCCCGTCGGTTGGTCGAGGTGATGTCGTGGAATCCCGCGCGCATCGCCGGGCTCGATGCCGTGCACGGCCGTCCGCTCGCGACGGGGGAGCCGGCGAACATCGCGGTGTGGGATCTCACGTCGGTGTGGACCGTGTCGCGGGAGAACTCGGCGAGTCGCAGTCGGAACACGCCGTACCACGGCATGACGGTGCGCGGACGTGTGCACCACACAATCAACAAGGGCGACATCGTGGTCCGTGACGGAAAGGCAATGAAGTGAGCAACAACGTGCAGGAAATCGCTCTGGTTCTCGAGGATGGCTCGGTTTTCGAAGGCGAAGCAATCGGGCACGAGCCCGAGAGCGGAATCGCAGCCGGAGAGGTGGTGTTCAACACCACGATGACCGGCTACCAGGAGGTGATCTCCGACCCCTCGTACGCGGGGCAGATCATCACCTTCACCACCGCTCACGTCGGCAATTACGGAACGACCGGTGTCGACTCCGAATCCCGCGGAACATTTGCCCGCGGAGTCATCGTGAGGGATCTCGCTCGTCGACGCAGCAGCTGGCGGAGCGAAGAGGACCTCGACGTCATGCTGAAGACGCACGGTCTGCCCGGAGTGGCGGGGCTCGACACGCGTCGTCTCACGCGACTGTTGCGCGACTCGGGTTCTCTTCGCGGAGCCTTCGGAACCGCCGCTGAAGGCGACTTGTTGGCGGCGGCACGGGCAGAAACCGGAACCTCGGGGGTGGACCTCGTCTCGCAGGTCACCACTCCCGCGCCCTACACCTACGGTGACGGACGATTCTCGGTTGTTGCCTACGACTTCGGCATCAAGACAACGATCCTGCGGTGCCTGTCAGACATCGCGCACGTCACGGTTGTCCCCGCGCACACGTCGGCCGAAGAAGTGCTGGCGATGTCGCCCGACGGCGTGTTTCTCTCGAACGGCCCGGGGGACCCGGAGATGGTGCTCGATGCCACGCGCAACATCCGCAACATCGTCGAGGCCGGCATTCCGACATTCGGAATCTGCCTCGGACACCAGTTGCTGTCGCGCGCCTTCGACGGCCACACGTTCAAGCTTCCGTTCGGCCATCACGGGGGCAACCATCCCGTGCGTCACCTGGCAACAGGCACCGTCGAGATCACCAGCCAGAACCACAACTTCTGTGTCGATCCCGACTCGTTGTCATCGGTCGCCGACATCACGCACGTGAATCTGAACGACAACACCAACGAGGGAATGCGACTGAAGAAACACCGGGCATTCTCGGTGCAGTACCACCCGGAGGCCGGCCCCGGCCCCCACGACAGCCGCTACCTGTTCGCCCAATTCGAAGAACTGATGGAGGGCAAGTAATGCCGCGCCGCAACGACATCCACAACATCCTGATCATCGGGTCGGGCCCGATCGTGATCGGTCAGGCGTGCGAGTTCGACTACTCGGGCACCCAGGCGTGCCGGGTGCTCAAGGCGGAGGGATACCGCGTCGTGCTCGCGAACTCGAATCCTGCCACGATCATGACCGACCCCGATTTTGCCGACCGCACGTACATCGAACCACTGACGCCGGAGATCCTCGCCAAGATCATCGAGCGCGAGAAGCCCGACGCCGTTCTCCCGACACTCGGTGGCCAGACAGGTTTGAACCTCGCCATGGCTCTCTACGAAAAAGGCCTCGTCGGGGTGCCCGGCACTCCGGAGCTCATCGGTGCGAATGCCGAGGCGATTGCGACGGCAGAGGATCGCGACAAGTTCAAGCAGGCAATGATCGAGATCGGTCTCGACGTGCCGCGCAGCGGAATCGCACACGACATGACCGAGGCCGGAAAGGTGCTCGAAGAGATCGGCCTGCCCGTCATCATTCGCCCCGCCTACATCCTCGGTGGTCGCGGCACGGGAATCGCGAACACGATGGAGGAGTTCGCAAAACTCGCCCAGGCCGGGCTCGACGCGAGTCCGATCAAGGAGATCCTCATTGAGACCTCGATTGTCGGATGGAAAGAGTACGAACTCGAGGTGATGCGCGACAAGGCCGACAACTGCGTGATCATCTGCAGCATCGAGAACTTCGATCCCATGGGCGTGCACACGGGCGACTCCATCACCGTCGCACCGGCCCAGACCCTCTCCGACGTCGAATACCAGCGCATGCGCGACGCGGCGCTCGCGTGCATCAGGCGGGTCGGCGTGGAAACCGGCGGGTCGAACGTTCAGTTCGCACTGAACCCCGCAAACGGCGACATGGTGGTCATCGAGATGAACCCGCGCGTGTCGCGATCATCCGCTCTCGCGTCGAAGGCAACCGGTTTTCCCATCGCAAAGATCGCGGCCAAGCTGGCCGTCGGGTACACGCTCGACGAGATCCCGAACGACATCACGAAGATGACCCCCGCGAGTTTCGAACCCACAATCGACTACGTCGTCACGAAGATTCCGCGTTGGGCCTTCGAAAAACTGCCCGGAACCTCCGGGGTTCTCGGCACCCAGATGCAGAGTGTCGGGGAGGCGATGGCAATCGGGCGAACGTTCCCCGAGAGTCTGCAGAAAGGGCTGCGCTCGCTCGAACAGGGGCGACTGGGTCTGAACTGCGATCCCGGCGAGGATCTCTACGCGTCGCTCGACGACGCGGCACTTCTTGCCAAAGCGGCGGTCGCCACACCGGAGCGCATCTTCCAGGTGGGTGAGGCGCTTCGGCGTGGAATCGGAATCGACACGGTGCACGACGTCACGAAGATCGATCCGTGGTTCCTCGACCAGATGCTCATGATCGTCGACGAGAGACATGCACTCGCGTCGGTGTCGGTCGACAGTGTGTCGAAGTCCGGCATGAGGCGTGCCAAGCGACTCGGGTTCTCCGACGCACAACTCGCCCACCTGTGGTCGACGGGGGAGAGTGATGTCCGCGACAGACGCGAATCGCTCGGCGTCGTCCCGACCTACAAGACCGTCGACACGTGCAGTGCCGAGTTCGCGGCACAGACCCCGTACCACTACTCGACATACGAAGACGAGACAGAGGTGCGAACATCCGACAGGCCGCGCGTCATCATTCTCGGATCTGGCCCCAACCGCATCGGTCAGGGAATCGAGTTCGACTATTGCTGCGTGCACGCGAGTTTCGCCCTGCGTGACGCCGGGTTCGAGACCGTGATGGTGAACTGCAACCCCGAGACCGTCTCGACCGACTACGACACCTCCGACCGTCTCTATTTCGAACCGCTCACCCGGGAAGACGTTCTCAATGTGATCGCTGCTGAGACCGCGGCGGCAGGCGGCACGCCGCCCAAGGTCATCGTGAGTCTCGGCGGTCAGACGCCGTTGAAGTTGTCCGGTCAGATCGACGCCGCATTGATCGCCGGCACGTCGCCGCACAGCATCGACCTCGCCGAGGACCGCGAGAAGTGGAACCAGTTGTGCGAGAGTCTGTCGATTCCCCAGCCACCCGGCGGAACCGCGGTCACTCTCGACGAAGCCGGAGCGGTGGCGCAGCGGGTGGGTTTCCCCGTGCTGGTGCGACCGAGTTACGTTCTCGGCGGTCGAGCGATGCAGATCGTGCACGACATGTCGGCGCTCGAGAGAGCGATGGAACAGCTCGCCGCGGACGGAAGCCTCGGGAAGGAAGGCGGTCTCTCGGCGGAACGCCCCGTGCTCATCGATCGCTTCCTCGCCGATGCTACGGAAGTCGACGTCGACGCGATCCGTGACCACACGGGTGAGGTCCTCATCGGCGGCGTGATGGAGCACGTCGAAGAGGCAGGTGTGCACTCCGGTGACTCGGCATGTGCCATTCCGCCGCAGACGCTTCCGGCGTGGGTCGTCGAGGTGATCCACGAGTACACCTCGTCGATCGCCCGGGCACTCGACGTGCGGGGTCTCATCAACGTGCAGTTCGCGGTTCTCGGCACCACGGTGTTCGTGATCGAGGCGAACCCGCGCGCATCGCGAACGGTTCCTTTCGTCGCGAAGGCGACGGGAGTCCCGCTCGCAAAAGTGGCGAGCCGGGTGATGCTCGGTGCAACCCTTCGCGAACTCCGGGAGGAAGGTCTCCTGACCCCGCCCGTCTCGGGTGGACACGTCAGCGTCAAGGAAGCAGTGCTGCCGTTCAATCGGTTCCCCGAGGTCGACACCGCACTCGGACCGGAGATGCGCTCGACGGGCGAGGTGATGGGCATCGACAAAACCTTCGGCCGGGCGTTCGTGAAGTCGCAGACTGCGGCGGGAACCGTGTTGCCGTCGTCCGGAACGGTGTTCCTCTCCCTGAACGACGGCGACAAACCCGCGGGGCTCGTCGTTGCCAGGCGGTTGCGTGCTCTCGGTCTGGGGATCGCCGCCACCACCGGTACAGCCGCATACCTCCAGAAGTTCGGAGTCACGGTGGACCGGGTCGTCGGCAAGTTGTCCGAGATCGAGGGTTCCTCGATGGACAACGCAGTCGAGCTCGTCGCTCAGGGCGAGATCACCTTCGTGGTCAACACGCCGCACGGACGCGGTTCGCGTGAGGACGGCGAGGCAATCCGGAAGGCCGCGAACTCGAATCGCGTCTCGTCGGTGACCACGGTCGAGGCTGCTCTCGCCGCGGTGAACGGGTTGTGGGAACAGCGCGAGTCGGACGACGAAGTGTGTTCGCTGCAGGAGTATCACGGACGATGATGTCGCGACGCGGTCAGCGCGCCCTCGAGCAACTGGGGGGAGTCACGGTCGGTGGCGTGCAGATGAAGACACCGTTCATGACTGCATCCGGCACCGCGGGCCACGACGTAGAACTCGGGTCGTACATGCCCTTGCATCGCATCGGCGCAACCGTCGCGAAGAGTCTCTTCCACGAACCGTGGCCCGGAAATCCGCCGCCTCGAGTGCACACCGCACGCAGCGGAATGTTGAATGCCGTCGGTCTCCAGGGTCCCGGCGTCATCGAATGGGTGAGGGAATCCCTCCCCAGGTGCGAGAACGCAGGAGTCACCGTGGTCGCGAGCATCTGGGGTCGCACCGTCGACGAATACGTTCGCGCGGCAGAGCAACTGGCGTCGGTCGGTGCGAGGGTTGCCGCGGTCGAGGTCAATCTGTCGTGTCCGAATCTCGAAGGACGGTCGGGGATCATCGCCCATGATGCAGAACTCTCCGGGCGCATTATCAGTAGCGTCGTCAAGGCAAGTGCGGTTCCGGTGTGGGCAAAACTGAGCGCGAACACCGACCGCATCGTCGACGTCGCTCGGTCAGTGCGCGACGGCGGCGCGACTGCGGTCACGCTCATCAACACGATGCTGGGACTCCACATCGATGTCGACACCGGACGTCCGTCGCTCGGAAACGGCGGGGGCGGTCTCTCAGGTGCCGCCATACATCCGGTTGCTGTCCGGGCGGTGCACGACGTGCGGATCGAGGTTCCCGATGTCGACATCATCGGCGTGGGCGGCATCACCAACGGCACAGATGCGCTCGAGTTGATGATGGCCGGGGCAACGGCCGTTCAGGTCGGGACCGCTTCGTTCGCCGACCCGGCTGCAACATGGAAGATCGCGTGCGACGCCGCGAGACGCGCGGTGTCCCGTTCGGTCACATCGTGGGGCGACATCACGGGTCTCGTTCACCGTCGGTGAGGTGCCTGTTGCCGCGGGCGAGGCCGGAACTACAATCTCCGTATGGAAAGCAGGAATCGCGACCTTGACATTGTTCGAGAGCTGCGTTCTGCACGGGAGACGGCGGTTTCCAGATCTTCGTCTGGCGAACTGGCCGAGGTGTTCTCCGGCGACGACGGCCCGACGGGGTCGGTGTATGTCGTGAAACTTCTCGATGTGCATCCCCGGCTCGGGAAGGTTGCGGGTCGACGTCTGCTCGCCGACATCGGTGTCGAGCCTCTGGCTCGTGTCGCCGACCTCACGGCCGAACAGCGGGCCAGGATTCTCGCGGAGGTCGCGCCAGCGTGAGTCAACCTCTCATTGTCATCGTGTCCGGACCCGGCGGGGCGGGGAAGGGAACCATCGTCGAGGAACTCGTCAGCCGCGACGCGAATCTGTGGCTGAGTCGCTCGTGGACCACGAGGCCCCAGCGAGACGGCGAACCCGACGACGCGTACGTGTTCGTCTCGCGTCCGGATTTCGAGAGCCGCATCGCGGACGGGGGATTCCTCGAATGGACCGAGTTCCTCGGCAATCTCTACGGCTCGCCGACCCCGAACGTCGGTGACGGTCTCGACATTGTCCTCGAGATCGAGTTGCACGGTGCGTCGCAGGTCAAGGTTCGACACCCCGACGCGATTCTCGTGTTCGTGCAACCTCCATCGCGCGAGGAGCAGCGTCGTCGACTTCAGGGCAGGGGCGACTCGGAGGAACACGTGCTGGAACGTCTCCGCAAGGCAGACGAAGAGGAACGGCGAGGAGCCGAAATCGCCGATGTCGTTGTGGTGAACGACGATCTGGGTCGCGCCGTGGCCGAAATCGAGGGCATCATCGGTGCGGCCCGTCAGCGCCGCCGATAGCCTCTCCACGACTCCGGAGGTCTCCCATGTCCCGTCAGAACGACTCCATGATCCATCCCAGCATCGAAACACTGCTGGGTCGCGAGAGCCTCGAGGGCTCCAAGTTCGCTCTCGTCACGCTCGCTTCGTACCGCGCACGCCAGATCAACTCGTACTTCAACCAGTTGGGTGAGGGACTCGGACACATGGTGCCGCCGCAGGTGTCGTCGGTTGCGCGCAAGCCTCTGTCGATCGCCTTCGAAGAGATCGCGGCAGAGAAGATCGTGAAGATCGAGCGCCTCCCCTTCGACGAGATGGAGGCCGAGGCCGACGAAGTGTTCGGCACGCTCGACGAGGTCGACGACGCAGTCGACTCGACCGACGCCGAGTAAGGGTCAACCCTTTCGCCTCGCGACAGTTTCTACATCATGGAATCGGTTCGCGGTCGTCGCATAGTTCTCGGGGTGTCCGGGGGAATCGCCGCGTACAAGTCGGTGGAACTGTGTCGCAGGCTTGTCGACGCCGGCGCCCATGTGTCAACGATCCTCACGGAAGACGCGCATCGATTCATCGGTCCCGTGACGTTGTCGGCGCTGTCGTCCGAGCCGGTGCACACCAGCCTCTGGGATGATGACTCGCCGATTCCGCACACCCGTCTGGGTCAATCTGCCGACCTGATCGTGGTGGCCCCTGCAACCGCACGGGTCCTCTCGGCCTACGCAACCGGGTATTCGAGTGACCTGTTGACGGCAACCTTGATCGCGACGCGCGCGCCCGTCATCGTGTGTCCGGCGATGCACACCGAGATGTGGGAGCACGCATCGGTGCAGCACAACGTCGACGTGTTGCGTGCCCGTGGCGTCACGGTGGTCGAGCCCCAGTCGGGTCGTCTCGCCGGAGGCGACATCGGAACCGGTCGACTGGCCGACGTCGAGTCGATTCTGTCCGCGATCGAACTGGCTCTGTCGGGCGGGGTGCGCGATCTCGAGGGATTGTCCGTCGTCGTGACCGCGGGCGGCACGCGCGAGCCGATCGACGCCGTACGTGTTCTCGCGAACCGGTCGAGCGGCAAGCAGGGATACGCAATCGCCGAGGAAGCACACTCTCGTGGCGCCCGGGTCACGTTGGTGTCGACGGTCGACCGCGCGACGCTTCCCGGCATCGAAGTGGTGCGGGTCGAGACCGCACAGCACATGCACGACGCAATGACCGAACTGGCACCTTCTGCCGATGTGGTGGTCATGACCGCAGCCGTTGCCGATTTCAGGCCGGTCATTGCCGCATCCGGGAAGATCAAGAAAGAGAACGGCATCCCCGAGATCGTGCTCGAACCGACTCCCGACATCCTCGCCATGTTGGGTGCAACGAAGCCGAAAGGCCAGACTCTCGTCGGTTTTGCCGCCGAGACGAGTGATCTTGTGGATAACGCCAGGGGAAAGCTCGCCCGCAAGAATCTCGACCTCATCGTGGCGAACGATGTCTCGGCTGCCGGGGTCGGATTCAGCCATGACACCAACGCGGTCACGATTCTCGGCACTCACGGCACATGTCTCGAGGTGGCATTGTCGAGCAAACACGCTGTCGCACGCGCCGTATTGGATAGCGTGGTGCGGGTGCGGTCGACCCCTTGACCGCAGAAGCGAAGGAGTCGTCGTGAGGAAGTTCACGTTCACATCAGAAAGCGTGACCGAGGGTCATCCCGACAAGATGGCCGACCAGGTGTCGGACTCGGTTCTCGATGCGATCCTCGCCGTCGACCCGAACAGCCGCGTCGCATGCGAGACGCTTCTGACCACCGGCATGTGCGTCGTCTCCGGAGAGATCACCACGGACGCCTACGTTGACATTCCGGCCATCGCTCGCGAGACCATCAACAACATCGGATACAACGACGCAGCGTTCGGCTTCGACGGGAACACGTGCGGCGTGCTCGTTGCTCTCGACGCCCAGAGTGCGGACATCGCCCAGGGTGTCGACAAGAGCGAAGAACAGCGCAGCGGTGCTTCCGAGGACCAACTGAACAGTCAGGGCGCAGGCGACCAGGGAATGATGTTCGGCTACGCGTGCAACGAGACCCCCGATCTCATGCCCCTGCCCATCTGGCTCGCGCACCGCATGGCCGAGCGCCTCACGGAGGTGCGCAAGAGCGGGCTCGTTCCGTATCTGCGCCCCGACGGCAAGACACAGGTCACCTTCGACTACGAAGACGGAAAGCCGGTGCGCCTCACGACCGTGCTCATCTCGACACAGCATGCCGAGGGCATCAACCGCGAGACCCAGATCCGCCCCGACCTCATTCAAGAGGTCATCATGCCGACGATTCCGGCTCAGTTCGCCGGTGACAGCCCGGCGATCTACGTGAACCCGACGGGCAAGTTCGTGCTCGGAGGACCGCACGCAGACACCGGACTCACCGGACGAAAGATCATCGTCGACACCTACGGCGGAATGGGTCGCCACGGTGGCGGCGCTTTCTCCGGAAAGGACCCGTCGAAGGTCGACCGTTCCGCCGCATACGCAGCCCGTTGGGTGGCAAAGCACGTCGTCGCGAGCGGCGCGGCCGACAAGTGCGAGGTGCAGGTCGCATACGCAATCGGCATGGCCCAGCCGATCAGCATTCTCGTGGAGACATTCGGAACCAACAATGTCAGCGAGGAGTCGATCGAGGCCGCGGTTCGCAGCGTGTTCGACCTTCGCCCCGCGGCAATCGTGCGCGATCTCGACCTGAAGCGCCCGATCTATGCAAAGACAGCCGCCTACGGGCACTTCGGTCGGAGCGAGCCGGAGTTCACCTGGGAAGCGTTGTCCCGCTTGTCTGACTTCAAGTCCGCCCTGAATCTCTGACGGATCTGTCGGCGCTCATCGCTTCCGTGGTGCCCGACGTCTCGGGCATCGACAAAATCTTCGACTATCTCGTCCCGGATTCCCTTGTGAACAAGGTGTCCCCGGGGGTCCGCGTGCGGGTCGTGCTCAACAACCGTCGGGTCAGCGGTTGGGTCGTGCGGCTCGAGACGCGAACCGACACCTCGGCCGACGGTCTGGCGATCGACAAACTGTCGCCGATCGTCGCTGTGTCCGGACTCGGCGTCGAGGACGATGTGGTCGAGCTCACGAAATGGGCGGCGAACGAATTCCTCGGGTCATGGCGCTCGATGCTCTCCCGCGCATCGGCACCTCGTGTGCGCGAGCGGGCGGCGCATCCGAAACGCACGTCACCTCGGCCCGTTGATGACCCGGTCGCCGTTGCGGCGGCCTCGCTCGCCGACTCGGGTGGTGGACTGCTCGTGATTCCCCCGTGTGCCTCGGCGCTCTCCGCCGTTCATTCGCTGGCGTCGCGTGGTCCGGTGCTGGTGGTGTGCCCGACTCAACGCATGGCGGTTCTCGGCGCTGCGTCTCTGCGACGTCGCGGTCTCACGACTGCGCTCGCCCCGGACGACTGGGACGCCGCGCGTTCGGGTGTCAACGTGGTGATCGGGGCGCGGTCGGCGGTGTTCGCACCCTGTCGCGACATGGCGTCCATCGTGGTCATCGACGAACACGACGAACTGCACCACGACGAAAGATCGCCTACCTGGAACTCCGTCGACGTGGCACTCGAGCGGGCGCAACGACTCGGTGTTCCGTGCGTGCTCACGTCGTCTGTTCCGTCGGCCGAGTCGCTGGTGCGTCACCGGGACTCGATGGTGGTGGCGTCGACTCCCGTTGGTTGGCCCGAGGTCGTCATCGAGGACCTCAACGAGGTTCCCGTGGCGCAGTCTCTGCTGTCGTCTTCGTTGCTCGAGGCGGTGTCCGACTCGCGGGGCACCACACTGTGCGTGCTGAACACGAAGGGCAGGGAGCGGTTGGTCGTGTGCAAATCGTGTCGCACACTCCAGACATGTTCCGACTGTTCCTCTGCTCTTACGATCGACGACGACGACCGGTTGCACTGCGCAAAATGCGCCGTCGAGCGCGGACTCGTGTGCGTGTCGTGCGGTCGCACCGCCTTCACCGTGCCGAGAGGCGGCGTGTCGCACCTGGTCTCGCAGGTGCAGAAGTCAACGGGACGCCCAGTTGTCGAGGTCACCGCCGAGACCGACGATTCGTGGACTCCGGGGTCAGTGTTCATCGGAACCGAAGCAGTGTTGTTCCGCATGACCCAGGCCGAGACCGTGGTGTTCGCCGACATCGATCGCGACCTGAACGCACCGCGTGTCACTGCCGCACGGGAGGTTGCGTCGTTGTTGGTGCGTGCCGCCAGGGTTGTCGGTGCAGACGGACGCGTGGTGGTGCAGACCCGCACGCCCCGGCATCCGTTGTTGGTTGCGATCTCGTCGGGCGACACGACGGAACCACTCCTCGAATGGAATCGTGCCGACGCCGCAACGAGGGAGTCTTTCGGGCTCCCGCCGTTCGGCGTCATGGCTCGCGTCGCTCTCGCCGACGGCCGCTCGTTCTCGGAGTTGCCGAATCTTGCGCCGGTGAGGATCGCCGTGCGCGGCGACGAGGCTCTTCTCTCGGCGGAGTCGCGCGATGCGATGCGCGAGGCGGTGTCAGCGCTGAGGCAGACCTACGGTACGTCGGTGCGGGTGCACGCAGACCCGACCCGCTACTGAACCCGACGCACCTCGAGAACCCTGAAGCCCTTGCTGCTCGCGATCTTCGTGGCGCGGAATCCCTGGTCGTTCATCCACGATGTCAGCGAGTCGGCGCCGAGATTCTTTCCGACCACCAGGTGCGACGTTCCGTGCGGGGCGAGACGCGCGAACCACGTCGACAGGAGACCGTGCAGTGCATCCTTGCCGATCCTGATCGGCGGGTTCGACCACAGCAGTGCGAGTTGCGTGCCCGGGTCGAACCCGTCGGGGGAGACGACCGACACGTTGTCGAGGTTGTTGCGGGCTGCATTCTCCGCGCACACCTCGCGCGCACGTTCGTTGATGTCGACGGCCAGCACACGGCAGTGCGGGTACAGCACGGCGAGGGAGAGCGCGATCGCGCCCGTGCCGCAACCGAGGTCGCACACCACGCCACCGGGTTCCACGATCGGTCGGTCGCGATGCAGCATCGTGTCGAGGAAGACACGCGTTCCCTTGTCGAGTCCGTGCCGACTGAAGACGCCGGTGTCCGTCGCGAGGGTGAGCGTGGTGGTGCCGACGAGAACCGTGAACTCTCCGCGTTGAGATTCGCGTGAAGGTCTCTCACTGAAGTAGTGGGAGCCGGACGGGGTGTCGGGGCCTGCGTTCATGCTGCAGGTAGCCTTTCAGATTATGGGCTACGACATCCGCACCTTCGGTGATCCGGTACTGACCGCAGTCGCCGATCAGGTCGAGAACATCGACGGCAAGGTCGTGCGTCTCACGCAGGCGATGTTGCAGGCGATGTACAAGGCCCCGGGTTTGGGTCTGGCCGCCCCGCAGATCGGTGTGCAAAAGCAGATTTTCGTGTACGACATCGATGGTGAACCGGTCACGTTGATCAACCCTCGCATCGTCGAGTCGCGCGGCGAATGGGTGTACGACGAGGGCTGTCTGTCAATCCCGGGACTGTATGTCGAGATGCTGCGCCCCAAGGAGGTTCTGCTCGAGGCGGTCGACCTCAACGGTGACACCGTGCAGGTCGAGGCCGACGAACTGCTGGCGCGTCTCTTCCAGCACGAACTTGATCATCTGAACGGCGTGCTCATGTTCGAACGGATGACTCCCGAGCAGCGTGACGAGGCCATGCGCGAATACAAGCGAATCTCAGACGGCGGGAACTTTGCGGGAGAAACGCGCCACATCGGATTGAAGTAGATCATGGCGGACGTGGGGCGCACGTACGTCTTTCTCGGCACTCCCCGCGCTGCGGCAGTCGTGCTCGAGCATCTGGTCTCGAACGGTGTCCGGATCTCCCACGTCGTGACGCGGCCCGACGCGAGGCGCGGTCGTGGTTCGGCAGTCTCACCGAGTCCGGTGAAAGAAACAGCATTGCGACTCGGCCTCGAAGTGTCGCACGATCTCGAATGGATACGCGAACACGCGTCGGGCGAACTCACGGGTCTGGTCGTGGCCTACGGACGCATCATTCCCGCCGACCTGCTCGAGTCCGTGCCGATGATCAACATCCATTTCTCGTTGCTGCCCCGTTGGCGGGGGGCTGCACCGGTGGAGCGAGCGTTGCTCGCGGGCGACGCCACGACCGGAGTGTGCGTCATGAAGATCGAGCCGACTCTCGACACGGGTCCGGTGTTCGCCCGCAGAGAGGTGGCGATCACCGATCAGTCGACGACCGCATCGCTCACCGAGGAACTCGCACAGGTGGGCGCCGAGTTGTTGCTCGAGTGCCTGCGCGAAGGTCTGGGTGTTCCCGAGCCGCAGACCGGTGTCGCCACGCATGCAGCGAAGATCACGCGGGAAGAACTGCGGATCGACTGGGGAAACGCCGCCGTGGCGATCCACCGACAAGTCAGGGCCGTTCGTGCGTTCGGCGAGGTCGACGGGACACGACTGCGAATCGTCGCCGCAGAACCGCGCGCGGGAAGTGCCGACGGGCCACCGGGAACCTTCACGCGAGAGGGAATCGTCTCCACCGGTGACGGCGCGCTCGTGTTGCTGAGGGTCCAGCCCGAAGGACGGGCCGAGATGGATGCGGGGGCATGGCTCCGTGGAAGACCCGCCGGGGCATCGCTCTCTTTCGTGTGACCGCACGGAAATTCGCGCTTCCGTCAACGTGATGCGTGGATAGCCTCGGCACGTGCTCAAATTCGTCTTGCCCAAGGGGTCACTCGAGAAGGCCACGTTCGAGTTGTTCGAGGCCGCCGACCTCACCATCAACCGTTCGTCGGCAGTCGACTACAAGGCGACCATCGACGACCCGCGCATCGACGAGGTCCGGATTCTCCGACCGCAGGAGATTGCGTCGTACGTTCAGGAGGGGCTGTTCGACATCGGCATCACCGGTCGTGACTGGATCGAGGAGACCAACAGCGACGTCGTCAGCCTCGGTGAACTGAAGTACTCGAAGGCCACTTCATTGCCGATTCGGGTCGTCGTCGCCGTGGCCCAGGATTCACCCGCGACGTCGGTTGCCGACCTGACGGACGGTGTGCGGGTCACGACCGAGTATCCCGAGATGACCCGTCGTTATTTCGAGGCGAGGGGAGTCAAGGCCGACATCCGGCTCAGTTACGGTGCGAGCGAGGCGAAGATTCCCGACATCGCCGATTGCGTCGTCGACATCACCGAGACCGGCCGAGCGTTGCGGGCGGCCGGTCTGCGCATCATCGACACGATGCTCACCAGTTACACGGAACTCATCGCCAACAAGTCGTCGTGGGCCGATCCCGCGAAACGTCACGCGATGGAACAGATTCTCACTCTTCTCACCGGCACCCTCGAGGCACGCGACAAGGTGCTTCTGAAACTGAACGTCGCAAAATCGTCGATGGACCGCGTGCTCGCGCTTCTTCCGGCGGCCAAGTCGCCGACCATCGCCCAGCTCGCGTCGGGCGACTTCGCGGTCGAGACCGTCGTCGCGAAGCGTGGCATCAACACTCTCATTCCGGAGTTGATCGATGCAGGAGCCTCCGACCTGCTCGAGATCCCGATCTCGAAGATCATCCACTGAGTCCATGTCCGGGGTGCGTCGCGTCGGCAGCGTCACGTCGTTCGACGCACGTCGCGGACTCGGCGAGATCACCGACACCGAGGGCCGGGTGTGGCCGTTCCACTGTGCCGTGATTGCCGACGGAACCCGTTTGATCGAGGTGGGGGCTGCCGTGTCGTTCACGACCGCTTTTCATGTGGTCCGTGACGAGGCCTTCGACATCAGGCCCGCTGCGTCACTCTGAGGGCGTCGACTTCTGCACGAACACGAGTCGAATGTTGCCGAGTGCGGCGACGAGAGTCTCGTGGTGCTCGCCGAGGCGCTCGCCGAGACCGTCGACGAGGTGCCCGAGCGCATCGATCGCCAGGGCTGCCTCGGAGAGGCGGGCCGGCTCGGCCGACAAATGGATGGCGGCCAGTTCGAACAGGCCCATGGCGTGGTTCGTGACCACGACCGATGCGGGAACCTCTGCCAGGCGTCGGCGGGCATCGGCAATGGCCTCGAGAGTCTCGGCGGTGGCGTCGTCGGCGGTGCGGTCGGTGGGCATGGTGTCGTCTCGGCTCCTCGGGCGGTACCCTAACGGGGTCAATTGAACGAAGTGGGGTTCTGCCCCCACCTGCTCACCCCGGCTCGGGAGTGCAGCGGGTCGAGAATGCGAGCGCCTCTCGGTGCCTGCCTCCTGCTTCGTGCATTGTCACGAACGAGCCGCGAAAGCGGGTCACGACAGAGGAGGGCAAGGCCCATTGCACAAGAGAGACAGTCATAGCTACGCCGCAAAATAACGAGCCGAGGTACAACGAGCGCATTCGTGCGCGAGAAGTACGTCTCATCGGTCCCGACGGAAGCCAGGTGGGAATTCGTTCCACCGCAGATGCGTTGACACTGGCTCGCGAACTCGATCTCGATCTCGTCGAGGTCGCACCGCTCGCGAACCCGCCCGTGTGTCGCATCATGGACTACGGAAAGTTCCGGTACGAAGAGGCGCAGAAGGCAAAAGAATCACGCAAGAAGACAACCCACGTCACCGTCAAAGAGGTGAAGTTCCGGCCAAAGATCGGAAAGGGAGACTTCGACACGAAGGTTCGCCACATGCGCGACTTCCTCGAGGACGGACACAAGGTGAAGGTCACCCTGCAGTTCCGTGGTCGAGAGGTGGCTCACCCCGAACTCGGCGCCAAGATCCTCGACGCAGCACTCGAACAACTCGGTTCGCTCGCCAAAGTCGAGACCCAGGCGCGGCTCGAAGGCAGAAACATGACGATGGTTCTCTCTCCCGACAAGAAGGCTCCCGCCAAGAAGAACAAGGACACTCCGCCGGCCGACAGCACCGATGTCGCGGCAGAACCCGAGACAATCGCCAACACCGAGACAATCTCCAACGAGGAACAGGAATAGACCATGCCGAAGATGAAGACCAGCAAGACCGCAGCCAAGCGGTTCAAGAAGACGGGGTCGGGCAAGTTGCGCCGCCAGCAGGCCAATCGCCAGCACCTCTTCGAGAAGAAGTCCAGTGTGCGCACGCGTCGTCTTGCAGGCGACGTCGACGTGCACCCCGGTGATGCCCGCAAGATCAAGCGCCTCCTCGGTGAGCGCTAGTCACAGACACGAGAGATAGGAGACAACCATGGCACGCGTCAAGAGAGCAGTGCATGCACGCAAGAAGCACCGCGCGGTGCTCGAGAAGGCAAAGGGCTACTACGGCAACAAGAGCCGTTCGTTCCGGGCCGCCAACGAACAGGTTCTGCATTCGGGGCAGTACGCATTTCGCGACCGTCGCGCAAAGAAGGGCGAGTTCCGTCGTCTGTGGATCCAGCGCATCAACGCTGCATGCCGCCTGAACGACATTTCCTACAGCCGCTTCATTGCCGGCCTCAACGCAGCAGGCATCGAGGTCGACCGCAAGATCCTCGCCGATCTGGCGGTGCACGACGCAGAGGCGTTCAGCGCCCTCGTGAAGTCAGCGAAGGCTGCGCTCGCCTGAGTCGCACGCCTCTGTCATCGTCGAACCCCCGGGTTCAGTTTCTGCGGCGCCTCATCGGGCGCCGCAGTTTCCGTTATGACGAGGGACTCTTCGTTGTCGAGGGTCCGACCCTCGTGCGTGAGGCCGTCGGCGCCGGGGTCCGCGTGCGCGAGCAGTACGTGCGCGACGATTACTCCGACTACGAGGCCCCCGTCGATTCGTTCGAGCTCGACACAAAGACGTTCTCGTCGGTGAGTGACACCGAGTCTCCGCGCGGGATTCTCGCGGTGTGCAGCATTCCCGACGCGGGGCCACTCGTGTGCGAGGGGAACGACTGGTTGCTCGTGCTCCACGAGGTGTCGGATCCGGGCAACATGGGCACGCTCGTTCGCTCGGCCGAAGCCGCCGGTGCGAGGGGTGTCGTGCTCGTCGGCTCCACCGTCGACCCGTGGTCACCGAAGGTGGTGCGCGCATCCGCAGGCGCGGTGTTCCACGTGCCCGTGTGGCAGATCGATTCATTGTCGGTGCTGCGCGACAACGGCGTCAGGCTCATCGGCACGACCTCCCACGATTCGTTGTCGGCATCGTCGCCGGAGTCTCTCTACGCCGCCGATCTCTCCGGCTGCATCGGCATCGTGCTGGGCAACGAGGCCCATGGTCTGCCCGCTGACGCCGACGTCGACTCGTGGGTCACGATCGAGCATCGCGGGCGCGCCGAGAGCCTGAATGTGGCGATGGCCGGCACCGTCATGGCGATGCACGTGAGCCGCCTGCGTTCGGGTCGGGACGATTCCTAATGCTCCCTTCGGTCGAACTT
>JBBANL010000005.1:0-133520 GCA_040401975.1 Ilumatobacteraceae bacterium | reverse complement strand
CGCCACAATCTGCACCCCATTCACCCAGGTGCCCACGTAACCCTTTGCATGTTGCACGAGTCGCCTTCCGTTTGCGGGGAAGTCGTACACCATCTCGGGCATGTCGAAACTGAGTGCTTCAAAGTCGATCAGGTTGATGTCTGCCCGCAGGCCGGGCGCAATGAGTCCGCGGTCGAGCAGACCGTAGACCTCGGCAGTCTTTCGGGTCTGGCGCTGCACCATCTTCTCCAGATTCAGTCGCGGCCCGCGTTGGCGGTCGCGCACCCAGTGAGTCATCAGGAATGTCGGCATGCCTCCGTCGCAGATTGCGCCACAGTGGGCACCGGCATCCGACAATCCATTGCGGGTGTGTTCGTGCTGCAACAACTCATGTGTCATCGACAGGTCACCGTACGAGTAGTTGAAGAACGGCATGTAGATCATTCCGCGACCGTTGTTCGAGAGCAACTGGTCGTAGACAAGGTCCATCGGGCTCACACGGGTTGCCTTGCCGATCGCCTCGACGCTGTCTTTGGCGGGATCGGGTTCGTAGTCGATGTCGGCAGTGGTCACGGGGAACATCTTCCACAGGCGTGACAGAACAATGTTCTCGAAGAATCCGTTGTCACGCGGAATTTCGTTCACGAACGCGTTGCGCAACACCGGGTCGCGAAGTGCCTTGACCCGCTCGGTGTGCGGCAGGTGGGCGATCTGTTGCCACGCGGGGTGGAAGGCGAGTGGGTGGAACGATCCTTCGAGACACATGAGAACACCGATCGAACGCCCGGCCACCTGGGCGATGATGTTCAGGCCATCGGTCTGTGCGCGATCGAGTTCCTTCAGCACAGTTCTCCACACATCCGGCGCGGCGTCGTCTTGGTTCAGGTTGACGCTGACTGTCACATTCGGGTTGCGTGCGGCCATTTCGCGCATCCATGGCCACTCATCGGTCGGCAGGATCTTGTGTTCGGGAGCGAACTGGAACACACCACGACCGTTCTTGTTCATTGCGTCGGCAATCGCGAACAGTTCATTCGCTTCGGCGTGTGTGCCGGGGACGAGTTCGCCGCTCTTGCTGCGGTGCACTGGTGTGCGGCTGGTCGAGAAGCCGAGTGCTCCGTGCGCCATGGCCTCTTCCACATGTTTGGCCATCAGTGCGATGTCTTCGTCGGTGGCGGTTTCGTTTGCAGCACCGCGGTCACCCATCACAAAGGCGCGCAGGGGGCCGTGGGCAATCTGCGTGCCGATGTCGATCACGCGCTTCTGTGATGCGAGAACGTCCATGTATTCGGAGAACGAACGCCAACCCCACGTGAGGCCCTCGGTCATGGCCGAACCCGGGATGTCCTCGACACCCTCCATCAGTTCGATCAACCATTCGTGGCGGTCTTCGTGCGCGGGGGCGAACCCGACCCCGCAGTTGCCCATTACTGCGGTGGTCACGCCGTGCCAGCTGCTCGGGGTCAACCACGGATCCCATGTGGCCTGAGCGTCGTAGTGAGTGTGGATGTCGACCCAGCCCGGAGTCAGCAAGAGTCCGTCGGCATCAATGACGCGGTGGGCGTGTGCGGTGCTGGCCTTGCCCGCAAATTCGACAGCAATGATGAGTCCGTCTTGAAAGGTGACATCGGCCTGTGTCTCCGGTGCTCCGCTGCCGTCGACGAGCCGGGCGTTTCTGATCACAGTCTTGCGGTTCGAGTCAGTATCGGCCATGACTCGAGCGTAGTGCGAATTGCAGTTCTAGCGTGTTGGGCGTGGGCACCACGACGAATCCCAAGCCTCGCGACGAGCAAGTGTCATCCCGCATGAAACGGCAAAAGACGAGAGGGACAAAACCCGAGACTCTGTTGGTTGACGCATTGCGCAGACGCGGTTTCAGGGTCGAGACTCACGTGTCGAATCTGCCCGGAAAGCCCGACATCGTTCTGCCGGTGCGTGGTGTGGTGGTGTTCGTGCACGGGTGTTTCTGGCACGGATGCCCGTGGCATTACACGGCCCCGCAGAACAACGCAAGATGGTGGTCGGAGAAAATTGCAGGAAACAAGGCTCGTGATCGCCGGAAGGCGGCAGCGTTGCGACGACAAGGGTGGCGGGTGTTCACGGTCTGGGAGCATGTCGACCCGGATGTGGCCGCCGACCGTATTCAACACAAATGCAGGACCGGATCGTGAGATGTTGGTCTGGCCGATCACCGTAACTTGTGGGATTATTGATGAATGGTCGTTGACCATTTGACACAAAAGCGGGGGAATTGTGGCTGATCATGCTCTTCTTGGTGAATTGAATCTCGATCAGAAACGTGCGGCAACCACCACCGAAGGTCCGGTTCTGGTCATCGCGGGTCCGGGGTCGGGAAAGACGCTGACAATGATTCGCCGAACTCTCGCCATCATCGAGTCCGGAAAGGCGAAGCCCGAAGAGATTGTTCTCTGTACTTTCACCGAGAAAGCGGCACTCGAGATCCGGGATCGCCTTGCGCGCGATGCTGCGCGTTTTGATGTCAAAGCCGATCTCAGTGGGTTGATTACGGGAACCATCCACGGTGTCGCAAAGGAATTCCTGGAGAAATACTCGCTGGAGACCGAACTCGGCAAGAACTTCGATGTTCTCGATCCGCTGGCGCAGAAGTTGTTCATCAATGAACACTTCAGAGAGATTGTCGGTGAGAGAGACGGTGACGGTCTCTACCTGGCCCAGTGGAAGTCGAAGTGGGGCACCATCGGAGAAGTGGTCAAGTACTTCGACAAGATTGCCGAGGAGACGATCGACTCGACAAAGGTCTCGAAGTCGAAGGATCCGTTCAGAAGAGAACTCGGCAAGGCGTATCTCCGCTACCGCAAGGAATTGAAGGAGCGAAACCGGATCGATTTTGCCCACCTTCAGTTGTTCTTTCTCGAGATGATGCGACAGAAGGGTGTCGGGGACAAGATCAAGAAGACGATCAAGTACGTGATGGTTGATGAGTACCAGGACACGAACTACATCCAGGAACAGATGATCCTGGAACTCGGAAACGGATGCGGCAACATCTGCGTGGTCGGCGACGAAGACCAGGCGCTCTATCGGTTTCGTGGAGCGACGGTGAGGAACATTCTCGAGTTTCCCTCCGCACAGAAGAAGACGACCCAAGTCGTGATGACCACCAATTACAGGTCTCACCCCTCGATCGTGTCGGCGTACGACGCTTTCATGTCGGCTCATGATTGGTCGAGCGACGATGCCCGAGTGTTCAGGTTCGACAAACAGATCAGGCCCGATCTCTCCCGACCGCATCCGAACGTGGATTCGGTGTTGAAGATCACCGGCAAGACCAAGGAAAAGGAAGCCGAGGCTTTTGCGGACTTCGTGGAATACATGAAGTCGAACGGGATCATCGACGACTACAGCCAGGTCGCTCTGCTTCTTCGCTCCGTGAAGGAAGGCACGAGCGGCCCGTACATGCAGGCATTGGCCAAGAAGGGAATCAAGTACTTCTGCCCGCGTGCCGGCAAGTACTTCGACGGAGTAGAGATCATGACTCTCGTCGGGAGTTTTGCGATCATTCTCGGGTTCGACGACGAAGACAATCGCGGTGGCGAACCGAACCACAGGAACAGGGCATTTCACGGGTATGTCGATGAATGTGTCGACTACGTGAGGTCGCATTGGGCGGGTCAGCCGTTGATCAAGAAACTCGAGGCACTCGCAGCAGAGATTGCGGGTCTCAAGGAGGGTCAGAATCTCGACACTCGTCTTGCTGACTATGTCTATGCGCTGCTCCCGTTCGAGCCGTTTGCGGGGTACCTGCGCGACGAGAACAAGTCACGACATGTCGCGATCTTCACCCAGCTGATCGGAACATTCCAGCGGTTCTACGGCTATCCGGTCATCACGTCGGCAAAACTCAATTCGCTGCGGAACTCGTTCTTCAACAGTTTCCTCGTTCTTCTGTTCGAGGACGGTCTGAACGAATACGAAGACGACGACCGCCCGTTCCCGAAGGGGCACGTGCAGATCCTCACGATCCACCAATCGAAGGGCCTCGAGTTTCCGGTGGTTGCCGTGGGCGGTCTCTCGAAGAACTCAAGTGTCTCGCGCAAGATCGACCAGACTCTCGGCGATTACTACGTGCGTGATTCGTACGAGGACAGCGGGCGAATCGGAGAATTCGACGCCATGCGCATGTATTACGTCGCGTTCTCTCGCGCACAGAACTTTCTCGTGTTGCTGTCGTCGGACGATGAAAAGGTGAAACCACGTTTCAAGGGAATTCTCGCGAAGGCGGTCGAGTGGACAAAGGTCGACAAGGAGCCGATCAACGACCTGCATTTGGAAGACCGGCCACGAGCCGACCTGAAGAAGGCGTACAGCTTCACGGGTGACATCAAGGTGTACGAGACATGTCCGCGCCAGTACGAGATGTACAAGAAACTCGAGTTCCAGCCGTCGCGTGCGGCGATGGTGGTGTTCGGACTCGTCGTTCACCAGACAATCGAAGACATTCACCGAACGGTTCTGAACGGCGACCGCAAGAAAGTCACCGACGAGTTCATCGAGAACCGCTTCCAGTTCAACTATCGCCATCTGTCGGAGCGTGAGGCCCGACAGTTGGGTCAACAGCAGCTCGACGCAGCCAGACAGCAGGTGTTCCGTTACTGGAAAGAGAACCAGGAGGAGATCAGCCGGGTCCGCGAGACGGAAGTCGACGTGTCACTCGAGAAAGACGGCTACATCCTCAGCGGAGCGATCGACTTGGTGTCGGGCGACGACGGAGAACTCGAGATTCTCGACTTCAAGGCGCAGAAAAAGCCGTCCGCAGGAGCAGCAATCATCGACTCTTATTACAAACAGCTCTGCATCTATGCGCACATTCTCGAACAGCGCGGCAAGGGCGTGCCCAAGCGTTTGGTGATCTACTGGACCGGTGAGGAGTCGAAGGCAGATGCAATCATGGAATTCCCGTATGTGGCGGGAGATGTTGCAACCGCCATGCAACACTTCGACAGCGTCGTCGACTCGATCAAGCGGGAGGACTTCAGCGTTATCGAAGTGCCCGGTGAGAAGGTGTGCGACGAATGCGACTTCAAACCATTGTGTACGTCGGACGGCACCCTGAAGGGAAGTCGTGCCCCGAAGACCCGCGGAGGACGATCAAAATGAGAATTGCCACTTGGAACATGAAGGCGATTGCGCCGCGTGCCGCCTTGCCACTGCGCAAACAGTGGTTGCTCGACCGGGTCAACCCCGACATCGCCGTGCTGACTGAAGCAGACAAACGTGCGCGCGCCGAGTGGACCGACCTGCAGGTCACGGGCCACGGGGGAGGGTTGAGCAAGACCCAACACTTCTCCACGTTGATTGTGGCCCCGGGTTGTGAGACGGCTCCACTGACCTCGGTCGGAAAGGGACGCAAGACTCGCGAACTGGACGCGTGGTGGCCCGGAACGTTTGTCGCAGTTGATGCGTTCAAGAGGGGCGAGTATTGGGCGACAATCGCGGGAATCTACGGCGTCATCCGGGACAGCAAGGGTGGGCACGCCCTCGGAGGTTGGGATTCCATCCCGAGATTGCTCGATGACATCGAGGCAATCCTCGACAGCGGTCGTGACCGGGTGATTGTGGCAGGTGACCTGAACGTGCTGCCGATCGATGTTCCGAGGGATTTCCTCGACCTTGGTCTGCTGAATCTCACCGACATCACTGCCGGCCAGCGGTCGCCTCTCCCGGGTTGCACCGGTTGCAATGCGAGGCGCGGGGAGTGCGGACATTTCTGGACACACAAGAACGGCAAGAAGGACGGCAACGGTGTTGCCCAACAGATCGACCACATTTTTGCGAGCAAGAAAATGGCAAAAGATCTGGTGTCGATCGACGGGGGCACCGGAACTTTTCCCGACGCACTCGACCACAGCGACCACGCACCACTTGTTGCGGTATTTTCGTAGTCGTACCGTGTCTCAGGTTTGATTTCAACCCTTGCGGGTCAGGATCTCGATGACTGTGTCGTGGAACAGTCCGTTTGACGTAATGGCGGTGTTGGCTCGCCAGTCCACGACCCCTTTGCGGTTCGTCAACATTCCGCCGGCGCCTTGAACAATCGGCATCAACGCCGCGATGTCGTACGGTTCGAGCCCCACCGCATCGACCGCAATGTCCACCGCGCCCTGTGCCACCAGCATGTGCTGCCAGAAGTCTCCGTAGCCGCGCACGCGTGACGCCGAGCGGGTGAGTTCCTCGATGTGAGATGTCTTGCCGATCTTGTCCCACAGGGAATTCGCGGTGATCGACAACGAAGCCTCTGCGAGCGACGACACGGTGCTGACCCGAATCGGTGCACCATTGAAGTGTGCACCACCATCGGTCATGCCCCACCACCGCATGCCGAGCGCTGGTGCAGACACAACCCCCATCACGGGGCCGAGGTCTGCATGCACCAGTCCGATCAACGTTGCCCACACCGGAACGCCGCGCACGAAGTTCGACGTTCCGTCGATGGGGTCGATGACCCATGTCCATTCGGACTCTCCGCCGGTGCCGTGTTCTTCGCCGTACCAGGCGTGATGCGGTCGTTGTACGCGGATCATGTCCATGATCAACGTCTCGCAACCGCGATCGATTTCCGTGACCTCGGTCTGGTTCTCTTTCAGTGAGACACTGAACGACCGCGCATGGAAGTGCGGCAACGTGTAGGCGTCGGCTGCGTCGGCCAGCGAGAGTGCGAAGTCGAGTTCGGCGGCCAGGTCAGATGACATGCACCAACGCTACGCCAACAGACGTTGCGCAGCGGTCACGATTCCGTCGGCGTCGAGGCCGAGCGATGCGAGAATCACGTCGGGCTTGTTGTGCGGAATGAACTTGGTCGGCACGCCCAGGGTCTCGACGGGCACCTGTGGCGACAGAGCGTGAATCTGGTCGGCGATCATCGAGCCGATTCCGCCGTCACGGATTCCGTCTTCGATTGTCAACACGGTTCGGTGTGATGCGGCATCTCTGATCATGTCGGCGTCGAGAGGTGTGCACGACCGCACGTCGTAGACCGTTGCGTGGATGCCGGCGGCCTCGAGCATCGGCAGGGCCTTCTCGGCGGCACCGACCATCTTTCCGACGGCGAGCAGGGCAAGTGACCCGTCGCCGGTTGCCATCTTGAGTGCCGACAACCCGCGGCCGACTCGTGTGGCGTCGACCGAC
Source organism: Ilumatobacteraceae bacterium (assembly GCA_040401975.1). Lineage (GTDB taxonomy): Bacteria > Actinomycetota > Acidimicrobiia > Acidimicrobiales > Ilumatobacteraceae > UBA2093. The sequence continues at coordinate 126,374 of JBBANL010000005.1, read as the reverse complement.
CGAGCCGCACCTTTTGGGTAACGAATGACCACGGGGCCTTCGGCGGCGAGTGTCATCGCGTCGTGCAGCATCTGTTCGAGGTCCTGCACCGACGACGGAGCAAGAACGCGCATGCCGGGGACCTTCGAGAGAAGCGCCATGTCGTAGATGCCGTGGTGGCTGGGGCCGTCGTCACCGGTGATGCCTGCGCGGTCGAGACAGAACACAACGGGGAGCCGGTGAAGCGCGACGTCGTAGACGACTTGGTCCCACGCGCGTGACAGGAACGTGGAGTAGAGAGCCACAACGGGACGCAAACCGCCCATGGCCATTCCGGCCGCGGCTGTGACCGCGTGCTGCTCGGCGATGCCGACGTCGAAGAATCGTTCGGGAAACTTTTCCTGGAAATCGAGCAGACCGGTCGGGCCCGGCATGGCGGCGGTGATGGCGACAATGCGGGGATCGTTCTTTGCCTCGGCTACGAGAGCATCGCTGAATGCGCCGGTGTAGCCCGACGGCCCCGACTTCTGCGGGCCATCGAGGGGGTCGAATGTCGGCGTGTCGTGCAGGTGTTTTTCGTCGTCGTCTTCGGCGGGGGAGTAGCCACGTCCCTTCTGTGTGAGCACGTGTACAACCACCGGTCCCTCGTCTTCGCGCGCAACCGCCGCAGTGAGCGCACGTTCGAGTTCTGCGATGTCGTGACCATCGACGGGGCCCACGTACTGCACACCGAGCGCCTCGAAGAACGACGGTGGCTGCAGGAACTCGCGCACAGCGGCCTTGAACGCCTCGACACCCTGTTCGGCCTGTTTGCCGACAACGGGTAGGTCACGCATGAACGCCTCGAACTTGCGTTGGCGTCGCACATACACGGGGTTCAAGCGGATGTCGGTGAGCTTTCTCGACAGTTTTCCTGTGGCGCGATCAATGAAGCGCGGGTGCTCGCCTGTTGCCTCGGTTGCGTCGGGCACTGCGCCGCCGTGCGACAGGTTCGAGATGGTGGGGGCGTACGAGCGACCGTTGTCGTTCAGGATGATGATCACTCGGCTCTTCGAATGACCGAGGTTGTTCAATGCTTCGTATGCCATGCCGCCGGTCATCGAGCCGTCACCGATGATCGCGACAATGTGGCGGAAGTCGTTGACGCTTGCATCACGCGCGACTGCAAGACCGTGTGCGTACGACAGCACCGTCGAGGCGTGACTGTTCTCGATGAAGTCGTGGCGGCTCTCTTCGCGGCTCGGGTATCCGGAGATGCCCCCGTGCTGGCGCAGTTTGGCGAATCCCGACTGACGACCGGTGAGAATCTTGTGCACGTAGGCCTGGTGGCCGGTGTCCCACAGCACGGCGTCGGTGGGTGACTCGAAGACCCGGTGCAGGGCGATTGACAACTCGACGGCGCCGAGGTTCGAACCCAGGTGCCCGCCCGTCTCGGCCACCGCATTGACGATGAACGTGCGGATTTCCTCGGCGAGTTCGTCGAGTTGGGGCACGGTCAATGGGCGGAGATCGGAAGGCTCACGGATGCCGTCGAGAAGCGCCATAACACCGTCAAGGCTACGGTCTGTGCCGTATGAAGGACTTATTTGACTTGACGGGGAAGGTGGCTCTGGTCACCGGCGGAAACGGCGGAATCGGCCTCGGAATGGCCCGCGGCTTGGCCAGCAAGGGGGCGAGCCTCGCGATCTGGGGAACATCGGCGGAAAAGAACCGTCTGGCCCGGGCCGAGTTGACCGAGATGGGCGCGACGGTGGTCGACATGGTGTGTGACGTGGGCGAACAGGAACAGGTGTCGAAGTCGTTCGATGCGACTGTTGATGCGTTGGGTCGAGTCGATGCGTGTTTCGTGAACGCAGGCGTCGGGGGAAAGGCTGAAAGTTTCGTCTCGATGACAGATGAGGAATGGCACCGTGTGTTGCGCGTGAACCTCGACGGAGCCTTCTACACCGCGCAGACCGCAGTGAAGCACATGGTGGCACGCGGTGACGGCGGGTCGTTGGTGTTCACGACATCCGGGTCGGCGTATTTTGGTCAGCAACGCGGCCAGCATTACGGCGCATCAAAAGCGGGGCTGATCTCGATGATGCGCGCGATTGCCGTTGAGCATGCGCGGCACAAGATCCGCAGCAACGCCGTGTTGCCCGGGTGGATCGAGAGTGAGATGACCGCACCTGCATTGGGGTGGGGCAAGTTCGTGGCGAACGTGTTACCGCGTGTGCCGATGCGTCGGTGGGGAGACCCGAATGACTTCAGTGCGATTGCGGCGTATTTTGCGAGTGATGCCAGCGCGTATCACACGGGCGACGTGGTGACCATCGACGGGGGATACCACAGTTTTTGATGGGCTTGCTCCGGGGACTCAGGGGCTCAGGGGCTCAGGGGGTGGGGCACAAAAATAAGTGTGGTAGTGACGGCATAACGTCGTTTCGGACAGCCTTGATGACGGTATGCCGTCGTTTTGGGTGGTGCAAGTGACGGTATGCCGTCACTGTGGTTGGGAAAAGTGTCGGGATGCCGTCATGACGGCATGGCAGAACTTTTACGAAAGGGTGCCGGAGGACGGATGTCCGCTCTTTAGTAGGTCGAATTTCGCATCGAGTCGTCGTTGGTTCCATTCATGCATCGACATGCCAATCAAGAAACCGAAACCGAGTACCACCAACCCGCCGACCCCGTCGAGCCAGAAGTGGTTCCCCGTCACCACGATGCAGAACAACGTGACCGCGGGATACAGCAGTGCCGCCACACGCAACCAACGTCGTCGCAGCAGCGGCCACAAGCCGAACGCCACCCACGACGACCATCCGATGTGCAGTGACGGCATTGCGGCGTACTGGTTCGACGCCTTCGCCATTCCACCCGAGCTGAAGTCCCACGGGCCGCCGTATTCCTTCAGAGTGTCGACGTATCCGAAACTCTGCGCCTCGTTGTAGTTGCGCAACTCGTGCTCGATGCAGGCACCGCCGTAGCCGACCGGCGGGCAGGGTTCGTCGAGGAGGCGCGGCGGCATCAGGGGGAACAGGGCAAACCCGATGATCGCAAGCCCCGTCATCACGGCGAGAGCATTGCGATACAACGGGAAGACGTCCTTGCGGCGCTTCATCAAAATGAAGAACACCGCAATGGTGACGGCAAAGTGTGCAGTGCCGTAGAACGTGTTCAGCAACTGCAGGAACCATTCGTGGGAGAGGAACCAGTCCTGGATTGTCTCTTCGTGGTACAGCCCGATGGCGCGCTCGATGCGGATCACCTTCACCGCGTTGTTGAACGCGTGCAGCGGAATGTCTGTGTCGCCCACGGAGAACGATCCGAATCGGTTCCGGGTGGCCGTGTAGATGGCATAGAAGACACCCATGATGAGAACTTCTTTCCACCAGCGCGTCTGGTGTTCGCGCACTTCGGGAAGAGCCTGGGCGGCCATCGACTCGGACATTCGCCCTCAACAATACGACCCGCCGACCTCCCGAGAGCAGGCCTTCGGCACCGTGCGGCGTTCGCCATCCGCACGCCACCAGATGGGTGCCGGGGCGTCAGTAGGCTGAGCGCCGTGAGCCTCATTGATCTGTCCCAAGAGTTCGATACATCGGTCCTCGAGCGAGTTCTCGCCAAGGGTCGTTCCACGGGGGCGGGGTTCTCCGAGATCTTCATCGAAGACAGGCGCGCCCTCGGGGCCGGGCTCGACGACGGCAAGGTTGAGGCAGTCTCGAACGGGCGCAGCTCCGGTGCCGGCATCCGCGTGATCAACGGCGAGACCACCGGCTTTGCCTACACCTCTGATCTCACCGAGAAGGGTCTCATGGCCGCGGCCGAGGCCGCAGCCGCAGCGGCATCGTCGGGCGACGGTGCAACGCACACGGTGTCGTTGAAGTCGCTGACCCGCCAGCAGGTGAACACCATCAAGATCCCGTCCGCCTCGGTGCCGAAGGCGAAGAAGGTCGAACTGCTGAAGCTCGCGAACGAGGTTGCGCGCGGCGTCGACAACAGCATCGTTCAGGTGTCGGCCAGCTACGGCGACAGCCAGCGGCGCATTCTCGTGGTGAACAGCGACGGAGTCTTTGCCACCGACGAACAGGTGCGCACCAACTTCCGCATCACGGCAGTGGCGAACAGCGACACCGGAATGCAGACAGGTTTCGATTCGCTCGGCTACACCATCGGGTTCGAGTTGTTCGACGAAGAGAGCATCGAGGAACTCGCCGAACGTGCGGCTCGACAGGCGGTCACAAAACTGCGCGCCCGCCCCGCCCCGAGCGGTGCGATGCCGGTCGTCATCAAGTGCGGTTCGGGTGGCGTGTTGTTCCACGAGGCGTGCGGTCACGGACTCGAAGCCGACCTTGTTGCCCGTGGTGCATCGGTGTACGCGAACCGCGTGGGCGAGCAGGTTGCATCGCCGCTCGTGACACTCGTCGACGACGGCACCATGTCGCGTGAATGGGGTGCCATCGGCATCGACGACGAGGGCCACAAGGCACAGCGCAATGTTCTCATCGAGAACGGAATCCTCACCGATTACATGTGGGATCACATTCGCGCCCGCCAGGAGGGTCGCGCACCGAGCGGCAACGGCCGTCGTCAGAGTTACGAGCACCTGCCGATGGTGCGCATGACCAACACGTTCGTCATGAACGGCACCGAAGAACCCGATGACATCATCCGTGCGACCGAGAAGGGCGTGTACGTGGCCAAACTCGGCGGCGGAAGCGTGAACACCGCAACCGGTGACTTCGTGTTCGGCATGACCGAGGCGTATCTCATCGAGAACGGCGAGATCACCGAACCGTTGCGCGAGGGCAACCTGATCGGCAACGGACCACAGGTTCTCGCCGACATCGACCTTCTCGGCAACGACTTCGCCATGGGCAACCCCGGCACCTGCGGGAAAGACGGCCAGGGCGTTCCCGTGGGCGACGGACAGCCCACCCTGCGCGTGAAGTCGCTCACCATCGGCGGAACCGCCGCATGACCCGTCGCACCGTCGACGACCTGCAAGCAATCGCCGACGCCATCGTGGCCGAGGCCCTGCCGGGCGAACAGATTGCCGCATCGTTGTCGCGTTCCACCGAGACCGACATTCGTGTGCGCAACGGCGAGGTCGAGCACTTCGTGTCGGCACAGAGCCAGGGCATCGGCATCACGGTGATCGTCGACGGGCGCACGGGATCTTCATCGGCGGGTACATTCGATGAGGACTCGTGGCGCGAAGTCCTCGCAGAGGCGCGCGAGAACGCCGAGTACGGGAGCACCGATGAATTTGCCGGGCTCGCCGAACCGGACGGTGTGCCCGTGGTCGAGCAGAAACTGTGGGACGACGACCTCGCGGCGTTTCCCACCGAGAAGAAGATCGAGATCGCCAAGGAACTCGAGCGTCTGGTGCTCGCGCAAGACAGCCGTCTGCGCATCGACGATTCGAACTATTCCGACGGAAGCACGGAGGAGGCCTCGGCAACAACGCTGGGCATCCGCAGCAGCAGCCGTTCGAACAGTTGTTACGCCGCGGTCAGCGTGCTGGTCGACGACAACGGCGAGACGCAAACAGGCTGGGCGTATGCGCTCGGCGACAACCCCGCAAAGTTCGATCTCGAAAAGGCCGCACGGACAGCCGCCGAGCGCGCGACGCGCCTTCTCGGCGCGGTGAAACCGGCGAGCAAGGTCACCACTGTCGTGCTCGATCCCATGGTCACCGCACAGTTCCTGTCGATCATCGGCGGCACGCTGAACGGCGAGAGCGTCTCGAAGGGCCGCAGCATCTTTGCCGACCGCATCGGCGAACAGGTCGCATCACCGCTCGTCACGTTGGTCGACGACCCCACCGATTCCCGGGCCTACTACGCGCGCGAAACAGACGGCGACGGCCTGGCCGCTCGCCGCAACGTTCTCGTCGAGAACGGCGTGCTGAAAATGTTCGTGCACGACGCATACAGCGCGCGCCGCATGAAGACGAAGAGCACCGGGAATGCGGGCGGCTGTGTGGCCCTTCGCCTCGCCCCGGGCACCAAGTCGCAGGAAGAACTGATTGCCGGCATCGAGGAGGGCGTTCTCATCGACAGCGTTCAGGGCCTGCACAGTGGAGTGAACCCGGTGTCCGGAGACTTCTCCACCGGAGCCAGCGGTCTCATGATCCGCAACGGAAAGACTGCCGAACCGGTGCGCGAGTTCACCATCGCATCGACGCTGCAGCGCATGCTGCTCGATGTGCAGGAGATCGGCGGCGACGTCGACTGGCTGCCGATGCGTGCGGCCGGAGTGTCGCTCGTGATCTCGGGCGTCACCATGAGCGGGGCGTAGTCACCATGGCGAGTGCAACGCCCGCCGCAATCGAACGGCACCCGCACCTGTCGACACCGTGCGCGCCGGGCAAAGTGCGCGTCGACATGCACAGCCACACCATGTTCTCCGGTGATTCCACCACCACGCTCGACGAGATCCACGACAGTGTTGTTGAATGCGGAATCGACGTGCTGTGCATCACCGACCACAACGCGATCGAGGGTGCACTTCGCCTCCAGAGGCTCCTCGAAGGCGTGTGCCGGGTGATCGTGGGGGAGGAGGTGCGCACCCACACCGGTGAGGTCATCGGCCTCTTTCTCACCGAGAAGATCTCCTACGGCACAAGTGCCGCCGACACGTGCAGGGCGATCCGTGACCAGGGCGGCATCGTCTACGTCCCGCACCCGTTCGACCCGATGCGCAAGAACCTCACCGAGGCATCGCTGAACGACATTGTCGATGCCGGCCTCGTCGATGCAATCGAGGGGCACAATTCGAAGACATCGCTCAGGTCGTTGAACGCGCGCGCCGTGTCGTTCGCCGAGGATCGTGGCCTGGCCATCGGCGCGGGAAGCGATGCTCACGTGCCGCTCGCATTGGGAAGCGCATTCGTCGAGATGCCCGACTTCGACGGCCCGCAAGATTTTCTCGCGAAGTTGCGCGAGGGCACGGTGACGGGTCACTTCTGGGACGAAGCACGTCCCTGGAGCCCGCGCATCATTCCGTCGGTGTAGCCCCGCACGCAGTCGGTGTGGGCCGACACGGGGCCGTCGGTGTGGGTCAGCGGTTGAGCAGAACCGGCAACTGCCGGGGTCCGCGCACCTGGCCGTTTGCCCAGGTGGTCTTCTTTGCCGGGTCGAGGCTGTAGTTCGGGAATGCGCGCAGCCATTCTTGGAACGCAACGATCATCTCGAGGCGGGCGAGGTTCGACCCCGCACAACGATGGATACCGAGTCCGAATGCGACGTGGCGGTTGTTCTCGCGGTCCATCTTGAACACGTGTGCGTCCTCGAATGCTGCGGGGTCGTGGTTCGCTGCAGGGAACGTGACGAGGGTTTGTTCACCCGGGCGCATCGGGCATCCCGACACTTCGACGTCGTCGATGACCTTGCGCGCCATCGTGACCGGTGCGTAGTAGCGAAGAACTTCTTCGTTCGCGGTCTGCCAGAGAATGTCGTCGTTGTCGACGGCAACGAGGCGCTTCACTTCGTCGTTGTGCTGTGCGAAATGCCAGATGCCCGAACCGATGGCGCTCCAGGTGGTGTCGATACCGGCGACGATCTGCAGTCGCATGTAGCCGATCTTGATGTCCCACGGCACTTCCTTGCCGTCGATCTCCGAGTTGGCGATCAACGTGAGCAGGTCGTCCTTCGGATTCGCGAGACGGTCCTTCAGGAGCGCATCGAGATAGTGCGTCATCTCCGTCATGACCTCGAGACGGATGCGGTTGTCCTTCGGCGCGAGCTGGAAGTTCTTGTAGATCCAGTCGCGGAACAGGTCGGCGTCTTCCTCGGGCAACCCGGTGAGAATGCAGATGCCGTGCACCGGAATGTGCTGCGTGTAGTTCAACGCGGCGTCGGTTGCACTCTGCCCGTCGAGTTTGCCGATGAGTTCGCGGCAGTAACGACGCAGTTCCGGCTCGAGCGCCGCAACGGTCTTCGGATTGAAGGCCGGGAGAATCAGACGACGGTGACCGTGGTGGTCGGGCGGGTCCGACGTGATCGGCGGGGCCGCCGACCGCGGTGCGTCGGGTCGTGACACGTTGACCCACACCGACGAGAAGTGTTCGGTGTCATTTGCGATCTGCCGCACCGCATCCATCGTGACGGGCATGAATGCGCGTCCGTAGCGTTCGGTGCTGCCGACGGGGCACTGTTCGCGCACCGAATTCCAGATGTCGATCGCGTTCTCGCCCCAGCCGTCATCCAGCCAGTCCCAGTCGTTGACCCAGTCGGTCACCGGTGGTGTGTCGAGTGGTTGGTCTGCCCCGTACGCCATGCAAGCCCCCTTGGTATGCGGTATGCCCGAACATTATCCCCCAGAAGGTGGATGGTGTCTACTTGTTGAGCAACACGGGAGTGTCACGGGCGGGCGACCACCGAGATGTCACCCAATCGGGCGCCTGCGGCCACCGCCGGCACTGCATCCGGAGGCACGGCGACCGCCAATGGCGTGATGCCGAGCACGATGCAGTCGATGGCTGCAACCGAAGTGCCGATCACGATGTCGACACGATCACCGGGTGTGAGATCGGGTGGCACGATGTCATCGGGAAGCGCAACCACTCGCCAGCCGGTCGGAACGGCAACAGATTCCGCGTCGGGCACCAGCACCGACAACGTCAGAAGTGTGTTCGCCCGCAATGACACCCGCGACGTCGAGTCGGCTGGCAGCGACGAGACGACGTCAGACGGGACCAACGCGCGGGGCATTCTTCGCACGCGCGAGTTGGCAAGAGTCAGCTCCTCGCCCTTGTCGATGTCAGCGGCGGCGACGAGCACGGGAACATCTGCCGACCACGCCCGGCGTGTCCGATGCGTCGAGACCACTGCCTCGGTGACCGTGATGGCGCACGTGATCGACACCGCAACCACTGCAACGAACTGCGACCGTCGTTCGCGTTCGAGGCTGAAGAGGGCGCGTCGCGTCAGTGCGGCGAACTGATGCGCTGCGGCAGAGAGAAACCGGCGCGGAGACAACTGGGGAGACCTTTCGACCGCATCATGTGTGCGGCTGCCGGATCAGCAAGAAACGGGTTCGGGCAGAAAAGAAAGAGGTCAGTCGGCGGACGACGAGGTTGTGGTGGTGGACGATGCTGAGTCGCTCGAACCGGATGATGAGTCGCTCGCACTGCTCGACGATGTCGAGGCCGAGCCTGACTTGCCGCTGTCGGTCTTGTAGAAGCCGCCGCCTTTGAACGTGATGCCCACCGGCAGGAACACCTTCTTCACGGGGCGCATCGTGCCGTCGACGGGGTGCTGTGCTTCGGTGAGGGTGTCGTCGGAGAAATCCTGTTGCACCTCGATGGTCTCACCGGTGTCCACGAACTTGTACACGTATGTCGGCATGGGGGTTCTCCGGGGCTGGCACTCTGGTCCTACGAGTGCCAAATGGTATCTGGCTAGCGTGGAAATCCATGAGAGCCCGCACCGCCGTGATTCCTGCCGCCGGGCTCGGCACACGTTTCTATCCGGTCACGAAAGCCGTGCCGAAAGAGTTGCTGCCCATCTTCGACGTGCCCGCTCTGCAACTGATTCTCGACGAGGCCATCGGCGCCGGCATCGACCACGTGGTGCTGGTGTCGAGCCGCACGAAGCCCGGTCTCGAGAACTACGTGACGCCGTCGCCTGACGTGGTGGCGAAACTCCGCGACCAAGGTCGTGGCGACGTGGCCGATCGCCTTGCGCGCATCGGTGCCGACGTGCGGGTCACGATCACCTACCAGGACAACCCGAAGGGGCTCGGCCACGCCGTGGGGTGCGCGCGCGAGGCGGTGGGCGACGAACCGTTCGCGGTGCTGCTGCCGGACGAACTGCGCGGTGACCCGGGTCTGCTGGGTCTGTTGATCGAGTCGTGTGCATCGACAGGCAAGAGCGCCATCGAACTGAAGCGCGTGCCGATGGACCAGGTGAGCGCATACGGAGTCGTCACCGTCACCGATGATTCCCCCGTCGACGGCCCGTTCGGCATCGTCGGGGTTGTCGAGAAGCCGAGGCAGGAAGACGCCCCGAGCAATCTGATCATCCTCGGTCGCTACGTGCTGACTCCCGATATCTTCGGCGACATCGACGCGTTGACGCCGCACGCAAACGGCGAATACCAACTCACCGACGCACTGCTTGCACAGGGTCTGCGGGGTGCTCTTCTCGGGCACCTGACCACGACGAAGCGATGGGACACCGGAACACCGGCGGGGTGGCTCGAGGCGGTTCTCGATGCGGCAATGCAGTCGCCCGACGTTGCTGCGCGCGTTCGCGCATGGTTCGACGGGAACCGCGCGTAGCCGGTCGCTAGTCGGCGCGACGAAAAGCGCCGTGTTCGTCGATGACGAAACCGAACTCGTCGACACGCGCCGCATGCGGCGTGCCGTCGAGCAGCGAGGTGTATTCCCACGCGAACTCGTCGTGGCGCGTGTAGCGCTGGGGCACGCTCTCGACGTTCAGCGTCTCGACATCGATCGTGATCACGTGCAGGTCGGCGGTGTGCCCGACATGCAGGGGCAGCCTGTGGGTCACGATCGAGTTGGTGAACGGTGTGCGCGCGAAATCGATGTCGACGCATCCGTCGAGTTCGGTGCGGTGCGCGCCGTTCATCTCGCCCCAGCGACCGTGACCGTCGGTGGCAAGCCACAGGTCGGGTTCTTCCATGTCGCGGAACAGCAGCATCTGCTGCACCATCCACTGGGCCGACAGACGAATGATGGCGAGGGCGTTGTCGGCCTGCAGAGTCACCTCGGCGGTCCAGCCCTCGTTCTCCCAGCGCAACGACACATCGCTGGCGGGAGAGCCGTCCCACATGGTCCACGCCACGGAATGCCCCGACGACGACGGAGCACGGTAATTCGGCATGTCATTAGGTCTATCGCCTGACAGTAGGTTGAGCGCATGACTCCGTTGGAAGAGGTGCGCCGCATCGTTCTCGCGCAGTGCGCACGGGGGCCCGTCGTGACTCTTCCGGTGCGCGAGGCTCGCGGCTGCGTTCTTGCCGTAGATGTCGTGGCGACCGAACCCGTGCCGCCGTTTGCGAACACCGCCGTCGACGGATACGCGGTTCGGTCGGTCGACGTCGCGACGGTACCCGTCGACCTGCGGGTGATAGGTGAAGTGGCCGCCGGAGCGGTGTCGTCGGTGCCGGTCGTTGCGGGAACCGCCATCCGCATCATGACCGGTGCGCCGATTCCCGACGGCTGCGACGCAGTGGTGATGGTGGAGGACACCGAGCGCATCGGTGCCGACGGGGTGCGCATTCTCGCGACGGCGAGCGCAGGCGACGCAATCCGCGATGCGGGATCCGACGTGGCGGTCGGTGCCACGGTGTTCCGTGCGGGAACCGTGATCACACCGATGGTCGAGGGGGTGCTCGCCAGCATCAATGCACAGGAGGTGCAGACTTATTGGCGGCCGAGAGTCGGCGTGCTGTCGACGGGTGACGAGCTGGTCGACGACGGCTCTCCGTTGCAGCCGGGTCAGATCCGTGAGTCGAACCGCAGGATGTTGCTGCGCGTGGTGGAGGAGTGCGGTGCGGATCCGATCGACCTCGGCATATTTCGCGACAGGGAAGACGAACTCGAGTCGGTGTTCGTGAAGACGATCCGTCACGGCGCGATCGATGCGATGATCACGAGCGGTGGCGTCAGCATGGGCGACTACGACGTGGTGAAAGCGGTGCTTGCGCGCGTAGCCGACATGCAGTGGTTCCAGGTGGCGATGAAACCCGCCAAGCCGTTCGCGTTCGGCGTCATGCCGGGACACGACGGTCGCATCGTGCCGATCTTCGGTCTGCCGGGCAACCCGGTGAGCTCGTTGATGAGTTTCGAACTTCTCGCCAGGCCAGCGCTGCGCCACATGATGGGGCACGCGACTCCCTTTCGCCCGTCCGTGGCGGCGATCGTCGACGAAGACGTGGTGCGCAAACCCGACGGCAAGATCCATTTCGACCGCGTGCACGCCACGTGGGGCGACGACGGCCGCGTGCACGTGACCCGCACCGGCGCCCAGGGCAGCCACCAACTTGCGTCGACTGCCGCGGCGAACGCGATCATGGCCGTGCCCGACGGGAACGGCGTGCGGGCCGGGGACACCGTCGAGGTCACGTTCCTCGGGCCCGATTCCGGCCCGGCCGCGAAGTAGTCAAAAGTTGACGACTGCGTAGGATTGCCTCGTGGACCTCATCGACCGGCACGGGCGCACCGTGCGCGACCTGCGCATCTCGGTGACCGACCGCTGCAACTTCCGGTGCACCTACTGCATGCCCGAGGAAGGTCTCACCTGGCTCGATCGTTCCGAGGTGCTCACGTTCGAAGAAATCGAACGTGTCGCCCGCATCTGCGTCGAGCGCTTCGATGTCGACAGCCTGCGACTGACGGGCGGCGAACCCACCGTGCGCGCCCACCTGCCGCAACTCATCGAACGTCTTGCACGGCTGAGAATGGCCGACGGCCGCACACCCGACATTGCCCTCACCACGAACGGTGCGACCCTGCGCAACATCGCGCGCGAACTGCTCGATGCGGGCCTCAACCGCATCAACGTGAGTCTCGACAGTCTGCAGCGCGACCGATTCCTTGCCGTCACCCGCCGGGACGAACTGCAGAACGTTCTCGACGGAATCGCCGAGGCCCAGGCGGTGGGGTTCGCCCCTGTGAAGGTGAACGCGGTGATCGAACGAGGCGTGAACGACGACGAGGTTCTCGACCTGGCGCGCTACGGGCGCGACACGGGTGTCGAGGTGCGCTTCATCGAGTTCATGCCGCTCGATGCCACCAACGAGTGGGAACGTCGTCGCGTGGTCACGCAGGACGAGATCGTCGGCACCATCGCCGCGGAGTTCCCGCTCGAGCAGTTGCCCGCCCGGGGCGCCGCGCCGGCCGACAGATGGCGCTACCTCGACGGCAAGGGAACGGTGGGCGTGATCCCGAGCGTGTCGCATCCGTTCTGCGGCGACTGCGACCGTGTGCGTCTCACGAGCGACGGCCAGTTCCGCACGTGCCTCTTCGCCACCGACGAATTCGACCTTCGCGCCCTGCTGCGCAACGGCGGCACAGACGACGAGATCGCCGACCTCATCGTTCACGCGGTCGGCACGAAATGGGCGGGCCACCAGATCAGCAACGTGAACTTCATCAGACCCAACCGTTCGATGAGCCAGATCGGCGGGTGACATGACCACCGACGACACCGGCGATCTCGCCAACATGAACGTTCTGGTGTCGGTGAACGGCGCCGTCGCGACATTGACCCTGAACCGCCCCGACAAGCGCAACGCGGTGCGCCAGAGCATGTGGGCGGCAATCGCGGCCCATGTCACGGCGCTCACGCACGACCCCGATGTGCGGGTGCTCGTGGTGCGCGGTGCGGGCGATCATTTCTGCGCCGGTGCCGACATCTCCGAACTCACGAATGGTCCGGGCGGCGAGTATGCGCGCGTCAACTGGAACGCCGAGGAAGCCCTCGCGAATTTCCCCGGACCGACGATCGCCCAGATCCGCGGCAACTGCGTGGGTGGGGGCGTCAGCATCGCCACCGCGTGCGACATACGAGTCGCGGGGAGCGAATCGGTGTTCGGCATCACGCCGTCGAAACTCGGCATCGTGTACCCCACGAATGCACTCGAGCGTGCGGTGCGCCTGATCGGTGGGTCGGCAACGAAGCACCTGATGTACTCGGGTGAGCTCATCGATGCAGAGCGCGCCCTGCGCATCGGCCTCGTCGACGAGGTGCACGAACCGGGCAAGGTCGAGGCGCGCGTGAACGAACTGGTCGCGACCCTCGTCGAACGGTCGTCGCTCACCCAGGTGGCGAGCAAGGCGATGATCGACGAGGTGGTGCGCGACGGTCGCGTCAAACCGGCAACCACCTTGCACTGGGAACAAGAAATGGACAAGAGCGGCGAGGTGCGCGAGGGCGTCGCGGCGTTCCTCGCGAAGCGGCCCGTGCGCTGGCCCTGGAAGCGGTCGTAGAGTGATCCGATGACCGAGCCCACCTTCAGCCATCTCGACGAGTCGGGCAACGCTCGCATGGTCGACGTCGGCGACAAGGCGGTGACGCGACGACGTGCCGTCGCCAGGGGAGAAGTACTCATGTCTCCTGCAACCGCGCGTGCCATCGTCGACGGCGCCCTGCCGAAGGGAGACGTGCTCGCCGTGGCGCGCATCGCCGGCATCCAGGCGGCCAAGCGAACCAGCGACCTCATTCCGCTGTGTCACCCGCTCATGCTGTCGGCCGTCAGTGTCGACCTCACCGTCGACGTCGCGGCGGTTCGGATCGAGGCCGTCGTCGAGACCACCGGACAGACCGGCGTCGAGATGGAGGCTCTCACCGCGTGCTCGGTGGCGGCACTCACCCTCTACGACATGTGCAAGTCGGCCGACAAGGACATGGTGATCGGGAACATTGCCCTCTGGCACAAATCGGGTGGCCGGTCGGGCGAGTACACGAGGGCCGACTAGGGCACCGGGCGGGGCCGGACGACCCCGTCAAGGGGTGTGAAAAACGGCCGAATTTCCCGAAAATCGCTTGAAATCGCACATTTTGAGGGATTTTCATCCCCCGGGACATGTCGTTTTCGTCGCCTCTGCCGGGTTTCGTTACTAGGCTTTCTCAAGTTATGAGCAAACTCGTTCTCCTCATCGTTGGGGCAATGTGGATGGCGGTTCTGTTGCCGCCGCTCCTGCGCTCCCGCTTTGACGGTGGCGCCGTCACGTCGGTGTCCGACTTTCGCCGTCAGTTGAACACACTGCAGCGCACGCAGAGTCACCTCGGTGCCTCGCACCCGATGCGCGCCATGACCCGCCCGCTCGCTCCCTCGCCGCGCCCGGCTCCCGGCCGTGCAACCCGACCCCAGGCCCCCCGGGCCGCGGCGCGCCCCCGGCTGGTTGCCTCCGACGGCGTGCTCGAGCACGAGCCACGTCAGCGCCGTTCGCACCACACCGCCGAGTTGCCCCGCCGTCACTTCGCCGCAGAGTCGGCATACCTGTCGCCGCGCGAGGTGATCCGTCGCCGACGCGTGAACATCCTCTATGCCCTCGTCGCCCTGAACGCGGTCTCGCTGTTCCTCGGTCTCACGACCGGCAGCAACGCGATGGTCTACGTGTTCACGGTGGCGTTCCTCGGTCTCGGTGCCTACTGCTACATCCTCGTGCAGATCCGCAACCAGGAATACCTGCGCCGGTACTACGGCCAGCGTCGCGCCGCCTGACCGGCACGGATCGACTCACGGTCCCGCCCGACACGGTGCGGGCTATGCCGCCACTGGCCCTCGCCCGTAGACTTTCGTTTTCATACCCGTCCGCGGGGCTGTAGCTCAGTTGGCAGAGCGCTTCGTTCGCAATGAAGAGGTCAGGGGTTCAATTCCCCTCAGCTCCACCACTTCCACACAACAAGGGGAACACACATGGCACTGTCATGGGAAGAAGCACAGAATGCGGTTCTGAGCCCGGGGTCAGGCACCCCGTTCGAACTCACCGAGGCCGAGGTGTTCGGCGTGAAGATGGAAGTCTTCAAGCACGCCCCGCAGAACCTCGCGATGGTGCTGCAGGGAGCCCGTGGTCACGGCGACAAGACGTTCCTGCTGTACGAGGGTGAGCGCCACACGTTCGCGAGTGTGATGGACCAGGTCGACGGCCTCGCGCACCTTCTGGTGAACAAGTACGGAGTGAAGAAGGGCGACCGCGTTGCCGTCGCCATGCGCAACTTCCCGGAGTGGATCATTTCGTTCGCGGCCATCGTGTCGGTGGGTGCGGTGAACGTGTCGTTCAACGCATGGTGGACCGAAGACGAGATGGACTTTGCCCTGAAGGACTGCGGCGCAAAGGTTCTCATCGGCGACCAGCAGCGCATCGACACCGCGCACCACTCGTGCCGCACTCTCGGTGTGCAGATGTTGATCGTGCGCCCCGAGACCGAGGTGGGTCCCGACATCGACGAATGGTCGAAGGAAGTGCGCAGCGGGCTCGGGCCGTTGATGGCCGACATCCAGCCAGACGACGACTGCACCATTCTCTACACCTCCGGCACCACCGGTCGCCCGAAGGGTGCGGTCAGCACGCACCGTGCGGTCGTGAGCTCGCTCATGGCGTTCGCCGCGCGCAACGCGGTGCTCGGTCTCGCCGCCGACAAAGACGACATGCCGCCGGCCGAGTCGAAGTGGGAGACCTCGTTCATCCTCATCGTGCCGCTGTTCCATGTCACCGGTTGTGTGCCGGTGATGCTCAGCTGTTTCATGGCCGGCCTCAAACTGGTGATCATGTACAAGTGGGACGCCGGCAAGGCCCTGCCGATCATCCAAGACGAGCGCATCACGAACTTCGTCGGCGTGCCGACGCAGAGCTGGGACCTCGTGAACCACCCCGAGTTCGCCAATTACGACACCTCGTCTCTGAAGTTCGTCGGCGGTGGCGGCGCACCCGCACCCGCGGCGCTCGTCGACAAGGTGGCAAAGTCGGTCACCTCGGGAACACCGCAGCTCGGTTACGGCATGACCGAAACCAACGCGTACGGCCCCGGCAACACCGGCAAGTTCTACACCGATCGCCCGACGTCGACGGGTCGCGCGACGCGCCCGATGCGGGTCGCCGTGTGGGACCCCACCACGAAGAAGGTGCTCGGCCCGAACGAGTACGGCGAGATCATGATGTTCGGCCCGATGCTGATTCGTGGCTACTGGAACCGCCCGGATGCGACATCAGAGGCCATCGAGAACGGTTGGCTGCACACCGGCGACGGCGGCTACATCGATGACGAGGGTTTCCTCTTCATCAAGGACCGCATCAAGGACATGATCCTTCGCGGAGGAGAGAACGTGTTCTGCACCGAAGTCGAGGGTTCGATCTACGAGCACCCCGCGGTGCACGAGGCGGCAGTCTTCGGCGTTCCCCACGAGCGCCTCGGCGAGGAAGTCGCCGTGGCGATCCGCGTGAAGGAAGACGCATCGATGACCGCAGAGGATCTCTGGAAGTTCCTCGACGGCAAGATCTCGTCGTTCAAGGTGCCGAACCACGTCGTGATCATGAACGAGGAACTGCCGCGCAACGCCGCGGGCAAGTTCCTGAAGACCGCCCTGCGCGACATGGTGGCGAACGGTCAACTGAAGCCGACCAGCCGCTAGATCACTGCGTCCGCAAGGCGGCGAGAAGAGAATCGGCCTCCCGGACGCGAAGTGCAACGTTCACCTTCTGGCGTTCGAGAACCTGTTCGAGGGTCTTTGCCGCCTGGGGGATCGGGTGCTCGGAGAAGAAGGCCGACAACTGCGCCTCGTGCGCGGGCGTGTTGAGTGTGGTCACCGTGCTGACCATGCGCACGATGCTGTTGCCCGGGAAGGCATCGTTTGCCATCTTCCAGTTCTCCTGCACCGCGGCCCACGCGATGTGGCCGTGGTGTTTGTTGCCGATGCTGCGCGCGAGAAGGAAGGGAGCATCCTGGCTCTTCACGTCGCCGGAGAACGCGAGCCGGCACGTGCGCTTCATGAGTTCGGCGTCGTCGAACTCGGCGAGTGCGTACAGCATGCGAACTTTTTCCTGCGGTGTCGGCGCATTGCGGAACTTGTCGACGAACCAGTCGTAGTCGGCTGCATCGCCGGTCGCCGCCACGACGGTGGTCGACGCGGCAACGAGCTCGGCATCCGTCTCGGCATTGTCGAACAGAATCGACCGACAACGTGCCTGCGCGTCGGTGTCGTTGCCGAGCACCGCAAGTGTCGACAGAAGCAACCCGCGCAGTTTCGAGACGAGGTCTTCCTCGCCGTCGCGCGGCGACTCGCCGAGACGCGAGTACGCCGGGGTCACAAGGTCACGCACGAAGACGTTGAAGCCCTGCATGTTCTCGCGGTCGATGAGACGTCCGAGGCTCTTGAGCGCCATCGACAGGGCCTGCCACACCGCGAGGTCGTTCTCGTCCGTGAACCCGCGCGCAAAATCGACGAACCGCGATGCCGGCATGGCGTCGGCAACAACCGCACTCCACGCGTCGTCGACCAGGTTGTAGCGCTCGAGAGTCGTGAGCGTCGACAGGGTGTCCCCCGTGATGCGCGACATCAACTCCGCCGAATACTCGACACGGAAGAACCCGGGTCCGCCCGCATTCACCACCACGGGCGCGTCGGGGTCGTTCAGTGGCACGCGGATCTCTTCCGATTCGAGCAGGACCTTCGTCGTGGCCGACCCGGTGCGCACGTGCACGGGCACGACCCACAGGGTCGGCTCGGGCGAGTTGTCGAAGGTGAACTGACGTTGGGAGAGAACGAGTTCGTTGCCCTCGCGGCGCACCGACACCAACGGGAAACCTGCCTGCCAGATCCACGAGTCCATCAGGCGACGAACAGGGACGCTCTCGCCGCCGTCGGTCGACACAACATGTTCGATGGCGTCCCACAGGTCGCCGGTCTCGGTGTTGCCGTAGGAATGCGTGGTGAGATAGTGACTGACACCGGCACGGAAACGGTCAGGGCCGAGATACTGCTCGAGCATGCGCAGCAGCGCACCGCCCTTTTGGTAGGTGAGCACGTCGAACATGCCGTCGGCGTCGGCGGGAGACTCCACGGGGAACTCGACGGTGCGGGTGGAGTGCAGGGAGTCGACCTCGAACGCCGCGGTGCGGTCGAGGCCGAACGATGTCCACATCTGCCAGTGCGGTGCGAAGGCGTCGGCGGCTGCGACCTCCATGAACGTGGCGAACGCCTCGTTCAACCAGATGCCGTTCCACCAGCGCATGGTCACGAGGTCGCCGAACCACATGTGGGCGAGTTCGTGCGCAACCACCGCCGCAACGAGTTCCTGTTCGACCTGTGTCGAGGTGTCCGGGTCGACCAGCAGCAGCACCTCGCGGAAGGTGATGCACCCGAGGTTCTCCATGGCACCCGCGGCGAAATCGGGAAGTGCGAGAAGGTCGCACTTGTCGCTGGGGTACGGGATGCCGTAATAGGTCTGGAACCAGTCGATGCAGAACGCGCCGACGCGAAGTGCAAAGTCGGTGAGGTGTGCCTTGCCCGGCACGTGCACGACGCGCAGGGGAAGCGAGCCGATCATCACCGGATCGGTTGCCTCGAGTGGGCCGACGACGAACGCAACGAGATAGGTCGACATGGCCATCGTCTCGGCGAACCACACGCGAACCTGTCCGTTCGGCTGGTCTTCGCGCCGGATCTCGCGACCGTTCGACACCGCCAACAGGGCTCCGTCGAAGGTGAGGTCGATGGCGAACGTCGCCTTGAAGTCGGGTTCGTCGAAACAGGGGAATGCGCGGCGACAGTCGGTCGACTGCATCTGTGTGGTGGCGATGGTGCGGGTGACGCCGTCGGCGTCGACGAACGTCGAACGATAGAACCCGCGCAGTTTGTCGTTCAACGTGCCGGTGAAGGCGATGGCGATGGTGACGGGCCCCGGGGCAACCGACGCATCAATGACGAGCCGTTCGAATTCCTCGTCGAGGGAGAATGCAGCCGGGTTCGCGTTGACGGTGACCGAGTGGATGTCGAGTTCGATGGCGTTCAGCACGATCTGCGAGACAGCCTCGACTGCGGTGGCCGCGATCGACACGGTGCCGGTGAACGAGGCCGCGTCGAGATCCGGCGAGAGAGACACCGTGTATTGCGACGGAAGGACGGTGCGGGGGAGGCGATACGGGCTGTTCAAGTGGCTCACGCGAGAAAGGCTAACGCCCGTTGTGTGCGTACTACCGTGGAGAACCGTGCCACGCAGCCATCCGTTCACCGCCCACATCCCCGCCCTCGCGAACAAAGAGGGAATCCTCTACGACGTCGTCGGGGTGGGCAACGCTCTCGTCGACATGATCGCGATGGTCGACGACGATTTTCTCGGAAGCCAGAACATGATCAAGGGGTCGATGGCTCTCATCGAGACCGACCGCGCCATCGAACTGACAGCGGCCATCGGGGCCTCCACGCGCACGAGCGGTGGATCGGGTGCCAACACCCTCGCCGGTATCGCGAGTCTCGGCGGCGATGTTGCGTTCATCGGAAAAGTGGCGGGCGACGATCTCGGTGCCGAGTTCGCATCCGACATGTCCAGGGTCGGTGTCGATTTCCGCAGCGGTGCGCCGTCGGGCGATGCACCGACTGGTCGCTGCATCATCGCGGTGACACCCGACGCGCAGCGCACGATGAACACGTTCCTCGGCATCTCGACGCAGCTCTCGGGCGACGATCTCGACGAGCGTGTCATCGGAGCGGGAGCCGTTCTCTATCTCGAGGGGTATCTGTTCGACCGCGACGAGGCAAAGGCAGCGTTCCGTCGCGCCGCATCGGTGGCCCATTCGCACGGTCGGGTCGTGTCGCTGACCCTGTCGGATTCGTTCTGTGTCGACCGTCATCGCGACGATTTCCGCGCACTCGTGCGCGATGAGATCGACGTGCTGTTCGCCAACGAAGACGAACTGAAATCGCTGTACGAAGTTGACGAGTTCGACGATGCGATCGAACTTTTGCGTCGCGACTGCCACATCGCCGC
Source organism: Ilumatobacteraceae bacterium (assembly GCA_040401975.1). Lineage (GTDB taxonomy): Bacteria > Actinomycetota > Acidimicrobiia > Acidimicrobiales > Ilumatobacteraceae > UBA2093. Next base: position 105,949 of record JBBANL010000005.1, on the reverse strand, counting down.
GGTGACCCGCAGCGAGAAGGGTGCCGTCATCGTCACGCGCGACGACGTGCACGCGGTGCCCGCTGCGCCCGTCAACCAAGTGGTCGACACGACGGGTGCGGGGGATCTCTTCGCCGCAGGATTCCTGCGCGGGCTCACCCAGGGCAAGGACCTCACGAGTTGCGCGCGTATCGGCGCCATCGCCGCCGCCGAAGTGATCTCCCATGTCGGACCACGGCCGTTGGTGCCGTTGGTGTCGCTTCTGCCCGATGACCTGCGCTGATTTGTAGGCTCGGAACCCATGTCAGACATCACGGGTCTCACGGTTCTCGGACAGACCGTTCAGCACGCCATCGAGCACGTCGAGGTGTTCCCGGCGCCCGCGAATGTCTCCGGCGTCACGTTCCGCACCGACGAGGTGCAGTCGATCTGCCCCGTGACCAACCAGCCCGACATCTCGAGTGTGTCGATCGAATACGAACCTGATCGGTTCTGCATCGAATCGAAGAGCCTCAAGCTCTACTTCTGGGGTTTCCGCGACCGCGCCGTGTTCGCCGAGGCCATGGCCGCCGAGATCGCCGCCGAAGTGATGACCACCGCACGGCCTCGTCGCGTGCGGGTGGAACTCACGCAGCACCCGCGCGGCGGAATCACGATCACTGCCGTCAGCGAACTGCGCGTCTGATCACTGCGTGCGGCCGCGCTCCATGATCTTGGCGCGACGTTCCGCAACTTTCTTCGGGTCGAACTGAGCCTTGCGCCATGCGGCGCCGACGGACGATTCGTGTTCCCATTTGTCCGTCTCCTGGGCATGGCTCGCATACGTCGACCTGATCTCGCGCACCCCGTCTTGTTCGTTGCCGATGATGTCGAGCGCGATCCGGCGCGTGAACGGAATCAGATCGGCGTGCGGCACCACGTGGTTCACGAGACCGAAGGCGAGCGCCTCGTCGGCCAGCATGAAGTTGCCCGTGAAACTCATCTCGCGCGCGCGGCGCACGCCGATCGCCTGCGGCAGCAACACCGTGAGGCCCCAACCCGGCATGATCCCGACCCGCGAATGGGTGTCGCCGAACTTGGCGTGCTCGGACGCGACGAGGAAATCGCAGTTGAGTGCGAGTTCGAATCCGCCGGTGATGGCCACCCCGTTGATCGCACCGATGAGGGGCTTCGACAGCTTCGGGAACGGACCCCGCACACCGGTCGAGTTCACCGACCCGTCGGCGCCTGTGCCGCCCAGGTTTCCCGCAGTGTCTCCGAGTTCTTTCAGGTCGAGTCCGGCACAGAACGCCGGGTCGGCTCCGGTGAGAATCAGCACGTCAACCTCGGGGTCGGCATCGGCGCGCTGCATGAGTTGGGGCAACAGGCGCAGAACCTCGCTCGAGAGGGCGTTTCGCGCTTCGGGGCGGTTGAACGTGATGGTTGCGATGCGTTCGCTGACTTCGTACAGGATGACGTCTGACATGGTGGCAACCGTAGGCGACCCGGCAGGGCGGCTCGCAACCCTGTGTGCGAAACTTGGACCATGAGTCTCGTTCTTGTTTCAGTGAAAGACGGCGTCGCCACCCTGACGCTGAACAATCCCGATGAGCGCAACACGCTCACGCAACCGATGGTCGACGAGATCACCGCCGCGATGGACCGCATCGAGGGCGACGATTCCATCGGCGCACTCGTCGTCACAGGTGCTGCTCCCGCTTTCTGCGCCGGGGCGAACCTCGGCAATCTTGCGACTGCGTCGGGTGACAGTCTCGGGGTCATCTACGAAGGGTTCCTGCGCATCGCCCGCAGTCCGTTGCCCACCATCGCGGCTGTGAACGGTGCGGCAGTCGGTGCGGGAATGAACCTCGCGCTCGGATGCGACGTGCGCATCGCCGCACGACGCGCAAAGTTCGACACGCGGTTCCTGCAGATCGGAATCCATCCCGGCGGTGGGCACACATGGATGCTGCGTCGCATCGCCGGCCCACAGACAACTTTCGCCACGGTGGTGTTCGGCGAGATCCTGTCGGGCGAGGAGGCCGAGCGCGTGGGTCTCGTGTGGAAATGTGTCGACGACGACCAGCTGCTCGCCGAGGCCCAGACGATGGCGGCACGCGCCGCAGACATCCCGCGCCCGTTGCTCGAGAGCGTGAAGAAGACCATTCTCGACATGCCGAACGTGGTCACGCACCCCGATGCGGTCAAGCGAGAGCTCGAACCGCAACTGTGGAGCACGAAACAGCCGTGGTTTGCCGAACGTCTCGCTGCGCTGCAGAAGAAGATCTCGAAGAAGTAGTCACATCATTCGTGTCGCACCCACCGCGCCATGCCGCGCGGGTACCCTGACGAAGGTGAGACTCCGACGCGCACTGGTTGCCGGCGTGGCCGCGGCGTGTGTCGGCATTGTCTCGGTGCCGGATGCCTCGTCGTTGCCCGTGGGGCAGCCGTGGCATCTCGATCGCATCAACCAGCGAACGCTTCCGCTCGACGCGAATTCGTCGCTGTCGTTGCTCACCGGTCAGGGGGTCACCATCTACGTGGTCGACTCGGGGGTGAACATGGAACACGAACAGTTCGGCGGACGCGCGATCGCCGGTGTCGATCCCTTGACCGACAGTGGTGACAGTCCCGTGTCTCCCTCATCGTCCGACTGCGACGGTCACGGAACGCACGTGGCGGCCCTCGCCGGAGGTTCGACAGTGGGTGTTGCCAGGGCCGCCACGATCGTTGCGGTGCGGGTGCTCGGATGCAGAGGAGACGGACCCGTGACCGCTGTGGTCGAGGCGCTGAAGTGGGTGCGCGGGCACCATGTCGGGGGAACGCCTGCAGTGGTGAACATGAGTCTCGGTGTCGACATCGGCGACGAGGGCTCGACCATCGACGCGCAGGTGAGAGCGTTGCTCGCAGAGGGAATCGCGGTCACCATCGCTGCCGGCAACGCCGATGCGTCCGGCCGCTACAACTCCTGCGACATCGCCCCGGCACACGTGTCGGGTGCACTCACGGTCGGCGCCGTTGCGATCAACGACGCGTTCACGTCGTATTCGAACTACGGGCCGTGCATCGATCTTCTCGCGCCCGGAGGCACATCGACGACGGGGCTCGAATCGGCGTGGATCGGGGGAACAGCCGCCTACGACCTCGATGCGGGGACATCGATGGCATCGCCTCTGGTCGCCGGGTATGCGGCGTTGCTCGCGCAGCAGCAGCCCGGGCTGTGCGCCGACGACATCTCCGAGGCGATCGTGGCGAGGGCCACCACGGGCGTCGTGACGTCGCTCGACAACCAGACCCCGAACCGGCTGCTCTACGTCGACACGACTCCGGTTGCCGCCGGGGTGCCGGGCGAGCCGTCGAACGTCGTGGTGTCGAGCAGTGCGAACGCACTGAAAGTCTCGTGGCACGCGCCGTGCGACGGCGGGTCGCCGATCACCTCGACGAGGGTCGCCCTCGTGCGCAACGGTCGGGTCGTGAAGCGCACCACTGTTGCCGCCGGAATCACGTCGGTCCAGTTCACGAACCTTCCGACCGGAGTTCGCTACAGCGTGGTGGTGAAAGCGGCAAATGCGCTCGGCGAGGGAATTGCCACACCGCGCATCACGGCACCCGTCGTGCAACGGCTGCGACCGGGACGCACGATGGCACTGACGTCAGTGGCAAAGATCGCCGGCGACCTCACGTTGAAGTGGAGAGTGTCGTCGGGAAGTTCGCGCGTCTGCCGGTTGTCCACAGGGGGAACTCGCATCAGTTTCCTCCGCGCCGGAACCTGTCGCGTGGCTCTGCGGACGATCACGAACGGTGTTCCCGTCGTGCGCAGTCTCCGTGTCTCGTGAGACAAAAATCTGTGGATAAAAATCCCGGCTGATGTCCTTCACAAAAGAAGCGCGCGGGAGTACCTTGCCGACAAGGGAACCATTTTGGAGCCCAGCGGGCTCCGGAAGGAGGCAGCGATGAGTCAACGCCATCGCAATCAGGACCTCGCGCCTGCGCCGCGCGCCGATCTGCGGGCACACGCCCACAACGAACGGCATCGTGTGAACAGCGAGTTGCACCTGGTGGTTGAGGCCGTGCAACACGGCGTGGAACCGCTCGACGTGATCGAGCCCGGTCAGGAGTGGAAGCCGGTGCACCACCATGACGCCGAACGCGGCAAGGAAAAGGCGCGCCGTCGACCGATCAAGCACTGGAAGACGAAAGACTGGAAACGGCGAAAGGCCGTCCGTCGTCAGCGCGCGATCGCGTGGAATTCGCTCGGCTGATCTTGCGGCGCCGGATCGTCAACTGATCCAGTCGGAGAACAGATCGGCGCGTCGCGCGTCCCATTCTTCGCGCGTGAATCCGTAGCGCACGTGGTCTTCCCACACTCCGTTGATCTCGAGGAACCTCTCGGCGACTCCTTCACTGCGGATCTCGAGTTTCTCGACCACGCGACGCGAGTTGTGGTTGCGGGGGATGATGCAGATCTCGACACGGTGAAGGTTCAGTTCCTCGAACGCGAATTGCGACAGCACCACGACGGCCTCCGACATGAGTGATCGTCCCGCGCGGGCGCGGTCGATCCAGTACCCGATGGTTGCCGACTGGAACGCGCCGCGCACGACGTTGTTCAGGTTGATCTCACCCGCAAATGCGCCGTCGACGAAGATTCCGAACGCGTACTGGCTGCCGGCAAGACGTTCCCTGTCGCGCGCGCCGCAGCGCGCGGCGAACACCTCGCGGTTGGTCTCGGCGTCGGGATGATGGGGGAGACGTTGCGGCTCCCACACGGTCAGCCACTCGCCGTTGCGGCGGCGCACCTCGCTCCAGCCCGTGAAGTCCTGCGGCACGAGAGGTCGCAGCACAACCCGACGGCCGTAGAGACGGAGCCCGACACTCGTCGGTCGCGCCGGGTGCATCGCGGTCATGATTTCAGTCTTTCACGCCGGGCGATGCCGTCGAGAAGGCTGCGGGTCGAGATGACAATTTCGTCGATCTGCAGGCGACGCATCGTGGCAACCAGGATGCAGCATCCCGCGACGATGATGTCGGCGCGTTCGGCGGGAAGCCCGGGATTCAAAGCGCGTTCGTCGAGGGTCTCGGTGGCGAGGGTGCGGAACACGTCTTCTGCCGCGTCGCGGGTCAGCACGAATCCGTGCAGTCGCGCCGGGTCGAACTCCGCGAGCCCGATCTCGACAGCCGCGACGGTGACGATGGTGCCCGCGACACCGATCACCCGTGCGGGCGCCGCGAGCGCCGGAATGGTGCGGCCGATTTCTTCCAGTTCGTCGGAGACCGCACCGATGAGGTTCGTGAGGTCTTCGGGTTGGGGGCGACCCGTGCCGGTGTGGGAGGCGGTCGACGTGACGGAGCCGAAAGGGATGCTCGCCGACATCTCGGCCTCGAGAACGCCCACCGTGTATTCGGTGCTGCCGCCGCCGATGTCGACCACGAGGTTCGGTCCGAGCACCTCGGGCAGTCCGGTCAACGCCCCGGCAAAGGCGTGTCGTGCTTCGTCGCTCTCGCTCAGCACCTCGACGCCGAGACCGGTTGCACTGTGCACGGCGTCGATGAAGTCGTTCGTGTTGGCGGCGCGTCGACAGGCCGCGGTGCCGGTGATCACGATGCGGGCGGCACCCGCCCCGCGTGCGGTTTCGACATGCGCAACGATCGTTGCAACCGTTCGTTCGATCGCAACAGCCGAGAGTCGACCGGTCGAGTGAAGGTCGTCGCCGAGTCTCGTCGTGGCGATGGTGCGCACGATGTCGTTGCCCGCTGCGTCGACGACCAACAGGTTCGTCGAGTTGGTGCCGATGTCGATCACCGCGAGCGTCATGGGCGTTCCGCTCGTTCGATTCCGCGTTCGTCGATCTGTCGTGCCACCCACGCGCCGACGTCGTCGACGCCGCCGGCCAGCCAGTGCGCAAAGTGGGCATGAAGGCATTTCACGCCGCGACGGGTGCCGCCGACTCCTCCGGAGGGTCGGTGTCCTTCGTGCGACGCGGGGATCAGCGCATCACGGGTCGATGCATACACACTGTGAATTGCATCGATCGTGTCGAGTCCGAGAAGTTCCTCGACCCGGTCGACCGCACCCTCTGCCTCGAGTTGGCTCACCGCATACACCTCGCCCGCGCCCACCAACCAATAGAGAGTGGGCATGGGGGTTCCGTCGTCGAGCAACGGTGCGTTCATCAAGACAACCGGCTCGCCGTTCTTCGACCTGACCACCACCCGGAAGTCTCCCTGGGGTTCACGACCGATGAGACGCGTGACGTCGTCGATGTCCTTCGCCGACGGCGCATCACCGGCGAGACGCATGTGTTACCTGGCGATCAGCCAGATGACCACGGCGGCGATCACGGCCACAACCGGCAGTGCCCGCTTCAGGATTGCGCCGCTGCTGACCGAAAGAAGATCGAGCGCCTCGACCTCGTCGGACGACGAAGGTGCGGGTGCCGCAGGTGCAGCGCCGTCGGCCGGTGCGTTGCTCGCGGCGATGAGCTGGTTCAGGTTCTCCACGAACTGGTCGAGCAACTTGTTCGAGATGTCGGCCATTGCGCCGCGGCCGAACTGTGCGACCTTGCCCGTGATGTTGAGGTCGGTGTCGACGGTGACCTTCGTCGAAGTCGGCGACTCGGCGGTGAGTTGTGCGGTGATGAGCGCAGATGCATTGCCCTTGCCCGTGGTGTCGCGACCTTCGCCCTTCAGCACCGCCTTGTGTGCGGCGTCGTCACGCTCGACGAAACTCGCCTGACCCTTGAACTGCGCCTGGATCGGGCCGACTTTCACCTTCACGAATCCGCTGTAGGTGTCGCCGCTGATGTCCTCGAGTTTTGCGCCCGGCAGACACGGGGCGATGCGCTCGACGTCGGTGAGGATGCGCCACGCATCGTCGACGGGAACATTCACTGAGAAGGAGTGGTTCAGGTCCATTGCGCGAGATCCTCCGGGGTGTCGATGTCTGCAGAAACGCCCTTGCAGGCTACTTCCCTCACGAGTTCGGGATGCAGGTGCATGAGTGTGCGGGCGCCCGCGTCGGCGTCGCCATCGGTCACACGGAACAGTTCCCAGACCGACTTCGCCAGTTTCACGGGGTTCCCGCGGGTGCCGTCGTACGTTGCGACGACGATGTCGCCGTCGGCGTCAGCCACCGAGCGCCATGCGTCGGGTGTCACGAAAGGTTGGTCGCCCAGCCCGATGATCACCGAGTCGTATCCGTGGCCGTCGGCGAAACGCAGGGCGGTCTCGACCGACGAACGCTGACCCGACGCCCAGTCGGGATTGTGCACCAACGTGGCGGCGGCGACAACCGACGAGAGGTCCACGGCGCCGTGCACCACGATGCAGTCGCCCACGTCTGCGTCGATCATCGCCTGCAGGGAATGGGACACCACGGGGCGGCCGCGCAGGTCGGCGAGCAATTTGTGTCGGGGGCCGACGAATCGCGAGCCGGCGCCTGCTGCGAGCAGAACTGCCAGACGTGTTCGGTGCCGGGACGTCATAGGTAATAGCCTGCCCCAAATGGGCCGAGTCACCACCTTCCGTCGTGCAGCCCTTGTGGCGACTGTTGCGTCGACCCTTGCCCTCTCGTCGGTGGTGCAGGCCTCGGACGGCGCAAGTGACGCGGGCGGCAAAGTGCCGACGACGGTGAACGTGCGCACTCCGTTCCGGCCGAAGAACCCGATCGCGCGCGAGGCGGTCGCGGCCCTCTCGATCATCATGCGGACAGAGAACATCGAGGATCCCCGCTACCTCGCGGCGCGCCTGATGGTGTCGGACCTCGTCGCGGCGAAACTCTCGATCGATGCGGCACAACTGAACCGCGCCTGGTCGCGGGCCCCGCGTGACCACCAGATCGCCGTGCTCGCCGCGCTCACTCAGTTGGGGGTGCGTTACGTTGTGGGCAAGGAGACGCCGTACGTGCAGGTTGACTGTTCCGGACTGTTGTGGTTCGCATGGCGGGCCGCGGGAGTCGACATGCCGCGTCAGGCGGTGTCCCAACTCGACCCGCGCATGCGTGTGAAACGCGAGAAGGCCGTTGCGGGCGACATTGTCGGGGAAGGAACGCACGTGCACATTTATCTCGGTGTGGGCCGGGCGATGGTGCACGCACCGTTCAACGGCAAGAGCGTGCGGTTGAAGATGATGTCGCAGGCTCAGTACGACCGGGTCGCATGGGCTAACCCGAGCAACATCGCCACCTACCGCCTCTGAGGCGACTCAGTGGATCGGGCCGTCGGTGGCACCGAGTGAACGTGCCTGGCGCCCCGTGCGCGCCGCGATGATTTCACCGACGATCGAGATTGCGGTTTCCTCCGGCGTGCGGCCGCCGAGGTCGAGACCGATCGGCGAGTGCAGGCGCTCGAGGTCGGCGGCGTCGGAAACGCCGACTTCTGCGAGGCGTTCGAGTCTCTTGGCATGGGTCTTGCGACTGCCCATCACGCCGATGTAGCCGACCCTGGTCGCGAGCGCGCCCTGGATGGCGGGCACATCGAACTTCGGGTCGTGGGTGAGAATGCACACGGCGTCGCGGGGGCCGAGCCGCGAGCCGCGCTCGTCGAACATCGGTGTCGGCCAGGTCACGCGCACCTCGTCGGCCATCGGGAAACGACGACGCGTGGCGAAGATCTCTCTCGCGTCGCAGACGGTGACGTGGTAGCCGAGAACCTTGGCAACACGTGCAAGCGCGGCCGTGAAGTCGACTGCACCGAAGATCCACATGAGCGGCGGGGGAGAGAAGCTCTCGATGAACACGCGCACCGTGTCGGTCTCGACGAGGTCCTCGGGTGTCGATTCGCCGTGCGGTCCGTAGTGGCGCACGATGGTGCGGCCTGCCTCGAGTTCGCCGGCGGTGTCGCGCGACACGACTCGGTCGATGTCGGCATTGCCGAGCGAGCCCGCGGCGATTCCGTCGGGAGTCACGACGAGAATCGCGCCGGTGTTCGGGCCTTCGATCACTGTCGCAAGCGCGACGGGGGCGTTGTCGCGAACATGAGCCGAGAAGATCTCGTATGCGTTCATGTCACCACTCCAGTGGCTGGATGAACAGGTGAATGATGCCGCCGCATGTGAGACCAACTGCGAACGCCTCGTCGTCGGAGTACCCGAACGTCACCACGCGGCTCGGCTGCTCGCCGGCGAGGATCGCGAGCGCCTCGCTGACCACCGCACCTTCGACGCAACCGCCGCTGACGGAACCGATGACCTCGCCGTCTTCGTTCACGGCCATTGCCGCGCCGGCTTCTCTCGGACCGGAACCCTGGATGTCGACGACGCGTGCGAGGGCAATGCGTTTCCCGGCTGTGCGCCAGCGGTCGATGTCGTCGAGCAGATCACGCATTGTTGATGACTTTCGTCAGGTGTTCGAGGGCGTCGAGGGAATGTCCCTCCACGAATTCATCAACATAGGGCAATGCGGCCGCCATTCCACGCGCCAGGGGCGCATAGCCCGGTGTCACCTTCAGCGGGTTCACCCACACGGTGCGAAACGACACGCGCGCCAGCCGTTGCATCTGCTCCGCCAGAACCGCCGGCTCTCCGCGGTCCCAGCCGTCGGAGAGAATCACCACGATTGCGCCGCGGGCCATTCCGCGCACACCCCACTCGTCGTTGAACAGTCGCATGGTCTCGCCGAGGCGCGTGCCGCCGCTCCAGTCGCGCACGTTCTCGCCCGCGGCTCTCAGCGCACGGTCGGGATCCTTCGACGACAGTTCCCGCGTGATGCGCGTGAGCCGTGTGCCGAGGGTGAACGCCTCGACCCGCTGGCGCCCGGCGACGCCGGCGTGCACGAAGCGCACCAGCGCTCTGGCGTAGGGCTCCATCGACCCGCTCACGTCGAGCAGAAAGACGATGCGCCGCGGTTTGGTGCCGTGCGTGGTCCAGCGACGGCGCACCGGTTCCCCCGCCGCCGCGAGCGATGCGCGCACTGTGCGACGCATGTCGGGGCGCGAGCCGCGCGACCGCGTGGGCACCACGCGCAACGACGAGCGTGGCGACCCCGCCATTCGCAACGACTGCATGAAACGTTGTGCGAGTCGCATTTCGTCGTCGGAATAGTCGGCGAAATCCTTTTCTCTCAGTGTCTCGACCCCGGAGAACCGAACGGTGATCGTCGGTTCGTCCGATGCGGTTGCTTCTCCGTCAGCCGCGCCCTCTTCTTCGGTGTCGAGTGCAACGGTGATGTGACTGAGTTCCTCGGCGAGCGACTCGGGTGATTCGCGGTGATCCCAGAACACACGGAATGCGGAGTCGTACGCGGCAATGTCCTCGGGGTTTCGCACGAGAGTCGCACGCCCTGCCCAGTAGACGGCATCACGGTCGTCGATCCCGACGAGCGAGAGCGCGTTCATGAAGGTGAGAACGGAGTCGAGCGGGGTGGGAATCTCGAGTGCGCGCAGAACGCGGGCGAATGCCACCGCCATTTCGTCGGCAGATGACTCGACCGCGAACGTCATGGTCAACCGTTCAGGAGGCCGCGTTCGAATGCCTGGCGAACGATCGCGGCGACGCCGTGGTCGCGGACTCGGCTCTGGTCTTCGCGGTATTTCAGCACCGTTCCCAGGGTTCGTTCGACGACCATCTCGTCGATCTGCGTGACACCGAGTCGTCCGAGAGCGGTCGTCCAGTCGATGGTTTCCGCAACGCCCGGGGGCTTGTAGAGGTTCAACCCGCGCAGGGCCTCGACGGCACCTGCGACCTGACGCGAGAGAACTTCGCCGGCCTCGGGCACGCGCATCGACACGATGCTGACCTCGCGCTCGAACGACGGGTGTTCGACCCAGTGGTAGAGACAACGTCGCTTCAGTGCATCGTGTACGTCGCGGGTGCGGTTCGACGTGAGAATCACGATCGGTGGCGTCGAAGCGGCGAACGTGCCGATCTCGGGAACGGTGACCTGGAAATCGGACAGCACCTCGAGCAGGTACGCCTCGAACTCGTCGTCGGCGCGGTCGATCTCGTCGATGAGCAACACCGGGGGAGAGGCGTTTCCGTGGTCGATGGCGCGCAGGATCGCCCGCTTGAGCAGGAAACGCTCGTTGTAGAGCTGGCTCTCGAGATCGGTCGTGCTCGATGCCCCGGCTTCACCGCTCGCCTCGGCGGCGCGCAGGTGCAGCAACTGGCGCGAATAGTCCCAGTCGTACACCGCCTGGGATGCGTCGATTCCCTCGTAGCACTGCAGGCGGATCAGTTCGGTGCCCTGCCAGCGTGCGATGGTCTTAGCGAGCTCTGTCTTGCCGACTCCCGCTTCACCCTCGAGAAAGAGAGGACGTCCGAGAGACAACGACAGGTAGACCGCAGTCGCAAGACCGTCGTCGGGAAGGTAACCGTGCTGTGAGAGTGCCGCGGCGACGTCGTTTGCTGTTGCTGGTGTTGCAGGCACCCCTAGAGCGTACGGCGAGATGCACGACGAGCCCCACACGGGTCACCACTAGGGTTGCGACATGGATCTTGGAATTCGCGGTCGTACGGCTGCAGTGGCTGCGGGCACCGCCGGGCTCGGACTCAGAACCGCCCAGGCCCTCGCGAACGAGGGCGTCAAGGTGGTGGTGTGCGGACGTGACGAATCGCGACTTGCGTCGGCACTCGACGAAATCGGCAACGGCGCGCAGGGATTCGTGTGCGACGTGTCGACCGACGCCGGTGGCCGGGAATTCGTGAACCGGGCCTCGGAACTGCTCGGTTCCATCGACATTCTGGTGGCGAACGGTGGCGGTCCGCCCCCCGGCGGTTTCGCCGACGTCGCAGAGTCGCTCTATCTCGAGGCACTGCAGAAGAACCTGTTGTCTGTGGTCGCAATGTGCCGGGGGGTTGTGCCGGGCATGCGCGAACGCAAGTGGGGAAGAGTTCTCGCCATCACGTCCGTCGCGGTGCGTCAACCCATTGCGAACCTCATCCTGTCGAACACCGCCCGCGCGGGCGTCACCGGGTTCCTGAAGACCCTCGCGCGCGAGGTCGCCGCCGACGGCGTCACGGTGAACACGATCCAGCCCGGCATTCACGCCACTGACCGCATCACCCAGTTGTACGGCGGCGGCAACGTGAACGGTGCGGCGCTCGGCATTCCCGCCGGGGTCATCGGCGACGCGGGCGACTTCGGGCGCATCGCCGCATTCATGTGCAGCGAGTCGGCAAGGTTCATGACCGGCGTGCAGTTGCACATCGACGGCGGCCAGTACGGCGCGTTGTTGTAGGTTCGCGTCATGTTCCACCACATCGTCCTCTTCACATGGAACGACACCGTTCCGCCGGGGCACGAGCTCGTCGCGCAGAAAGAACTGCAGGCGTATGCACGCACGCTCGCCGGACTCGTGTCGTATCACTGCGGACCCAACGCGGGTCTCACCGCTGGAGCAGCGGACTTCGCCGTGTCGGCGGTGTTCGAATCCGAAGAGGCGTGGCATTCCTACGACACGGCGGACGAGCACAATCGCATCCGTCGCGAAGTGTTCGGGCCGTACGTGGCCGAACGCAGGGTGATCCAGTTCACCGATTGATCAGTCGGCGAGTTGCCGCACCTGGGTGAGTCCGCGCTTCTGTTCCCACCTGTCGACGGCGACCCAGCAGGCTCCCACCACGAGAAAACCGGCGAGACAATCGATCACGTAGTGCTCGCCGAAGTAGACGAGTGCGACGGTCATCGCGACCGGATACGCGAGCGACACGACCCGCACCCACCGCCGTGCGTTCCGGGTGAACCACAACGATGCGAGCAGAGCGAGGCCGGCGTGTAACGAGGGCATGGCGGCGACGGCATTCAGCACCGCGGCGCCGCGGTCGAGGGTGCGCGAGACGGTCTTCAGGTTCAGTTCCCACCAGCCCCGTCCGGTGATGCGTTGGATCGGCGGGAACAACCCCTTCTCCGACGACATCCATGGCGGGGCAGCGGGGAACATGATGAACACCGAGACCGACACCGCCAGCGACAGGGAGAACCGCCGCACGTACCGCAGCCATTCGGTTCTCTGGCGCACGCGCAATGCCGCCAACGGCACCACGGGCATCACGAAATGCATCATGTAGACGATTGCACCGCCCACGTCGTACCAACGGGGGTCGGAGCGCAACAGTTTCTGCTGCAGCCACACCCCCGGGTCATTGCCGAGGAACAGGAACCGGTCGATGTCGCGCAGCAACGTGTAGTTCACCCCGATGCCCCATTGGTCGGCGGTTCCGCGGCTGTAGTCGTAGGCCATGTAGACGGCAACAAGGATCATCCAGTCGCGCATCATCTGTGCAATGTCGGTGCGCGTGCGACCGATCGATGCAGCCGCGAATGCTCCGAGCATCCACAGCAACACGGCAATGCGGTCGACCGGGATTCCCCAGCGGACAATGCCGAAGAGAAACACGACAAAGTACGCAATCAACGCCCCGCGGCGCAGTGACTCGGTTGGTGTGGCCCCACTCACGGGGCCGCCGTCATGCGTTTGCAGACTCGAGAGCGCGTCGCACGAGAACTTTCGCCAGGTGCACGCGGTACTCGGCACTTGCGTTCAGGTCCGACTGCGGTTCGGCCTCTGCCGCGGCGAGTTCGGCCGCCTCGGAGATGCTGGCGCCGGAGGCAATCGCCTTCGACACGCTCGTGGCGAGCACAGGCACCGACCCCATGTTCACGAGCGCGACACCAGATTCGGTTCCGCGCTTCCATGCGGCCACGCCCACGATTGCCCAGTCCTGCGCGCGACGGTTGAACTTCTGGAAGCCCCACGTCGCACCGTTCATCTTCGGCACGCGGATCTCGGTGAGCATCTCGTCGGGTGCAAGAGCAGACTCGAGGAATCCCTTGAAGAATTCCGATGCGGGAATCTCGCGGGTGCCGTTCGGGCCCTGCGCCACGTACGTGGCACCGAGAGCGAGCGTTGTTGCGGGCAGGTCGGATGCCGAGTCGGCGTGTGCGATGGAACCGCCGATCGTGCCGCGGTGGCGCACCTGCGGGTCACCCACGTGGCTCGCGGCGTTGGCGAGCAGGGGAAGGTGCTGCAACACGATGGGCGACTTCTCGACATCCATGTGGCGGGTGAGCGCACCGATGGCGATGTGGTTGCCCTCGTCGCGGACATACGAGAGGTCCTTGATGCGCGCGATGTCGACGAGCACCGACGGTTGCGCGAGACGAAGCTTCATGAGCGGCAACAGGCTGTGGCCGCCGGCGAGGAACTTGGCATCGTCGCCGTATTCGCCGACGAGTGAGATCGCCTCGGCAGCCGATGATGCGCGCTTGTAGTCGAATGGTGCGGGAATCATTGGCGGCTCCTACTGTGCTTTCGCGGCGGCGAGCACCGACTTGACGATGTTGTGGTATCCGGTGCAGCGGCACAGGTTGCCCTCGAGGCCGATGCGGACCTCTTCCTCGGTGGGGTTCGGGTTCTCTTTCAGCAAGCTGATCGATGCCATCACCATGCCCGGCGTGCAGTAGCCGCACTGCAGTCCGTGGTTCTCCATGAACGCTTTCTGCATGGGGTGCATCTCGCCGTTCTGGGCGAGTCCCTCGATGGTGGTGACGTTGCAGCCGTCGGCCTGCGCGGCGAGGAGCGTGCAGCTCTTCACCGACTCGCCGTCGACGTGCAGCGAGCACGCTCCGCAGCTCGAGGTGTCGCAACCGATGTTCGTGCCGGTGAGGCCGAGCGTCTCGCGCACGTACTGAACGAGCAGCGTGCGGGGCTCGACGTCACTCTCGTGGGTCGTGCCGTTGACTGTGATGGAGACTTTCATGTTCTTCTTCCTTGACTCGTGTGTTGGCTAGCGGGCTTCTTGGATTGCCGACCAGACGCGCTCGGCTGTGGTGGGCATGTCGATGTGGCGGACCCCGAGGTGCGACACGGCGTCGACGACCGCCGACTGCAGTGCCGGCGTCGAACCGATGGTTCCCGATTCGCCGATTCCCTTCGCGCCGATCAGGTTGATCGGTGTCGGTGTCTCCATGTGAACGACGGTGACGCTCGGCAGTTCTGCCGCCGAGATGAACGCGTAGTCGGCGAGGTTCGATGTGATCGGGTTGCCGTCGGCGTCGTAACAGACCTCTTCGAGAAGTGCCTGCGCGGCACCCTGTGCGACGCCGCCGTGGATCTGGCCCTCGAGCAGCATCGGGTTCAGCACCTTGCCTGCGTCGTCACACGCCGTGTGAGCGAGGTGGCGCACCTTGCCGGTCTCGACGTCGACCTCGACGACGGCAACGTGCGCGCCGAAGGGGAACGTTGCGCCGGAGACTCCGATGACATCGGAGTGGACGAGTCCGCCCGACTGCTTCTCGGCCTGTGCGAGGTCTGCCCAGGTCTTCGACACGGCCGGAGTGCCGGCCACGTGGAAGGCGCCGCGGTCCTTGTCGAGGACGATGTCGGCTTCGTTTGCCTCGAGCAGACGGGCTGCGACCGATTTTGCCTTGTCGACGAGCTGACCCGCGACTGCGAACACGGCGTTACCACCCTGCTGCAGCGAGCGCGAACCCATGGTGCCGGTACCGATCGGCACGCGGTCGGTGTCGCCCCACACGAGCTCGATTCGGTCGATGGGGATGCCGGTCTGTTCGCTGGTGAGCATCGACCACGACGTGTCGTGACCCTGGCCGTGCGGCGAGGTGCCGGTGAAGACAACCGCACGACCGTCGTCGAGAATCTCGACCTTCGCCGATTCGCCGTTGCCGACGCCGCCGGTGATCTCGACGTACACGCTGACGCCGATGCCGATCTGCTTCGGGTCGTTGTTCGCGCGACGAGCGGCCTGCTTCTGGCGCCACCCCGCGTAGTCGGCGGCGGCGAGGACCTTGTTCAGCGACTCCTCGTAGTCGCCCACGTCGTAGGTCTGGCCGACGACCGTGGTGTGGGGCTCGAGGAACTTCGGAATCAGGTTGATGCGGCGGACCTCGGCGGGATCCATGCCGATTTCTGCGGCGAAGAGATCCATCGCGCGCTCGATCGCCGCGGTCGCCTCGGGGCGACCCGCGCCGCGGTAGGCGACGGTGGGTGTGGTGTTCGTGACGACGGAAGTGGTTCGGCACTCGATGTTCGGGATCGCGTAGACGCCGGACGACATCGGTCGTGTCATGAACGGCGCGAGGATGGTTCCCATGTCGACCCATGCACCGGAGTCCTGGATGGCGTGCAACTGGTAGTGGGTCACCTTGCCCTGCTTGGTTCCGCCGATCGTGACGTACTGCAACTGGGCGCGACCGTGACCGAGGGCGACCATCGACTCGCTGCGCGTCTCGCGCCAGCGCACCGGACGGTTCACGCGCTTGGCGATGACGCCGAGCAGCAGTTCCTCCGGATACGCGCCGATCTTGGCGCCGAATCCGCCTCCGACGTCGGGAGTCATCACGCGGACCTGTGCCGGCTCGACGCCGTTGGTGGCGGCGATCGGTGCGTGGGCGCCTTGCGCGTGCTGCGTCGACAACCACTGCACCAAACGACCGTCGGATCCCCACACCGCTGCGGCTCCGCGCACCTCGAGCGGGCACGGTGCGACGCGCTGGTTCACGAAGCGGCCCTTCACCACCACTTCACAATCGGCGAAGTAGGCATCGCCGGTGTTCTCCGGGATGCCGAGCACGGTGGTGTCGAACACCACGTTGCTGCCGCATGCGTCGTAGAGCAGCGTCGAACTCGCCATTGCCTGTTCGAGATCGATGAGCGGTTCGAGGAAGTCGTAATCGACGACGACCATCTCGGCTGCATCCTCGCCCTGTTCGCGCGATTCGCTGACGATGGCCGCAAGCGGTTCTCCCACGTACCGCACCTTGTCGGTGGCGAGAAGCGTGCGGGTCGCCATGGGGTTGAAGTTCGATGGAACCGGCTGCAATCCGAGGTCGGCGCCGGTGAACACCGCGATGACGCCCGGCATCGAGGCCGCATCGCTCGTGTCGATCGAGTTGATCCGTGCGTGAGCGACGGTGCTGCGCACGTAGGTGACGTGAACCGCGCCCTTCAGCAACGGTTCGTCGAGCATGTCGTCGACGTACACGCCGCCGGTGGTGAGGAACTTCGGGTCTTCCTTACGGAGTACCCGATTGCCGAGAATGCTTCCGCCCATGATTTTCCCCCTGGTCGTGAGACCGAATGATGTAAGGAGAGACACTACCCACGCTCGGGGGCGGTGTCCGAATGGGGGTCAGGTCGGGTGTGCGGTCAGGGCAGGTGCGACTGAAGTGCCGCTCCGGAGTCGACTGCCACCTGTGTCCTCACGGCCACGATGTCGGTGACCAGGGTGTAGGGCCACTGGGCCGGCAGGGAGGTCGGCAACTCGGGCGTGCGGGCGAACGAGAGTCTCTGCTCGCCCGGCAACACGTATCCCAACTGCGTGCGGGCGGCGTTGCGGATTCCCTCGGGGGTCGACAGGTCGTTCACTTCGTTCTGCAGCTGTTCGTTCGCGTCGGCGAGTGCGTCGAACTCTGCGGTTCTCTTCGCGAGGACTTCCTGTTGGTCGAGATAGTCGGCGACGGGAATGACCACGAGCGAGACCAAGGTCGCCATGGCCACGAGAGTGCCACCGGCCTTCAGGAAGTTCTTCGTGACCCTGGCGCGGCCCAGATGGGCATCAGGGGGCGTGGGGCGGGCGATCGAACGGGTGATGTCGGTGACACGCGACGTCGCGCGGGTTCGCGCGCGAGATGTCTGGGAGCGTGTCGACCGGGCCACGAGTCAATTGTGCCGTGTGCGCCCCGTCGAATCGTGGCACGCGAACGAATGTTCGTTCAGCGCAACGGTGCGAGGGCGCTGCGTCCGCGGAACCGGGCGGAGTCCCCGAGCATCTCTTCGATGCGAAGGAGCTGGTTGTATTTCGCCACTCTGTCGCTCCGGGCGGGTGCTCCGGTCTTGATCTGACCGCAGTTCGTCGCAACGGCGAGGTCGGCAATCGTGCTGTCTTCGGTCTCGCCGCTTCTGTGGCTCATCACGCTGGTGTACGAGTGGCGTGTCGCCAGCTCGACCGTGTCGAGAGTTTCGCTGAGGGTGCCGATCTGGTTCACCTTCACGAGAACGCTGTTGCCGACGCCGCGGTCGATTCCCATCTGGAGCCGGCGCGCGTTCGTGACGAAGAGGTCGTCGCCGACGAGTTGAACGCGTCCGCCGAGCGCCTGCGTGAGGTTGCTCCAGCCGTCCCAGTCGTCTTCGGCCATGCCGTCTTCGATGCTCACGATCGGGTAGCGCTCGACGAGCGATGTCCACCACTCGACCATCTGTCCTGCCGACAGCACCTTGCCTTCGCCGGCGAGATGATACGAACCGTCTCGGTACAACTCGCTCATGGCCGGGTCGAGTGCGATTGCGATGTCCTTGCCCGGCGCGTAGCCGGCCTTCTCGATCGCCTCGACGAGAACCGCCACCGCGTCTTCGTTGCTCGCGAGGTTCGGCGCGAAGCCGCCTTCGTCTCCGACCGCTGTCGAGAGGCCGCGGTCGTGGAGCACCTTCTTGAGCGTGTGGTAGGTCTCGACGCCCCAGCGCAGCGCCTCGCGGAAACTCGGAGCGCCGACGGGCATGATCATGAATTCCTGGAGGTCGACGTTGTTGTCGGCGTGCGCGCCTCCGTTGATGACGTTCATCATCGGCACGGGAAGCACGTGTGCGTGCGGCCCGCCCACCGCGCGGTACAGAGGCAATTCGAGTTCCGCGGCCGCGGCATGTGCGACGGCGAGGCTGGTGCCGAGCATCGCATTCGCGCCGAGTTTGGACTTGTTCTCTGTTCCGTCGAGATCGAGCAGTGCGGAGTCGAGGGTGCGCTGGTCGGTGGCGTCCATGCCCGTGACCGCACCGGAGATGTGCTTGTTCACGTTCTCGACAGCGCGGGCGACGCCCTTGCCGAGATACCGCGAACCACCGTCGCGCAACTCGACCGCCTCGTGTTCACCGGTCGAAGCACCCGACGGCACGATGGCGCGACCCGTGGCGCCGCTGTCGAGAACAACCTCGACCTCGACGGTGGGGTTGCCGCGGGAATCAAGTACCTCGCGACCGATGACCTCGACGATTTCGCTCATGTCATGAACGCTAGTGAGTCGGGTCGTTCTTCACCACTTCCCAGAGTTCGTCCAACTGCCGGAGGGACATGTCTTTCATCACAAGACCTCGGTCGTGTGCGAGTGACTCGACAGCCTCGACCCGCTTCCGGAACTTGTGGACGGCTGACCGCAGGGCGCTCTCGGGATCGATGTCGAGATGCCGCGCAACGTTCACCACGGCAAAGAGCAGGTCTCCGATCTCGAGTGTCGTCGCCGCGGAATCCGCCTGCGCGATCGACTGTGTCACCTCCGTCAGTTCCTCGCTGACCTTCCCGATCGGGCCGTTCACATCGGGCCAGTCGAACCCCTCCCGCGCCGCGCGTTGCTGCGTCTTCACGGCGAACGACAACGACGGAGCGCCCTGCACGACGCCGTCGAAGATGCCGGTGCGTTCGGGTTTCTCCGCCTTCTTCAGTGCCTCCCAGTTGCGTTCCACGTCGCTCGACGACTCGACGTTCACGTCGCCGAACACGTGTGGGTGCCGCGCGACCAACTTGTCGTGCACCACGCGCGCAACGTCTGCGATGCTGAACCGGCCCTGTTCCTCGGCGATGGCGGCGTGGAACCCGACCTGGTACAGCAGGTCGCCGAGTTCCTCGATGAAATCGTCGTCGGTCGCCGGATCGTCGGGGTCGAGCCTGTCGATTGCGTCGATGACCTCGTAGGTCTCTTCCACGAGGTACCGCACGAGGGATGCATGCGTCTGTTCCATGTCCCACGGGCACTGGTCGCGCAGCGTGCGCGCGAGCGCATGGAAACGGACCATCTCGTGCGCCACCGATGTGCCGAGGAACGGAACATAGACAGACGTGAGATGGTCTGCATCAATCGTGCGGTCCATCTCGGACCACGTCGTCGTCGCGATCTTTTCGTCGTCGAGTCCGATGTGATGCAGCAGAACAACCTCGGTGAGGGGATCGATGTCGTCGATGCTCACCTTGATGTCGGACAGCACCCAGTTCGCGTGCGTGTGCGCGATCAGCAACGGGCCCGTGTACCCGGCAACGGCGGAGGCGAACACGTGACCGTCGACGATCTTCACCGCGGTCTCGACAGGGTCGATGTCGAGTGCCCGCCACACGTCGTCGAGAAATCCGACGGCGGGGAGAACCTCCGTGTCGACGTCGGTTCGAGATCTCAGCAACGCAACGGTGCGTTCGAGCACGAGCGGCGAACCGGGAACCGCATAGAGAATCGTGCCGTGAGCCGTCGCGGCCGCGACCAGGTCGTCGACAATCGTGGCGTAGACATCGTCGAAGGTCGCGGCAGAGTCGTACACGTGGTCGAACGACGTTGCCCCCGGCACGAGATGGGCCGACGGATGTCGGCTCGTGCGCAAGAAACGGTGCGCGATGGTGTCGATGGCGGTCAACGTCTCGGTGGTGACACGGTCGGGATGCCCCGGCCCGAGACCGACGACGACGATGCGCGGCATTACTGCACTGTTGCCATCGCGCCGTTCCACACGCCGTACGTCGGGTTGACGGAGATGTCGGAAGCGGCCATGAAGCCGGTGAGGTTCGAGGTGCTCGGCTTTGCTGTCGCCACCTTCTCGAGGGAGTCTTTGATGTCGTCGTAGGCGCGGTTCAGGATGATGTGGAACCCGAACTGGGTCTTCACCGGTCCGCTCGGCACGCCTGCCTTCGCCGCGACGGCGCCCACCATGAAATCACTGTCGAACTGTTGCTGGAAGAAGGTCATGTCGGTGCAGGGCTCGTTGTCGTTGGCGAGTGCGCCACCCGATTCGCTTGCTCCGGGCTCGATCGACTTCTTCTTCGCGACATCGGCGAACGAGGCACCCTTCGCGAGTTCCTTCAGGATCACGTTCGCTTCGTCCTCGGTCTTCACGAGGATGTGACTGAGGCACATCACGCCGGTCGATGCGGGTGATTCGTTGTACAGCTTCTTGAGGGTGGATGACGTGTGGGCCCCGAACTTCGCCATCGTCGCCTGGGCGACGCTGAGGTTCACGAGGAGTTCCCTCAGGTACTCGGGCAGTGCGCCGAACTGTTCGTCGGCCGCGGCCTGCTGCTCGACGGTCGAGCGGTCTGCAGCGTCTTCCTCGAGTCCGAACTCGTCGAGGTACTGCTTGTACGCCTCGTAGCGGATGAGGGTGCGCATCACGCTGATCGCGTCTTCCTTGCTCGGCTTGCCGTTCGCCGAAATCTCGAGCTGCTGGTTCTCGACGAGGTCGGCGAGCACCGCCTCGAAATCGTCGAGCGAGTACGACACGCCGTTCACGACGAAAGCGTCGTCGGTGGATGCGACGGGTGAGGCGCCGCCGCAGGAGGAGAGAGCAAGCGTCGCGATGGCGACGGCAGCCACGAAACGGCGTGTCAGGGGAGTTTTCATCACGGTTGACCTTAGTGGTCGTCGGGCTCGAACAACCCGCACAGAAGTTCCGCGAGAGCCACGGCGGGATTCTCGCCCCGCGCGAGCGGAACAGTGAGAACGCCCGTCGATTCCTTCAACACGGCGCGCGGTGCGAGTCGCTTCAACGTCTTGGTCTGGCTGGCACGCAGGGAAACCGGGGAGATCCGCGCGTCGCTTCCGTTCATCACGATCTCGGTGATGCCGATTCTGATGCACTCGATGCGCAACGCGGCCACCGAGATCAACGCCTCTGCGGGTCCGGGCAGCGGACCGAACCGGTCGCGCCACTCACGCTCGATGTCGTTCAGTTCCGCGGTGGTGCGCACCGTGGCGAGCCGTCGGTACGCCTCGAGTCTCAGGTCTTCGCTCGGCACGTACGAGTCGGGGAGATGCGCATCGATCGTGATGTCGACCTTGATCTCGGTCTCTTCCTCTGTCTTTTCGCCCTTCATCTCCGAGACCGCCTCGGTGACCATCTGGCAGTACAGGTCGTAGCCGACGGCGGCGATGTGTCCGCTCTGTGCCTCGCCGAGCAGGTTGCCCGCGCCGCGGATTTCGAGGTCGCGCATGGCGATCTTGAAACCACTGCCGAGATCGGTGGTCTCTCCGATCGTGCGCAGGCGTTCGTATGCCTCTTCCGACAGCGACTTGTCGCGCGGGTGGAAGAGGTAGGCATAGGCGCGTTGGCCGCTTCGACCGACACGTCCGCGCAACTGGTGCATCTGTCCGAGACCGAGAAGGTCTGCGCGTTCGACCACGAGCGTGTTCACCGTGGGCATGTCGATGCCGCTCTCGATGATGGTGGTGCACACAAGCACGTCGTGGCGACCTTCCCAGAAATCGAGCACCACCTGTTCGAGCTGTGTCTCGTCCATCTGTCCGTGCGCAACAGCGATGCGTGCCTCGGGAACCCAGTCGCGCAGTTCCGCGGCACGTTCCTCGATCGACTGCACGCGGTTGTGCACCCAGAACACCTGACCCTCGCGCAGCAACTCGCGTCGGATCGCCTCGATCGCCACTTGTTCGCTCTGTTCGCCCACGTAGGTGAGAATCGGCTGACGGTCGGCGGGGGGAGTCTGCAGCAACGAGAGGTCGCGGATGCCGACGAGGCTCATCTCGAGCGTTCGCGGAATGGGCGTGGCCGACATCGACAGAACGTCGACGTTCGTCTTCAGGCGCTTCATGGCCTCTTTGTGCTGCACCCCGAAACGTTGTTCCTCGTCGACGATCAGAAGTCCGAGATTCTTGAATTCGATGCTGTCCTGCAGGAGCCGGTGCGTGCCGATCACGCAGTCGATCTCTCCTGATTTCAGGCCGGCAACCACTTTCTTTGCTTCGCCCGGGGTGAGGAACCGCGACAGCACCTCGACTTTGATCGGATACCCGGCGAACCTGTCGGCGAAGGTGTTGCCGTGCTGGGTGGCAAGAAGTGTCGTCGGCACGAGAACCGCGACCTGCATGCCGTCCTGAATCGCTTTGAAGGCGGCGCGTACTGCCACCTCGGTCTTGCCGAACCCGACGTCGCCGCACAGCAGACGGTCCATCGGCACGTCGCGTTCCATGTCCGCCTTGATGTCGTTGATGGCCTCGAGCTGGTCGGGTGTCTCCACGAAGGGGAAAGCCGATTCCATCTCCGACTGCCACGGGGTGTCCTGTGCGAATGCGTGACCGCGCGCGTTCACCCGCTTCTGGTACAGCACCACCAGTTCCTGTGCGACTTCGCGCACTGCCGAGCGCACGCGCGATTTTGCACGGGCAAAGTCGGAGCCTCCCATGCGGTGCAGTGTCGGAGCCTCGCCACCGACGTACTGCCTGATGACACCGATCTGTTCCGTGGGCACGTAGAGCCTGTCGCCGCCCTTGTACGCGATCAGCAGGTAGTCGCGTTCGACCCCGCCGATGCTGCGCTTCACCATGCCTTCGTATCTGCCGACGCCGTGATGTGCGTGCACCACGTATCCGCCCGGTTGCAGGTCCTCGAACACGGTGCCCGACGATCGGCCGCGTGTCGTGCGACCGCGGCGTGTGCGCCGTCGGCCGCTGAGATCCGTCTCGGTGATGACGGCGACGCGGCTGTTCGGCAACGACACACCGAGCGTCTGCGGGGCGACGGTGACCCACGCGCCCGGGGATGCGATCGCAGCCGGGTCGCTCGACGGTGTGAAGTCGATTCCCGCGTCACGCAGCATGGCGACGAGACGCGGCACCGACTCGTCGGAGTTCGCAACGATCACGACCCGCCATTTGTCGGCGAGCATCTCGTTGATGCGACGTGCAATCGACGTCGCGTCGTGGACGATGTTCCCCCAACCCGACGCCGGAATCGACGGGCCGTCGAGTGCTTCCGCGGCCGGAACCAACGACACGGTCGGCACCTTCAGATCGGCGGCGATCAGTCGGTCTGCCTCGACATGAAGCCGGGGGAATGCGACGGCGGCATCGCGCGCCCAGGTGGTGGCGAGCGCACGTGCGAGATCGTCTTCTTCTGCGAGAAGGTCGCGTGCACGGTCGATCATGCGCCTCGGTTCGACGAGAACGATCAACGCATCGTCTCCGATGTGGTCGGTGAGCAGTTCGTCGGTGTCGGTGAGCCACGGAAGCCAACTCTCCATTCCGTCGAACACCTGGCCCTCGGCGAGTCGTTCCCACTGCTCGCGGCCCCAGGGTTCTGTCGCGACGAGCGAGGCGGCACGTTCGCGCACGCCGTCGACGTACATGACTTCTCGCGCGGGGAAAACCAGAGTGGTTGCGAGATCGACCGTGCTGCGTTGATCGGCCACGGTGAACCGGGTGAGGCGGTCGACGTCGTCGCCCCACAGGTCGATGCGCACCGGTTCGTCGGCGGTGCTGGGAAAAATGTCGACGATCGCGCCACGACGGGCGAACTCTCCCCGGTGCTCGACCACGGTTTCGCGTCGGTAGCCGAAGTGGGCGAGTCGCTCGCACAGTGCGTCGATGTCGATGCGATCGCCGACCGACACACGTATCGGATCGACCGTTGTCGCACCCGGTGCGAGTTTCTGCAGAAGTGCACGCGTGCCGGCCACGACCACCGTCGGGGTTTCGCCGGGCGTGCGCAACCGCCACATGGTGCGCATTCGTGCCCCCATGGTGTGCACCGCGGGGCTCACGCGCTCGAACGGCAGCGTTTCCCATGCGGGGAACACATCGACGGCATCCGGGCCGATGAACGATGCGAGGTCGTCGGCCACTTCGGTCGCCATGGTTCCTGTGGGAACGGCAACGACGATGGGCCGACGCGTGTTCGAGTGGGCAAGCGCGGCAAGCACGGTCGCACGCGCGGTCTCCGGAACCGCGAGCACGGCGTTTCGTCGGCCCGCAATCAGATCCAGACCGGGTTCGTTCGCGACGACGGCGGCGAGTGCGGACAGCGGCGGTGCTGTCGTCGTCTCGGGGCTCACTTCGCGTTGAATTCCTGCATTGCAGCCTCGACGCCGTCGGCGATGATGCGCTCGACTGCGTCGGCGGCGAGTTCGATTGCCACGTCGAGCACCTTCCGTTCGGCCGTCGGAATCGACGACAGCACGTGGTCTGCGCCCTGTTCCTTCGACTGCGGCTTGCCGACCCCGATGCGCACGCGCACGTAGTCGTCGGTGCGCAGGTGCTGCGAGACCGACTTGAGGCCGTTGTGTCCGGCCAGGCCGCCACCCACCTTGATCCGCACCACCCCGGGTGCCAGATCGAGTTCGTCGTGCACGATGATGACGCGCGATGCGTCGACCTTGAACCGACGTGCGAGTGCGCTGACGGCCTCACCCGATTCGTTCATGTAGGTGGTGGGCACAGCAGCGACGACGGCTTCGTCGGCGATGCGGAACTCGGTCACCTGGGCACGGTCGCGACCGACCTTGAATCCGGCACCGCGTCGTTGCGCAAGAACGTTCAGCGCGTCGGTGCCGACGTTGTGTCGCGTACGCGCGTACTTCTTCCCGGGATTGCCGAGACCCACGACGAGAATGCGCTGCATGTCGCCGGCTCGGGGAGTGGAACGACGCAACATACGGACACCAATCTTTCACGACCTCGCGGTCGCGTGATCAGCTTGCTGCGTCGGGGGCTGCGGCAGGTGCGGCGCCGTCGGCTGCGGGGGCGGCCTCTTGCGCGGCTTCGGTCGCGGCGCGCGACATGAGAACGGTGACGACCGGCATGTCCGGGTCCCCGAGAGCGACGACGCCGCTCGGCATCGCGATGTCGGAGAGGCGAATGACCGAGTCGGGGGTCATGTCGGTGACGTCGATGAGGATCTCGTTCGGAACGTTGGCAGGCGTGCTGCGCACCTCGAGGCTGTCGACGGCGGGGTCGACGAGACCGCCGGCCGACAGAACCGCCTTCGCGGAGCCGCTGAGGTGCACGGGCACGTTCACGGTGATTTCCTCGGTGAGGTCGATCTGGATGAAGTCGACGTGTGCGACGTTGCGGCGGACCGGGTGGCGCTGCATTTCCTTCACGATCGCCGTGTACGAGGTTCCGTCGACGTTGAGAGAAAGAATGGTGTTCTGTCCGGCAGGGCCCGAGAGCGCGACGCGCAGGTCACGACGCGCGACCGAGAGCGACACGGGCTGCATGCCGTGGCCGTAGAGAACTGCGGGGATGCGATCGGCGGCGCGCAGGCGACGTGACGCGGCGCTGCCGGTTTCGCGGCCTACTTCGGCGGTGAGAGTTGCTGTATTCGACACGGCTAGCGAGTCTATGCCCAATGGCCGAGACTGCCACCCGGGGCGGAAAATCGCCCCGACCGGGTCTGGTGGCCCTTCCGGGGCGCGACTACGACTGGTTCTCGCCGTTGAACAGTTCCGAGACGCTGGTCTCGTCGAAGACCGCAGCCAGGGCGTCGGCGATGATCTTGGCCACCGAGAGCACCTCGCACTTCTCGAAGTGCTTCCCCTCGGGCAGGGGGAGTGTGTTCGTGAGAACGACCCTCGAGATCGGCGAATTTGAGAGACGTTCGACGGCGGGGTCGGAGAGAACTCCGTGGGTCGCCATTGCCCACACTTCCTTCGCGCCGCGCTCGAGCAGCAACTCGGCAGCCGACACGATCGTGCCGCCGGTGTCGATCATGTCGTCGGTGAGGATGCACAGGCGACCGTCGATGTCACCGATGACTTCCTTTGCGATGGCAACGTTCTGGGTGCCCTTCGGCCGACGCTTGTTGATGAACGCAACGTCTGCGTTCTTGTCGGAGAGGTGCTGGGCGAAACGTTCCGCCACTTTCACGCGACCGGCGTCGGGAGACACGATGACGAGATCCTGGTCGGCGTGTTGGCGCACGTATTGCTCGAGCACCGGCATCGCCGTGAGGTGATCGACGGGGCCGGAGAAGAAACCCTGGATCTGGCTGCTGTGCAGGTCGATCGACACCATGCGGGTGGCACCTGCTGCCTTGAACATGTCGGCAACGAGTCGCGCGGTGATCGGTTCGCGTCCCTCGGCCTTGCGGTCCTGTCGCGCGTACCCGTAGAACGGGCACACTGCGGTGATGCGCTTGGCCGATGCGCGTTGCGCGGCGTCGATCATGATGAGCTGTTCCATTATCGAGTCGTTGATCGAACCGGCATCGGTGCCGAAGTGCGACTGCATCACGAACACGTCGCCGCCACGGATGCTGTCGGCGAATCGCGGGCGGATCTCTCCGTTCGCGAACTGCACGATGTTGGCGTCGCCGAGTTCCACGTTGAGGTGACCCGCGACTTCCTGGGCGAGAGTGGGGTGTGTGCGTCCCGTGAAGAGCGACAGGCGCTTCGTGGTGACCTTCTCCATGGAACGAATGCTCATGGCGCAAGTGTAGAACGCGGCCGTGAAGCGGGGAGTCTGCGGAACACGAGCATGTGTCGTGCGAGATGGTTCCGGGAAGAGGACTCGAACCCCTATTTTCTGGACCAAAACCAGACGTCCTGCCAATTGGACGATCCCGGAAGGCGACTCCAAAGGTATCGGATTTTCCGATTCGCCGAATGTTCCGATAGGTTTCTATGCCTTATGGGTTCATTGGTCAAGAAGCGCCGCAAGCGCATGCGCAAGAAGAAGCACAAGAAGATGCTCCGGCGCACGCGTCACCAGCGTCGCAAATAGTCGACTCTCACTCGTTCTCTTCGACAACGCGTCCCGCATCGGGGCGCGTTGTCGTGTGTATCACCACAAGTCCGCTCGGGGCGTCGCCCGAGACGTGACCCTCGGTGAACCAAGTGGCGCCCGAGCCCGCAAGGCGGGGTCTCGCTCCGTATGAATCGGCGATCAGGTCGCGCCATGTGACGAGCTCCGGCACGGCCGCGAGAGCCGCCGGTTCGAGATCGTTTCCGCGGTCGCCCCTGGGTCCGTTCATCGAGTCCCACATGCGGTACACCAACGGGGTCGACACGTGCACCGGCGGCACGAAGAGAGTGATGTCGCGGGGGACATGGTCGAGCGGTGCGACCATGTCGCCGATTCCGGTGACGTGCGCGCGCCCGCCGAACAGCGAGAATGGCACGTCGGCCCCGATCGCGGCGGCTGCGCCGTGGTCGGCGAAACCCGCCCAGCGGAGAATCGCGGCTGCATTCGTCGAACCGCCGCCGAGTCCGCCGCCGTGGGGGATGTTCTTGTGAATCGTCACGTGTGCGGTGCGGTCGACCAGTGCGAGCGCCTTGTGCACAAGGTTCGACTCGTCGGTCGGCACACCGTCGGCAAACGGACCACGCACCGTGATGCGGGTGGTCGGTGATGCCTCGATGGTGATGACGTCGGCGAGCTCGAGTGCGACCATCTCTGCATCGATCGTGTGGTAGCCGTCTTCGCGCACACCCGTGATCGCCAACGACATGGTGAGTTTCGCGGGCGCCTCGATACGGATCACGATGCGGCTCCGACGGTGTGGGCGAGTCGCAACCAGTCGTGCACCGACAGTTCCTCGGCGCGCGCAGTCGGGGAGATGCCGGCTGCCTCGAACTGTTCCGGCGTGACACGACCAGCAAGTGCACCGCGCAGCATCTTGCGTCTCTTTGCGAACCCGCCCTTCACCAGCGAGAACAGGTGCGTGGTGTCGATGTCGGCGTCGAGCAGATCCGTGTGGCGCTCGATCTCCACGAGTGCCGATTCGACGTTCGGCCGCGGGAGGAACACAGATGCAGGCACGAGACCCACGATGCGTGCACGCGCATGGAACGCCACTTTCACGGTGAGAGCACCGTAAGCCTCTGTCGACGGGGCCGCGCAGAACCTCTCACCGACTTCCTTCTGCACCATCACCAAGAGCCGGGTGACTGCGGGGACGAAATCGAGAATGTCGGCGACGAGCGGGGTGGCGACGTTGTACGGCAGGTTCGCAACGAGAGTCCAGTCGTCATGCCCCGCGAGAAGCTGCTTCCAGTCGATGCGCATCGCGTCGGCATGAACGATGCGCACGTTCTCGTGCCCGGCGACGTTCTCGGTGAGCAGAGGCAACAACGCATCGTCGACCTCCATCGCAACGATGTCGGCGCCCGTCTCGGCGAGAGCGAGTGTCAGCGACCCGAGTCCGGCGCCGATCTCGACCACCCGCGAGTTCGCGTCGATGCGCGCGAGCCGCGCGATGCGGCGCACGGTGTTCGCGTCGACGACGAAGTTCTGTCCGAGCGCACGTTTCGCACGCAGACCGGCATCGTCGAGTTGACGCGAGGCGTCGCTGCGCGAGAGTGTCACCAGGTCAACTCAACCGGGATCGGTGCGTCGACGAGTTCGGCGATCTTCTCGAACACCTTGGCATTCAGAGTGATGTCGAAGGCGCCCGTGTAGTTCAGCACGATGTTCACGTTGAAGCACGTGGTCTTGTGTCCGTTGTTCAGGTTGCGCACCGTGATCTCGGCGCCGAGAGGTGCGAGAGAGGTCACGCATCCCGTCTCTGCGCCGACCGGGAACCGTTTGAAACTGGCGGTGCCACGGGCCATCTGGCCGTCGTTGTCTGCCGGGTATGCGATCTGACCCTGTCCGTTCGGGTCTGCGCTGACGGGGCCGTCGAGATTTGCGGGTGCATCAGCGGTGTCGTCGGTGGCCAGACCGAGGTCGAACGTGGTCGTGGTGGCTTCGATCGGGTCGGCTGACGATTCGTCTGCCGAACGACCCGAGGCCATGAATCCGACGGTGAGGACGGCAAGGGTCGCCACGAGAGCCACGGTGATGCGGTTCTTGTCGATGCGCGAGAGATCCATGCACCTACGAATGTATGCGGGGAAACGCGCGGAGAGCGTTCGCCGTGGTGACGGTTGCGAAATCGTCGGGTCGGATTCCGCGCAGATCTGCGATTGCGGTGCCGACGATGCCGACGTGTGCAGGCTCGTTGGGGCGACCACGGTGCGGCACCGGCGAGAGGAACGGGCTGTCGGTCTCGACGAGGATGCGGTCTTCCGGGCACAGCACCGCCGCCTCGCGAAGATCGGTCGCATTCTTGAACGTGACGATGCCGCTGAACGACAGGTATGCACCCCGGTCGAGGCACTCGCGCGCCTCATCGGGTCCGCCGGTGAAGCAGTGAATGATGGTGTTCGTGGGGACGCCCTCGGCATCGAGGACATCGAACGTGTCACGCCACGCATCGCGCGTGTGGATCACGAGGGTGAGGTCGTGTTCGTGGGCGAGCGCAACCTGTTCGGCAAAGGCACGCATCTGCACATCACGCGGCGAGTGTTCGTAGTAATAGTCGAGACCGCATTCACCGATGCCCACCACTCTGTGCGATCCGATGAAGGGAACAACGGAGTCGACACCGTTGACGGCATCGTGCGGGTGGAGACCGACGGTCGCCCACACGTCGTCGTTGTCGCGCGCGATCGCGATGGCCTGTTCGCATGTCTCTGCGTCGCAACCGATGACGACGAACCGTTCGACTCCCGCGTCGCGTGCGCGCGCGAGCGACTCCGACGACGCGAACGCCATCTTGTCGTCGTGAATGTGACAGTGGGTGTCGGTCCAGCCGCGTGCGTGCGTCATGACACCGTTCGTCGCGGGAAAAGTGGTTCACCTTTCTCCACCGGTTGGCCGGGTGCGTACCGACCCCACGCAACGTCGACGGGGATGCGGCACTGTTCGATGTCGGATGTCATGCCGATGCGACGCCAGATCTCGCGCGCGGTGTCGGGGATCGCGGGGAAGGAAAGGATCGTGACGATGCGCAGTGCCTCGAGAGCGTCGCCCATCACCGCATCCACTTCCGGACCCGGTTCCGATTTCCACGGCTCGTTGTTCTCGAGGTGTGCGTTCGTCGCACGGATGAGCTGCCACGTGGCCTCGAGAGCGCGCGACGGCTGCACGTTCTGCCAGTGGGCGACGGTCTCGTCGACTGCCTGGGCGGCGATGGGCGCGAGAGAGCTACTCGCAGACGGTGCGGTGCCGAGGCCGTTGCATTTCTTGCCCACCACCGTGGCAACGCGCGCCGCAAGGTTGCCGAGGTTGTTCGCGAGATCGGTGTTGTAGCGAGAGATGAGACCCTCGTAGGTGAAGTCTCCGTCGTTTCCGTACGCGGTGTCGGCGAGCACGTAATAGCGGAACCCGTCGACACCGATCTCGTCGACGAGATCGAGGGGGTTCACGACGTTGCCCGACGTCTTCGACATTTTCTCGCCGCCCACCAGCAGCCAGCCGCCGACGGCCCAGCCCTTCGGCGGTTCGATACCGGCCGACATGAGCATGGCGGGCCAGTACACGTTGTGGAAGCGGATGATGTCCTTGCCGATGAGGTGATGGTTGACCGGCCACCACTCGTTGAACTTGTCGTCGTCGGTTCCGTACCCGATGGCGGTGATGTAGTTCGCGAGCGCGTCGAACCACACGTACGCGACGTGCGACGGGTCGAAGGGGAGCGGGATTCCCCACGTGAGCGTCTTGCGACTGACGGAGAAATCGTGGAGACCCTGCTTGATGAAACCGAGCACCTCGTTCACGCGGTGCTCGGGAACCACCGCACCGGGGTGGCTCGAATACCAGTCGATGAGCCGCTGTTCGAACCGCGAGAGCCTGAAGAAATAGTTCTCCTCCTCGACCTGCTCGACGGGGCGCTTGTGGATCGGGCAGTTGCCGTTGTCGAGATCGTCGTCGGTGAAGTAGGCCTCGCACGCGACGCAGTAGAGGCCCTTGTACGTGTCGAGTTCGATGTCGCCCGCGTCGAAGCACGCCTGAAGCAGTTTCTCGACACCGGCGCGGTGCCGCGGCTCGGTGGTGCGGATGAAATCGTTGTTCGAGATGTTGAGACGCTCCCACGCCTGCCGGAACAGGGGGGCGATCGAGTCGGTGAAGGCCTGCGGCGAGGTGCCCGCCGCATCGGCTGCCTGCTGGATCTTCAAACCGTGTTCGTCGGTGCCGGTGAGGAAATACACATCGTCGCCGAGGAGTCGGTGCCAACGTGCGAGAGCGTCACCGACGATGGTGGTGTAGGCATGGCCGAGGTGCGGACGCGCATTGACGTAATAGATAGGTGTCGTCAGGTAGTACTTGCCCACTCGTTCAGGCTACGGCAACCGACACATGGGCGACGGTTCGTTTTTGTCGGCGGTTGTTTCATACGCTTGACCGATGCCCTTCGACTTTGATCGTGCCATTGCTGCGACCCCGCTCGGTGACGGCGCGTACGACACCCCGGTGGAAGACCGGTGGGACATCAACGGCAACGCGAACGGCGGTTACCTGCTTGCGCTCGTGGCCAACGCAATGCGTGCCGAGAGTCAACGTGCACATCCGTTGTCGGTGACCATGCACTATCTGTCGCCGGCTCCGGCCGGACCAGCGCAGACACGAGCAGAAGTCGTGAAGGCCGGTCGACGTCTGGCGACGGTGACGGGTCGGCTCGTGCGTGACGGGAAGGACCTGGTGCGCAGCATCGCAACGTTCGGCGAACTCGATGCGTCGCAGGGAAACCAGCATTCGACGCGCCCGATGGTCGACATCCCCCCGTTCGAGGAGTGCCAACCCCGCCCGCAGAACCCCGGCGCGCCGCTCGGGCTCATGTCGAGACTCGACATGCGCCTGCACCCCGATGACACCGGGTTCGCGCGCAACGAACCGAACGGTGTCGCACGCGCGCGCGGGTGTTTTGCGTTCAACGACGGTCGCCCCGTCGACACGATGGGGTTGTTGCTGGCCGCCGATGCATTTCCTCCGGTGCTGTTCAACCTGTACGGCATGCAGGGGTGGGTGCCGACCGTCGAGTTCACGGTTCACGTGCGCGCTGTTCCCGCGCCCGGCCCCATCGCGTGTGATTTCACGAGCAGCGTGGTGCAGGGCGGCTACTGGGAAGAAGACGGCGTGATGTGGGACTCAACCGGTCGGGTGGTGGCGATGAGCCGCCAACTTGCACTCGCGCCGCTCGCACAGCAGTGACCCGGCGGTCTCGCGACGACTACGAATGTCGACCGCGTCGCAATCCGACGGCGTACGCAGCGACGAGCGCGAGCACCGTGAACGTGATGGTGCTCGAGCGGCGGATCAGCATGCGTGAACGTTGCGCGAACACGACCACCGGCCATCCCTTGCGTCGCGCAAGTTGCGACAGTTCCGAGTCGGGGTTCACGGCTACCGCATTGCCGACGAGTTCCATCATCGGCACGTCGCTCATGCTGTCGGAATACGACCACGAGTTCGCAAGGTCGATGTTGCGTTCGGCGGCGAGAAGAGAGATCGCCTCGGCTTTCCCCTCGCCGTAGCAGAACGGGCCGTCGAGCCGGCCGGTGTACACGCCGTTTTCGACCTCGCCGCGCGTGCCGATGCCGCCGGTCATGCCGAGAGCCACGGCGAGCGGTTCCACGATTTCGATCGGGGAGGCAGAGATGATCCATGTCTCGCGACCCGCCGCATGGTGTTGCTCGAGCAAGGCGCGCGCCTCGGGTCGGATGAGGCCGAGCAACTCGGGCAGAACTAGTTCGTTCAGGCTCACGAGGTCGGACTGTTTCATTCCGCCCACTCCGGCGAGGATGCGGTCGCGAACGTTGATGGTGGATTCGTCGCTCGAACCGAGGAACTGGAACCTGAGCGCCCGCACGACATCGGGGACGAAATCGGTGATGCGTATGTAGCCGGCGTCGCGAGCGGCACGTGCGAACACGAATGCCGACGAACCCGCAATCAACGTGCGGTCGAGGTCGAAGAACGCCGCCGTGGGGCGCTCGCTCACGACGACACCGCCACTGCATACACGCGGTTGCGCGGCACACCGAGCGCATCGGTGACCTCGTCGATTGCATCGCGCCGCGACAGACCGCGCGAGGTGCGCCTGTCGAGTTCGGAGCGAATCTCGTCGTCGCTGACCTGCACCGCAACCCGCACCTGCGGGGCGAGAACTATCACGTACTCGCCGCGCGGTTCGACTGTCTGTGCATGTTCGGCGGCTTCGGCGAGAGTTCCGCGCCAGAGTTCCTCGTGCAGTTTCGTGAGTTCTCTCGCGAGAACCACCTGCCGGCCACCGCCGCACGCCTCGCAGAGTTCCTGCAGAGTCTTGGTCAACCGGTGCGGCGCCTCGTAGAGCACGACGGTGCGTCGTTCGTGCGCAACCTCGGTGATGCGCTCTCGCCGTTCGGCACCCGAGCGCGGCAGAAATCCGTCGAAGGCGATGCGGTCTGTGGGGAGGCCGCTCATTGCCGCGGCGACCACGAAGGCAACGGGTCCGGGCGTTGCGTGCACCGTGTGTCCCGCTGTGATCGCGGCCCTCACGAGTCGTTCACCCGGATCACTGATGGCGGGTGTTCCCGCATCGGTGATCACGGCGACGACGTGACCGCCCGACAAAAGGTTCACGACTTCGTCGGCGGCGTCGTGTTCCGTGTGGTCGTTCGTGACGATGAGTCTCTGCGGCGCGGCACCGATGCGCTTCAGCAACGACCCGCTGTGGCGGGTGTCCTCGCAACAAATTGCGTGTGCGGCGCGCAGCACCGACACCGCGCGCGGCGACATGTCGTCGAGGTTGCCGATGGGGGTCGCCACGAGCCACAGACCGGGATGCACCGTCGAGGTCACTGCGTCAGGTGTTGACATCGCGGATCTCGATCTTGTCGCCGGGCTTCACGTTCCAGCGATCGAGCGAACCCGGTGCCGCTTCGATGATGAACCGAGCCTTTCGCGTGATCGGCCCCACGCGCCACGGGCGCATGTGAGCTGTCGCTATCACCGTGTTGTCGGACTGCACGTACACCACGTCGATGGCGGTGCGCATGCCGACGGTGTGCACCCAGTTGCACGGCTCGAGCACCAACGGCTCGTCGACCGA
Source organism: Ilumatobacteraceae bacterium (assembly GCA_040401975.1). Taxonomy (GTDB): domain Bacteria; phylum Actinomycetota; class Acidimicrobiia; order Acidimicrobiales; family Ilumatobacteraceae; genus UBA2093. The sequence continues at coordinate 71,429 of JBBANL010000005.1, read as the reverse complement.
GTCGACACCGATCAGCCCCCGGCGACGTTCTGCCCGTGTCGTTGCGCGCCGCGCCGACGCGAGGACGCGACCCTCGCTGACGAGCCAAACGGGTTCGGCCCCGTGCAACGGCGGCGTGCGTGTCATGGTCACACGTTAAATCGGAATTCGGTGACGTCTCCGTCAACGAATTCGTAGTCCTTGCCTTCCGAGCGGATCTTGCCGACATCCTTTGCGGCGTTCCACGAACCGAGCTCGAGAAGTTCGTCCCAGTGAATGACCTCGGCACGGATGAACCCGCGCTGGATGTCGGAGTGGATCTTGCCCGCGCACACCGGAGCCTTGTCGCCGGCGTGGAAAGTCCATGCGCGGGTCTCTTTTTCGCCGGTGGTGAAATACGTGCGCAGGCCCAGCACGTGATACGCCGAGCGCACCATCTTTGCGAGCGCTCCCTCGCCGAGTCCGAGCGCCTCGAGCATCTCTGCCCGGTCGTCGTCGTTCAGTTGGGCGGCTTCCGCCTCGATCTGCACGCTCATGCCGAGAACCTCGATGTCGTTCTCCTGCACCGACCCGGGCGGACACAGTTCGCTGCGCACGCGCGCCTCCATCGCCGGAATCGTGTCGAGTTCGTTCTCGCCCACGTTCACCACCGCGAGAACGCGGCGGTTCGTCAACAGAAAATGAGGGGCGAGCGCTTCGCGGTCGTCGCGCGACAGGGTCGATCTGTAGATCGGCAGGCCATCGGCGAGCGCGTCGTATGCCCGCTGCAGAACGGCGGCTTCTTCCTGGTTCGATTTGTCGACGCGCGCCGTTTTCTTCACCCGGTTCAATCGCGCCTCGACCGTCTCGAGGTCGGCCAGTGCGAGTTCGAGTTCCACCACCCGGAGGTGCTCGAGCGGGTCGTCGGGCCCTGGCACGTCGTCGTCTTTGAACGCGCGCAGCACGTAGACGATCGCATCGACTTCGCGGATGTTCGCGAGGAACTTGTTCCCGAGCCCCTCGCCCTTGCTCGCGCCCTCCACCAGGCCGCCGATGTCGACCACCTGCACCGACGCGTGCACGATGTTCTTCGTCTTCGACATCTCCGACAACGCGAGAAGCCTGTGGTCGGGCACCTTGGCGACGCCGATGTTGGGATCCTTCGTGGCGAAGGCGTACGGGGCAGCGAGGGCGCCGCCTCCGGTCAGAGCGTTGTAGAGGGAGGACTTCCCCGCATTCGGAAGACCGACGAGACCAAAACGTTCCATGAAGGGAATGACGCTACCTGTATGGGTTATCGGGGGAGGGCAGGTGGGTTCTGGGCGGCCGAATTGTTACTATGGCCGTAGTGCAAATAGCCCGAACCCCCTCGGGCCGGTACGACCCCCAAAAGGACACTTCCCGTGACTTCATTTGACCTTGACCTCAGCAAGTACAGCCTCGGCTGGAGCGACGAAGTCGAATACGCATTCGAACCCGAAAAGGGTCTGAACCAGCGAGTGGTCGAACAGATCTCGTGGTGGAAGGGTGAGCCGCGCTGGATGACGCAACTTCGTCTGCGCAGCCTCGGCATCTTCGATCGCAAGCCGATGGCGCCGTGGTTCGCCGACAACATGCCCGACATCGATTTTCAGGACATCTTCTATTACCTGAAGCCGGCCACTGCCCAGGTCGACGAGTGGGACGACCTGCCCGAGCAGATGAAGGCGACATACGAAAAGCTCGGCATTCCCGAGGCAGAGCGCAAGTACCTCGCGGGAGTCACTGCGCAGTACGAATCGGAAGTGGTGTTCCACCGCAACCGCGAAGACCTCGAGGCGCGCGGAATTCTGTTCTGCGACATGGACACCGCACTGCGCGAGTATCCCGACCTCGTCAAGAAGTACTTCGGCACCGTGATTCCCCCCGGAGACAACAAGTTCTCGGCGCTGAACACCGCGGTGTGGTCGGGCGGCTCGTTCATCTACGTTCCGCCGGGTGTCGAGTGCGAGATGCCGTTGCAGGCGTATTTCCGCATCAACTCGGAGAACGCAGGTCAGTTCGAGCGCACCTTGATCATCGCCGACGAGGGTTCGAAGGTGCACTACATCGAAGGGTGCTCGGCGCCGGTGTACACCAGCGACTCGTTGCACTCGGCTGTCGTCGAGATCGTCGTGAAGCCGCGCGCGCATGTCACCTACACCACCATTCAGAACTGGTCGCCGAACGTGTACAACCTGGTCACGAAGCGCGCACGCGTCGAAGCCGAGGGCCACATGGAATGGATCGACGGCAACATCGGGTCGAAGTTGACCATGAAGTACCCGAGCGTGTATCTCGTGGGGCCGAAGGCAACCGGAGAAGTGTTGTCGGTGGCATATGCAGGTGCGGGTCAGCACCAGGATGCGGGCGCGAAGATGGTGCACGCGGCACCCGAGACCACATCGAAGATCGTGTCGAAGTCGATCAGCAAGGACGGCGGCATCACCACCTATCGCGGGCTCGTGCGGGTCGACGAAGGTGCCTACGGTTGCAAGAGCCACGTGCAGTGCGACGCGTTGATTCTCGACGGCGACAGCGAGAGCCGCACGCTTCCGTACATGGAAGTGGGCGAGAAAGACGCAGAGATCGGTCACGAGGCAACCGTGTCGAAGATCGCCGACGAGCAGCTGTTCTATCTCATGAGCCGCGGCCTTTCGCAGGAGCAGGCGATGAGCATGGTGGTGAACGGATTCATCGAGCCGGTGACCCGCACCCTGCCCATGGAGTACGCAGTGGAATGGAGCCGCCTCATCGAACTGCAGATGGAGGGCTCGGTCGGCTGATGTCGCCGACGGGTCGACGCCATGCCGATGCGTACCGAGTGCAAGCACTACGAGAGCCGCACGTATGCGAACGGTGACGCCGTGCGCAAGTGCAATCTCGACCTTGCGCCCGATGCGCCGTGGCGGTGCCCCGACAACTGCGAGAAATACGAACGCCGCCTCGCCGATGTCGCATGGGTGCACGGGTCTGCCATCGCGCCGCCGACCCCGCCGGAGGTTCCCGGCCTCGACGACGGTTCTGCAGCCGCAGTGCTCGACGCCGCTGAGGACATCATCAACTCGATCGGCGCACAGGTGCTCGACGAAGTGAACAAAGAACGCAACAAGAAGCGCCGTTGGTGGCGCAAGAAGTAACGGCAGGAACGGACCCCCCCCAATGAATTCCACACTCGCTCTGCCGAGCGCCGAAGAAGAAATCTGGCGGTACAGCCGCATCGGCGAGCTCGACCTGTCGCGTTTCGCGCCCGGCACGGTGCGCACCGAGATCACGGGTGCTGGAGCATTCCTCTCCGCCGGGTCGCGCGCGGGCATTGCCATGAAGAGTGCGCCCGATGTGTTCGCCGAGATGAACCTTGCCGACGGGGTGGAGACGACCCTCGTGGTTCCGAAGGGCGCGTATTCCGACGCTGTTGTCACGGTGACGCATCACATCGAGGCCGACGGCATTGTCGCGTTCCCGCGACTGGTGATCGACACCGAGGGCTCGGGCGAAATCACCGTGGTCGAACGCTTCGTGTCGAACGACGATGTGGTGTCGCTGGTGTGCCCGGTTCTCGAGGTTCGCGCGGCGGCCGGAGCAACGGTGAATTACGTGGGCATCAACCAGTTGGGTCTGCGCACGTGGATGATCGCGCACCAACAGACTGCCGGCTATCGCGATTCGAACACCCGCTTGAACACCATCGCGCTCGGCGGCGACTACGCGCGCGTGCGCGCTGAGGCTCGCTTGGTGGAGAGCGGCGCGAACGCGCAGCAACTCGCCCTCTACTTCGCGAGCGGAACCCAAATGCACGACTTCCGCACGCTGCAGCGTCACGAGGCGCCGCGCACCTACAGCGACCTGTTGTTCAAGGGCGCCATCGGCGGTTCGGCGCGCAGCGTGTACACCGGCCTGATCCGCATCGAGAAGAACGCGGCGAAGTCCGAGGCGTTCCAGACGAACCGCAACCTCACGTTGGGTGCGGGCGCATGGGCCGAGAGCGTGCCGAACCTCGAGATCGAGACCAACGAGGTGAAGTGCAGCCACGCGAGCACCGTGGGTTCGATCGACGAAGACCAGCGCTTCTATCTCGAGAGCCGCGGGGTGCCGCCGCAGGTCGCAGAGCGTCTCGTGGTGTTCGGCTTCTTCAAGGACGTTCTCGAGCGACTGCCGCACCGCATCGACACCTCGGATCTCGAGGCACAGATCGCAGACAAACTGCGTCGTGAAGGGGGCCTGTCGTGAGCACGAACATCGGCCGATTTGATGCATTGGAAGAATGCGTCGCACAAAAGGTGATGGTCGACGGTGTCGCGGTCGCCGTGGTGCGCGTCGCCGACGAAGTCTTCGCCATCGCGGACAAGTGCAGTCATGCCGACGTGTCGTTGTCCGACGGCATCGTGTGGTGCGAAACAAAGCAGATCGAGTGCATCAAGCACGGAAGCGCGTTCAGCCTCGAGACAGGCGAGCCCGACACATTGCCTGCCACCCAGCCCGTCGCGGTGTACAGCGCACAGGTCGTGAACGGCGATGTCGTCGTGTCGGCGAAGGAGAACGGCAAATGAGCACTCTGAAGATCGAAGGGCTGTGCGCGGAGGTGGCCGGCAAGGAGATTCTGCGCGGCATCGACCTGGTGGTGAACTCGGGTGAGGTGCACGCGATCATGGGGCCGAACGGCGCCGGAAAGTCGACTCTGTCGGCGGTGATCATGGGCAAGCCCGGCTACACCGTGACCGCGGGTTCGGTGACCCTCGACGGCGTCGACATGCTGTCGCTTCCCACTTGGAAGCGCGCGACCGCCGGCCTGCACCTGGTGATGCAGTATCCCACGGAAGTGCCGGGCGTGCATGTCGATGAAGTGCTCGAGGAGGCGCTGCGCGCACGGGGACAGTCGTCGGACGGTTTGGCGGCGCGCATCTCGAAGGAAGCGTCGCGCATCAACTTCGACGACGCTCTCGTGTCGCGTGCGCTGAACGTCGACCTGTCGGGCGGAGAGAAGAAGCGCAACGAGACTCTGCAACTCGGCGTTCTCGAACCGAAGATCGCTATCCTCGACGAGCTCGACTCGGGTCTCGACATCGACGCACTGCGTGACTGTGCCCGTCGTGTCGAGGCGGCGACGAACGAGATCAACCTGGGCGTTCTCGCGATCACCCACTACGTGCGATTGCTCGAGGAGTTGAAGCCCGACGTGGTGCACATTCTCGCCGCGGGCCGCATCGTGAAGAGTGGCGGACCCGAACTCGCCGACGAACTCGAACGCGACGGGTACGCAGCCTTCGTCTGATTCCCGGCTGACAAGTGATCTGACTTGCCCGTCTAGGGTGAGCCGGGTGGGGGATTCGGCACATGTGAGCGACACGCGGGTGTATCTCGCGCCCCGCGACAAGTTCCCCGGTTGGTGGGTCGTCGGCGGTTGCTTTGCGATCCTGTTCTTCGGGTCGGCACTCGGCTTCTACGGAATGTCGGTGTACCTGAATGCGTTCAGCAACGAACACCCCGACTGGAAGGTGTCGTCGCTGTCGGTGGCCACAACGTTCTTCTTCCTCGTCGGTGGCGTGTGGAACGTGGTTGTTGCCCGTTTGATGGAGAAGTTCGACGTGCGCCGCATTTCCTATGGTGGCGCTGTTCTGGGTGCGGTGGCATTGCTGGGGCTCGGCCAGGTACAGGAGAAGTGGCATCTCTTCGTGGTGTACGGGGTGTTCGCGGTTGCGTGGTCGTCGAGCGGTCTCACCCTTGCCACCACTGTTGTCACGCGTTGGTTCCACACGAAACGCGCCGCGGCGATTGCAGCGGCGAGTTCGGGATTGTCGGTGGGCGGCATCGTGCTGTCGCCGATCGTGAAGTCGATCATCGACTCGCAGAAGATCAGCGGCGCCGCGCCGATTCTGGCGTTGTTGTGGTTGCTCGGCATGAGTGTTCCGACGTTCCTTCTCGTTCGTGGCGAACCCGGCGCACTGAACTGGATGCCCGACGGCGAACCGAAGCCCGAGAATCACGTGCTCGAGATGCCCGGCACGCCGATGAGCATCGCCATCAGGACCAAGTTCTTCTGGGTGGTGACCATCGGATACGTGCTGGTGATGGGAAGCCAAGTCGGCGCGATCCAACAGATCGTGAAATTGGTGGAAGAGCGCACCACGAAGGAAACAGCTGCTCTCGCGACATCGGTGCTGTCGGGCGCGAGCGTCGTGTTCCGGTTGGTGGGCGGCCGAATCATCCCGAAGTTTCCTCTCGCCAAGTTCATGGTGTTCATCGCGGTGGTGCAGGGCAGTGCAATCATTTTGATCGGCCAGATGCACAACACAGTTGCTCTGTTCGTGGCAATCGGTCTGTTCGGCGCGATGGTGGGCAACGTTCTGATGATGCAGTCGTTGTTGATCGCCCAGAGATTCGGCGTGAAGGACTACGCGCGCATCTCGGCGCGCTCGGGTCTGGTGTCGCTGACCGGTACGGCAATCGGACCGATTCTGATCGGCTCGATCCGCGACGCAGCTGGCAACTACGACACGCCTTATCTCGTTGCTGGCCTGATTTCTCTGGCCGGTGCGGCGTTGTTCTGTTTCAGCGGGCCTGCCGAAACAGACGACTGAGTCTCAGAACGTCATCTCGCGAAGACGGCGGATGCGCTCTTCGGTGGCGGGGTGGGTGGAGAACAGGCGCGACACGTTGACTCCGCTTCCGCGGCGGGCGTGCATCTCGGCGAGCGGATTGTGAATGTAGGCCTGTGCCTGGGCGGGGGACACCTGCATCGGCATGCGAGCGGCGAGTACTTCGATGCTCTCGAGCGCTCGGGCGAGCGGTTCGCCGGTTCCGAGAAGTTCGGCGGCTCCGCGGTCGGCCTCGAACTCGCGACTGCGGCTGATCGCCATCTGGATCAGGCTCGCCGCCAGGGGAGCAAGCAACGACACCAACAGCACCGCAAGCGGGTTGGCGCGGTCTTCGTCGTCGCGACCGCCGGCGAACATGGTGGCGAACATCGCCATCTGTGCGATCGACGAGATCGCAGTGGCAACCGCTGCCGCCACCGAGCCGATGAGAATGTCGCGGTTGCGCACGTGCATCAACTCGTGTGCCATCACGCCCTCGACCTCGTCGCGCGACAGGGACTGCAGAAGACCACGCGTTGCGCACACCACGGCGTTGTTGGGGCCGCGACCCGTGGCGAATGCGTTCGGTTGTTCGCTGGGCGACACCGCGACCCGTGGCATCGGCAATCCGGCACGTTGCGACAGGTCGCGCACCATGCCGTAGAACTCGGGATGGTCGGCCTCGGTGATCACCTGGGCCCGCGCCGATGCCAGTGCGAGTCTGTCGCTGAACCAGTACGAGCCGCCGACCATCACGAGTGCGATGACGAGGCCGATCATGACTGCGCCGGAGCTGCCGCCGCCGAGCAGCGACGCCACGCCGACAATGAGCCCGCCCATCGCGGCGAGAAGGATGGTGGTCTTTGCGGTGTTCTTGAACATGGTTGCCTTCTTTCGGTCGGGTCGGATTCAGAAGTCGAAGATCTCGCCGAGCATGCTCGACATCTTCTTTTTCTTCGGCGGGTACGGCACGTACTTCATTCGCTTGCGATCGTCGTCATCGTCGTCGTCATCCCGTCTGGACGAGCGAGCAGGTGCAGAGGTGCGTTCGATGAGCTTGTCGAGTTCTCCCCGGTCGAGCCAGACGCCGCGACAGTCGGGGCAGTAGTCGATTTCGATTCCCTGACGATCGGTCATCACAAGGGACACGGAGCAGTGGGGGCACTTCATGGGTTTTCCTTCGGCATAGATGTTGTCTTGCCGAAGGTCTCTCCCGGGCTTTCGCCCCCGAGTGCCGGGTCTTGCGACCGTGTTGACGACACCGTGGTCTCGGGATACTCCCCTTCGTTGCATCAAATTGTAGGGCGGTTGCGTAACCTTTCACCGACATGACTGCAGATGAAAAGGTTCACCCCAATGTGGCGCGTGTCATGGCTGCCGCCCGCGCCGCCGGTCTCGAGATCGAGGTCCGCCAGTTTCCCGAGGGGACCAAAACCGCCCAGGATGCAGCGAACGCGATCGGAGTCAGCGTCGGACAGATCGTGAAGTCGCTGGTGTTCGGGGTTGATGACGAAATCGTGATGGCACTGGTGAGTGGGTCGAACCAGTTGGACGAGAAAAAGCTGGCCGCTGCAGTCGGGGGAGAGAAGTGCTCGCGGGTCGATGCCGATGCGGTGCGCGCTGCAACCGGATTCCCGATTGGCGGCGTTCCTCCCTTTGGTCACAGCAATCAACTGCGTGTGTTTGTTGATCCTGACTTATTGCAGTACGACGAGGTGTGGGCTGCGGCAGGAACGTGGAACGACAACTTTGGTGCGAACCCTAACGACATCGTTCGTGTCGCCAGTGGCGTAATCACCGACCTGAAACGCAGCTGAAAATGAGCACGGAGTAGACAGGCGTATTCTTGGGTCATGCAAGTCGTCGAAATGTCCACTGTGCTTGAAGCAACTGCCGACGCAGTTTGGGCGAAGGTCAAGACACCCTCAGCATTTCGCAAGGTGACCCGCGGACTACTTGCGATGCCGGCGATTGCTGGTCGTCGGGACGATTGGCATGAGGGTGAGACCGTGGTGGGTTGGGTGTTCTTGTTTGGATTTTTACCCTTCTCGCGTCACCACCTGCAAATCGCTCGGATTGAAGAGTCGACGCGCGTCCTGAGCAGTCGAGAGTTTGGCGGATTGATCTCCGTTTGGAATCACGAGATCGAGATTGTTCCGATTGACTCACAGACTTGTCGCTACCGAGATCGAGTCGAGATTGATGCTGGTGTCGTCACAACCGCCGTCGTGTTGTACGCAAGGTTCTTCTATCGAATGCGCCAGCGTCGTTGGCGCGCGTTAGCAAGGGAAATCAACAAATGAAGAAATCAACAAGAGAGATTCGGAAGACGATCAATAGGAAACTGACAGAAGCACGTGAGGCCCGGATGTTCAAAGACTTCGACCGTTGTTGGTCCTTGTTGGAAGACGCACACGTGCTCAGTCAGCCGTGGGCACGGATGCATGTAAGAGTGCACGGTTCAATGTTTGTCGCTGCAGTGATGCAGCGAGATGTGCGTGAAGTTCGTGGACAGTTATCGAGGATTGCTGTGGCAGGCCCTGGTTCGTTATCGGGTCGCTATCCAACGGGAAACACAGGACGTGCTCGTGTTCCCGCGACACAGCCAATGCCGATTGCTGGAGAACTTGCAGAGGTGCTCGAACGAGCAGGGCAGCGAACGACCTAAACACCAATCATTGAAGGGTTGCCTAAACCAATGGTGGCGTGCCTCCCTTTGGTCACAGCACTCAGTTGCGAGTGTTCGTTGATCCGGACTTGTTGCAGTACGACGAGGTGTGGGCTGCTGCGGGAACGTGGAACGACAACTTTGGTGCAAACCCTAACGACATCGTGCGCGTTGCGGGTGGTGTGGTCATCGATCTGAAACGCGGCTAGCGCGAAGGAACATCATTGCGAGTGGCGCGAATGCAATTGGAGAAGTCAAGGCTCGCGTGACGATGTCGAGTGGCACCCCACTGATGAGAGATCCGGCAGCTGTTTCGACAATTCCCGAGGCGATTCCAGCCACGGCTTGAACTATCGCAAAGAGTGCCAAGACGTTCCAGAATCGTGGCTTGACGAGGGATCGCGATCGTTTGATTGAATCCCTGATTGAGCGTTTCTCGAGGATGATCGCACCCATCAGACACTGCCCGAGCATGAGCACGACTATTCCTGGGATAATCAGGAGTCCAACTCCAACAAAAACGGCTACGCACCACAGAATGCTGGTTGCGAGCACGATGTGGAAGTTGCGAACCAAAGCTTGGAAGGCGGTGAGAATCGCACCTTCTTCGCCCTCGTCCCAATTATGAATCGCGACGATGGCTGCTGCCTTCGCTATTGGAGTGATTACCGCAATCGACGAGATTGTCACAAAGGTTGAGAGAAGCCCATTGCTGATGTTTTCGGTTGCTCTTCCGATGAATGTAAGTGGTAAGTCAGCAACTAGTGCGATTACTACGAGCGCCGGAAAATGCTTGAACATCATGTTCCACCCGTCACGGAGCCAGACGGAGAGTTCGTCTGTAGGGGTAGGGCTGGTGTGATTAGTCGATGTAGTTGCCACCTGATTATGATAACGCTGTACGCAAACACAACACAATCATCTCGCTGTGATCAGTTGAGCGATACGGTTCAATCATGATTTCAACGCGCCCCAAACGTGGCAGGCCTGCAATGGTGTCGGCCAGTGAGATTGTCGAGGCTGCCGTCGAATTGATTGACAAAGTTGGAATCGATGCGCTGACGATGCGATTGCTTTCAAGTTCAATGGGAGTCGGCCCGATGACGCTCTATCGACACATGGCTGACAAGCAGGCTTTGCTTGCGAAGATTCCAGACGCCCTGCTGGCCGATGTATGTGAAGACGTACTTCGTAAACGGTCGGGCATTGCAGCTCTGCGGACCATCGCCAACGGCGTCATGGATCAACTCACGAAACACCCAGGAGTCGCCAAGTTGTTCGATGATCCAGAGCAGGGACCAAACATGGAAGCGGCCTCACTGCACACCATCGAACTTCTCACTAGGGAAGGCATGAAAGCCGGCGAGGCGCGGTTGGCGCTGAGGGCTGTTGTTGCTCAGGTCATCGGGGAGAGTGTGACAAGGCATGGTGAGCCCAAGATGGGTGGGGTCATGCTTCTTCTCGAAGGCATACAGGCTCGCTTGACAAAAACATCGGGCTGAGGGTGTCGTCCACGACAAGTGGGTTTCCAAAGCCAATAGAGGCGTGCCCCCATTTGGTCATACAACCCAACTGCGTGTGTTCGTCGATCCGGACTTGTTGCAGTACGACGAGGTGTGGGCCGCTGCGGGAACGTGGAACGACAACTTCGGTGTGGCACCGGCAGACATCGTGCGCGTTGCTGGTGGCGTAGTCACCGACCTGAAGCGCGGTTGATTGCTCAGGCGAGAATCAACACAGCAGCCATTACGCCTTCAATAACGAGGCCAGCGACGTTCTCTCTCGTACGTGATTTATCGATGACGAATGAGATCGCTCGTGCAATAAAGGCTCCAGCCCATGCCGCTCCGAGTACGAGCGCAGCATCGCTGCTGGCGATAAGAGTGACGGCAAGACCTGCACCGATAAAGAGTCCGCCGTAGGTTGCACGCACTTCAGATTGTCCAAGCCGCCCTGGAATCCGAAGTCCGATTGTTCGACTTACTTGCTTGGGCCAGATCAGCCCGAGACATCCAGCGACGATTGAGATGATGGCACCGATATATCCCAACGCATTCATGTCGCAAGTCTTACATGAGCCTTAAGCCGAAGGAGAGGTATCCCCAACGCGACTGCGAATGGAATGTTGAAGAGCGCATGCATTGGGTATCCAAGCACGAGAGACATTCCGGTGTCGAGAATGAACCACAGTGAGAGGGATCGAGTCAAAAATGTCCGTGCCCATACGGATCCTTCTTTCAGAGGTCCGCGAACAATCTGGATCATGAGAAACGCCCAGCCGCCCATGACAGCACCAAGAACCATGTAGGGCAGTCGTAGGTAATCCCGCACAGCGTCGGTGTCGATTGACTCATCTGGACCGAAGCCGAACCAGGAAAAGAGCGACCCAGCTGTTGTCCCAGCGAAGACAAGAAGTAGGGAATAAATGAGGACGAGAATGAGTACAACTTCTAGCCACTTGATGAATGTCTGTCGAGTCCAAGTCACAGTCACACTTTAGTTTTGGCGGAAAAAAACCTGCCAGTTCCTGATTGTCGGATTAAGTTGCCTAAACCAACAGTGGCGTGCCGCCGTTTGGTCACAGCACGCAGCTGCGGGAACGTGGAACGACAACTTCGGTGCTGGGCCATAGAACACTGTTGCTGGCGCATTGGCTCTGGCTTCTACTTCTCAATATTTGAGAGAGCTTCTAACTTCAGAACCGACGCACTGGGCCTGACATTTCGGTCTACATCGATGATTCCGAACTTCACATCAAATCCGTGCAGCCATTCGTAATTGTCCACGGCTGTCCAGTGAAAGAATCCTTTTATTGGTACACCCCGAGAGATGGCATCATGAGTGATGTTGAGACCGTCTGCAAGATAGGTTGCGCGGACGTCATCATCATCTGTTCCGATTCCGTATTCGGCAATCAGCAAATCTGTGTTCGGCAATTCGGCATGAAGTCGGTCGAGGACCAGACGGAGACCATCGGGCCAAATGGCATAACCGAGAGGTGAGATAGTTGAACGTTCTGGGTACAGGTCCAGATGCCCATTTCGTACGCCGAATGCGCAGTAATAGGAGAAACCAATCATGTCAAATGACCCAGCGAGGTCGGGACGAATGATGGGAGTCCGATCGGCCACCTGCAAAACTCCGCTTCGAAACAGCTCAATTCCGGCGTTCCAGTTGCTCGCATAAAATCGGGCAGCAAAATCGTGTGATGCAGGCTCATCATCCAAAACATGAACGGTTGACAGACCGAACACGGATGCCACCGGCTTGTTGGTTTGTTTCAGTCTCACGGCAGCCTCGGCTGTCGCAAGATGCATCTGTTCCGTCACGGTCCGCCACTCTTCAAGATCGTTGTGACCAGGCGACCAACCGCGACCCAGGTAGGCGGCAGTGGGGTAATAGTTCGTTTCATTGACGGGTTGCCATCCAGCAGCCAAGTCACCGAATGTGTCGGCAATGAAATCGACATGACGTGCCCAATACTTTGTGCGATTTTCGTCAATGAGAAATCCACCGGCTTCCGCAAACCATCTTGGCAACGTGAAGTGGTGCAGACACACCCATGGATGAATTCCGAGTTCACGCGCAGTCTGCATCAGTGAGCGGTAGTGATTTATTGCAGTCTGGTCATGGACGCCAGGTTCTGGTTCGATGCGAGCCCACTCGAGGGACAAACGATGATGCGTGAGTCCAAGTAGTGCCAGAAGAGAAAAGTCCTCTTGGTACCTGTCCGCAAAGCCATTTCCAATTCCTGAAACAGGAGCATTGCCCGCACGTTCCCACTCGATCCAATCTGAGGCCGGAGCTGCTCCTTCGCATTGTGTCGACGACGCACCTGTTCCCCAAATGAATCCACTGGGCCATGTGCGATGCGGTGCTGAAGTCACGAACTCGAGACGTTAGCAGCACTTGTCATTCGTCAATTCAAGTCCTGTCACAATCGCAACTCTGCAGATTGTCTATCGAGACTTCGACAACACGAACGAGAGGATCGCTCGTGTTGCATCGAGATTCGGGTACGGTTCGCCGACATACGATGCAGAACCTGCGGACTGGGCCGCGTGCCCCATCCATGCGTGCGTCGCATATTTCACTGTCACGAAGCGAACTTCCGAACTGGATGTGCAATTCGTCCATGAGAGAGCTGTTACATCTGCATTGCTCGCGACAAGGGATTTCGGTGATGCAACGTTGCAGCCATTGACGGTCGCCATGGCGTCCACCGCCGAGCGCGCAGAGACGAAGACAGTCGTCGACAGGCCGCTGCCTTTCCCTCCGTTGATGGGCATGTTTGAATCGCTTGTTCCGTGGAGATGGAAGACCGACACTGCGTGCGCCGGTCGACAATCAGTCACCACGTTGCTGCCCGCTTGCACGCCGATCGCGGCCACGACGTCGGACATTTCGCACGCAATCTTGTACGAGAGGATTCCTCCGTTTGAATGTCCGAGTGCGTACACCCTCGAGGTGTTCACTGGCAGACTGTTGCGCAGATCAGTCACGACGCTACGAATGAATGTGATGTCGTCAATCGACTGGGTAGCCGCCGGGCCACAGCAATACCCGCCGTTCCATGTCTGGTAGCCACTCCCGTCGGGTTGGTTCCCGACTCCGTCCGGGTACGCCACGATGAATCCGTTCGATTCCGCGAAACCGTTGAGGCCAGAGTTTGCCTCGAATTGTGACGAAGTGCCGAGTCCACCGTGAAGCGCAATGACCAGTGGAACCGATGTGCCGTTCGGAATGACCGAGGGCACGTAGATGCGGTATCGACGAGTGCGCCCGTCTGGCGTCACTAGCGACCGCTCTGACCGGGTGCCGATTGCGTCGGTTGCAGCGGCGACGCCCGCATAAGGGTCGAAGGTCTCGGGGGAGGGCGTCGGGGTTTTGATGGAAAAACTCTTTCGAAGAGTTCGAGAGGCGTACGGCGACCTTGCGCTGATTGTCACGGTGAGCGTGCATTTCCCTGATGCCCGAGTCTTGATTCGAGAGCCGGTCAGTGAACAGTTCCCCTTTGCCGACCATTTCTGCTTTCCGCGTGAGTTCGTACTCAAGACGGAGCTGGTCTTGACGGTCGTCGATGGCCTCAACGCCGTCACCTTCCATTTGGCGGTTGGCTTGGTTGCAGCAACCACTGTTTGGGGTGGCACCAGTGACGACACCGAGGCCACCACCACAAGCAATGTGAGGGCCGTCAGGAGAAATCGTTTGTTCATTCAGATCTCCTTGGCTCTGCAACTGTTGAGAGAGTCGCAACCACACCGGTGACATGAAGTTCGGTTGCCCGTGTCACCGAGAGGCCGCCTGCAATGCACATTCCGGACATCGCGGAGAGCCCGGTCAGGTGACTCATTGCAAGGGCGCGAGAGTCTTTCATCGACAAGTGAAAAAATCGCCGGTACTTCGCTGCCCATTTGTCAACTCCCTTGTCCCAGATGCACCGACGGGTCTCTTCGATTCTCGGCGAGAGATTCACACCGGCAATGAGGGCCCGCATCGCAGGGCCGTGTTTCATCGACAGCTGCAGATATGAAACTGTTGCGCGCCGAATCATCGGCTCGAATTCTTCGAGCTCGCCAGAGCCATCGTCGTCAAGAGTCAGGCGCGTTTCGTGGCGTTCAAGAAGAGCAATGATGAGTGCATCACGATTGTCGAAGTGCGAATACACCACGGGTCTCGTCACCCCGGCGGCAGTCGCGAGGGTGTCCATTCGAAGCGCATCCGAGCCGCCGCGTTCGAGAAGCACCTCGGCGAGGTCTAGGAGTTGCCGACGACGGACATCAGGCTTCGTTCGGGCGGCGCGGTCGCGGTGGGCCCGTGAACTTGATGTCTTGGTCACGGGCCGACTGTAACCTACAATCTGTAGGTATGCAAGATGAGGTGAAGTGCTGATGCCGAGAGGGTTCACGGAGTCGACACTTCTCGACGTCGTCGACGACGAGGGGCGCTCGGGATTCATGCTGCGCATCGCGCGACACGTGGATGAAGGTGTTGCCTGGTTGTGGCTCGTCACGTACGGGCCCGACGGAGTCCACGGATTCGTCGACGATTCGTTTCCTTGCGACTCCCGCCGCACCCCGGACGAACGTGATCGCGCACGGTACGCGGTGGATCTTCCAAAGACTCATGGTCTGGTCGGGTGGATCGAGCGCACAGGTGCGCCCACAAGAGTTGACGGTGGATTGTGTGAGGTGAGGGTCAACGGACACCATCATCGAGATGTTCCCCGTGGGCCGGGGCCGGTCAAGATGGCGGTTTCAGCAGCGTTCACCGCGTTGTTCGGAGGCGCCGGAAGCAATCTTCCGGGGCGCACCGAGTCGATCGTGAAGGTCAAGGCCGTAATCGAGATCGATGGGAAGTCCCGTGTCGTGAACGGGTTCGGGCAGTTCCATGAACAACTTCAGGATGCACCGCGTTTCGACACCCCGTTCACTTATGTTTCGTTGCGAGGAGATGCCAACGCACTTGTGGCGCTTCGTGGTCCGAGGGCGGGCGGGGGTGTGAAATACGGGCACGCTTCGGTGTCACCCTTTGGGGGGTTCCAAATTGAACCTTATGACGCAGCAGAATCAGTTGCGTCGCGACAATTCCGCGGCGGGGAATCGGGGGACTCGTCATTCGTGACCTCAGGTGTCGTGACCCCGACGGTGACTTACTCCGTGCCGATACTTGAAGGTCGGCGACCGAGTGCTGTCGTCTCCGGCATTCTCGACGGTTCTCGTGTCACTGGTTTCGTCAACGACTGGGTACCTCCAATATTCGGCGGAAATCCTGAATAAGTTTCCGACATCCAAGACGGCAAGTCACTGTCTTGATGAATTGCTAGTGAGAACCTTCGCGCTCGTTTCCGAGCCATAGCGCGACGAGCAGCATGGTTCCTGCACCACCGAGGACCGTTGCTGAATATGCCGTTGCCTCGTGGGGTCCAGATGAGGAGAACCAGTCGAGATAGAACGTTGTCGCGAGGCAATCAAGAACAAGTGCCGGTGCAATTCCGGCGATTGCCATGGCCGGGCGCCATCGCGGGGGAGTCGAGAGAATGCGGAACGAGCCAAGCATGACCACGACAAACAACACCGTTGCGCTGATCAACCAGGTCCAGAAGACTCCGCGGGAATCACTCGGGTCATAATCGTTCGGGAAAAAATGCTGGAAGACAACCAGATATCCGATCCAGCCACCGATGGCGAGACCGATGAAAATTGCGATTTGTCGTGAGTAACTCGGTTGGTGTGTCACGTTGCACTTCCCGCATTCGAGGCAAATCCGTTCTGGATTGTTGCCATGTCGAAGTAATCACGCCAAGTTGCAATTTTGTTGTCTCGCACTTCGAAGACGCCGACAACTGGCAACTCTGCCCAGCCGCCCGGCAGTTGATGCCGGTCAAGTCTTTCCATGAAGACTGTTGAGCCGTTCACAGCGGTTGCGCGAATGACCCACTCATTGGAAACCGTCGGGGCAAAGAACGGTTCGAGAACAGAGCGAATCCCATCTGGCCCGTGAACGGTCCCCATTGGCACATTCGTGTACTCGACGTCGTCTGCAACGAGATCCAGTGCCGCGTCGTAGTCGAGCTGCTCCATCTTGGACATGAATTGACGGACGATTGATTCGGGGTCGGACATGGTGCCTCCTGTTTGTAGTGGAAACTACAGGCAGATTAAACGTAGTCATGACTACAGTCAAGAGCGTGGGCCACAAATATTCGCAGGAAGACATGGTTGTCGCTGTTGCAAATGTGGCTCTGCGGGACGGCGTCGCAAAGCTGACATTTCGGAATGTTGCCGACGAACTGGGAACGAGCGACCGCATGGTGGTCTACTACTTTCCCACCAAGGACGACTTGGTTTCTGCGGCCGTGACCGCACTGTCGTCACGGATGCAGTCGTTGCTCGGGAAGGCTTTCGGGCACGACCGACGATCACCCGATGAACTCATCGAGAGGGCGTGGCCGGTCCTCAAGAAGAAGAATGCCGACCGAATCTTCCGTGTCTTTCTCGAGTTGGTCGGTCTCTCTGCGTCGGGACTCGATCCATATGACCGAATCACGCGAAGCATTCTTGATGATTGGGCCGATTGGTTGGCAGAGAGGGTGGATGCGCCGACTCGGTCAGAACGCCGCCGATTGGCACTGGGTGTCATCGCAAGAGTTGATGGATTGTTGCTCCTTCGCCATGGCCTCGGCCCCGAGGCTGCTGACGAAGCGGCTCGCGCATTTCGTGCGAAGCGCGGTTAGTGCATCGTCTATTGAAAGGTCCAGGCCCGTCGGTAGGAAAGGCCGCTGATTAGCCAGGCAAAAATCAAAGAAATCCTCACCGGTCTCAAGCCCAATCACCAGTTGTCCTAAAGTCGCGACAATGGAGTTCAATCTCAATCCTGTTGGTGTTGTGCGGAGTTCGCGCGACGAACCGGAAGACGACCATTGGGACTCGGAGAGATCAAGTATCGAGATGATGTCGCCCTTTGGCGACCGGGCACTTCAAGGCTTGGCTGATTTCAGCCACTGCATTGTTGTGTATGTCTTTGACCGCGCGTCGTGGGATGAGTCGAAAATGGCGCGTCATCCGAGGGGCAACAAGGACTGGCCCGAAGTGGGAATCTTCGCCCAACGCGCCAAAGATCGTCCGAATCGATTGGGTGTCACGGTGTGTCGAGTTCTCGGCGTTGAAGGGTCGATCATTCATCTCGGCGGTCTTGATGCCATTGACGGCACACCGGTGATCGACATCAAGCCGTGGATGGTCGAGTTTGGTCCACGCGGAGAAGTTGTGCAACCTTCATGGTCGAGTGAACTGATGAAGGATTATTGGTAGGTCAAAGAGCTCGTTCGACGCTCTGGGCCATTGAAGGTCATCCCCGTCTTCCTTTCGGCTCGGCAGTTGAACGAACTACATTGCGCCCATGGGTTACATCTCGATCGAGGAAGCGCGCACACGATGGGCAGAGATCGACGGTGCCGACACCGACATCGCCCTGCGCAGTGTGATTGCCCTTGATCCCGATGCGGTTGCGCGCACTGATGCGGTTGCCGCAACCGATGGCCCGTTACGGGGTGTGCCGGTGCTGGTGAAGGACAACATCGAGGCAGTCGGTCTTCCGTGCACCGCCGGTTCGTTGGCACTTGACGGTGTGGCGGTGAACGCGGACTCTCCCGTGGCTCACCGACTCCGGCGTGCGGGTGCTGTCATCATCGGGGCGGCCAATCTGTCGGAATGGGCGAACATCCGCAGCACCCGTTCGAGCAGCGGATGGTCGGCAGTCGGGGGGTTGGTCGCCAACCCGTGGGCTCTTGATCGCAGTGCGGGTGGGTCGTCGTCGGGAAGCGGCGCGGCAGTGGCGGCGGGAATCGTGCCGATGGCGGTGGGCACCGAAACCGACGGCTCGATCACGTGCCCAGCTGCGCTGAACGGCGTGGTCGGTATCAAGCCGACCGTCGGTCGTGTGCCCGTCGACGGTGTCGTTCCGGTGAGCGGAAGCCAGGACACGCCGGGGCCGCTCGCCCGCACGGTTGATGACGCGGCCGTGATGCTCGCAGTTCTGATGGATGCCCCCGGACTTCTCGGAGACGTTGACTCGGTTGATGCGCAGTCGGTGAGTCTCGGGGTTGTCGATGTATGGCGCACCGGTCACGCGGCAACTGACGCGGTGTTCGACGACGCACTTCGCAGAATCAGTGCGGTGGTGTCGAAAGTGTCGCGCTCGTCGATGGTGGCGACCCCCGACGACGTGCACGGCGACGAGTTCACGGTTCTGGTGCACGAACTGAAGTCCGATCTCGATGCGTATCTGGCACGTCGCTGCGGAGTCTCGGGCCCGGTCACCATCAACGAAGTGGTCGAATTCAACCGCACACACGCCGATAGGGAGCTTGCACATTTCGGCCAGGAAATCTTCGAGCTCGCGGCGGCGTCGGGTGGGCGCAGTTCGGCTGAGTACGTGTCGGCACGCAGTCGCAACGTCGAATGGGTCCGCGCGCATCTCGTTGCCGCGCTGAAGGAGCACGACGTTCTTGTCTCTCCCGCCTACATGCCGGCATGGAAGACCGACTTTGTTCTGGGTCACCCCGCGGCCGGGGGTGCAGTCACGACACCTGCGGCAATCGGTGGTCTGCCGATCGTCACCGTCCCGATGGGGTTGGTCGCGGGTCTGCCTGTAGGGCTGTCGCTCGTGGGAGCGGCGAATTCGGAGGCACTGTTGATCGCCGTGGCCCGCCGGTTCGAGAAAGCGCTCGGCCTCGTGCACGACGCACAGTGGCGCCCACGTTTTGTCGGCCCCGCACGAGGCTGAACGCACCCGGCGTGCGCATTCACTAGTTTTCGGGCATGGCACAGATCAACAAGGGAAGATTCTCCGCCGACGTCGGTGCAGACGGAAAGGTGTTGTTTCTCATAGGAATGCGATTCAACCGACTGTGGCAGGTGTGGAAATGGTTCCCGGTGTTCGTCGCGATGCCCCGCATGTTGATCGAGCTCCAGAAGAACAGGGAACTGGGGCTCGTCGGCACTCCGAGAACCTTTCTCTCGGGGCGCACGATTCTCGTGTGGCAGTACTGGGAGTCGTTCGAGAAGCTCGCGGCGTATTCGAGATCGACAGACAACAGTCATCTTCCGGCCTGGCGGTCGTTCAACAAACGAATCCGCGACAACGGTTCGGTCGGCATCTACCACGAGACAATCGTGTTGTCCGATGGTTCGGTCGAGACCGTCTACGGCAACATGCCGACATTCGGGCTCGGGGCGGTCACCGGGGTGGTCGCTGCGATGCGTCGAGGCCAGACCGCCAAATCGCGCCTGTCGGGGCACGACGACGAGACTCCTGCGGTCGATCCGTACTGACCCGTTCGGGGTGCCTCGAAGGGTGCCCTCCGCACTGTGACCCACGGGGTCTGCGCGTTGGAATTTGAATAGGGTTCATATCGCAACGCCGAGACGCCACTGGGTACGGTGTTCACCATGAGTGACGCCACGCCAGAGCCGGAAGCCCTAGAAGAGATACTCATGAACGAGGCGAATGTTGCATCGGCAACGTCGGTGCGGGCAGAGAACGTGCGCGCAGAGAATCTTGTTGCTGCCAAATACTGGGGCGGGGTGCAGTGGCGCATCATCGCGACGTTCCTTGTGTTCACTGCGTGTTGGGTGGGTGTGATCGTTCTCGGTGTGAATGATGTGTTGCCGCTGTGGCAGTGCCTGATTCTCAACAGTGTGTTCGCGTCGACGTTCTACATGCCGATGCACGAGGCCGCGCACAAGAACATCTGGGGAAAGGTGTCGCGAGGCCGTCGATTCGAGGAAGTGATCGGTTCGTTGTGTTCGATTCCCACCGGCATTCAGTTCTCCGCCCATCGGTCGAGTCACATGAGGCACCATGCATTCACGAACGACCCGGCGCGCGACCCTGACCATTTCACCGACGGTCGCCTGCGCGAACTTCCCGTGAAGTTCTACGGCATGACGATGCTCTACTCGTTCCTGCCGTTCTTCGCCTTGATCGCCCCACTGAGGGTGCTGTTGCCCCGTGTCCTGCGTGCGGTGTTGACCGATCGAAACGGCGATCCGCGCGACGGCAAGGCACAGATGCGGTACTGGCTGGTGAGCACCGTCGTGCTTGTCGCGTGTTTCGGAACGGGTCATGGTGTCGAGGCTCTGTTGCTGTGGTGGGTGCCGGCGCGTCTGCAGTTGTGCTGGCTCATGTTCATCTTCGCGTGGTATCCGCATCACCCCGCCAACGAGACCAGTCGATACCGGCACACGCGCATCGCCGTGTTCCCGGGGTCCGGAATGCTGATCCGCGGCCACGACTACCACGCGATGCACCACCTGTATCCGCGAGTACCGCACTACCGACTGAAGAAACTGTGGAACGAACTCGCCGACGATCTTGTTCCGCGTGGTGTCAGGGCAGAAGGTCGCGCGAAGAATGCGACCCGAGCAGTGGTGTGGTGACGATCACCCTGCTGTGGGGCGACCGTCGGTCAATTAGTTTGGTGGCGTGACCAGCAACTTCGTGCGCGCCGACATGAGCAATGTCGAGAGAATCTGCACCACGTTTGCGAGGTCGTTCTGGGACGATCCCGTGATGCGGTGGCTGTTTCCCGACGATGAGGTCTTCCGTGACGGCACCGTGATGCGCGACTTCTTCCGCAGGCTCATCACTCACGGCCACAGCTACGTCACCCCCGACATCGTCGCGTTCGCGATGTGGATTCCGCCTGGGCGCCCCGACGTCGAGGTCGAGCCGACGTCGACCGAGATGCCCCCGCCGGAACTGCTCGCCAAGTTCGTCGCACTGCGCGGTGCCCTTGCCGACAACACCCCGGACGAACTCCACTGGTATCTGCAGATGGTCGGCACGCATCCCGATTGGCAACGCCGCGGCATCGGGTCGCGCCTCATTCGTGACGGAATCGAAAGGGCGCATCACGACGGACTGCCGGTGTATCTCGAGACCGAGACGGCCGAGAATGTTGCGTACTACCGGCATCTCGGATTCGAGGTGCGCAGCGAATGGGATGTCGCCGAAGGTGGCCCGCACATGTGGGGAATGTGGCACCCCTGACGAAGCAGGGCGTTTCTAGATTCCCAGAACGCTCGTGGCGACGAAGTCGACGTTCGCGTTGAAATGATCAGCCGGATGTGCGAACACATTGTCGAATTGCCCGAACACCTCGAGGCTGACCGTGCCGATCAGGTTCATCCAGGCAGAGAGTCCCGCGCGCATGTGATGGTCCGAGATGTCGTATCCGAAACGCTTCCGAAGGCCCGCGTACTGTCGGCTCAGGTTCTTGGCAACAGGTGAGTCGTTCGTCGGGTCGCACCCTGCGTTCTCTATGTCTGCCAGGAGTCGCAACAAGACTGTTGTGTATCGCGTTGCGGGTCCGATGGTGTCGGCGGGTGCCACGTATCCGGGAACCGGAGTGCCGAAAACAAGGCCGAAGTCAGAGGGGTGGGCGAGTGCCCAGGAGCGAAGCGAACGCGAGATGGCCAGCCAACGACCCCGCAGATCGTCGCGCCTCATGCGGGCATCGGCTGCCTCGACCACCTTGCCGATTTCGTCGTAGGTCTCGACGATCAGGTCGGTCAGCAACTGATCGCGGGTGTCGTAGTAGCGGTACAGAGCAGACGAGGCCACTCCGATGTCACGTGCAATGGCGCGCAACGACAGATTCGATGCCCCCTCGGCGGCAATCTGGGCACGTGCCAGACGTTTGATCTCACTGATCATCTCGGCTCGTTGCTGGGCTCTTGCGCCGGTCATGGGTCGAGCCTAATGACCCCGGCCGAGAAAAGTGAGCAGTGCTCTTGTTTTTCTCAAGGGGCTTCTGTAATGTGAGCAGTGCTCTCATTTCGTGATTTGCGAGGAAGGAATAGTCATGGGTCGTCACGTTGTTCTTGGTGCGGGGCCGGTCGGTCGTGCGGTGGTCGGCGCTCTTCAATCCCGGGGAATCGATGCTGTGGTCGTCAGCAGGTCGGGAACCGTGGTGACCGGTGCGTCATCTGTCGTGTGCGACGTTCGTGATGATGCTGCACTTTCGAAAGTGTTGTCCGGTGCAGACGCGGTGTACCAGGCAAGTCAGCCCGAATATCACCGTTGGCCGGAGGAGTTCCCCAAACTCCAGACCGCAATCGTGAAGGCGGTGCAGTCGACAGAAGCAGTGTTGGTCGTCGTGGAGAATCTCTACGGGTACGGACCCGTGAACGTCCCGTTGACGGAAGATCTTCCGCTGGTCGCAACCGGCCGCAAGGGAAAGACGCGTGCGGAGATGTGGCGACAGCTCGAGAGCGAGTCCCGTGCCGGGCGTCTGAAGGTCACCGCCGGGCGGTCGTCGGATTTCTTCGGCCCTCACGTGTTGGGTTCCCAGGTCGGCGACAGGTTTTTCCCGCCGTTGTTGGAGGGGAAGAAAGCCGAGGTGTTCGGAGATCCGAAAGCCCTGCACAGTTACACCTCGGTGATTGACCTGGGTGAGTCACTGGTCTGCTTGGCTCTCGACAGTCGTTCGCTCGGCCGCGCATGGCACGTACCGAATGCACCCGCCGTCAGCAACGAGCAGTTTCTTGCGCTCGCAGCCGCATGTGCCGGCGCGAAGCTCCGCTCCGTGCGCCGCGGACGTGCGGCATTGAAGATGGCGGGTCTCTTCATTCCTCCTGCCCGTGAAATTCCTGAGATTCTGTACGAATTCGAGGAGGATTTTCTGGTCGATCACTCGGCGTACTCGGCAGTGTTCGGCGATCACGCAACTCCACTCGAGCAGTCAGTGGCCGCAACCGTCGAATGGTGGCGCAGCCAGCAATGACGCGTAGACGTCAGAAACGGTCGGGGCGCGCGACCCGTGCGGGTGTGATCCAGGCGATCACCGCGTACTTGTCAAAGTACTTTTCGGCGAGCATTTCGAGAATGGCAGTGGCCACTTTCTCGGTGACCACCGATTCGAGTCTGATGCTCGGTCCGTTCAGGTCGAGTGTGTTCTTTCCAGTCACACCCTCGCCGCGGACATGGCTCGCTGAATAGCCCTTGGCGCCACACCTTTTGATGTCGTCGATGAGTTTCTGTTCGACGACCGCCTCGGCCACGATGGTGATGAGTTGTCTCTCTGCGGTGTTCATCGGAGTCTCCTTCACGTGAGGGCGTTTGCCATTGCAATGTAGGCGGGAATGCCGAGGGTGAGATTGAACGGGAAGGTGATGCCGAGCGAGGCCGTCACGTACAGACCGGGGCTCGCCTTCGGCAGGGCGATTCGCACCGCTGCCGGTGCGGCGATGTACGACGCGCTTCCTGCAAGTGTCGCCATCACTGCCACACCGCCGGTCGACAGGCCCGCAGCGGTACCGGCGACTGCGCCGAGGAATCCGTTCGCGAGGGGAATCACGATTCCGAGAACGACGAGCCTGACGCCTGCCTGACGGATGTCGCGCAGTCTTTCGGCGGCGATGACCCCGAGCTCGATGAGAAACAGCGTTAGAGCGCCCGAGAACAAGCCGACGAACAGAGGGTCGGTCGGCGCCAGTCGTTCGGTGCCGACGATGCCACCGATCAGCATGCCGACGAGCAGCAGGGCGATGCTGCGACCACGCACGACCTCTGCAAGGGCGTCTCTCCACGACGAGTCGTCGCTTTCCTTGCGGGAGAGAAACAGTGCCACCACGATGCCGATGATCTCGAGCACTGCCAGCAGCCCGGCCATGAAACCTTCATAGGACATGTCACGACTCTCGAGCGACGCGACAACGACGGTGAATGTCACTGCCGACACCGATCCGTAGTGAGCCGCGAGTGCTGCAGAGTCGATCACGGAGAGCCGACCTGCAATCCGCATCGAGGCGAATGCAACCACGGGCGTGACGACCCCGAGCACGAGCGCCGCGACGAGCGGTTTCCACACGTCGTCGAGAGACGTCGCGGCGAGTGCACGACCACCCTTGATGCCGATTGCAAGAAGGAGGAACGTCGACAGGATGGGATACAGCGACTCCGGCAGGCGAACCTCGAACCGCAACAACGTCGCAATCAATGCCACCACGAATGCGATGACCGGTGCGGTAAGCAGATTGTCGGCGAGTGACGCAGCAATCACTTGCGCGTCTTTCGGGTCTTCAGCAATGGGGCGATGACTTCCTCGATGTGATGGTGCGCTTCCAGCGGGTGGCGGAGCGGTCGGTCGAGATGGATCTCGTACTCGTTGTTGCGACCGACCTTGTTGACCGTGAGGTACCCCGCGTCGGACAGCTCGTGGACGATGCGGAGAACGGTTCGTTCCTGGATGCCGACGAGGTCGGCAATGTCGCTGACTCGCACATCGGGTTGACGGGCGATGCAGATCAGAACATGGGCGTGGTTCGAGAGAAAGGTCCAGGCTTGTTCGTCCCTTGACGTCTGTTTTGCTGGCATGAATTACATGATACACAAATCATGTATTCAGAATCAACTTTACGACGCGAGAACCCCGGCGAAGACCTGCCAGGCCAGCAACGACTTGGCGATGAAACTGAGGCGGATGTACCACCGCTCGCCGTGCAGGTAATCGGCCCACTTGCCCTCGGCTCTGTACTGCTTCCACTGCACCAGTGCGAAGCAATTGAAGAGGACGAACAGCGACACGATGATGCCGTAGACGAATCCGGGAATCGAGGCCTCCGGTGGTGCCTTCGGCGAGAACACGTTGATCACGATCACAACCCACGGAATCGAACCGGCGAGGCAGCCGAACCAGAAGGGCAGCATGTCTCCGTCGCCCGGGGTCGTGTACTTCTCCTGCAGCCAACCGAAGAGAATCATGCTCGCGTTCACGGCAAAGGCGGCGAGAAGACCGACGTAGTCGGCAACCCCGTTCAACTGGAGAATCACCACGATCATCACCGACGACGACAACGAGTACTCGACCCAGCGGTACATGTTGATGTGGTTCTGCAGGCCGCTGACGTATTTCGGGAAGACCTTCGGCGATGCAACGAGGAAATGGAAGAACGCGGACAGTCCCATGAAGATCGCGACCATCATTCCGATGTTCAGGTTGAACAGGTTCAACGCGTCGGTGTATTCGCCGAGACCGGGCGCGTTGCGCAGGTAGGTGGCGTTGACCGGCAGTGCGGTGTCGTTCGACAGGATGATGATGACCACGAGAGAGACGAGGTGGAGAAGACCTGCCCTCCGGTTGAGTTTCTTGAGGTCGGCGTACTGGGATTCCATGTCTTGTTCAACCTTGATGTTGGTGCGGCTATTCCGCGGTGCGAATCTCCGACAGACGAACGCGCACGAGTGCATGGAGCAGGGTCGGCTGCACCTTCCAGTCGAGCGGCACCTGAAAGGTCTTCTTGTTCACCACAAATTTCGCGAGCTTCGTGGAGTTCTTGTCGATTGCGTCGCCGCTGAACGGGTTGATGGTGATGTGGTTCTTCGATACTGAGAGTCCGATGACATAGCCGCTCGTATTTCGGAGGATCGGCTGGTTCCACGCGATGACCAGTTCGAAGTCCGGGTGTTTCGACGTGATGGCATCGAAAATCGCCTTCATGGTCGTGGCGGCTCGGGTGTCGATGGTTCTGAAGTAGGCGGCGGGGGAGGAATGACGCTTCGACGTCGCTGACCCGCGTACGTACATCACGAGTGCATTGGCATGTGCCTGGCTGAAACCGTGTTCCTCCCTCAGGAAGGCCATTTGTTCCGGGTATTTCGCATTTCCGAGCGATTTCACACGGTCGATCCACTGTGAGATCTTCCCGCCGTGCTTTTTCTCGATGGCCGGGAAGAACCGCGATCTGTCGCCGTCAGTCGATGCCATGCGGTCACCCTAGATGACGAGCCATCAACGGTGCTGAAGTAGCGTGACCGGCATGAACGTTGTCGATGCCGTGTACAAGCGAATCTCTGTCCGTCAGTTCACCGACCAACCGGTCGAACACGATGTGCTGCGACAGTTGGTCATCGACGCCTCGCGTGCACCGAGCGGTGGCAACGTGCAGCCATGGCGCATCTACCTGCTCGAGGGGGACGCGACGAATCGACTCAGGGATCTGATTGCGTCGAACCCGCCCGTCGCAGAGCCCGAGTACGACATCTATCCCGCGGGTCTCACCGAGCCGTACCGCACGAACAGGTTCGCTTTGGGCGAGCAGATGTACGAAAAGCTCGGCATTCCGCGCGAGGACAAGCCCGGACGTCTGCGGCAGATGGCAAAGAACATGCAGTTCTTCGACGCGCCGGCTGCGATGTTCTGCTTCATCGACCGTCAGATGGGTGCACCGCAGTGGTCCGATCTCGGGATGTTCCTGCAGACCTTCATGCTGCTCGCCACCGAGCGCGGACTCGGCACGTGCGCGCAGGAGTACTGGTCGATACAGCACAAGGCCGTTCGCGACTTCTGCGGCGCCCCGGAGAACGAGTTGTTGTTCTGCGGCATGGCCATCGGGTACACCGACGAGTCTGCGCCCGTGAACACTCTCGTGTCGGAACGTATGCCGTTCGACGACTTCGCAAAGTTCGTACCGTAGTCACCGGCTCCGGGTAGGGATTCGCCCTTCGTCGGCACACAATTCTTCATAGCGTCGGCTGTCATGGACAGAGAACGCGTTGTTCCCGGCGGTTCGGATCTCGATGTGCACGTCGAGGACTCCCGCACGACTCATGGTCGGTTCCGCGGTGGTCTGTCAATCGTCGCGGCTGTCGCGATGGTTGCATTGTTGCTGCACGGTTGTGACTCTGACGGCGGCGGCTTTGCATGGCTGGGTGGTTCGCACGTCGGGAAGACAGGTGTGCAGGGTGAACGCGGCGCGCAGGGAATCCGGGGTGTTCGCGGTGAACAAGGCGCGATGGGGCTCACAGGTCTGACCGGCGCGCAGGGCCTGCGTGGAGAAATGGGCCTGCGAGGACTTCGTGGAATCCGGGGTGTTGCGGGAGTCAACGGCGTCAACGGGATCAACGGCACGAACGGTGTCAATGGCATCAACGGCACGAACGGCGTGAATGGGTCGGTCGGCCCCAGTGGACCGACCGGACCGACCGGAGCAACGGGGGCAACGGGGCCACAGGGGCCCGCAGGCACGAGCGGCCTCGGCGATTCGGGATCGTTCTGGGACGTCACAACACAGGGAGACGATGGTCCGGGCGGATATCTTCCCGACACTGCGTACCCGATGCTCTTCGGTCAGGCCGACACCGCGAACAGCCAAGGCATATCGATCACGAGTGGATCGCGAATCACGTTCTCGAACAGCGGTGTGTTCAACGTCGCCTTCTCTGCGCAGGTGACTCGCAGCCAAGGTGGTTCGTCGAGCAACATCACGATCTGGATCCGGCGCAACGGTGTCGACGTGCCCGATTCGGCCACCGACTTCACTCTGCAGGCAAATTCCCAACGTTACGTGGCGGCATGGAACTTCTTTGTTCCCGTGACGTGCGCGACCACTTGCGATTACTACGAGTTGATGTGGTCTGCGGAAAGCGAATACACCGCGCTGGTGTATCTCCCTTCGCAGACCGGTCCGGTTCGTCCGGCGATTCCGTCGGTGATCATGACCGTGAACCAGGTCAAGTAGGTTCGCTACTGTTGAGTTCGTGACAGGTGTGCGCGACGTTCTCTTGGTGCCGTCGTTGGGTCGGCCCGCAACGGATTTTTCTCTTCTGGCCGACGATCTGGCACGTGCGGGGTTCGTTCCCCATCTGGTCGAACCACCGGCGCGATTCGACGGCGAACCGTCGCTGCACGATCTGGCGGCCGAGCTCGTCGCACGAGAGGAATTCTCCGCAATCGAACGGTTTCACCTGGTGGGGCATGCTTTCGGCAATCGACTGTCGAGGTGCACCACAGCGGATTATCCGGAGCGTGTCGAGTCGCTCGTTCTTCTCGCGGCCGGTGGGCTCGTCGAGCCGGAACCACACATCTGGCGGTCGCTCGCGAAGTGTTTCGATCCGACTCTGTCTGCAGAAGAACATCTCGGGCACGTGGCAACCGCATTTTTCGCAGATGCAAACAATGCGTCGGTGTGGAGCGACGGATGGATGCACGACGTGATGACCTACCAACGGGCTGCCGTGCAGCGCACGAACCGCAACGAGTGGTGGCCGGCGCAGGTTGCCCGGGTGTTGGTGGTGCAGGGTCTCCAGGACGCGATCGCGCCCGTCGAGAACGGGCGTCGGTACAAGGCCGAATCGGCACCGCATGCACAACTCGTCGAGATCGACGGCGCCGGTCATGCGATGTTGCCGGAGCAACCCGACCGGATCGCAGACGCCGTTCTCAGTTTCCTGTCGTGAGACCGGGATACGCGGTGCCGTGATTCGACACGGATGACACGATCTCCGACGCAACGGATCGCACCGGCCGTTGTTCGCGCCGGGCTATCGACCTGATCTCGTTGAACGCGCGCGACACGTCGGTCTGTTTCTGCGCAGCAAGAATGCCCTTCGCCTGCTCGACGATGACCCGGCTGTCGAGCGCACCCTGCAGTTGCGACACCAGCGCGCGGGTCTGCTGCAGGCGGTGGGTCTGGTCGATGGTCGTCGCGGCCATGTCGGTGATGCTCTGGAGAAGCGCAAGGTCTCCGTCGTTCAACGTATGCGATTGTGCGCCGAAAAGGTGAACCGCGCCAAGCACGTTTCCGCGCACTCTCAGTGGAAATGCGAATTCACGCGTGAGGTCCTGCGCATCGGCAGTGATCGAGGCTTCGGTGTGCAGCGTGCGCACCGTGCGGACAACGATCGGCGGCATCACGTACGAGGCCGGGTCAACGGGACCGTTCGTGCCGACAATCAACGTCGGTTGGAGGCCTTCCCCGAGCAACAGCACCGTTCCCTCGTCGATACCCGAAGTCTCGAGGCAATACGTCAGCAGGGTGGAGAGACCGTCATGGTCCACCGAATCGCTGAACACGTCGGCCATGTCGGCGAACATCTCTGCGAGGGAATGCGGGTCGTTTGTGTGGCTCATCTGTTTACCTCCGTGTGGGGTTCACATGAGACACGGATTCGATTCGAAGCACACGCGTCATGAATACCCAATGCCGAGACCGACCTACTCATCTGACGGTCACCGATGCGGCCCGCGCGATGTACGAGGTGTAGAGGTCGGCGCGTCGTTCGAATGTCGACATGGAGATGCCGTACGTCGCACGGAAGGCAGAGAGGAAATCGCCCGTCTCGCCGATGCGCCGCTGCAGTTCGTAGATCTTTCCGACCCCGCCGTACTTCGCGAGCAACAATTCGGTTGCGATGGCGCCCTTCATGTATTCGCACCCGCTCGGAATCTGACCGTTGCTGCGGTAATTGCGGAGTGGGCCCGGGCACCTCGAGTTCCAGTCGAAGAACTTCCGCAAGCGAATCACGTGGAAGTGGAGATACGGATACGAACGGCCGAATGACCTCACGCGTGCGAGCCCGCTGATGACCTCGGCGAGACCCTCGCGGAACCACGCCGGCTCGTTGTCGGGCACGAATTCTCCGCTCAGGCGGTTGCGCGCCACGTGCACCCACTCGTGGGCGATCGCGGAGAAATTCCTGTCGATCACGAGGTACGACGTGGCCGAGAGGGCAGGCTCTGCGCGCTGTTCCATTCGACTGGTGATGGGCTGGCTCGCGGCGCGGAGGAAGAAGTAGCCGGTGAGATTGATGACGACCACGTTTCTGTTGCACACGGTGGCCCCCATCAGGTACACGCCGTTCACGATCGCCGCCGACGGCGTGCATCCGATGGTCGCAATTTGTTGCTTGATGAATCCCTGGGTGCGACCCACGATGAAGGTGACGGGAACCGTGGTGTCATCGTGCTGCACCGGAAAGATTCTCTGTGCTTCCTTCAGAATCCGAACGGCATAGTTCAAGGTCGGAGACGACACAGCAGAAGACTCGATTTTCCAGGTGGTTCCGTTGTCCACCTGCGGATACGGGGCCGTCCACGCCCCGAGCATCGCCTGCATCCGTGAGATGACATCGACCTCGGACGCCGAGAGTCGAACCCGCACCGCAGTCGGCACGTAGCCGAATCGTGGAGAAATGGTGACCACCTTCGTCGGAAACACACCAACGGGAGAAGGTTGACTCGAAGCTCTCGATGGGAGCATCAAGCCGACGGCAGCACAGAAGATGAGAAGAACAACGAACGTGGTATGTCGCGTTCGTGTCACCCTGTCAATGTAGAACGAGTCGTTTCACATGAACAGAGACAAATGCGTTTTGTGTCCCCGTTGTTCAACGCAGGGACATTCATCTCTCGCGATGAAGACGGTGCGCCGTTACCTTGACTTCACCCGACGTGCGCGTCGGTGTCGCAGCCCCTGAATCCGGTTGTGTCCGAATCACGAGTGAGGCCCGGGACCAAAGGTCGAACTTCCGTTGTGGAACGAGAAATCTATGTCATCGACACGCGTGGGCCTCCGGGAACCGGCAAACAGACGAAAGGGAACAATCGTGGCGCAGGCATTCTTCCTGTTGCTGATCGCGACGGTTGTCGTGTTCGTCGCAAAATGGGATTCGCCTCTCGAAGCTGCGGTCAAGCCGGCCGCGGAACTCGAACAGTGCGCCAACAAGACGACAACCTGCGATTCGACGCATGTGTCGCAGTGGCAGAACGGAAACCTGGGCGACAACCAGGCCCACTATGCCGAGGGTGAGTCGGTTGCGTACAGGTCGGTGATCAGCAACCTGTCTGCCGGGCAGACCTACAAAGTCGACCTCGAGTGGGACAGCACCGCGACGGGGCACCACGCGATCGACTACATCACGTCGTTCGACCGCACCGAGACCACGGCTGATCCGTGCGTCGGGGTGACCTGCTCCGGTGGCTCGGCGACTCTCGGCATCCCGATCGATTCGAACGTGACAGCGGCGGGGGTGACCCAACTGGGCGCTCAGGTCATCACCGCCTACGGTGCGACGTTTCCGTCGAGCGGAGCGTCGGTGGCGAACACAGGCGATCTCTGCGGAGCCGCCACATGTTCGATCAGTGCGAATCCGAGCAGCTACACGTTGACGGGCACGTATGCGTCGAGCAGTCAGACGGGCATCAGCGTGTATTTCACGGCGACGGCCCCGACGGTCGTTCTTGCATGGGGCGGGCACATCGCTGCGCGAGCCGACTGGGGCAACGACAAGTCGGCGGCGGCGATTCCCGGCTCGCCGTATCACATGCGGCTTCTCGATCTTTCGTGTTCGAACGTCGCCAACTGCGGTTCGGGCAACATGGATCGCTCGCTCAGCAGTGCAGCAGTGACGCTGCCGTCGTCCATCACCATCGTGAAGCAAGCGACACCGGAAGGTTCGACGGAATTCTCCTTCGTCGGTGCTCCGACCCCTCTGTCGACGTTCATCTTGGCCGATGACGGCACCGCGGCGAACACGCGCGTCTTCAGCGGAATCACGACGTTCGGCACCTACACGGTCACCGAGTCGCCGACATCCGGATGGACCATGGACGGAGCCGGTTGTTCGATCACGAACCAATCAACCGGTTCGACATCGGTCGACGGAAGCACCGCGACGATAGTTCTGGGAGAGGGCGAGGACGTCGTGTGCACCTTCACGAACTCGCCGACCCCCGCGCCGGCGATTTCGCTCACCAAGACGGCCGACATCGAGAATTATTCGGGTGCCGGGCAGTTGATCACGTACACCTATGTGATCCGCAACACGGGCAACGTGGCGATCGGGCCGGTGCAGTTCACGGTCGACGACGACAAGATCAATGCGGGTGAGCCGTTTGCGTGCGGTGCGGCCGGCACGACACTGGCTGTCGATGCGACCGTGACCTGCACTGCGGTCTACACGACCCAGACCGGCGACATCGACGGTGTGGTCACCAACAATGCCTTCGCGGCCGCGGGGTCCGTGGTGTCCACGACGCGTCAGGTGACCGTTCCGTTCGTCTCCACGACCACGACCAGCACCACGATTGCTCCGGCTCCCGCGATCTCGCTCACCAAGTCGGCAGATGTCGCAAATTATTCGGCAAGCGGGCAATTGATCACCTACACCTATGTGATCCGCAACACGGGCAACGTGGCGATCGGGCCGGTGCAGTTCACGGTCGACGACGACAAGATCAATGCGGGTGAGCCGTTTGCGTGCGGTGCGGCCGGCACGACACTGGCTGTCGATGCGACCGTGACCTGCACGGCGGTCTACACCACCACGGCCGGCGATCTCGACGGCTCTGTCGTCAACACGGCGTTTGCCGCCGCCGGCGAGATCACATCGTCGAATGCCCAGGTGACCGTCCCGTACGTGGCGACCACGACCACGACTCTCGCACCGACGACAACGACTCTCGCACCCACGACCACGACACTGGCGCCGACGACCACCACGGTCGCACCGGTCGAACCGCAGGTTGTGACGCCCGAGAACCCGACCGGAACAGAAGACGGCCTCGATGTCATCTTCCCGGAGGCTCTTCCGGAGACGGGTGTGCGTGTCGGCTGGATGAGTGTTCTCGCCGGTCTCGTTCTGCTCGGCGGACTCGCGTCGATGACAGTCACATCAAACCGTCGGGAACGCCGACGGAGAGGAGAAAGATAAATGGAATCGCTCACGACCACGCAGCAGGTCAACGAGAACTCGCTGAGGATCTCGCCGTTGCACCCCTCGATGGGGAGACCACCGTCGTTCGCAGTGCTGAGCACGTATCCGCCCACACAATGCGGCCTGGCAACGTTCGCTTCGGCGCTCACCAAGGGGCTCCGTGACGTGGGCGTGAGTCGACTGGGTGTGATCCGGGTCGACGACGGGGTCACGCACGGCGTTGCCCCGGAGGTCGCCGCGACGATCACGAACGGTGATGCACAGAGCCGGTTGGAAGCAGCCAGGGTGATCAATTCCTTCGACGTTCTGCTGGTTCAGCACGAGTTCGGAATCTTCGGCGGACCATGCGGTTCGGAGATTCTCGAGCTTCTCGAAGATGTGCACGTTCCGGTGATCGTCACGATGCACACGGTGCCTCTCGAGCCGAGTTTGCTGCAACGGGCAGTCTTCGAGGCCCTCACCGAACGAGCCGATGTGCTGGTGGCGATGACAGAGGTCGCCCATGATCGGTGTCTCATGACGTTCCAGGTCGATCCGGCGAAGGTGTTCACGGTTCCGCACGGTGCCACCGTTCCGCGGCACGTGAACATGCCCCCGCTCCACACCACATCGTTGCTGACATGGGGTCTCATTGGTCCCGGAAAGGGAATCGAATGGGTCATTGACGCACTGGCGATGTTGCCCGATCTGCGTGACAACGTCCGGTACACGGTCGCGGGTCAGACGCATCCGAAGGTGAAAGCCCAGAACGGGGAGGCGTATCGAGAGTCGTTGATGCGGCGAGTCGATGCACTCGGTCTCTCGTCGGTGGTCTCCTTCGACGATTCGTACAGAAGTCTCGAGTCGTTGATCGATCTGGTGGCAGAGTCGACGTGCGTGGTGTTGCCGTACGACTCCGGCGACCAGATCACCTCGGGTGTGCTCGTCGATGCGCTGTCGGTGGGCAGACCGGTGATCGCCACCGAGTTTCCCCATGCCCGGGAGTTGTTGTCCGACGGGGCAGGCATCGTGGTGCCGCACCGTGATCCGGTGACGCTCGCACAGGCCATCCGGCGTGTCGCGACGGACAAAGCTTTCGTCGAAAAGATGGTCGAATTCACGTTGCCGATCGCGAGGGAACACAGGTGGTCGTCGGTGGCGGCGCGCTATGTCGACCTGGGTGTCCGGGTGGCGGCGAACGGCCGGGTGTGGTGATCATGGCGATTCGTGAACGACAGCACACAACGGGGTTCCGTCACGTCAAGCGTCTGACGGACGACCGCGGAATCCTCGAGCACGCAGAAGGGTCGCATCCGCGCTTTCACATGGGGTACTGCACCGACGACAACGCACGACTGTTGATCGTGTGCGTGCGCGACACGGAGGACACCGACGAGATCAACGAACTCGCCCGGATTGCTGCACGGTTCGTGTTCGACTCCCAGAGGTCGGACGGTCTCGTGCACAACCGCATGAGTTTCGAACGAATCTGGCTCGACGCCCCGAACACCGACGACTGCTGGGGTCGTTCGTTGTGGGCACTCGGCGAGGCGGTCATGCGGTCGTCAGACACCGAACTTCAGAACCGATGTTTCGAGTCGTTCCTCATCGGCGCCGGGGCTCGCTCGGAGTCGTTCAGATCCATGTGCTTTGCTGCAATCGGGGCGGCGTGCATCCTTGCGGAGGACCCGCGCAACACCGAGGCGCGCTATCTGCTGCACGATGCGCGCGCGATGTTCGCGTTCAACCCCGACGGCCGGGGGAAATGGCGGTGGCCGGAACCACGTCTTGCCTATGCGAATGCCGTGATTCCAGAGGCAATGATCGCCTGTGGTGCCGCGCTCGGCGACGATGCACTCGTGCACCGCGGAACGCAACTCCTCGACTGGTTGGTGAACATGGAGACGCTCGACGATCGTCTGTCGGTGACACCGGTTGGCGGTCGTGGCCCGGGCGATGTGTCCCCCCTCTTCGATCAGCAACCCATCGAGGTTGCGGCACTCGCAGATGCGGCGATCCGCGCCGGAAACGTGACGGGACAAGAGTCGTGGGACGACGTGGTGCACATGGCGGGGAACTGGTTCATGGGGAACAACGACGCGGGAGTCTCGATGATCGATCTCGAGTCGGGCGGAGGGTACGACGGTCTTCATGCAGACCGGGTGAACCTGAACCAGGGAGCCGAGTCGACGCTGGCGATGATCTCGACGATGCAGCATCGCTCTGCACTGTGGCTCGTGTGATTCTGCGCCCCCACCACGACCCGTTGGTGCGACGGCTGACGCACCGGCTGGTTCCCGACAGCACCAGAGTCATCTCCCGCATGTTCGTACCCGGTCAGGAGGACTTCGGCTCGTCGCAGTCGCGGGCGATGCAGGTGCTCGACCGCATCATTGCTCTCGACGAAGACGAGGTGAAGAAGGCCCTCGACGACGTGTACAACCGCTTCGTCGAACGGCACGACGATCTCACGAAGGAATTCGAGAACCATGCACACCGCATGGCCTCCCGCGTGCAGCCCGGTTTGATTCTCACCGACGACCGGTGGCGTCTCATCGGTGCGGTGTTCACCCACGAGTTCGCCATCGAGTCGTCTGCGCTCACGAACCCGTCGATGGTGATGCACCCCGATCAGGAAGGAGTCGAGGAGGGCTCGCTGAGGTTCGTGATGAGCGTGCGCGGCATCGGCGAGGGGCACCGATCGTCGATCGGGTTCAGGTCGGGGATCATCAGCGAAGCGGGCGACATCGAGATCGACCTGCCGGGGGAGCACCCCACGATCGGCACCCACTGGGAGCCGATGCTCCACCAGAACAATTTCAGGGGGTTGCTCGAGGAGTACGACGACATGGGGGAGAACGCGCGTTTCATCCTCAGTCAACTCGGCGACAGCTTCACGCTTGCGGAACTGAACGACGTGTTGTTCCGCTTCATGAGCGACCAGGACTCGTTTCGCAACGCAGACATCACGGTGCACCATTTCCGCATGATTGCCGAGCGCAACTACTGCGTGACGTTCTCGTCCGAACACGACGTGTCGGAGAGAATCCTTTGGCCGGTCTCGTATGCCGAATGGAGGGGCATGGAGGATGCACGGTTCGTGAGGTTCACGAACGACGACGGTTCGGTGACCCACTATGCGACGTACACCGCGTTCGACGGCGTCGGTATCTCGCAGCAGTTGTTGTGCACCGACGATTTTCTCGCCTTCGAGACGCACCCGTTGGCCGGTGCCGCGGCGAAAGGGAAGGGGATGGCGTTGTTCCCGCGAAAGATCGGGGGAATGTACGCCGCCATGTCGCGTGCCGACCACGAATCGAACTCCGTCGCGTTCTCCGACCATCTCGATTTCTGGGAAGCATCGATGACGGTGCAGATCCCGTCGCAACCGTGGGATCTGATCCAGATGGGGAATGCGGGTTCACCCATCGAGACCGAGGCGGGTTGGTTGCTCGTGACCCACGGGGTGGGGCCGATGCGCACCTACTGTCTCAGCGCGGTGTTGCTCGATCTCGACGATCCGTCGCACGTGATCGGTTCACTGAACGAACCCCTGATCAGCCCTCAGGACGACGAACGCGATGGCTATGTGCCGAACGTGGTGTACTCGTGCGGTTCGCTGCTGCACGGTGACCATCTCGTGATTCCGTACGGGATCTCCGACCACAGCATCAGTTTCGCGATCTCCGGCGTTCCCGAGTTGTTGACGCGGTTGACGACATAGCAAAAGGCCGGGGCACTGCCGCCCCGGCCTTCGCGTCGACTGTTGCGACAGAGGTTCAGCCCTGGATGAGTCCACCCACGAGCTGCAACGGGAACTGCGCCCCGTCGGCGGCGCTGACCGCGAAGATGAACAGTGCTCCGCCCGCCATCGAGATGTTCTTCAGGAATCCGATCATCTCCTGCTGCTTCGACGCCTCGTCGGCCTTCCAGAAGTCGTGCATCTTCACTGCCATCAGCACGAGCAGCACCGACAGCGCAAGCGCGCCGATGTCGGTCCACACTCCGAGGATGACCGACAGGCCACCGAGAAGCATGACGACGCCCGACAACTGAACCGACAGCTTCGGCATCGGGACCTTCTTGAACTGGGCGTACCCGGTCATTGCATCGGCCTGCTTGAGGTGGTTGATGCCCGAGCCGAGGAACATGAATGCGAACAGCACGCGTGCTGCGAGAAGGACTATGTCCATGGTGTGTCTCACTTTCTTTGTGGGGTAGTTGAGAACTCAACCATATCTCAATATAGTTGCGGGGGCAATCATTTCCGATTTCCCGATAGGTTCATGGCATGGCGACACGTTGGCTCACCCCCCAAGAAATGGCTGCATGGCGCTCGTTCATCGAAACGACCGGTGATCTGATGAAGGCCATCGAGAAGGATCTTGTCCCGTTCGGGCTCGACCGCGGCGACTACCAGTTGCTCGCCATGCTGTCGGAGGCGCCCGACCAGCGTCTGCGCATGTGCGACCTCGCCGACAGTCTGCGTCTGACGCGCAGTGGTCTGACGCGACGGATGGAGGGTGTCATGAAGAAGAAACTCGTGGCACGGGTGCAGTCAGATGACGACGGCCGAGTCGCATACGCGAGTCTCACGCCGAAGGGTTTCGACTTGTTGAAAGCCGCCGCACCCGAACATCTCGAGAGCGTGCGACGTCTGATGATCGACCTGCTGACCCCCACGGAGGTCAAATCGTTTGCGTCGGCATTCGGGAAGATCTCGGAGAATCTCTCCCGTCTGCAGGGCTAGCCCGCGAGTGCCGCCTTGGCCGCCTCGAGACCGGCGACGAGAGCAGTGCGCTCGGCGTCGGAGAGAACTCCGTACGCGGGCTCACAGATCGCGTCGGTCAGCGATTCCGCCTGCGACATTTTTGCCTTGACCGCATCGTCGATGACCGGCATGTCGTCTTCCGGGTAACCGAACTGCTTCCACATGTCGGGCCGCTTGAACGCGTGTGCGACCTTGCCGTCGATGCCGACCGCGCGCAGCGCGACCAAGTGCGCGCTTCCGCGGAACTCGCGGAGAACCGCGATGAGCTGCATCGCGCGACCCGCCGCGTCGCTTGCGAGAGGCTCTGTGCGGATCGCCGCATAGAGACCGAGTCCCTCGGGATTCGCCGCGTTGTTCACCTTGTCCATCGCCGCCACGAAAGCGTCGAGGTTTGCGATGCCCGCGAACTTTGCGCGTCCGAGATTCGCCGCCGCTTCGAGGTGGGCAGAACCGGCCTTGCGCGGTGCACACTTCGCGCATGCGGCATCCCACACGCTCTTGATGAGCGCCGGGCTGAAGTAGCCGAACGCCGCGGCGACTGCATGGCCGTCTGTGTCGCCGAGTTGACCGCCGCGACCCTGAACGTAGAACTCCATGCCGCCGAGGCCGAGTTCCTTGCCGAGTGCCGCTGTCTCGGGAATGAAATAGAAGGCTGATCCGAGAGCACCGATTGTGGGGCAGGCCGCGTCGAGAAGTTCTTTGTTGTTCATAAAGGGGCAGAGTACCCAACATCAGCCGACCTACAGTCATCGGGATGAGTTCTGCACCCGAGACGGCGTCGACCCGCCTCGCCGGACTCGCTCCCGGGCTCTTTGTCGCTCTGTGGAGCACGGGTTTCATCGTGGCCCGTTACGGAACCACGGATGCGGGGCCGCTCACGTTCCTCACCGTGCGCACTGCCATCGCCGCACTGGTGCTGTTCGTGCTGGCGCGCATCGCCGGCGAGACCCGACTCACGTTTCCGCAGGTCCGCACCCAGTGGGTCGTCGGGGCGGGAATCCATGCGATGTACCTCGGCGGCGTGTTCGTCGCCATCGACCGAGGTCTGCCGTCGGGTGTGAGTGCCCTGATTGCCGCGTTGCACCCGGTCGTCACCACGGTTCTCGGACGCGTGTTGTTGAACGAACCACTCACGACACGACGCGTTCTGGGCGTCGTGCTCGGGTGCGTGGGGGTCGTGGCTGTCGTGGTCGAGCGCGGCGGGTCGTCTGACGATGTCGTCGGCACCGGCGCGCTGGTGGCGATGGCGATTGCAGTTGTCGGCATGTCCGCAGGAACACTGGTGCAACGAGCGACGTCGACGACGGTTCCTCTGCTCGGCGGCACGGGGTGGCAGTACGTGTCGACGACCGTGATTCTGGGTGCAGGCGCGCTTGCGTCGGAAGGATGGGAGTTCACGGTGACGACGCGCAGCGTTCTTGCCCTTGCATGGGCCGTCGGAATCCTGTCACTTGCCGCGATTCTCCTCATGCTGTGGTTGCTGCAACGTCAGGCGGCGTCGCAGGTGAGCAGTCTGTTCTTCCTGACGCCGGCTCTCTCGACTGTCGAGGGAGCGATTCTGTTCGGTGAGCGACTCGGGCCGCTGTCGATGGTCGGTCTCGTGGTGGCGATCGCCGGCGTGTGGATGGCCACGTCGACGAGGTGACCCGTGGGGGAACTACTTCTCGACTGAAGTGAGGTCGGGGCCGACGATGATCTCGCCCGAGAAGTGCTCGGCGGCCATTGCGCGCCATTCATCTTCCTGACCCGGCTGGATCGCCGGCACGTAATGGGTGAGCACGAGGGTCTTCACGTTGCATTTCGTGGCCGTCTGGGCGGCCTGTTGCACCGTGGAGTGATAGTCGAGGATGTCGAGGAATCGCT
Source organism: Ilumatobacteraceae bacterium (assembly GCA_040401975.1). GTDB lineage: Bacteria > Actinomycetota > Acidimicrobiia > Acidimicrobiales > Ilumatobacteraceae > UBA2093. Next base: position 31,597 of record JBBANL010000005.1, on the reverse strand, counting down.
CGCCGGTCGGCACCAACGGGGCGAAAGTGCGCACGAGGTCTTCGCGCAGAACCGTCTGCACGTAGAAGTCTGCGTCGCGACACATGTCGTACAGGCCGTCACACGGAATCGTGTCACCGGCCAGGGCGGCGACCACGTTGTCGTGCGAGAAACGGAACCCGATTGTCGGTGCGACCGGTCGGTGGTCGGTGGCGTGCACCGTCACGGACACGTCGCCGATCGCAAACGATGCGCCGGTCTCCATTTCGTGCACCTCGACCAACATGCCCGCACCCGCGCGGAGATCGTCGTGATGGGCCATGCGGTAACCCTCGTCGAGGGACAGCATCGCGAGCAGACCATCGACCATCTTCTTGGTTCCGACCGGACCGTAGATCGGGAGCGCCGTTGCCGCCGGTGATGCGATCCAGCGCGTCGTCACGATGTCGTTCAGGTCGCAGATGTGATCGCTGTGCAGGTGAGTGAGAAGCACCGCCGACACGAGCGGTGGCGGGCACATCGCCCCGACCAGGCGCATGATCACGCCGCGCCCCGCATCGACGACGATGTTCTGCCCGCCCGACTGCACGAGAGTCGAGGGGCCCGCGCACGTTGCGCTGGGTAGTGGGCTGCCGGTTCCGAGGAGGGTGATCTTCATGCGGCGAAACCTAGTCGTGTTGTGTGGTGGTCGTGATGAACACGAACCATTCGCCGGGTTCTATGCGCGTGCGCGGGGCTTGAAGATCTCGCGCACCAGCGGTTCGAAGTGCGACAGCGGAGCGCTCTTGTAGTCGGCGTCGAACGCCGGAGAGTCGTACTTGGCACAGAATTCTTCGGTGTACTCGAAGTATTCGTGACCACGGAACTGTTCGCGTGCGTCGCGGTCGAGGCCGATGTAGTGCCAGAAGTAGTAGCCCTGGAAGATGCCGTGGTTCTTCACCATCCACCAGTTCTTCTCGGCGACGAACGGTTTGAGAATCCCGGCGGCGATGTCGGGGTGGTTGAACGGTGCGAGGTTGTCGCCGATGTCGTGGATCAGTGCGCACACGATGTACTCGGCGTCACGTCCGTCTTTCTCGGCGCGCGTCGCGGTCTGCAGGCAGTGCTCGAGACGGTTCACGGGGAACCCGCCGTGGTCGGCTTCGAGGTACTGCAGCTGCTCGAGAACGCGGTCGGCCACCATGGCCTGGGTGTCCTGCAGGCACACCATGATGTTCTGCCATTCTTCCTGAGTCGATTCCTGGAAGGACTTGAATGTCGCTCGTTCCATGGTTCCCCCTTGCGTGGTCGTCACCGCAGAAGTTACTACCCGCGCAAGGCGTTGTCAGCGGCGGGAACGCACGACCGAGACGGTGGCTCCGAGAGGCATGTTCTCGAACACCCACCTGGCGTCGGCTTCCTTCATGCGGATGCAGCCGTGCGACGACGGCGCGAGACCGAGCGGCGTGTACATCGGGACCTCGCCGAACTTGGTCACCGTGTAGGGGATGCCGTGAAAGCCGATGTTGCCGCCCCTGCGGCCGACGGTGAACCGGGTCATGTACCGCATTCTCTCCGACGGCTTCGGAGTGAAGAACGTCGTCTCCGACTTCGAGTACACGGTGAACACGCCGAGGGGGGTCTGTTCGTCGACTCCGGTCGACACCCTCAGCGTTGCGATGAGTCGACGGTTCGAGTTGTAGAAGTAAGCGCGCTGCTCGTCGAGCACGACACGCGAATATGCGATCGTGACGCGGGTGCGTTGCTGCTGACGCGCGGGAACCGCAACGGTCGGGGTCGACACGGCGGTGGTCGTCGGTGCAACGGTGTCGGTGCCGGGTTCGTCGGCGGCATGCACGACGGCAACCGGCAGTGCGACGGCGAGCACGAGCGCGGCGGAGACGATGCGGGCGGGGATGTTCATCGTGTTGTTCAGGCTAACGACGAAGAGTCCGCCGATGTGGGCAATGGAGTGAGGGTCAGAACGACGCGGAATCGAGTGCTTCGGCTAGCGTGTTCCACGACAGCACTGCACATTTGATGCGAACCGGGAATTTCACGACGCCCTGCAGGGCCTCGAGGTCGCCGAGCGGTGCGGACGTGTCGGGCTCTGCTCCGTCGTCGTCGATCGACATCATGTGCTTGAAACGCGAGATGAGCGCACGAACGTCGGCAACCGGCTTGCCTTTGACGGCGGCACTCATCATCGACGCAGAACTCTGGCTGATCGAGCATCCCTGTCCGCCGATCTTGATGTCGGTGACGATGCCGTCACTGACGAGCAGGTACACCTCGATCTCGTCACCGCACAACGGGTTGTGACCTTCGGTGCGCACCGCCGGCGGCTCGAGCGTGCCGCGGTTGCGCGGGCTCTTGTAGTGGTCGAGGATGATCTCGCGGTAGAGGTCTTCGAGTCCTGGCATGGTGGGGTCTCCGAACTGGTCGCTTTCAGGCTAGAGGGTGAAGAAGTCGCCCGCTTCGGACAACGCGTCGCACAGGGCATCGACTTCGTCGGTGGTGTTGTAGAGATAGAAACTCGCACGGGCGGTTGCATTGGCACCGAGGAGACGCATGAGGGGCTTGGCGCAGTGGTGTCCGGCGCGAACGCACACGTTGTGCTGGTCGAGCACCTGACTGATGTCGTGCGGGTGCACGTCGCGGTACGCAAAGCTGATGGTTGCCCCGCGGACCTCGACGTTGCGGCTTCCGTGGATCACGATGTCGTCGCCGAATCTCTCGGTGAGCGTGTCGAGGGCGTATCTGGTGATGTCGATCTCGTGTTGGCGAACGTTGTTCATGCCGAGGTCGGTCAGGTAATCGACAGCGGCCGCGAGACCGACCGCTTCGATGATCGGTTGCGTGCCGGCCTCGAACTTGGCGGGAAGCTCGGCGCACGTGAACCCCTCGAGTTTCACGTCGGAGATCATGTTGCCGCCACCGAGGAACGGCGGCATCGCGTCGAGAAGTTCCTCGCGCCCCCACAGCATGCCGATGCCGGTGGGTCCGACCATCTTGTGGCTGCTGAACGCAAGGAAATCGGCGTCCCATGCCTGCACGTCGGTTGCCATGTGCGGTACCGATTGACACCCGTCGACCAACGCAAGTGCACCGTGTCGATGTGCAGCGGACACGAGTTCCTTCACGGGGTTGATGGTGCCGAGAACATTCGACATTGCCGTGAACGAGAACATCTTTGCCCCCGTGAGCAACGCATCGATGTCGGTGAGATCGAGCAGGCCGTCGGCGGTGAGCGGCACCCAGCGAATGGTGAATCCACGCTCGGCGGCGAGCATCTGCCACGGCACGATGTTTGCATGGTGCTCCATGTGGGTGAGCACCACCACATCGCCCGCGGAGAGGTTGGCACCGCCCCATGCACGTGCCACCAGATTCAGGGCCTCGGTTGCGTTCTTCGTGAAGATGATCTCGGATGGGTTCCGCGCGTTGATGAACTTTGCGACCTTGGCGCGCGCACCCTCGTAGAGGTCGGTTGCATGTGCCGCAAGCTGATAGGCGCTGCGGTTGGTGGGGCCGTAGGCATGCGACATGAAGTGCGACATCGCATCGATCACGCACCGGGGTTTCTGCGACGAGTTCGCCGAATCGAGGTACACCAACGGCTGGCCGTTGATCATCTCGGCCAGTACCGGGAAGTCCCGTCGGATCCGTGCGACGTCGAGAGACATGGAAGGTCAGACCCTGTAGGCCTCGTAGCCGTTCTTCTCGAGTTCGGCGGCGAGTTCCATTCCGCCCGACTTCACGATGCGACCGTCGATCATGATGTGCACGTGGTCGGGTTGCAGTTCGTCGAGCAGACGTTGGTAGTGGGTGATGAGAAGAATGCCGAGGTTCGGACGGTCGACGCGCACCTCACGGATGCCCTTTGCGACGATGCGAAGTGCGTCGATGTCGAGACCGGAGTCTGTCTCGTCGAGAACCGCGAATTCGGGCTCGAGAAGAGCCATCTGCATGATTTCGTTTCGCTTCTTTTCTCCGCCCGAGAAACCCTCGTTGAGATACCTGTCGACGAACGACGAATCCATTCCGAGGCGCTTCATCCAGTCCATCGCCGAGAGTCGAAGTTCAAGCACCGACAGGTCGATTCCCTTGCGCGCCGACAGAGCCTGACGCAGGAACTGAATCACCGACACGCCGGCGATTTCCTGCGGATACTGGAACGCGAGGAACATGCCGGCCTTTGCGCGGATGTCGGTGGTCCAGTCGGTGATGTTCTCGCCGTTGAAGAACATGTCCCCGCCGGTGACCTCGTATTCGGGGGAGGCGAGGAGGGTGCTGGCGAGAGTCGACTTGCCGCAGCCGTTCGGGCCCATGATGGCGTGCACTTCGCCCGCATTGATCGAGAGCGACACGCCCTTCAGGATCTCGTCGGGGTTCTCGATGTCGTCGGAGACGGGACGTGCGTGCAGGTCGGAGATGCGGAACAGTTCGCTCACAATCCCGAGTCTAGAAGGGGAATCGGAATTACCACTATGGGCGTAGTGGAAACTAAGCGCTCGCCAGAGCCCGCCACAACGCCCGGTATCCGGGGTATTCGAGGCGGGTGTCGAGATAGTTCGCCTCGTGCAGCATGCGGTGGTATTCGGGCAGGTGGCGAAACGGGACTCCCGCGTCGACATGGTGTGCCATGTGGAACCCGATGTTGTACGGAACCAACATGAACCGCGCGAACCGGCCCTGCCTCACCGAGTGGGTGGTGAACCGGCGTTCGTCGTCTTCGCGCATTCCGCCGTGCTCGGCGATCGAGCGCAGACGGTTGATCACGCGCCACACGGTGAGGTACGGCGCAACCCAGAACACGGGATACATCCACCACACGCCGGCGACGACGAACAACGAGGCGACGACCACTTGAACGCCGAGCATCTTCCACAGGGTGCGACGCACACGGTCGTCGGGTGAGTGCAACCCGCGCATCTGTTGGCGCAACAACTTGAGTCCGGTGCGACCGGTGGCGTCGCGGACCAGCTTTCGGCGCAGGCTCGCGCGGGTCACGGGATAGTTCGCGTACAGCGGCACGTCGGGTTCGTTCGGGCCGAACTCGCGTTTGTGATGAGCCATGTGCACGCGACGGTAGGCCTGGGTGCTCGTCAACTGGGTGTAGCCGAGAAGCCAGTTCCCGGTGAAGTCGTTGAGCCCCTTGTGCGAGAACAACAGACGGTGCGCGGCCTCGTGCATCAGCGAGGCGAACTGCGCGTGTGCCCGACCCATCAACACGAAGGTGACAATCCACATCAACGGGTTGTTCACGCGCAGAGACAGCCACAACAGGGCGACAGTCTGTGCGTAGAGGAACATCACAGACCACGCGTTCCGGTACGAGGGAATGCGGCGCAGACGCGCGCGGTCGTCGGACGACAGTCGACCGTCGCCCGCAATGTGGGCGGTGTCGTGCGGAACCGGCAGGACACCCGGCACCATTCCGCCGAGCATGGGCGCGCTACCAGCCACGGGCAACCCATTCGTTCAGACGCGGTCGTTCGGTGGCGATGCAGGTGTCGACACCGTGGCCGGGCAGCACGATCGTGTTGCCGGGGAAGGTGAACAGGCGCGAATCGATCGACCGGATGATGGTGTCGAAGCTGCCTCCGGGGAAGTGTGTTGCTCCGGGGCCGCCGGGGAACAAGGTGTCACCCGTGAACAACAGCGGTGCGTCGTGCACCTTGAACGAAACCGATCCCGGGGTGTGCCCGGGATTGTGGATTGCCTGCAGGCGCAGCCTTCCGACTTCGATCACCTGGTCGTCGTTCACGAACACGTCGTACCCGACGTCTTTCAGCATCGCCGCATCGTCTGACATCACCGCCACCTCGTACCCGGCCTCGCGCATCGCGGGAACAGCCTGGATGTGGTCGTGGTGGCCGTGTGTCTCGAGGACCCTGCGCACACCGAGTGCGCGGCACAGGTCGAGCAGGCGCTCGTGTTCGTTCGCGGCATCGATCAGCACTGCATCGCCGGTGTGCTTGCAGCGCAGCACGAACACGTTGTTGGCATACGGGCCGACGACCACGCGGTGCACCTCGAGGTTGTGGTCGAAATAGTGGAGAGTGCCGAGTGTTCTCGCCATGGCATCAGCCTGACACAACATCGAACCCGAATGACAGAGCAACGGGAATCTGCGCAGCATCAAAGGTCACGAAGCGGGTGCGACCCGGCAAACGAGTTGCGGCCGTGAGATGAAGTGCGGTGGAGAATCCGACCGGCTGCTGCTGGCACAGCGATGTCGCGTCGTCGAGCAACGCCTGGTCGAGGGGCACGACGTGCAGAAAGTCCCAGGTGTGGCGCACCATGTCCTCGAGATGGCGAACGAGAACCGGTTCGTCCGACAACCGAGATGCCGCGGCGATCGATTCGCCGAGTGCGTGCGCACAGGCCGCCCACGTGGTGTCGTCGTTCAGCGCGTCGAGCACCACCCGGCGCGATGCCCCTTCCACGTGCAACGACAGCAGCGCGGTCGCATCGAGAAACACGCTCACGACCGAACCTCACGCACGGCCCGGTCGACGCGCGCGCCCGACGTCAGCAACAGCGGATCTCCCGGCACCCAGTCGCCGCGCCGCCGTGGCGCGACCACCGCGCCCCTCGCAACCAGATCCGACAGCGTGACGCCGTCGAGACTTCCCCCGAGCGGGCTGAGTTGGGCCACCGGGGTTCCGTCGACGGTGACAACGACCCGTTCGCCCTGTTGTGCGCGCCGCAAGTAGGTGGACAGTGCGGCTCTCAGTTCTCGCACGCCGATGTGGGCCATGGGCACAGACTAGCAGGGTGTGTACACGGGCGTACACATCAGAAGTAGCGAACCGCCGGGTCATCCCAGCAGACTGACCGACATGAATTTTGCATTTAGTGAAGAACAGGAAGAACTCCGCAAGATGGTGCGCTCGTTCCTCGAGAACAAGTCATCAGAAGAGGCAGTTCGTGAACAAATGGAAACCGCGAACGGTTTCGACGCAGCGGTCTGGTCGCAGATGGCCGAACAGATGGGACTGCAGGCTCTTGCGATCCCCGAGGAATTCGGCGGTCAGGGATTCAGCTTCATCGAACTCGGCGTCGTTCTCGAAGAGATGGGTCGCGCGCTGCTGTGTGCACCGTTTTTCTCGAGCGTCGTTCTCGCGGCGAACACGTTGCTCCTCTCGGGTGACGACGCAGCGAAGAAGGCGTACCTGCCCGGCATCGCGAGCGGCGAGACAATCGCAACACTCGCCACCACCGAGCCGTCGGGCCGTTGGGACGAGGCAGGCATCACCATCGAGGCAAAGGGCTCGGGCTCTGACTTCACCATCAGCGGCACCAAGAGCTTCGTGCTCGACGGTCACACCGCAAGCCTGATCATCGTTGCGGCGCGCACCGGCAAGGGCGTCAGCCTCTTCGCCGTCGACGGCAACGCATCGGGTCTCACCCGCACCGCACTCTCGACGATGGACCAGACGCGCAAGCAGGCCAAGCTCGAGTTCAACAACACCCCGGCGAAGTTGATCGGCACCGAAGGCAAGGGCGGCGAAGTTCTCGGCAAGGTCATGGACCTCGCCGCAGTGGCACTCGCAGCCGAGCAGGTCGGTGGAGCACAGAAGGTGCTCGAGATGGCCGTTCAGTACGCGAAGGACCGCATTCAGTTCGGTCGTCCGATCGGTTCGTTCCAGGCCATCAAGCACAAGTGTGCAGACATGCTGCTCGAGGTCGAGTCGGCGAAGTCGGCCGCCTACTACGGCATGTGGTGCGCAGCAGAGATGAACGAGGAACTTCCCTCGGTTGCATCGCTTGCAAAGGCCTACTGCTCGGAGGCGTACTTCCACTCCGCAGCGGAGAACATCCAGATCCACGGCGGTATCGGTTTCACCTGGGAGCACCCGGCACACCTGTACTTCAAGCGTGCGAAGTCGAGCGAGCTCATCTTCGGCGATCCGACCTACCACCGCGAGCTTCTCGCACAGCGCATCGGCATCTGATTCCGATCGACTGATCACTTCTGAGAGAGCCCGGGCCGAGTGCCCGGGCTCTCTTGCTTTCTTCGTTCGGTCGTGCGGGGCCGTTGTTCTACTCTTCACCCATGCCGCGCACCGTTCTTGCACAGATCTCCGACCCGCACATCCCCGGCCCGGGTGACGAATTGTTCGCGGGGTCCGACCCCGTCGGGAATCTCACGAAGGCGATCCGTCACGCCGCACGCCGCAGTTCGGCGATCGTGATCAGCGGTGACTGCGTGGCGAGAAAGGGCACGGAGAACGAATACCGCGGACTGGCGGCTGCGCTCGAGTCGGCGGGTTCTGCGGTGTCGTTGTGTGCGGGGAACCATGACGAGTCGCAACGACTGCAGTCGCTCTTCTCGCTTCCGTCACGCAACGGGAGACTCGACTACGTGACCGAACTTCCCGAGGGCCAACTCGTGGTTCTCGATTCGTCCCGGCCCGGTCGCGAAGACGGTGCTCTCGGCGCCGACCAACTCGAGTGGCTCGACACGGTGCTCGGCAACGGCAAGCCGACCGTCGTCGCGATGCACCACCCGTGTTTTGCCATCGGAGGGCCGGCGCTCGACTCGGTGCGCCTCGACGACGAGTCGATTGTCGGGCTTGCAGACGTCGTCTCGCGACATCACGTGCTGGCGGTCGTCAGTGGACACGCCCACATGACCATCTCTGCGCCGTTCGCGGGCACTGTCGCCCACATCTGTCCGTCTGTCGCCTACGAGTTCGCATTCAGCGGGCGCAACCTCATCTATCGACCTGGTCTGCCCCAGTACATGGAGTACTCGTGGGGCGCGAACGGTTCCGGTTTCATGGCGAAGGTTGTGACGGTTGCCGACGACGATGACTGGCTGCTGATGGAGGCGTTCTAGTCGGCAACCGTAGGCTCACGGTATGCCTGCAACCACCGTTGTCTTCGTCGTCGTCTCGGTCGTCAGCGTGTTCATGATCGCGGCCGTGGTGATCGGCCGTGAGGCACGGCGACTCGACGCGGTGGCCCCGCGCGTGGTGTACGAGATTGATTTCGCCGTCGATTGGGTGGCGGCTGCGATCCCCGCCGAAACGCAGGCGCGGCTCACACTCGATGAATTGCGCGAGTTGTTGCTCGGCCATCTCAACTGGCTCGCCGAGCGCAACATGGTGCCCACCGACGTCATCGACCGGCGCCAGCACATCGACACGCCGTTGGTGGTCGACGAGACGCATCTTGCGGCGTTTCTGCTCGACGAGGCCGTGAAGCGCGGCGTGCAACTGCTCGATGATGTCGACGTGGTGCACGTTCTCGATGCACACAACGCGTATTTCGCCGCCATCGGCGCGGTGGGCCCGAAGGCCGATTCGGTCTAGATCATCATGTTGAACTGGCTCACCACGCGGTGGGCGAGTTCGGCGTCGCCGCTGATGGCGATTGTGGTGGCGAGTTCCCCGGCGGTCGCGCGCCCCATGGCGAGCTGCGCAAACGTGTCGCTGTCCATGCTGATGTCGCAGAGCGGGTCACCCGGTGCATCGGCAACGATCTGGGCGCGACCGTCGACGATGGTGGTCGCCACCGTGCGCTGCACATCGCCCGTGATGCGGATGACAACGGTTCCGCCCTCCGGGGTGGCCGCACGCTTGCCGACCACGATCGGAATCGTGCGGATCAGGCGGTCGATGGTGTGCTCGGCGGCCGGGCCTCCCCGGTTTCCGGGCTTGTTCACCGCACGTCGCATGTCCTGTTCGTGCGCCCAGCAGTCGAGAACGCGAATGTGCAGAAAATCGGCGAGTGTTCCTGGTCCGGTCGGCGTGAACGCCTCCTGTGCGAAGTAGGCCTCGTCGGCAGACCGCAGGGTGGAGAGCCGAAGGTCCATGAGAGTGCGCCATTCCTCGAGCACCTCGGCGCCGCTGCGCGCACGACGCACGTCGACATCGTCTTCGTTCATGTCGCCGATCGGGTTCTTCACGTGCGACTTGTCGCTTGCGGTGTGCTCGGGACGCGCGATTCCCTGCATCGAAGATTCGGTGCCGACGATGTGGGAGAGGTTGTCCTGTACGGTCCACTTCGGCAACTGGGACGGGGTCTTCCATTCGGCTTCGGTGAGCGACGCGCAGAACTCGGTCATCGAGCGCCAGGTCTGTTCGAGAGTGTCGATGGTCTGTGTGGGAATCATGTTCGGCTCCTCAGCGTGCGGGGTTCTGGATCGTGCGCCACTGGCGGGCCTCGAGGTACGGGGTGAAGATGCGTCCGATCAGTTGCATGTCGTCGTCGGTCTTCGGTGTCTTCAGTTCGAAGAGTCCGGGGAACCGTGAGTATCCGACGGTGAGGTCCCAGAGTTCCCTCGCGCGGTCGCCGGTCGGGGCGGGCAGCACCACGGGGCCGAACACGGCGCGACCGCCGGGAACCGTGATGATCGGCACGCCGAATCCGGCGAGTTCCTTCACCGCGTGTTCGTGGTCTGCGCGCACGTCGTCGCTCGTCGTGGGGTCGGCGAGTGCGTCGTCCCACGCGTTCTCCGGCAGCCCGGCTTCGCGCAGCAACTCGAGAGCGATGTCCTTGTCGTAGTGACGGCGACCGTCGACGTGCAGTGTTCGTCCGCACACTTCGTAGAACGCTCCGCACCAGTCGTTGTTCTGCCGGCGCAACCAGGCGGCAACCCGCATGGGGGTCCAGCCGTAGGCGAACTCACGCTCCCACGGGTGCGGTTTCCCTTCTTCTCGGTTCACTTCCTCGAGACTGAAGAACCGCCACTTGATGTCGAAGCCGACCTGGCGCTGGGCCTCGCGGATCCACACCGACGTCTGGTAGGCGTAGGGGCACATGATGTCGAAGAAGAACTCGACTGAGTCGACCGGTTCGTGAGTTGTCATGGCCTGAAAGTTAGTGCGCCGTTCGCGCCCGTCGACCAGTGGGCGACTACCGTTGGGGTTCATGGAACGTCCCACACGGTTTGAACACACTCGATTCCTCGGCGACAAGCGCACGCAGCTGGTCTACGACCTCGACGAGTGGACCGACGAAGACATCATCAACGAGATCGTGAACGAGGGCGTGGGTCTGTGTTTCGGGCCCGACACTCTCGCCGAGGCGCGCAACCGTGGCTACAGCCTTGCGACTCCCGGTGCCTCTCGACGTCACCGCAAGCCGCGCGCGTAGGCGGTCGCGGTGAGCGGGGCGATGAACGGTTCGTTTCGTTCTGGCTCTCTCACGTTGAACCGCTACCTTGCGGTGCCGAGCGGCCACCAACCGCAGTTGCCCGGGGTGATCCTGTGTCACGGATTCCCCATTGGTCCGCTCGACGCGCGACAGTCCGCCGTCACGTTTCCGCAGTTGATCGACCGCGTCGCAAATGATCTGGGCTGGGCTGCTCTCACGTTCACCTTCCGCGGGTGCGGCGAGAGCGACGGCGATTTCTCGATGCAGGGGTGGGTCGACGACCTGCGCGCCGCCATCGATCATCTCGAGGAAACCGTTGCACCCCAGGGCATCTGGTTGGTGGGCACGAACACCGGCGGTGCACTCGCACTGTGCGTGGCGGCCGACGACCCACGCGTCCGCGGCTGCGCGCTTCTCGGCGCGCGTGCAGACTTCGACGACTGGGCGGGCCAGCCGCGCCGTTTCCTCGAGCACGCGAGGGAAATCGGCGCGATTCGCACACAGGGTTTTCCGAAGGCGTTCGATGAATGGAGTCGCGAACTGCGCAGGTTCAGGCCGGTCGATGCGGCACGACGTTTTGCGCCGCGCCCGCTGCTGGTGATGCATGGCGAAGACGACGAGAGCGTGCCGGTCGCCGACTCCCGCGAACTCGCACGGTCGCACGGAAGCGCCGAACTGCGCGTTGTTCCCGGTGCCGGCCACCGTCTGCGTCACGACCCGCGTGCGATTGCTGTGTTGCTCGGGTGGCTCGATCGTCAACGAGCGCTGTTGATGTGACTAGCTGTCGTGCCCGCGGGGGTGCGACGTGTGCCAGGCGTATGCGCTCGAGATGATGTCGTCGAGGGATTTGGTCGGCGACCAACCGAACACGCGTTGAATGAGCGCGGTGTCGGCGTAGCACTCTGCGGGGTCACCGGCGCGCCGCCCGACCACGGTGTACGGAACCTTCTTACCTGTGACCCGTTCGGTGGCCTCGATGATCTGCATCACGCTGGTGCCGAATCCGGTGCCGACGTTGCAGGTGATGCTGTCGCCTCCCGACCTCAGGTGTTCGAGCGCCGACACGTGGGCGACCGCGAGATCCTCGACATGGATGTAGTCGCGCACGCCGGTGCCGTCGGGGGTGGGGAAGTCGTTCCCGAACACCGAGAGACCGTCGCCTTCGCCCATCACCGCCTTCATCACATGGGGAATCAGGTTCTGCGAGTGACGCCAGTCTTCCCCGAGGGTTGAATCGGATGCCGCGCCCGCGGCGTTGAAGTACCGCAGTGCGACGTGGCGCATCGATCCGGTGCGCGAGTACCACCCGAGCGTTTTCTCGATCATCAACTTCGTCTCTGCGTACACGCTCTCGCACCGGGGTTCGGCGTCTTCGGTGACGGGGACCGAATCGGGCGTGCCGTAGATGCCCGCAGTTGACGAGAACACCACGCGGTTCACGCCCGCGCGTGACAGCACCTCGAACAGTTTCTGCGAGCCGGTCACGTTGTTGGTGAAGTACTTGGCCGGATTCTGCATCGATTCGCCGACGGCCTTGTAGGCGGCGAAGTGAACGACTTCGTCGACACCGTGCTCGCGACAGATGCGTTCCACCAGATCGCCGTCGGCAATGTTTCCCTGAACGAACGGTGCGTCTCCCACGGCCTTCCGGTGGCCGTTCTCGAGGGTGTCGAGCACCACGACGGCACGACCCGTGGAACGGATGAGGCGCGTGGTGATCGAACCGATGTAGCCGGCACCACCTGTGATGAGGGTCGTCACGGTTTCTTCTTTGCTGCCGGTTTCCTGGCCGTGGATTTCTTGGCAGGCGTTGTCTTCTTCGCCGCGGTCTTTTTTGCCGCCAACGGGCGCGACTGCTTGTCGCGGTCGGCCGCCTTCTCTGCCTTCTTCCAGGCGCGAACCTTCAGCAACGTCTCGGGCGATGTGATGTCGGCGACGGTGCGCGGGTTGTTGTCGCTGAAGACTCCTGCGGCTTTCTTCCATCCGTCGGGGGTGACGCCGAAACGCTTGGCGAGCAACGCGATGAAGATCTGTGCCTTTTCCTCGCCGTATCCGGGAAGCGTGCGCAGACGACCGAAGAGCACCTGTGCGTCGGCGACGCCCTTCCAGATGTTCTCACCCTTGTTGCGGTAGTCGTTTGCGATGATCGCGCACATGCCCTGGATGCGCTGTGCCATCGCCTTGGGGAAGCGGTGTATCGCCGGTTTCTCGAGGCAGACCTGCAGGAACTCGTCGGGGTCCATGTCGGCGATCCTGCGCGGGTCGAGATGGCCGAGTCGTTGCTTCAGGGTGAACGCACCGTTGAAGGCCCACTCCATCGGCACCTGCTGGTCGAGCAACATGCCGATCAACAGCGCAGTGCCGTTCGAGTTCAACAACGTGTCGGATTTCGGATTTCCGGTGATGTACAGGGTTCCCATGGTCAGTCTCTCGTGAGTCCGTTCTCTGCTTCGGGGTTGATGCCGAGATCAATGATTGCCTTTGCGATCGTCTCACGCGTGATGCCGTGTCGGCCCACGAGTGTGGTGAGCACCGCGATCACCACGTGTTCGGCGTCGGTCTCGAAATACCGGCGCAGGGCCTCGCGGGTGTCGCTGCGGCCCATTCCGTCGGTTCCGAGTGCGAGGAAGGTTCGGTTCGGCACGTACGAGGCGATCTGCTCGGGGACGATGCGCATGAAATCGGTGACCGCGACCACGGGCGTGTCGGATCCCCCGAGGGCATTCTCGACCAGTGATGTTCGCGGCGCCTGTGTGGGGTGCAGTCTGTTCCATCGTTCGACCTCGATGGCGTCGTCGCGCAGCGACTTGTACGACGTCGCCGACCAGAGATCGACATGGACACCGAACGAGTCGCGCAGGATGTCGGCCGCACGCGCGGCCGCTATGTATGCCGTGCCCGAGAAGAGGATGCTTGCCTGTGAACCTTGAGGGGCGGCACGGTACAGGTACAGGCCGTTGATGATGTCGGTGGTCGACACGTGTTCGGGTCGAGCCGGCATCTCGATGTTCTCGTTGTAGAGCGTGACGTAATAGAAGATGTCGGCGGGTTTCGGCCCGTACATTTCGGTGATGCCGTGATCGATGATCGCTGCCATCTCGTAGGCGAACGCGGGGTCGTACGCGCGGCACGGCGGGACGGTGCTCGCCAGCACGAGACTGTGGCCGTCCTGGTGTTGCAGTCCCTCGCCGTTCAATGTGGTGCGGCCGGCTGTTGCGCCCATGAGAAAACCGCGCGTGCGCGAGTCGGCTGCCTGCCAGGTGAGGTCGCCGACGCGTTGGAAACCGAACATCGAATAGAAGGTGTAGAAGGGCACCATCGGAACGCCGCGGGTGGAGTAACTGGTGCCGGCGGCGATGAAACTGCTCATCGCGCCTGCCTCGGTGATTCCTTCCTCGAGAATCTGGCCCTGCGCCGACTCGGCGTACGACAACAGCAGGTCGTGATCGACCGGTTCGTATTTCTGGCCCTGCGATGCGTAGATGCGCACCTCGCGGAACAGGGAATCCATGCCGAAGGTGCGGGCCTCGTCGGGGATGATCGGCACCACGCGCGACCCGAAATCGTCGTCGCGCACGAGGTTGCGCAGCAGGCGCGTGAACGCCATGGTGGTGCTGACTGCCTGTTCGCCCGAGCCACCGGCGAATTCGGTGAAGGCACCGGGCGAGGGGAGAGCGAGCGGCCGTCGTGTCCACTCGACGCGCTTCGGCAGCGAACCGTCGAGAGCGCGACGGCGTTCCATCATGTATTGGTATTCGATCGAATCGGGTGAGGGCCGGAAATACGGGGGCTCGTCTGCCTCGAGCATCGAATCGGGAATCTCTTCCTGCAGGTACAGACGGTCGCGCAACAAGCGCAACTGCTCAACGTTCATCTTCTTGATCTGGTGGGTTGCGTTGCGTGCCTCGATCTGGGGGCCGAGTGTCCAGCCCTTGATGGTCTTGCAGAGAATCGCAGTGGGTCGGCCCGACCCCAGGTTGTCGCTTGCCGCCTTGTACGCCGCGTAGAGCTTGCGGTAGTCGTGTCCGCCGCGGGGAAGGTTCACGAGATCGTCGTCGGAGAGGTGGGCCACCATCTGGCGAAGACGCGGGTCGGGACCGAAGAAGTGTTCGCGGATGTAGGCACCGTTCTCGACGGACAGTCGCTGGAACTCGCCGTCTACGGTGGAATTCAGTTTGTTCAACAAGACTCCGTCGACATCGCGCGCGAGCAGGTCGTCCCACTTCGACCCGAGAATCACCTTGATCACGTTCCATCCGGCTCCGCGGAAGACGGCCTCGAGCTCTTGGATGATCTTTCCGTTCCCGCGGACCGGGCCGTCGAGTCGCTGCAGGTTGCAGTTCACCACGAAGACGAGGTTGTCGAGTTGTTCGCGCGCCGCGAGCGAGATCGAGCCGAGGGTTTCGGGCTCGTCGGTTTCGCCGTCGCCGATGAAGGCCCACACGCGACTCCCCGACGTGTCGTCGATGTGTCGGTTGCTGAGATACCGGTTGAAGCGTGCGTGGTAGAGCGCAGTGATCGGGCCGAGACCCATCGACACGGTGGGGTATTCCCAGAAGTCGGGCATGAGGCGCGGATGCGGGTAGCTCGAGAGCCCCCTGCCGTCGCGACCGATCTCGCGACGGAAATGATCGAGGTCGTTCTCGGAGAGTCGACCCTCGAGAAACGCCCGTGCGTAGATGCCGGGAGCCGCATGACCCTGGATGTACACGTGGTCGCCGGCCAGCCCGTCGTCCTTTCCGCGGAAGAAGTGGTTGAAACCGATTTCGTACAGGCTCGCCGAACTCGCGAATGTCGAGAGGTGACCGCCGATTCCCTCCGAATCCTGGTTCGCACGGGTGACCATCACCGCCGCGTTCCACCGCACGTAGGCGCGGATGCGTCGTTCGATGTGTTCGTCGCCGGGAAACCACGGTTCGTTCTCGCGCGGAATCGTGTTGACGTACGGAGTCGACACGGTGGCGGGGAAACTGACCTGCGATTGTTGCGCGCGTTCGAGAAGACGCGACAAGAGATAGCGCGCACGGTTCTTGCCGTGCACTTCGACGACTGCGTCGAGCGACTCGAGCCACTCCTGCGTCTCGCCAGGATCGGTGTCGGGCAACTGGTGCACGGAGCCGTCGAAGATCACGGTTCCATTCTCGCACCATTTGGGGCAAATGCCCGTCGTGACCCGCGCCATGGTGAACAATCGAGGTGATGGAACACGCCGACGACTCTCTTGTCATCTACACCGACGGGGCGTGTTCCGGAAACCCGGGACCCGGCGGTTGGGCGTGGGCCGTGTCGCCCGGGGGAACCGAACATGCAACCGGCGGCGAGGCGCACACGACGAACCAGCGAATGGAGATACTCGCCGCGTTCGAGGCGGTGAGCAGGTTTCGTGACGACCCGAGACGCATCGTGATCGTGTCCGATTCCACCTACGTGGTGAAGTGCTTCACAGACGGTTGGTGGCGGGGGTGGTTGCAGCGCGGGTGGAAGAACTCTCAGCGTCAGCCGGTGGCGAACCGGGACCTGTGGGAACCCTTTCTCGACCTGGTGAACACGCGCGGAAACGTGGACTTTGCGTGGGTGAAGGGACACAGCGGGGACCCGATGAACGACCTCGTCGATTCCCTGGCCGTGGCGGCATCGCAGGAGTTCATCTAGTCGGCCCGGGCTGGGTGGACAGCGCATCCGTTGCGTAGCCTGACGGAATGGATATTTCAGGCGTCAGCGCAATCGTCACTGGTGGTGCATCCGGAATCGGTGCAGCCTCCGTTCGTCTCCTCGCCAAGGGCGGGGCAAAGGTCGTCATCGCCGACCTCGAGCGACAGAAAGAGCAGGGTGAGGCCCTCGCGAAGGAAGTCGGCAACGCGGCGTTCTGCGCCGTCGACGTCACGAACACCGATGAGATCATCAACGCGGTCGAGATGGCCAAGTCGATGGGACCCCTGCGCGTGCTCGTGAACTCGGCCGGCATCGGTTGGGCACAGCGCACCATCGGGAAAGACGGCACCTACGAGTCGGCGGCGAACATCGACGCGTTCAAGCGCGTGATCGCCATCAACCTCATCGGAACCTTCGACGCCATCCGCATCGCGGCAACCGCCATGAGCCAGACCGAGCCGCTCGAAGACGGCGAGCGCGGCGCAATCGTCAACATCGCATCTGTCGCCGCGTTCGACGGACAGATCGGCCAGAACGCGTACTCGGCGTCGAAGGGCGGCGTCGTCGGCATGACACTTCCGGTTGCGCGCGACCTTGCCGCAGTCGGCGTCCGCGTGAACACGGTTGCACCGGGTCTGATCGACACCCCGATCTACGGCTCGGGCGACCAGAGCGAGGCGTTCAAGGCTCAGTTGCAGAAGGGCGTGCTCTTCCCGCAGAAGCTCGGCAAGCCCGAGCAGCTCGCATCGATGGTGCTCGAGTGCATCACCAACAGCTACATGAATGCCGAAACCATCAGAGTCGACGGCGGCATTCGCATGCCACCCAAGTGAGCATCGTCTTCCACGACGATCCGTTCACGCCGTTCGATCGGCAACCAACTTCTGGCGAGACCCCGGGCAGTGTCCCGGGGTTCCGTCGTTCTGTGGCGATTCCCGATTCGTACCTGCCTGCTGCCGTCGACGCGGCAAAGTTGCGCGTCGGTGCGCGTCCGCTCGAGCCGCACCGATGGGTGTCGGCTGTCGACGACGACTGGATTCCGAACCGCGCGATGAAGCGTGTGTTGTTGCACGACAGGCCCGATGAGGTCGTCGCGTGCCTCGACGGAGCAGAGGAAGCGTGCGACGAAGTTGCCGCCGGGGTGTTCGGGTCGCTCGGCATGTCGCCGACAACCGACACCGGACTCGATGCGCTGATCGACGCGGCCGTTCACGTTGCCGATGACCTGTGCGTGCTGTTGCCCGACGGCAACGGCGTGCCGCGCCTCGCGGCGGCGGTTCTGTGCTCGCCGAACCGCTGGCGTCTCGGGGAAAAGATCGGCGGCACGATGGCAGAGATCCACGGGCCGGTCGCGCGGTACGGCTCTGATCTCGACTCGCCGGTGAACTCGATGCTCGCGCGGCTGTCGGTCGACCGCCCGGTGTGGCGCATCAACTGGGGAATCGCCAACCATCCGTCGTTGTTCCAGCCCGATGTTCCGCCGGTGACCCCCGACATCGACCCTGCCGACATGTGGTTCCGGGTCGAATGGCAGACATTGCGTCGACTGCCCGTGACCGGAGGAATCCTGTTCACCATCCGCACGTACGTGGAGAAGCTCGCCGACTTCATGACCCGCGACTACGCGGTCGTGCACGAGATCGCCGACCTGGTCAACAAGATTCCCGACGATGTGGCTGCGTACAAGAGCATCGCGCCGTATCGCGACGCGCTGTTTGCGTACTTCGAGACCCGCTGACGACTCAGGTGGTGTAGTCGGCGTTGATGCGCACGTAGCCGTCTGTGAGGTCGCAACCCCACACCGTGGCCGCCGCCGGTCCGGTGCCGAGCGACACGTGGATCAACACGTCGTCTCCGCACATGTAGTCGCTGAGGCGCTGCAGCCCCGCTTCATCGACACGTGTCGGGTACACCTCTTGTGTACCGAACCTGATGACCACCCTGTTCTGATTGATGTCGTCGTATTGGCTGCATTTTCCGACCGCCATCGCGACGCGGCCCCAGTTCGGGTCGGCACCGTGCACTGCGGTCTTCACCAACGGCGAGTTCACGATCGACTTTGCGACTGTGCGTGCCTGCTCTTCGTCGCGGGCCCGATCGACACGCACTTCGATGAGCGTTTCGGCGCCCTCGCCGTCACGTGCGATCTTCTTCGTGAGCTCGAGCAGAACCGACTCGAGCGCGACCTCGAAATTCCGGGCATCCACTTCTCCCGCGGTACCGCTCGCGAGAATCACGGCGGTGTCGCTGGTGGAGGTGTCGGTGTCGACCGAGACGCAGTTCAACGTGCGGTTGATCACCGAACGGAACACCGAATCGAGCGCGGGTGGGTCGACGCGTGCATCGGTGAACACCATCGCGATAAGGGTCGCCATGTTCGGCTCGATCATGCCGACCCCCTTGGCGACACCCACGATGCGCGCGCCGGACCCGTCGATCACACATTCGGCCACCTTGTGAACGGTGTCGGTGGTCATGATGCCGCGCGCGACCTCTTCGGCATCGTTCGAGGGCAGCTCGGTGGGCAACGCATCGAGACCCGCGCGCAGCTTCTCGATGGGGTACACGCGACCGATGACGCCGGTCGAGGCGATGAACACCTGTTGTTGCTCGATGCCGAGCGCGCGCGCCACGCGATCGGTGACCTCGCGGGCGTGGTCGAGACCGACCTGTCCGTTGGCGACGTTTGCGTTCTTCGAGATGACGACCATCGCCCGCGTGCGGCCGGTGTTGTTCTCGCGCGAGACCAGAACCGACGGCCCCGCAAAGAGACTCTGCGTGAAGACCCCGGCAGACGTGGTGTCGGGTGCGCCGAGAACGACGGTGAGATCGTTCGTGTCGTCCTTGATGCCGACGTTGGTGACATACGAGGTGAATCCGGTGGGAAGCAAGATGGCCACGGCATACGGGTTTAGCACCACCGGGAGCGGTTTGGCGGTTTAGATTTGCTCTGTGCGCACCCTTGTCGTGAACGGAACCGTGGTGAACGCCGACGGTCGCAGTGCATCCGATGTGGCGTGCGAGAACGGGCGCATCGTGCAGGTCGCCCCGCACGGAACGATGTCCCCGGGACCCGACGATGTGGTGGTCGATGCACGCGGGTGTTTCGTCGTGCCCGGCGGCGTCGACGCCCACGTGCACATGCAGCTCGACACCGGGTCGACGGTGTCGTCCGACACGTTCGAGACCGGAAGCATCGCGGCCGCGCACGGGGGCACCACCACCATCGTCGACTTCGCCGAACAGCGCGCCGGCGGCAACGTGTTGCAGTCGTTCGAGGCACGATTTGCCGAGGCAGAGGGCCAGTGCGTGGTCGACTGGAGTCTGCACCAGGTACTCGGTGGCGTGAACGAGCAGGCGCTCATCGACACGCGGTCACTCGTCGAGCGCGAGGGGGTCGCGTCGATCAAGTTGTTCATGGCATACCCGGGTCGACTCTTCTCGGACGACGGGCAGATTCTGCGCGCACTGCAGATGTGCGCAGACACCGGCATGATGGCGATGGTGCACGCCGAGAACGGGCTCGCAATCGACGTGCTGGTGGAGCAGGCGGTGGCGGCGGGCAACATCACACCCGATTTCCACTCGCGCACCCGGCCGCCCGAGTTGGAGGCCGAGGCGGTGCACCGTGCAGCCGTGCTCGCGCGCGTCGCGGGGAACGCACCTCTCTATGTGGTGCACCTGTCGAGTTCACACGCCCTGCGCGAGGTCGTCGAGGCGCGGTCACGCGGCACGAACATCTTCGCCGAGACGTGCCCGCAGTACCTTCACCTCTCGCTCGAGGATCATCTCGGCAAGGGGTGGCCGGACGGTGCCGCCTACATCTGCTCGACGCCGCTGCGTTCGAAACACGAACATCACCAGGCCGACCTGTGGGAGGGCCTGCGCGTCGATCAACTCGCGGTCGTCAGCACCGACCACTGTCCGTTCTGTCTGCGCGAACAGAAGTTGATGAACGGCGAGTCGTTCAACGTGGTGCCGAACGGCATCGGTGGCGTCGAGCACCGAATGGACCTCGTGTACCAGGGGGTCGTTGCCGGCCACATCACCGCGGAGCGTTGGGTCGAGGTGTGCGCCACCGCACCCGCACGTCTCTTCGGTCTCGGACGCAAGGGGGCGATCGCCGAGGGTCTCGATGCCGACATCGTGTTGTACGACCCCGAGGCTCGTCACACGCTCGGAGTCGACACGCATCACATGAATCTCGACCACTCGGCCTACGAGGGCATGCAGGTCACCGGCAAGGTCAAGACCGTGCTGTCGCGCGGCGAGATCGTCGTGCGCGACGGTGAGTTCGTGGGGGCGAAGGGTCGCGGGCGCTACGTGCGCCGCGACGTGTCACCGCACGTTCGCTAGTTCGAGAAACGTGCAACCAGGTTGTCGAGGGTCTTCTGGATCGACTTGCCGTTGTTCTCCACCGCATTCATCAACTTGAGGAAGAGAGGGCTGCGGTTGGTGTTCCAGTCGAACTGTTCGGTGACCTTCGTGCCGCCCTCGACGGGTTCGAGGATGTAGCGCCAGACGTGCCCGCCGAAATGGCGCCATCCGATCAGGCGCCCTTCCTCGAATTCGACCACCGTGTTCGTCATTCTGTAGGGAAGAACGATGCGCATGTTCATGCCGAACTGCGACCCGAGCGCAAGACGCGCGGGTGCATCGACACGTGCGTCTTTCACCGAACCGGAGCCGTCGATCTCTGAATGACGGCGCGGGTCGGCGAGGAGGTCGAAGATGTCCTGCGCCGGCGCGGGAACGATGATCGAGTGCGACACGATCTTCTTTGGATCCGATGTGGTCATGATGTTGCTTTCACTTTCTCTGCGACAGTTTCCGCAGTTCGTCTTCCCGAGAACATTGCCCCCTGAATGGAACCAGTGTCGCGGTGATCTCCGCACACAAACAACCCGTCGCCGAGCGACACCTTTTTCTTGGGCGAGAACGGGGAGTCCTGCGCGGGTTGGCCGTGGGGAATTCTGTAGGTGCGCAGGTGGCGCCAGTCGTCGACCGCTTCGCCCCACCACGATCTCAATTGCGTGCGCGCCGCCGCCTCGAGGTCTCCCTCGCAGACGCCCGGCAGCGCCGCGGCGACCAGGTGCTGACCGTGAGGTGCGTAGTGAGGCGACACATTCGACATGACGGCCACGTTGAGAACGGGACCCTCGCCCATGCCGTCGAGAACGACGTAGGCGCCCTTGACGGGAGACACCGGCGCGGCGAAGTACACGCACCCGGCAGCACGCGACCGAACCTCGGGGAGGCCCAACAGTCGCGACGCGACGGGACCCTCGGTGGCGACCACGATGTTGTTCGCCGTGATGACGCGGCCGTTCTCGAGCGTGACCCGTCCCGGCGACACGGAGGCAACGGGAGAGTTCAACGACAGGTGGGTGCCGGTGAGCGAGTTCGCGAGTTGGTCGCTGATGGCGCCCATGCCCCACGCGGGAACCGCCGAGTCGCCCGTGGCCAACGTGCGGAAGATCACGTCGAACATGCGACGCGACGTCGTGAGCTTCGGGTCGAGTTGTATCCCGCCCACGAGCGGGGTGAAAAAGCGGTCGATGATCTGCGAGGAAAAACCCATCTCGCGCAGGGCGTCGACGGTCGGTTTGTCGTCGCCGCGCATCAGGTCGCGCGCGTCTGCACGAGTGAGTCGTGCGCGGAATGCGGCGATGCGCATCTTGTCGCCCAGCGTGCCGATGGGCGCGGTCGACGTCGAGAGCAGCGTGGTCGGCCGTCTGAACGGGTCGCCCACCACGTGGCCTTTCCCTTTTCTCCACACGACCGCACCCGGTTCGAAGGTGCGAAGGTCGAGGGCGGGAATGTCGAGATGCCGATGGATCTCGGGATACGCGGTGAGCAACACCTGGAAGCCGCGGTCGAGAATGAACCCATCGACATTGTCGCTGCGTACGCGGCCACCGACTCCGTCGGACGCCTCGAGCAGAACGGGTGAGATGCCGTGTTGTTCGAGCACCTTCGAGGCCACGAGACCCGCAAGTCCGGCGCCGACGATGACGACGTCCGTCGAATCGGGAAGGGGAGCGGTCGTCACTTCTTCAGAAGGGCAGCCAGCGCGACATCGAGTGTCTGGTGCTGGAACACGTATCCGTCGCGGGTGAGTGCGCCCGGAATCACGCGCTGACCGGTGAACAACAGCGCGTTCGCGAGTTCGCCACCGAGCAACAGCTTCGGTCCGAACGAAGGAATCGGCAGAACGGTCGGACGCGACAGCGCGCGACCGAGTTCCTTGGTGAACTGTGCGTTGGTGACCGGCTCGGGTGCGGTGAGGTTGACCGCGCCCGACAACTGCGACGTGAGGAGGTGGATGATGGCCCCGACCTCGTCGGTGATGCTGATCCAGCTCTGCCAGTGTTTGCCGTTGCCGAATTTTCCGCCCGCGCCGAGTTTGAAGATGGGCAACTGCTTCTTCAGTGCTCCGCCTTCGCGCGACAACACGATTCCGGTGCGCAGGTAGACCGTGCGAATGCCGGCAGCGCGAGCAGGTTCGGCCGCTGCTTCCCACTGCTTGCACACGTCGGCGAGAAAACCGTCGCCGAGAGATGCGTTCTCGTCGAGGCTCTCGTCTCCGCGCACGCCGTAGATGCCGATCGCCGAACCGGAGAGGAACACGCGCGGCTTGTTCGGCAACGCCGCCATCGTCGTTGCGAGCAGCGCGGTCGACTTCGTGCGGCTCTCGAGAATCTCGCGCTTGTAGTCGTCGCTCCACCGCTTGTCACCGATTCCTGCTCCTGCGAGGTGAACCACTGCGTCGACACCGTCGAACGCAGACGGCGAGAGTTGGCCGGCTGCGGGATCCCATTGAACCTCGTTCGCCGAACGTGGTGCGCGTCGCACGGCGGCAACGACCGTGTGCCCCTGGGTGGAAAGTTCTGCCGACAAGGCTCGACCGATGAGACCCGAGGCCCCTGTGATGAGGATTTTCATATGTAGGGACAACCACATCCGGGTGGCGGTTGTTCCGCAACAGGTGGTGACCTTCGACCCTTTTCCCTGTCGAAACCCCTTGCGCCGTAGGGTGAGATGCGTCATGAGCACCCGAAAACTCATTCTGACCGCCCTCGTCTGCGGCCTTGCGATCATGCTGGCGGGAGGTTTCAAGTTGTTCCAGGTCGCGACCGACGATGTCGAGGCGGTGGTTCTCGAACTCGGCACCGAACAGACCCTCGGCGACATGGTCGTGTCGGTGACGGCCGTCGACCAGCGCGAAGACGGCACATTTGTCACCGTGTCGATGCGGGGTGTCGAAGGGGGCGACGGCTTCGAAGGTTGGAAGTTGCTCGCGAACGGGGAACTGAACGACCCGTTGACGACCGGTGACGTCGACGAGTGCATGACGAAGGCGGCACAGACCGTCACCTGTGTGGTGCCGTTCGTCAGATCGGTGGGTTCGTCTGTGACGGTTGCCTACCAGCGTGCCGACACCCAATCTCAGTGGGCTCCCTAGGCCAAACGGCTACCGTAGGGGGTGCTGGATACAACGGCGTGTCCACACTGATTGGAGAACCCCATGGCTGACCAGTTCGACCTCATCATCATTGGTGGAGGACCTGGTGGCTACGCAGCGGCGTTCTACGGCGCGTCGGCCGGACTCAATGTTGCTCTGGTGGAAAAGGACACCATCGGCGGCACCTGCCTGAACCGCGGCTGCATCCCGGCGAAGGCGTTTCTCGAGACTGCCGCCGCGCGTCGACACGCCGAACACGCGGCAGATTTCGGAATCTCGGTGACCGTCGGTGCGACCGACTTTGCGGTTGCGCAGGCGCGCAAACAGAAGATCGTCGACGGTCTCGTGAAGGGTCTCACCGGGCTGACCAAGGCCAAGAAGGTCACCTACCTGTTGGGCAAGGGCTCGTTGAATGCCGACAAGTCCGTCACGGTGACCGCCGCCGACGGCAGCACGACCCAACTTCACGGCGCGAGCGTGATTCTCGCTGCAGGTTCGATTCCGCGCATCATCCCCGGATTCGAGCCCGGTGGTCCGATCATGACGTCGGACGAAGTGCTGATGCTCGATCACATCCCGTCGCGCATCGCGGTGATCGGTGGCGGCGCCATCGGATGCGAGTTTGCGTCGACATTTGCCGACCTCGGATCGCAGGTCACGATTCTCGAGGGACTTCCGAAGATCCTTCCCGGTCTCGATGCCGACCTCGCGAACGTCGTCGTGCGCGCTTTCCAGAAGAAAAAGATCGACATCAAGACGGGCGTGTCGGTGTCGAAGCACACGCCCACCGGTTCGGGTTCCACCGTGTTGTCGTTCGGTGACGGAGAGACTCTCGAGGTCGATGCGGTGATCGTGTCGGTCGGGCGACGCCCGTTCCCCGACCAGTTGGGTCTCGCCAACACGAGCGTGGCTGTCAGCGACCGCGGCTTCGTCGAGGTCGATGCGCACTGTCGCACGTCGGTCGACGGTGTGTGGGCGATCGGCGACCTCATCAACACGCCGCAGCTCGCACACGTTGCCTATGCCGAGGCGATTCTGGTGGTGAAGCAGATTCTCGGCGAGTCGGTCGTCCCTGTCGATTACGACCGGGTGCCCTGGGCCATCTACTGCAGCCCCGAGGTTGCGTGGGCGGGGCCCGGCGAAGAGGCGGCGAAGGCCGCGGGTCACGACGTGGTCGTGTCGAAGCATCAGTTCCGCGCCAACAGTCGCGCGCAGATTCTCGGCGAACTGGACGGACTCGTGAAGATCATCGCGAAGAAGAACGCCGACGGCACCGCAGGACAGGTGTTGGGGGTGCACATGGTCGGACCATGGGTCACCGAACAGTTGTCGGGCGGGTACCTGGCAGTGAACTGGGAGGCGAGCGTCGAGGAAATTGCCCACTTCATCCAGCCGCATCCGAGCCTGTCGGAACTCTTCGGTGAGACAGTCATGGCCCTGACCGGCCGCACCATCAACTCGTAACCAGGTTTCAAGGAACACATCACATGGCAGAGATCACACTTCCTCAACTCGGTGAGACCGTCACCGAAGGAACCATCACGCGATGGTTCAAGAAGGTCGGCGAGGCAGTGGCTGCTGACGAACCGTTGTTCGAGGTGTCAACCGACAAGGTCGACACGGAAGTACCTTCGCCGATTGCGGGAGTTCTCACCGAGATCCGAGTCGCAGAAGGCGACACCGTCGCGGTGGGCACCGTGATCGCCGTCGTCGGTGACGGTGCAGCGGCTCCGGCTCCTGCTCCGGCTCCCGCCGCACCCGAGCCTGCTCCTGCGCCCGTGGCGGCTCCCGCGCCGGCGCCTGCTCCGGCACCTGCTCCGGCACCTGCTCCGGTTGCGACGCCGCCTGCGCCTGCACCGATGCCTGCGCCACTCGCACCGGCGGCATCATCAACCGAGGGAATCGTGTTGTCGCCGGTGGTGCGCAAGTTGATCTCTGAAAACGGACTCGACGTGTCGCGCATCAGCGGAACCGGTCCCGGAGGCCGCATCACCCGGGACGACGTCATCGCAATGATCGAGAGCGGTGCGGGTCGCGCCGCACCTGCACCGGCAACGCCCTCTGCGCCGGCTGCACCCACGTCGGCTTCGCCGCGACCTGCTGCACCGCGTGTCGTGGCCGGCGCGCGCGACGAGGTGGTTGCGCTGTCGAAGATCCGTCAGGCGACTGGTGCGCACATGCTGATGAGCAAGGACGTGAGCCCGCAGGCGTTCAGCGTGGTCGAGGTCGACTTCGCCAATGTCGAGGCAACGCGGTCGCGCGCCAAGGGGGACTTCAAGACAACCGAGGGCTTCAGCCTCACCTATCTGCCGTTCATCGCACGCGCCGTCGTCGATGCTCTGGTCGAGTTCCCGCACATGAACGCGTCGATGGGTGACAACGAATTGATCGTGCACCGCTATGTCGACCTCGGCATCGCCGTCGACCTCGATTTCCAGGGTCTCATCGTGCCGGTGGTGCGCGAAGCAGAGGGCAAGCGGATGCGCGCCATCGCCCGCGAGATCAACGACCTCGCGACGCGCGCACGCAGTCGACGTCTGGGGCCCGACGAGATCTCGGGCGCGACCTTCACCATCACGAACAACGGCTCGGCGGGTTCGGTGCTGACGATGCCGATCATCAATCAGCCCCAGGTTGCGATTCTGTCGACCGATGCGATCGTGAAGAAGCCCGTCGTCGTCGAGGTGCCGGGTGGCGGAGACAGCATCGCAATTCATCCGGTGGGCAATCTCGCGATGGCATGGGACCACCGGGCGTTCGACGGCGCGTACGCAGCCGGCTTCCTCGTGAAGGTGAAGTCGATTCTCGAGACCCGCGACTGGTCCTCAGAGGTCTAGAAGATTGCATCGATGGAAGAGAACGTCGCGATGACCAACTCTTCGACACCACTGCGTGTGAGGTGGCTCGGCACCGTGCCCTATTCCGAGGCGCTCGCCGTGCAGGACTCGATGTTCCGCAACGGAAACGGCCGGTCGCTGTTGTTGATGGAGCACCCGCACGTGTTCACCTACGGCCCCTCTGCCGAACTCGACAAGAACCTGAAGTGCAACCCCGCAGAAGTGGGTGCCGACTTCGTGAAGGTGAAGCGCGGCGGCGACATCACCTATCACGGGCCGGGTCAACTCGTCGGATACCCGATTCTCTCTTTGTCGCCGAAGCACGGCACCGACGGCCCCGCAGATTCCGTGGCATACGTGCATTCGGTGGAGCAGGTGATCATCAATGCGTTGCGCGAGGTGGGCGTCGCGGGAGCAGACAGATTCGACGGCTACCCGGGTGTCTGGGTCGACGTGCAGAGCGAGAAGCCGCGCAAGATCTGTGCGATCGGCGTGAGGGTCGGGCGTCGTCGCACCATGCACGGATTCGCCGTGAACGTGTCGACCGATCTCGGGTACATGACCACGAACATCGTCCCCTGCGGAATCTCGGAGTATCCCGTGACCTCACTGCGCGCCGAGGGCATCGACATCTCGATGGCCGACTTCGTCGATGTGGTGGCACGACACGCCGCCGCCATGTGGGCCGACGGCGCGATGGAGCGACAGGACGTTGCGTGGAAACACACCCCCGATGACCTGTCGGCGTTCTCGCGCGGCGAAGGTGCAGGGCAACCGGTGAGGTTGCTGAGTCGATTGGCGCGCGCCGGCGTCGAGGATGCGATTCCGTTGTCGGAACGCAAGCCCGACTGGATCAGGCCGCACGTGCACCACGGCGAGGAAGTGCTGTCGCTCAAGAAGACTCTTCGTGACCTCTCGCTCGTGACGGTGTGCGAAGAGGCCGGGTGCCCGAACCTGTCGGAGTGCTGGAGCGACGGAACAGCCACGTTCATGGTGCTCGGCGAACGGTGCACGCGCGCGTGCGGTTTCTGCCTGGTCGACACGCGCAAGCCCGAGGCACCCGATGCGTCGGAACCCGAACATGTTGCCGAAGCAGTTGCCCGCATGGGGTTGAGGTTCGCCGTTCTCACGATGGTGGCAAGAGACGACCTCGACGACGAAGGCATGGGGCACGTCGCAGAGTGCGTGCGCGCGATCCGCAACCGGGACTCGTCAATACAGGTCGAGACATTGATTTCGGATGCGCGCGGCACCGATTCGTTGAACCTCCTCATCGATGCGAGACCGGACGTGTTCAACCACAATGTGGAAACCGTGCCGCGTCTCCAGCGAGCGGTGCGCCCGAGCGCCGGATACGCGCGCAGTCTCTCGGTGCTCGCGCGCGGCAAGGCGGCCGGACTCACGGTGAAGTCGGGACTCATCGTGGGCATGGGTGAGACTGACGACGAGATTTTCGGTGTGCTCGCCGACCTGGCCGACATCGGGGTCGACATCGTGACCATCGGTCAGTACCTGCGACCGACCACGAATCATCTTCCCGTCGCAAGGTGGGTCGAACCCCACGTGTTCGAGACATACAAACGGGTGGGCGAGTCGTTCGGCATCGGACACGTGGAGTCGAGCCCGTTGACCCGTTCGAGCTATCACGCACGGGAGTCTGCAGAGCACGCGGTTCCTGTCACAATTGGAGCACGATGAACACGCACCTTGATTCACGCACGTATCGCGAGCGCCTCGACCGGGCCCGTGCCGAGATGGCGGCGCGCGGCGTCGATGCGATGATTCTCTCGCTCGGTCACGACATGCCGTATCTCATGGGGTATCTCGCGATGCCGCTCGAGCGGCTGACGATGCTCGTGATTCCCCGGCAGGGCGAGGCGTCGTTGATCATCCCGCGTCTCGAGGCGCCGCGTGTGCACGAGATGAGCGACGTGTTCGTGATGGTGCCGTGGAACGAAACCGAGGACCCTGTCGCCATCGCGCACCGGTTGCTGGGGTCTGCGCAGACCATCGCGGTCGGCGACCAGATGTGGTCGCGATTCCTGGTCGATCTACTCGTGCACAGACCGAACGCGAAGTACGTGCGCAGCGTCACCGTGATGGAGGCGTTGCGGTCGCGCAAGGACGCCGCCGAGGTCGCGGCACTCGTGGCCGCCGGCGCTGCTGCAGACCGAGTTGCCGCCCAGTTGCAGGGTGGCGACATCCCGTTGGTGGGTCGCACCGAGGCAGAAGTGTCGGCAGACATCTCTGCGCGTCTCATCGCCGAAGGACACCAGAAGGTCAACTTTGCAATCGTCGCCGCGGGTGAGAACGCGGCGAGCCCGCATCATCACGCCGGCGACCGCGTGATCGGCCACGGCGAGATCGTGCTGTGTGATTTCGGTGGCACCATGAACGGGTACTGCAGCGACATCACGCGATGCGTGCACCTCGGCGAGCCGCCGAAGGAGATCCGCGACGCGTACGACGTGTTGATGAAGGCCCAGTCGGCCGGGGTCAATGCGGGGATCATCGGGTCGTCGTGCGAGAACGTCGATGCGGTGACGCGCGCGATCATCGACGCAGCCGGGTACGGCGAGTACTTCGTGCACCGCACGGGTCACGGCATCGGCATGGAAGAACACGAGGACCCCTACATGGTGTCGGGCAACTCGACGCCGATTGCCGCGGGTCACGCCTACAGCGTGGAGCCCGGCATCTATGTTCCGGGCAAGTGGGGCATGCGTCTCGAAGACATCGTGGTCGCAACGGACGCGGGCCCGACGCCCGTGAACCATGCGAACCACGATCTGGTGGTACTCGACCGATAGTCGCGGTGTCCCGGTGCCATAGGGTTGGGACAGACACGGACATCGGGAGGCACGGCGATGGCACTTGATACAGCGATTGTGGGCGGCACTGTCGTCGACGGAACCGGGGCGAAGCCGTTCCGCGCCGACGTGGGAATTGCCGACGGCAGGATCGTGGCCGTCGGGGAACTCTCCGAATCGGCAACACAGACCATCGACGCGACCGGTCTGGTCGTGTCGCCGGGTTTCATCGACCTTCACACTCACTACGACGCGCAGGCATTCTGGGACTCCACGTTGAGTCCGTCTCCCATGCACGGCGTCACCACCGTGATCGGTGGCAACTGCGGATTCACCATCGCACCCTTGACTCCGCAGGACGGTGACTATCTGATGCGCATGCTGGCGCGGGTGGAGGGCATGCCGCTCGAGGCGCTCGCCGAAGGTGTGCCGTGGAACTGGTCGTCGACGGAGGAGTACCTGAACGCTCTCGACGGAACCCTGTTGCCGAACGCGGGCTTCCTGGTCGGACACAGTGCGCTGCGTCGCGTGGTGATGCACGACGACGCGAACACGCGAGAGGCGACCCAAGACGAAGTCGACCAGATGGTTGCGTTGTTGCGCGCAGGACTGCGCGCGGGCGCGCTCGGTTTTTCATCGACATGGTCGTCGAGCCACAACGACCACACCGGTGTGCCGGTGCCGTCGCGACACGCGTCGCGCGAGGAACTGCTCGCCCTCTGTGCCGAGGTGCGCAACCACGAAGGCACGACCCTCGAGTTCATTCCCGCCGTCGGTCAGTTCTCGCAGGAGACGTTCGAGTTGATGGGCGACATGAGCGCGGCGGCGAACAGACCGCTGAACTGGAACCTGTTGCAGGTGTACGCACAGAACTGGGATCTCGTTCAACACCAGTTGAGCGGATTCGATGTCGCGGCCAAGCGCGGCGGTCACGTGCTCGCCCTCACCCTGCCCGACACGTTCCGACTGCGCCTGAACTTCCGCAGCGGATTCATTCTCGACATTCTGAACGGATGGGATTCGCTGATGGCGTTGCCGCCGGAGGAAAAGCTCGCCATGCTGCGCGATCCGGCGGGTCGGGCGAAGATGGACGAACTCGCCCAGCTCACCGACGGGCCGACCCGCTCGATCGGTAATTGGGGCGGGTACCAGTTGTTGCAGACGTTCACCGACAAGTGGAAGCCGTACGAGGGCCGCATCATCGGCGACATCGCCGCCGAACTCGGAGTCACGCCGTGGAACCTGCTGTGCGACATCGTGATCGACGACAACCTGAACACCGTGATCGCGAACCAAGACCGTGGCCAGGACCGCGAGACGTGGGAACGCCGCGTGCAGGTGTGGCGCGACCATCGTGCCGTGGTCGGTGCGAGCGACGCCGGCGCACACCTCGACATGATCGACAGTTATGCGTTCAGCACCACCATGATCGCGCGTGCGGTTCGCGAACACGAGCTGATGCGGCTCGAAGAAGCGGTGTATCACCTCACCGACAGACCGGCACGTCTCTACGGTCTCAAGAACCGCGGACGCATCGCCGAGGGATGGGCGGCCGACATCACGGTGTTCGACCCGACAACGATCGGGCCCGGTCCAGCCGAGATGCGGTTCGATCTTCCCGCAGGTGCAGGCCGTGTCTACGGCGAGTCGATCGGCGTGGAACACGTCATCGTGAACGGTGTGCCCGCCGTGCGGGACAACGAAGCCCTCGCTGCCCGTCCCGGAACTCTGCTTCGCTCCGGGCGCGACACCGAAACAGTGAC
>JBBANL010000004.1:0-137858 GCA_040401975.1 Ilumatobacteraceae bacterium | reverse complement strand
CCACTCGGATCAACCCGGTGGCCGTGGCCGAAAGGTCATGTGCCACCGGGTTTTTCACTTTCAACATCTTGACACTGAATTCTTTTACATTCCGATCGAAACTTGGAGACTGAATCAGGTCAAAATATGCGACTTTAAGGAGGCGTTATATTGGGCGGCGTGAAGTCAAATCAAAGTCTTCAAATTTGGTCTGTGGGACATTCGAACATCAGTTTTGAAAAATTTCTGTCAATTTTGTTGTCCCAGGAAATTGAAGAAATCGTCGATGTTCGATCAACACCATTTTCGCGATACACACCCCACTTCAATTCCGAAAATCTTGAGGCACTACTAAGGAAATCAGATGTCTCTTACAAGTTCATGGGGGACTCCCTCGGAGGACGCCCGCCGGAAACTGAGTTATACGATGCCGAAGGCCACGTCTTGTACGACCAGTTGTCAAAACATTTTCGGTTTAGATCCGGGTTGGAGGATCTTTGTATCCGAGCCGAGAAGAGGCGAACTGCAATGATGTGCAGCGAAGAGAGTCCTGAACATTGCCACCGACGACTTCTCATTGGACGGGTGCTTCAAGAACAAGGGATTGATGTACTTCATATTCACGGAAATCTCAAAACTTCCAGCGATTCTGAATTACTTGCAAAATGGGGACCACACATCAACGAGACACTTTTTGGAATCGAGGAGGAGCCATGGAGATCTATACGGCCGGTTTTGCAGAATGGACGGCAGAACAATTCTTTGGAGTACTAAGTGGCCACTCGGTCACACGCTTGATTGATGTGCGATTGAAGCCATCATCTCAACTTGCGGGCTTCGCGAAACAGCGAGACTTGATCTTTTTCATGAAAAAATTGTGTAACGCTGACTATGTCCACGAACTTTTGCTCGCACCGTCAAGCGAGATACTCGATGCATATCGTAAGAAAAAACTGAGTTGGTCTGAATATGAGACTGAATATCTTGAACTTATGAAGCGACGACGGGTTGAAGACAAATTAGATCCAGACATATTCTCTGGGCTGCCCGTGTTGCTTTGCTCAGAGCACAGGCCTGAACACTGCCATCGCCGACTTGCAGTTGAGTACCTCCAGAAAGAGTGGGGGGTATTTGCAGATATAGTCCACCTCGTGTGATAACTCGTTTTGGGGGAAAATGAAGTTTTTGTGCTTAGCAAACTCCTATAAAACTGGAGGAAGGTGTGTTGCGGGAGTTGACCTCAACACCGGCAATTGGGTTCGACCTATCTCAAATCAGAATTCAGGCGAACTGCTTTCTGGATCATCAATTGTCGACACCGCAAGTGGCCGAAGGTTTATCAAACCATTTGACGTGGTCGACATCGGCAATCCAGTTAAACGCCCGCAAGTGGGTCAGCCCGAAAACGTGGAACGTGGAACAAATAAGTGGAAACTCCTCGAAGTGGCAGAAAAATCTAGAGCTCTCGAGTTTGTTCAACGTGATGGACAGCTCATATATGGAGACTTCGACCGCATAAGTGCTGAGTTTTCGGCGCAGATACAGCAATCTCTGACAATAATAAAAGTTAGAAATCCATCTTTTCAGACAAATGAGCGTGGAAAGCTTCGTGGAAAGTTTTCGTTTTCTGGAAGACAGTATGACTTTGCTGTCACAGATGATGCCCCCTGGACCAATGAAGCCAAAAAAAGACCAATCAATCGAAACACGGGAGATTGGTTGTTGACGATTAGCCTAGGCGTGCCATGGGGTCCGACTGCGACCAGCAGGCTGCAGATGTACAAATTGATTGCAGGTGCATTCAAGCTATAGACCTGAAGATGGACCAACTAGCGTGAGTCGGGTGAGCAGCACCGCACCCATCGTCGGTTTCGTCGGCACCGGCCACATCGCAACGTTCCACTCGAAGATGCTGAAGCGTTCCGGCGTCGACATGGTGCGCGGCGGATGCCACGACATCGACCCCGCCCGTGCCGAAGCATTCGCGCAGGCGTCAGGCAGCACGGTGATGCAATCTGCCGATGAAGTGATCGCCTCGAGCGACGTCGTGTACATCTGCACATGGACCAGCGAGCATCAGCAGCTGGTCGAGAAATGTCTCGCGGCAGGGAAACCGTTCTTCTGCGAGAAACCGCTCGGAGTCTCGTTCGCACAGGCGTGTGAGATGCACGCCTCTGCGGCGGCATCGTCGCTCACCCACCAGTGCGGACTCATTCTCCGCCGATCACCTGCCTATCTGTGGGCGCGCGAACTCATCACGGACCCGGCCGCCGGCGCGGTGATGTCGGTCGTGTTCCGCGACGACCAGTTCATCCCGATCCAGGGCCACTACAAATCGACGTGGCGCAGCGACAAGACGAAAGCAGGCGCCGGAACTCTGCTCGAGCACAGCATCCACGACGTCGACATGCTGCGGTTCCTCATCGGTGACGTCGAATCGGTCAGTGCGCGCGCCACGTACCGGCACGGTCTCGACGGAATCGAGGATTGTGTCGCGGCCTCGGTGCGTTTTGCGAACGGTGCAGTGGGAACATTGACCACCATCTGGCACGACAACCTGTCGCGGCCGAGCCTTCGTCATGTCGAGGTGTTCTGCGAACGGCGCACCGTCGTCATCGCGGGCGACGATTGGTTCGGGCCCGTGACATGGAGCGATGCCGACGGCACCGCCGGGTCGCTCGGCGGCGATGAACTGACCGAGCGGACCTCTCCGCTCGCGCCCACCGATGCGAATCCGGACGGAGCATTCGTTCGCAACGCCGTGTCGGGAGAACCGGGCTTCCCCGACTTTTCTGTCGCTCTCGAGGCCCACCGCATCGTCGAGGCGATGTACCGCAGTGCACGAGCCGACGGCAATTCCGTCGACGTGACGAGCGTGGAATAGAGCAATGCGGGCGGAACGCGCAGAACTCGACGACGTTTCCGGGTTGAGGGTGCGCGTTCTTCGCAAGAACACTCCGACAACCCATGCTGACTACGCCGAAGACGCCCTGCCCGACGTGGTGCATCTCGTCATCCGCGAGAACGGCAACGTGGTTGCGACGTCCACGTGGTTCTCGAAGCAGTGTCCGGAGTTTCCGCATCGGCCGGCGGTGCAACTGAAAGGCATGGCGGTCGACGACCGTCTGCAGTCGTCGGGACACGGCCGCGTGCTGATCGATGCCGGTCTCTCGTTGGCGCGCGAACGCGATGCCGATCTGGTGTGGGCACGGGCACGTGACTCCGCCGTGGGCTTCTACGAAAAGTGCGGATTCCGTGTGGTCGGAGACGGCTTCATCGACGAGCCGACAGGCATGCCGCACCACATCGTGGTGCGCGACCTCTAGTCGACCACGTTCACGTCGGCGGTGTAGAGAAGAGTCGAGTTCTTCGTCGGTTGCACGCGCGTTTCCATTGTCCACGAGCCCGGATACGGGAACTGCATGATGCCGCTCCAGTGATTCGGCCCCACCTCTACCAACTTCACCGGAATCGCGGGGATGCCGCGGGATGGCAGGGTGAACGACATCTCCACGTTCTCGACCGGCGACAGCGACCCGCCGGGGGGCGTGAGATACACGTGCACTTCCGAACCCCCGACACGCGTCGGAAGAACCGAAAAATCGGCCACGACGTCGGCCTGGATCTGCGTGGCACCGAACGCCGAGCCCGACGTTGCGGCGGCACCGGGTGACGAACCCACCATCAGTGCCGACACCGCAATCACCACCACCAGCAACGCCGCCTCGAGCGAGAGCATGCGTCCCACTGTCGGCTGACCTTTCTTCATGCGCATGCGCAGGCGACCTCCGATCGCGAGACACACCCCGATCACGACAACCTTCGTCAACAGATACGTGCCGTGTCGGGTCTCGAACACCCTGTCGACCCCGCCGGCGAGATGAACGCTCTGCGCCACACCTGTTGCGACGGCAATCGGCATTGCCACGGTGGCAAGAGTCGACAGTCGCGCGACACCTTCCTCCGTGCGCACAAGTGCCGCCGCGAAGAAGGCGCCCACCCAGACACTCACCGCCACCAGATGCACTGCGTCGACACTGACGAACACTGCGGGCAACGAACCCGCACTCGGGTGCCCCGACACGGAGAACGACACCACCGACAGCATCGCGGTCGTTGCACAGCCGGCCCGCCACCACCGAGCCGACGACCGCGAGACGCAGACCACCAGGCCGACCCACGCCGCGGCACACACGAGGCGCACCACGGATGCAAGACCCAATCGAGTCGGAAGAACATCGGCGAGCAGTGCGCCGTCGAAGATCGCTCCCCATCGGCGTCCCGCCGCATACGGACCCTGCAGCAGGAAGATGCCGAGAGCACCGACGGCGAACACCGTCGCGGCCCTGCGCAGGGTCACTTGCAGAGCCGGGGGCATCGGTGACGACCCGATCGAGAACACGACAATCCCAATCAGGGCAACGAGCCCCACGTAGGCGAGAAATCGCGAGATGGCGAGGGGTGTTCCGAGCGGAGATTCGGTGTCGAGGCCGTTCAACACCCTGGTCATCAGTTCGTTCGCATTCACCGTGGCGTTGTCCCCCACC
Organism: Ilumatobacteraceae bacterium; assembly: GCA_040401975.1. Lineage (GTDB taxonomy): Bacteria > Actinomycetota > Acidimicrobiia > Acidimicrobiales > Ilumatobacteraceae > UBA2093. Next base: position 133,332 of record JBBANL010000004.1, on the reverse strand, counting down.
TGGAACGGAAAAGCACCGCTGACGGGATGGCCGTCGGCGCTCACCGCGCGCCACACCACCACATACACACCGCCGTCGAGCGACGGAACCGACGCCCGCGCGAATGTCGTGTCGGCGTCGTCGCGTTCGGCATCGCCGAGCGTCACCTCGCGCTGATCGGCATCGAACAGACGGATCGTCAGAAGTGCATCCTCGATTGCCTCGTTGAAGTCGAGTGTGATCTCCCCGGGTGACACATCGAGCACCGACGACGGAGCCGGCGTCGATTCCTCGAGAATTGCGTGGGCCGATGCGACGCCCGGCCATGCCATCACCACCACCGCAGTTGTCGCTGCAACCCAACGAAGGACCCGACGCATCAGAAACCGAGCCCTCTGGGCAGACCTTCGACGTCGGTGCGCTGCAGCAACCATGCGAGGCGCTCGTTCTCCGACAACCTCAACGCCGCCCTCGGCAACTGTGTGAGTCCCATGGCGTGACTCGCCGCCCATGCCATCTTCTGGCGTTCGAGCTCGAGCCTCACGTACAGAGACGGCCAAGTCTCCCACCCCGCGCCGACGTCGAGATCGGTGAGGTGCACGACACTCTCCCGCCAACGAAGAAACGGCAGTTCGTGCATCGCCACGACGGCCCCCGACGCAAGCGTCCCGGTTCCGACCCACGCGTCGCGGCCGGCCCCCGCCCACGCACCCTCGAGCGCGTAGACGGCCGAACGCAGTTCCTTCACAAGAGCATCCCGGGACCAGGTCGATATTTCCTCGATGCCGCGCTCTCTGGCTCCCGGTCCGCCCGGATACTGCTCGCCCGATTCCCCACGGGCGGCGCACTCGAGCAGATGCAGATGGCTCCGTGCATTCAGCGCAAGATGACCCACGAGTGTTGCGCGTGACCAGCCGGGCAATTTCGAGGGCGCCGAGAAGTCGGTGTCGTCGAGGCCATCGACTGCCGCGAGCAACTTCTGATGTGTTGCCGCGCATCCCTCGACGCAGGCATCGAGTTGCCGGGCATCGAGCGGTCGCGTCACGGTTCAACGGTAGTCCACCGCCCGAAGACGCGCCCCGTGACTGTTCGTTGCGGCGACTAGGGCTGACGTTCGCGGTTCGGCACCACAACGATGGTGCCGTCGGCTTCCCGGTGCACGCGCACCGACACTCCGTAGAACTCACCGAGAGTCTCGGGTCTCAGAACTTCCTCGGCGGTGCCTGAAGCGACGCAGTGCCCCGCATGCATCAACACGAGGCGGTCGCTGTAGATGCCGGCAAGGGTGAGGTCGTGCATGGCGCTCACAACGGTGAGTCCGTGTTCGCGGCGCAGTCGGTCGACCAGTTCGAGCGCCTGTTGTTGGTGCCCGATGTCGAGTGCGTTGGTGGGTTCGTCGAGCAGCAGCACGGGCGCTTCCTGAGCGATGGCGCGCGCGATCACCAGTCGTTGACGCTCACCCCCCGAGAGTGTGTCGACATCGCGTTGGGCCAATTCGCCGAGATCGAGACGTTCGATTACGTCGGACACCATCGAGTGGTCGTGTTGCGATTCCCTGCCGAAATGCGTGACGAACGGATTGCGTCCGAGAAGCACGTACTCGAACCCCGTCATTCCCGACGGCAACACGGGTGACTGGGGAACGAAGGCGATCAACTGTGCGCGACGACGCGACGAACGCGCCGACAACGGCGACCCGTCGACGAGGATGCGGCCGTCGTGGGGGGTGACGCCCGCAATCGCCCGCAACAACGACGACTTGCCCGCGCCGTTCGGCCCGATCACACAGAGCCACTCACCCGGCTTCACCGTGTCGGAGAACGGCGCAACCGCGGTGCGGTTGTCGTACGACACGCGGACATTGTCGAACGAGAGCGATGTCATCGTGCAACCTGCCTCGTGCGCAGAATCAAGAGGAAGAACGGCGCGCCGAGGAACGCCGTCACGACACCGATGGGGGTCTCGGCCGGGTTGTCGAGAATGCGCCCCGGGATGTCGGCGAGAATGAGGAACGCCGCCCCCACGAGAATGCACATGGGCAACACGATTCGATACGACGCGCCCACCACGAGTCGCACCGCATGCGGAACGATGATGCCGACGAAACCGATGAGTCCGCTCACCGCCACCACCGCAGCGGTTCCGAGCGTCGCAGCGATGACCACCACCAGTCGCACACGGGCCACGTCGACACCGAGTGCACTCGCCTCTTCGTCACCGACGCGCAGCACGTCGAGCAACCGACGGTGCAACAACAGCGCAATGGTCGACACGATCACGTACGGGAGCACGAGGCGAACGTCTCCCCATGTTGCCGTCGACAACCTGCCGAGAATCCACGAATACACCTGGCGAACCACATCAGAGTTGCGCTGCAGAAGGAACGTCTGCAGGGCCGTCGTCAGCGATGTCACGGCGACACCCGCCAGCACCAGGGTCGTCGAGGTCTGTTCGCGCACGGTGGAACCCACCACGTAAGTGACGAGCACGGCCACCAGGCCGCCCACGAATGCCGCAAGAGGAAGCGGGTCGATGAACCATGAACTGCTGCCGACTCGGTTCACCGTGATCACCACGGTGGCGCCGAGACCGGCCCCGGCCGCGACGCCGAGCAGGTACGGATCAACGAGCGGGTTGCGGAACACTCCCTGATAGCTCGCTCCCGCCAGAGACAGTGTCGAGCCCACGAGAGCCGCGAGCACCACGCGCGGAGCACGGATGTTCCACACGATCGACCAATCGGTCTGCGTCATGCCGCTGTCGACGGTGACCAGGGGAAGACGGTCGAGCAATTCGAGCGGCACCCGCCACCAGTCGGGACCGGCAGGCCCGATCATGACGCCACCCAGTACGGCGCACAGACACGTCACGACGGACGCAGGAATCCACCAACGGCTCGCGCCGTGGATGGACGACTGTGACACCGTGCCGGACGAAGTCGTCATGTTCGGTTACTCGGATGCGCTCTCGAGCAATGCGTTGCGTGCGATTGCGAATTCCTCGATGAGATCGACGATGCGCGGCCCCCAGCGGGATGCAATGTCGTCGTCGAGTTCAACCACGTTTCCGTTCTTCACTGCGGCAATGTCGGCCCAACCGGGACGCGCGGCGACGGTCGCCGCTGTCTGCTGGCAACACTTCGTGTCGGCAAGGAAAATGACCGCCGGGTCGGCCGCAACGATTGCCTCGGCACTCAACTGCGGGTAGTCGTTCCCTTCCTCGACCCCGTCGGCGATGCTGGTGAAGCCAAATTGGCTCAACAGTGCCCCGACGAATGTGTTCGAAGTGATGCTGTAGTACGTGTTGTCGAGTTCGTAGTACGCGCTGAACGTGGTCAGGTCGGCATCGGCGGGCACAGCGTCGCCGATGCGCTTCTTCATGTCGTCGATCACGTCTTCTGCGGCGTCTCCCCTGCCCGTGAGTTCACCGAGCTGGGTGATCTGTGCGTACACGTCGTCGATGGTTGCCGCCGCGGCACCGGTCCACACCCGGATGTCGGGGTCGGCGGTGGTGAGTTGTTCGGTGATCTTGTTCATGTCGTTCGAGATGAGAACCACGTCGGGTTCGTACTCGAGAATCGCCTCTGCGCTCGGTTCGAACGCCGAGATCTTCGTGACCTTCGGTTCCACCTCGGCCGGATAGGTGCTGAGACTGTCGACTGCGACGACCTGGTCGCCGGCACCGATGGCATACAGCATCTCCGTCGCCGTCGGCGACAGACTCACGATGCGCAACGATGCCTCCGGCGCCGTGGTGTCCGACGAATCAGACGAGCCACCGCATGCGGCGACAAAGAATACGGAGGCTGCAATCAGACCGAATGCGCGCCTCCGCAGTGAACGGGTGTTTTTCATGTGGATCTTCCTCCAAGTACGTGTCTGGAGAAAGAAGAGTGGGTCACAGAATCCGGCGTGTACCGGTTGCCTCCGCGGACCGCCCTTCCTTCGAGGACTGGTTTTTCGCACACAGAAACCAGGCGACCGGACTCGTCTGCGCCGGGTCTCCCCGGACAGAACCACCGTTGCGGGACAGTGCCGGGATCTCACCGGACTTCGCTGATGTCTGTGCAACACCCCTATCGGGGTGCAAAGGTCAAGGTAGCACGAAGTGCACAGCGGCGGCGACTACGCGTCGCGCCGCGTGGGTCATGACACGAGATCGATGATGCGCTGCACGCCCTCGCCGAGGTCGTCGTCGCCGAGAGCGAACGAGAACCGCGCAAAACCGGGAGTACCGAAAGCCTCGCCGGGAACAATGGCGACCTGTGCCTCGCTGAGGATGAGATCGGCGAGTTCGAGAGTGTTCGCCGCCTTCTTGCCGCGGATGTCCCGGTTCAGCAACGCCGAGAAGTTCGGGTAGCAATAGAACGCACCCTGGGGCTCCATGCACGTGACGCCGGGAATCGTGGTGAGCATCTGGTGCATCTTCTTGCCGCGTCGCTCGAACGCCTCGCGCATCATGTGCACTGCCGACAGGTCGCCGCTCACCGCCGCCATCGCCGCCACCTGTGCAACGTTCGAGACGTTCGATGTGGAGTGCGACTGGAAGTTGATGGACGCCTTCATGATGTCCTTGGGGCCGATCATCCAGCCCACGCGCCAGCCCGTCATTGCGTAGGTCTTCGCGACTCCGTTGAGAATGAGACATTGCTCGGCGAGTTCGGGAACGAGTGTCGGCATCGAGGTGAACCTGTGGTCGCCGTAGGTCAGGTGTTCGTAGATCTCGTCGGTGATCACCCACACCTTGTTGCGAACCGCCCACTCGCCGATGGCCTTCACTTCATCTGCCGGATACACCGAGCCGCTCGGGTTGTCGGGCGACACGAACAGCAGCGCCTTCGTGCGGGGAGTCAGAGCCGCATCGAGTTGTTCGATAGTCACACGGAATCCGTTTGCTTCGTCGGTGTCGATGATCTTGGCCACACCACCGGCGAGCGTGATTGCCTCGGGGTAGGTGGTCCAGTACGGCGCGGGGCAGATGATCTCGTCGCCCGGGTCGCACAACGCGGCGAACGCGGTGAACACGGCATGCTTGCCGCCGTTCGTGACCAACACCTGATCGGCGGTGCAGGCGAAACCGCTGTCGCGCAGAGTCTTCGCCGCGATCGCTTCTCGCAGTTCGGGCAGACCCGCGGCCGGCGTGTACCGGTGGTACTTCACATCGCTGCACGCCTTGATTGCGGCTTCGACCACGTGCGCCGGGGTGGGAAAATCAGGTTCGCCGGCACCGAAGCCGATGACATTCTGACCCTGGGCCTTCAGTGCCTTTGCCTTCGCGTCGACCGCCAAAGTGGCAGATTCGGCAATGGCGCCGAGGCGGGCAGAAACACGTCGCAATTCTTTTGGACCAGGCATAAATGAAAGGATGACAGAGTGAGCGAGAAGAACCAACACGAATTCCGAATTCCCGCAGAGTTGTTGCCCGCCGACGGCCGATTTGGGTGCGGCCCTTCGAAGGTTCGCCCCGAACAACTCGAAGCAGTCATGTCGCGCGTCACATCGGTGATGGGAACATCGCACCGTCAGGCACCCGTGAAGAACATCGTGGGCTCGGTGCGAGAGGGACTCACGTCGTTGTTCTCGTTGCCCCAGGGCTGGGAGATCGTGATGGGCAACGGAGGATCAACCGTGTTCTGGGATGTCGCCACGTTCGGCCTCATTCGCGACCGCAGCCATCACCTGGTGTTCGGTGAGTTCTCGTCGAAATTCGCCGAAGCATCGTCGGCGGCACCGCATCTCGCCGAACCGGTCGTCGTTGCCTGCGAACCGGGCGCCCACCCGACTCCCGAAGACGATGCGTCGTGCGATGTGTACGCCTACCCGCACAACGAGACATCGACCGGTGTCGCGATGACTCCGGTGCGGCCCGCAAAAGACGGCCTCGTCGTCGTCGATGCCACATCGGCTGCGGGGGGCCTCGTGTGGGACCCGGCTAACGTCGACGTGTACTACTTCGCCCCGCAGAAGTGCTTCGCCTCCGACGGTGGCCTCTGGATCGCCGCCTGCTCGCCCGCGGCAATCGAACGCATCAAGGAGATCAAGTCGTCTAAACGATGGGTCCCTGCGTCGCTCGACCTGTCGATTGCCCTCGACAACTCCGTTGCAAACCAGACCTACAACACACCGGCACTTGCCACTCTGATCATGCTCGACGAACAGGTGAAGTGGATGAATGCAAACGGCGGTCTCGCGTGGGCGGCGGCGCGCTCCGCGGAGTCGGCGCGCATCATGTACTCGTGGGCCGAGTCGCGCGAGTTTGCCAACCCGTTCGTGGCCAATCCGGCGCATCGCTCGAACGTGGTTGCCACCATCGATGTCGACGGCGTCGATGCGAACTCCATCAACGCAGTCCTGCGTGCCAACGGTATCGTCGACACCGACAGCTACCGCAAACTCGGGCGCAACCAGTTGAGGGTGGGCATGTTCCCGGCCATCGATCCATCAGACGTTGCCGCCCTGACTTCGTGCATCGACGTGGTTGTCGACCATCTGCGTTCGTAGAGTGAACCTCGATGACAATCACGGTTGACGAGGTTCTCGAGAGGTACTGGGACGACATCGCCCCGCTCCGCAATCCCGTCATGCTCGTCGCACTGCGCGGTCTCTTCGACATCGGCGGTGTCGCAACGTCTGCGCTCGACTGGATGCTGAAGGAACGCGACTGCTCCATCGTTGCCGACATCGACCCGGACCCGTTCTTCGACTTCACCCAGGAACGCCCCGAGGCGTACTTCGACGAAGACGGCGAACGACAGTTGCGTTGGCCGGAGAACGAATTCATGGTCATTCGCTATCCCGAAGGTGCGCGCGACATGGTGGTGCTGAACGGCGTCGAGCCACACGTGTCGTGGAACGTGTTCACACAGTGCGTGGTCGACGTGGCACGCGGTCTCGGGTGCAATCTCGTGGTGTCGCTCGGTGCGGCTGCCGAACAGGTGCCCCACTCACGCGTGCCGTTCGTGGTTGGCAGCACCACCCACACCGACCTTGCAGCGCGTCTGGGCCTGTCACGACCGCAATACCAGGGGCCCACGGGTGTCGCCGGCGTGATGCTCGATGCTCTCGACCGGGCGTCGATTCCGAGCGTCAGTCTCCGGGTGGGCGTGCCGCATTACCTGATGCACGCGCAACACCCGAAGAGCGCGGCGGCGTTGTTGCAGCATCTGCAGCACGTGCTCGGCATCCCCACCGATCACGCGAACCTGCAGAGCGAGATCAGCCGGTGGCAGGAACTTCACGATGCAGCCGTCGAGGGAGACCCCCAGGCCGCGGCATACGTGAGCATGCTCGAGCGACGACACGATCAGATTGTCGAGCGCACGATGCCGAGCGGCGACGATCTGGCTGCGGAACTCGAAGAGTTCCTGCGCAACCAGAACGACGACCCCGACTGATCACTCGGTCGGGTTGCTCTGTCTGATCACTTGATTGCGGCGAAGCCCAGTTCGAGGTCGGCGATGATGTCTTCGATCGACTCGAGGCCCACCGACAAACGCACCAGACCGGGCGCCACACCTGCCGACCGTTGCTCGTCTTCTGTGAGCTGGCTGTGGGTGGTTGATGCGGGGTGAATCACCAGCGAACGCACGTCGCCGATGTTGGCGACGTGGCTGTGCAACTGAAGTGCCTCGGCGAACTTCTGACCCGCCTCGCGGCCACCAGACAGTTCGAACGCGATGACGGAGCCGAAGCCCTTGCCGCCGAAGTACTTCTTCGCGCGTTCGTGCCAGGGGCTGCTGGGCAGACCCGCGTAGTTGATCGAGGTGACCGAGCTCTGCTTCTGCAGGAATGCAACGACCTTGTCGGTGTTCGACCAGTGACGGTCCATGCGCAACGAGAGAGTCTCGATTCCCTGCAGGATGCTCCATGCGTTGAACGGGCTGACGGCCATTCCCATGTCGCGCAACAGTTGCACGCGCGCCTTGATGATGTACGAACCGGCACCGAGTGCAGGCCAGTACGCGAGGCCGTGATAGCTCGGGTCGGGCTCGGTGAAGTTCGGGAAACGACCCGATGCGCCGAAGTCGAACTTTCCGCCGTCGACGATGCCGCCTCCGATTGATGTGCCGTGTCCGCCGAGGAACTTGGTCATCGAGTGAACCACGATGTCGGCGCCCCATTCGAGCGGGCGGATTCCGTACGGAGTCGGAACCGTGTTGTCGAGCATCAACGGCACGCCGATGTCGTGGGCAACCTTCGACACACCTTCGATGTCGAACACGTCGTTCTTCGGGTTGGCGAGCACCTCACCGAAGAACAACTTCGTGTTGTCCTTCGCTGCGCTCTTCCACTGCGCAAGATCGTGCGGGTCGTCGACGAAGGTGACGTCGATGCCCATCTTCGGCAACGTGTAGTGCAGCAGGTTGTAGGTGCCGCCGTACAGCGACGGCGACGCCACGATGTGACCGCCTGCCTCGACCACGTTGAGAATGGCGAGTGTTTCGGCACTCTGGCCCGATGCCACCACGAGTGCTCCGGGAAGACCAACAGCCGTTGCGGTGCCGCCTTCGAGCGACGAGAGACGTGCTTCGAGAACCGCCTGCGTGGGGTTCATGATGCGGGTGTAGATGTTGCCGATCTCGGCGAGTGCGAAAAGATTCGCGGCATGTTCCGCGTTGCGGAACTGGTACGAGGTGGTCTGGTAGATCGGAACCGCTCGCGACCCGGTTGCGGGGTCTGGCTCTTGTCCGGCGTGAATCTGGCGGGTTTCAAAACCCCAATTGGCGTTGCTCATGGGGAAGCACCCTACTGGCTAATTCCCGACCTACCAAGTCGGGAATTCAACGGCCGCTTTCATTCAGTCGGTACTGACATACTTAAAGTATGCAAGCGCCACGTAAGCCAATCGCATTATTTGTCGGCGCCCTTCTCCCTCTCGTCGCATTCATCTCGTCCCTGAGTGCCGCCGCAGGAGACCTCGACATCACATTTGATGGTGATGGGAAGGTGATTACAGCCCTCAACGTGTCTCGCAATGATTATGGAAATTCGGTCGCGGTTCACACCGACGGCAAGATCGCGGTTGGTGGGTATTTCACCAACGGATTGAACCTGGACATCGGGGTGGCCCGATACAACTCCGACGGATCACTCGACACAACATTCGACTCCGACGGAATGGCGATGATTTCAACCGGCGCCGAGGAAAGTAGTTCAGACATTCTTGTGCAACCCAACGGGAAAATTGTTGTCTGCGGATACGTCTACGTCGGGTCCCAGAACCAAGTTGCTGTCTTCCGGTACAACACCAACGGATCACTTGACACAACATTCGACTCCGACGGAAAGGTGACCACACCGGTCGGAAGCGGCAACAGCAACGGTTATTCAGTGCTTCTTCAATCCGACGGAAAGATTGTTGTTGCCGGAACCTCATACAGCGCTGCGACTAGTAATGACTTTGCAGTCGTCAGATACAACACCGACGGATCACTCGACACAACATTCGACTCCGACGGAAAACTCACCACAGCCATCGGCGCCGGCGGGGACGAAGCTGCCGATGTTGCCGTTCAGCCAGATGGAAAAATTGTTGTTATCGGGTACGCATACAACGGATCCAACAACGACTTCGCAGTCGCCAGATACAACACCGACGGATCACTCGACACAACATTCGACTCCGACGGAAAACTCACCACAGCCATCGGCGCCGGCAATGAAGCCGCAACCGGGGTGGTTCTTCAGCCGGACGGAAAACTGATAGCGGTCGGGTACTCACACAACGGAGCCAACAACGACTTCGCAGTCGTCAGATACAACACAGACGGATCACTCGACACAACCTTTCACTCGGATGGCAAGTTGACCACGGCGGTTCGCAGCGGAGACGACAATGCAGTCCGAGCAGTCCTTCAGCCAGACGGAAAACTGATAGCAGTCGGATCCTCACACAACGGATCCAACTATGACGTCGCAGTCGTCAGATATGACCTGGGCACCACATCGGCAACCACCACCACATCGGCGACCACCACGACCACACCGTCCACCACCTCGTCTTCTTCCACAACATCGTCGTCATCCACCAGCACCTCGACGTCATCGAGTGTGCCGACGACCACCTCCCCACCCAACGCAACAACCAGCACGTCGGTTTCGGCAACACCCGTCGCGACAACAACGACTGTGGCGACAACCGTGTCACCGGGAGGAGGGCCGGTTCAATCAACTGCCACCACAGTCACCATCTCCGCGGACACGAGCATCACCCAGTCGACATCGTCAACAGTCGCGGCGACAACGACGACCATCTCACCCGGTGTGGATTCAGGAACCCAGATGTCAGCCGAGCAATTTGATGACTTGACATTGGTTCTCGATGCAGAGACTGGTGCGGCTCTTCTCATCGGGGGGAAACCCGCAGAGATGAAGACATCGACAACAAAAACGACATTTTCGATGACTGCCCACGGTGCGAGCCTGACGGTGCGCTGCTACGACGCAGATGGCGAGGAGATCCTCGTCTCTGCCGACTCACGATTCGAACTCTTGCGGAGTGACTTCATTGAGATGTCGGTGTCCGGATTCAAACCTCGATCCAACATCAAAGCGATCGTCTACGCCGCTTCGGATCCTGTACGTCTCGGAGAGATCAACGTCGATGCAACCGGTGCAGGAGTTCAACGATGGGACGTTCCCGACACCCTGAAGGCAGGACTTCACACCTTGGCGGCATCGGGCGACCTTGCAGAAGTCGATGATGCTGTCTTCGGATTGCGGATCATGGTCGACGAAGTCCCCTTCTTCACCCGCATTGCGAACAGTTGGGTGATTCGGATTCTTCTTTTGTTGGCGGTGTTCAGCGCACTGCTGATCCCCGCCCGTTTGCGACGCAGAGACGAAGAGGAAGAAGCACCGCTGGGTCAGCCGAACTGAGTGGCCGGTTTTCTCGTTTCAAGCAGAAACTTGCGCGCCACGAATCCTCTTCACAACACGGTGGAGATCTCTTCCCGCTTGCGAATGCGGCGGTAGATCTCAACGGCGATTGCCAACACGATCAACCACCACAGACTTGATGCGCCACCGGTGACGATTCCGCCGGCGAATGTCTCGCTGGGTTCAACGACGGCCACGTCGGCCGAGCCGACGTTCTTCGACCCGGCCATTGGCGATTCAGAAGGGCTGTCGACGGATGCGGTCGGCATCTCGCCACCTGCTGCCCCGTCGCTCGAGGGCATCCGTGCCGATTCGTCGATGCCCGCAACCGGGCCAGACGGACCTCGACCGGCGTCGTCGGACGGGACCGACACGATGTCGTCGACCGGCACAGAAGGTGTTGTCGTGGTGGGCGTGTCGACCACCGGACGAGCGTCGCCGCCGGTGGGAGTCGACTCGCTCGAACCCGAGTCGGGGGTGGTGCTGCCGTCTGACCCCGACGGAACGGTGGTGGTCGGAGTCGAATCGTCGTCGTGGTCGTCGTCATGGTCACAGCGGTCGTGGTCGTGACCGACTGAGTGCTTGTGTTCCTTGTGGCGCGAATGAGCCCAGCAACTCCGACCCCGGCTCGACCCGTAGTCTCCAGAATCAGCACTGACCGACCGGGCCGACGCCGCAGTGAGGATCCCTGCGACCAGTGCTGCCCGCGAGATGAGACTGAATGCTGCCTTCATGATGTTGCCCCCTCGGCGTTGGTTGCATCATCTGACGACCCCCGACCGGGCCGAGTTCCCGGATTCCGCGGGAAATTCCGCGGGAAAATGAATGACCCCGGGCACCGAGGCGCCCGGGGTCATTCGACAAAGTGGTGAAGGCCTCAGCCGCCCGAGACGTCGGACACCTTCTGCTTGCCTGCCGACAACCAGGGCATCATCGAGCGGAGGCGCTGACCGACCTCTTCGATGGGGTGCTTGGCGCCGGCTTCGCGCAGTGCATTGAAGTTCGCGCGGCCCTCTTCGGATTCCTTGATCCATTCGCGGGCGAATTTGCCGCTCTGGATTTCCTTGAGGATCTTCTGCATCGACTTCTTCGTCGCGGGCGTGATCACACGCGGGCCACGGGTGACGTCGCCGTACTCGGCGGTGTCGGAGATGCTGTAGCGCATGCCCGTGATTCCCTCTTCGTACATCAAGTCGACGATCAGCTTCACTTCGTGCAGACACTCGAAGTAGGCCATCTCGGGCTGGTACCCGGCTTCGACAAGGGTCTCGAATCCGGCCTGCACCAATGCGGCAACGCCACCGCAGAGCACTGCCTGTTCACCGAAGAGGTCTGTTTCGGTCTCTTCGGTGAAGGTGGTCTCGATGACCCCCGAACGCGCGCCGCCGATTGCCTCTGCGTACGACAACGCGAGATCTTTCGCCTTGCCGGTGAAATCCTGCTCGACAGCGATGAGACACGGGACGCCTCCGCCCTCTGTGTACGTGCGGCGCACCAGGTGACCGGGGCCCTTCGGGGCGATCATGATGACGTCGACGTTCTTCGGCGGGCGAATGCGCTTGAAGCGGATGTTGAATCCGTGTGCGAATGCGAGAGCCTTGCCGGCCTTCATGTGGCGCTTGATGTGCTCGTTGTAGGTCGCCTTCTGCTCGGTGTCGGGCATGGTGAGCATGACGACATCGGCCCACTTGGCGGCATCCGAGATGCTCTTCACCGTGAGACCGGCGGCCTCGGCCTTTGCCGCCGACGAGGAACCCTCACGCAGACCGACCACGACCTGCACGCCGCTCTCCTTGAGGTTGAGTGCATGCGCGTGTCCCTGCGAGCCGTAACCGATGATGGCAACCTTGCGTCCCCGGATGATCGACGGATCGGTGTCGTTTTCGTAGTACATCTTTGCTGCCATCAGCTTGCCTTTCCCTTGGTGGCACCCTTTCGTGCCTCACGCTCTAGTTTCGGCAGGGCAACCCTGCCTGTTCTCTGGCTCTCCACGATGCCATAAGCCCGCAACAATTCCTCAAAATCGTCGAGTTTCTCCGGTTCTCCGTCGAGAGAAATGGTGAGAACGTCGGCCCCGACCGCCAGGACCTTCGCCTCGAAGATGCTCGCCAGTTCGACAACCTGGCCGCGCTGTTCGCCGTCGGCGCGCACCGTGGCGACCATCAATTCGCGCTCGACCGACTTGCGCGGGTCGAGTTCGGTGATGCGCACGACGTCGATGAGCTTGAACAACTGCTTCACGATCTGCTCGAGGGGCGTGGCCGAGATGTCGACGACGATCGTGATGCGGCTGTAGTTGGCGTCTTCTGTCGGCGCGACAGCTAGCGAGAAGATGTTGTATCCGCGTCGTGCGAAGAGACCGGACACGCGCGCGAGAACGCCGGGCCGGTTCTGCACGAGAACGGAAAGGATGTGGTGGTGACGCGAGTCGCCGTAGGGGTTCGTGGTGTTGATGGCGCTCACTTCAGGAACTCCCTGCGGCTCTCTTGGGTCGGGTGAAGCAGAACGTCGTCGTTGCTCGCACCCGCAGGCACCATCGGGAACACCTTCTCGAACTCCTCGACGCGGAACTCGACGACGACACTGCGGTCGTTGATGCCGTTCGCCTTGTCGATTGCTGCTTCGATCTCCTCGGGCGACTCGACACGGATGCCGACGCATCCCATCGCCTCGGCCCATTTCACGAAGTCGGGGCAACCCGACAGGTCGACCTCTGAATAACGCTCGCCGTAGAACATCTCCTGCCACTGGCGCACCATGCCGAGATAGGTGTTGTTCAGAATTGCGATCTTCACGTGGATGCCTTCGGTGGTGGCGGTGACGAGTTCCTGTGCGGTCATCTGGAAACATCCGTCTCCGTCGATCGCCCACACGGTCGCGTCGGGGCGCGCCGCCTTCGCACCGATTGCCGCGGGCACCGAGAATCCCATCGTGCCGAGACCGCCCGAGTTCACCCACGAATACGGTTCGTTGAACTTCCAGAAAAGGCTCGCCCACATCTGGTGCTGGCCCACTCCCGCAACGAGGATGGTGTTCTGGGGCGCCGCGTCACGAAGTTTCTCGAGACAGAACTGCGGCTTCAAACGTGCGCCCGGTTCCGAAGGTTCATAGGTGAGCGGGAACTGTTCCTTCCAGCCGTTCACGCGGCTGCGCCACGGCGTGATGTCGACTTGCTTGGTCCCCTCGGCGAGGAGTTCCTTCACTGCCTTCACGATTTCTTCCACCACCTGGCGGCAGTCGCCGACGATCGGCACGTCGGGCTTGCGCACCTTGCCCTGCTCGGCAGGGTCGATGTCGACGTGGATGATCTTTGCATCGGGCGCAAACGTCGCCACCTTGCCGGTGACGCGGTCGTCGAAGCGTGCACCCAGGGCGCACAACAGGTCGGCCTTTTGCATCGCGGTGATGGCCGTGGCGGTTCCGTGCATGCCCGGCATGCCGTAACACAGTTCGTGGTCGTCGGGGAACGCGCCGCGTGCCATCAACGTCGTGACCACGGGGATCTTCAGCAACTCGGCAAGTTCGCGAACGGACTCGGCTGCGTGTGCCTTCAGCACGCCGCCTCCGAGATACAGAACCGGCCGTTCCGAAGCGAGCAGCAACTTGGCTGCCTCTTTGATCATGCGCGGGTGACCCTTGGTGTTCGGTCGGTACCCGGGCAACGACTCGAGAACATCGTCGTCAGACGGCCAGTGCCATTCCATCGTGGTCTGCAACACGTCTTTCGGGAGATCGATGAGAACGGGCCCCGGGCGTCCGGTGGTGGCGATGTGGAACGCCTGGCGAACGGCCATCGGAATGTCCTCTGCGCGCATCACGAGTTCGTTGTGCTTGGTGACGCTGCGCGTGATGCCGACCGTGTCGCATTCCTGGAAGGCATCGGTGCCGATCGCAGTGGTGCTGACCTGGCCGGTGATGCAGACCATCGGGATGCTGTCCATGAATGCGTCACAAAGTGGAGTGACCATGTTGGTGGCCGCGGGACCGCTCGTGACCATCACGACACCGGGGCGACCTGTGACGTGGGCGTACCCCTGGGCCATGTGGCCGGCGCCCTGTTCGTGCCGCACGAGAATGTGGCGGATGCTCGACTTCAGCAACGGGTCATACGCGGGCAGGATGCAGCCGCCGGGCAGGCCGAACATGGTCTCGACGTTCTCGAGCTCGAGAGAACGAATGAGAGCCTCGGCCCCGGTGAGAGTCTCTTTTTTCGACATCTGGTGTCCCTTTTCTGTCTGGCTGTACTAGTGAACCTGGTCGGAGAAACAAAAAAACCACCCGAGTGGGTGGTTGACAGCGCGAACGGCATGAGCCGACGCGCTACAGAACTACTACGACGATCTGCTGGGTGCTGTTCTCCGTGGTCACGGCTCTAGTTTGCCACTGCCCCGGAAGCGTTCGCAACCCCAAAATCTGGGCGCCAGAGTCCCATGGTCGCGTTTTTGGTACCCATTTTTGACCCAATCGCTATGGTCCGATTCGGGGGTCACCATCGACCGATGTTCCATGCCCAGGCCAGGATCAGATACGTCACCGGCCCGGGTCGGATCGTGGTGACGTAGGGCCTCAGACCCACTCGGACAGCAGTCATGGTCTCGGTCATCGGTTGCCTGTGGATCAGGACTCTTCTCGTGAGATGTACGCCCACAACCGCCGCTGCAGCCACTGCCGACACGACAACGAAGGCGTTGAAGCCCCACGCGCGACCCGGGTCGAGCCGCACGAGTGAGACGAGTGCGCGGGTTCCCCCGCAGAGGGGGCACGGCCGTCCGGTCACCTGACCGAACGGGCACCACCCGATTTCATCGAGAGCCGGCGTGAATTCCATGCCGACCCGGGAGATGTCAGGCCAGAGGACGACCGTCGGAGTCGGTGACGCTGCGCATCGCAATCATGATGAAGTCGATGAGCGCCCAGATTCCGCACCCACCGAGTGTCAGCAACTTGCCGATGCCGAGTCCGGTCTGGCCGAGATAGAAGCGGTCGACACCGAGGGTGCCGAGGAAAAAGCTGAGCAGCAGGGCGGTCAACCACTGCTTGTCCGAGAACACTGACGGAACCGTGGAGGCCTGCACGGGGTAGCCGGCATCCTTGTGTTGAACCATCGTGTTGGGCTTCAACGCTTTCTGCTTTGCCATCTGCTGCAGTTCGCCGACGGAATACAGACGGTCTCCTGCCCCGAGAACCTGCACGTAGTAGAGCGGGGTCGTGAGGTCAAAGGCGGAGAATCCCGGGCCACCGAAAGGTGGTGGTTGCGGTGGGTTCTGTGGTGGAACGTTCGACATTGGTGCCCCCTGTTGGAATGTCTGTTGCGGTTGCGGATTCGACGGTATCACGGTGGCCCCGGGGGTCCATGCCTGACCGGTGGGTCCGCTCTGACCCGGGGGAACGATCGCATCGCGCAACGCTTTCAGTTGAGGGAACCGCTCGTGATACACGAGCGATGCCAACAATGCGCCGAGAACCAAGGGCAGAACTAGACCGAACATGGTGACGCGGAACAGGAACCATGATCCGAAGAAGTTTCGGTACGTCGAGTCGAGGATGTAGTCGAGGAACGACACGAACCGGGTCAGGACATGGACGGCGGCGAGAATGATCACGACCGGCAGCAACTTGCGGTTCTTCGTGGCCAGCACGACGACAGAGATGACCCCGGTGGCGAGAGTCACCAACATGATCAACGGGAACAAACCGAGAAATTCCGTGTCGTAGAGGAAGTCCGTCAGGAAGTCCGGGATCGGAATGAAGATGATCTCGTAGAGGTAACCCATTCCACCGAAGACCTGCCAGATGAGGTCGAAGCCGGGCCGGTCGATGATGTAGCCGAACACCGACAGGGCCGCCCAGCCCGTGATGAGTCCGAGCAAGAGCTGCAGTACAGACTCTTCCCTTGCGCTGGTTGTGTCCATGATGCCCCCCGAGTGAATGCCTTCCCGAGACTAACAATCCGAACTGTCGTCGCCGGACCATCTCTTCACATGCCCGAATGCCCCTTACTCTCCGATGTGTTCGACATGCGGTCGTAGTCTCGGGACATGAAGAGTCTCCGCACACCCGATGAACGATTCGCCGACATCGCCGAGTGGCCGTACGAACCCGTGTACACCACCGTGTCTGCCGGCGACGGAACCGCCGACACGCTGAGAGTGGCGCACTACGAAACCGGTCCCGCCGATGCCGCGAACACCGTCCTCGTCATGCACGGCGAACCGAGCTGGTCGTACCTCTACCGCAAGATGATGAGTGCGTTCGTCGCCGCGGGTCACCGTGTGATCGCGCCGGACCTCATCGGCTTCGGTCGAAGCGACAAACCGATGCAGACATCCGACTACACCTACGAGCGTCACGTTGCGTGGATGAACGAATGGCTGCGCACCAATGACTTTTCGAACCTCACGCTGGTCTGCCAGGACTGGGGCGGGTTGGTCGGTCTTCGCCTTGCGACCGAAAACGTCGATCGATTCACTCGCATCGTCGTTGCGAACACCGGACTCCCGGTCGCCGACCGCAAGCCGTCGGAGGCATTCCGTGCGTGGCAGAAATTCTCCCAGGAGGTGCCGAACTTCGAGGTGGGCAAGCTCGTGAACGGCGGATGTGCGACACAACTGAGCGCCGACCAGATCGCCGCGTACGACGCACCGTTCCCGGATGATTCGTTCAAGGCAGGTGCGCGCATCTTCCCCGCGCTGTATCCCGACGGTGCCGATCATCCGTCGAACATCGCCAATGCACATGCATGGGACGTGTTGCGTGCGTGGCACAAACCGTTCCTCACTGCGTTCAGTGACGGAGATCCGGTGACAAGGGGCGGCCATCAGACCTTCGAACGCGAGGTTCCGGGCGCCCAGGGCAAGCCTCACGTCATCATCGAGGGCGGCGGGCACTTCCTGCAGGAGGACAAGGGACCCGAATTTGCCGCGGTCGTGAACGATTTCATCGCATCGCACCCCGTGTAACCGTGCTTTTCGACTCATTTCGACGCGCTGCCGGCATGCGGTAGCGGGGCCCGTCGTTCCCCGTCGCCTAGCGTGGTGGCCATGTCTGAAACTCGCTCCATTGCCCCCGCCGAAGGAAAGCTCGGTGTTCTCACCGTCGGACTCGGCGCGGTGGCATCCACCCTCATCGCGGGCGTCGAACTCGCCAAGCGCGGCCAGGGTCTGCCCATCGGCTCGATGACCCAGATGGGAACGATCCGGCTCGGCAAGCGCACCGACGGTCGCTCCCCCCTCATCAAGGACTTCGTTCCGCTCGCACGCCTCGAGGACATCGAGTGGGGCGCGTGGGACGTCTTCCCCGACGATGCCTATGTCGCGGCCACCCGGGCCGGCGTTCTCGAGCAGGGCAAGCACATCGAGTCGATCTCTGAGACCCTGCGCGAGATCCGCCCGATGAAGGCTGCGTTCGAACGCAAGTACGCCCGCAACCTGACCGGTGACCACATCATGGGAGAAGTCGGCAAGCGCGCCATGCTGAACGGCATCCGTGCCGACATCAACCGCTTCCGCGACGAGAAGAAGGTCGACCGTGTGGTGATGATCTGGTGCGCGAGCACCGAGATCTTCATCGAGCCGGGCCCGGACCATCAGACCATCGAGGCGTTCGAGAAGGCAATCGATGCGAACTCAGACCAGATTGCGCCGTCGATGCTGTACGCCTATGCCGCTCTTCTCGAGGGCGTGCCGTTCGCGAACGGTTCGCCCAACCTCGCTGTCGACATGCCGTGTCTGCGCGAGTACGCGACGAAGAACAACATCCCCATCTCGGGCAAGGACTTCAAGACCGGCCAGACCCTGATGAAGACGGTGCTCGCGCCGATGCTGAAGGCGCGCCAACTCGGCCTCTCGGGCTGGTATTCCACCAACATCCTCGGCAACCGCGACGGCGAGGTGCTCGATGCACCCGAGAACTTCAAGACGAAGGAAGAGTCGAAGCTCGGTGTGCTGGAGGACATTCTGCGACCCGACCTCAACCCCGAGTTGTACGGCGACGTGTTCCACAAGGTGCAGATCAACTACTACCCGCCGCGCGGAGACAACAAGGAAGGCTGGGACAACATCGACATCACCGGCTGGATGGGATATCCCATGCAGATCAAGGTGAACTTCCTGTGCCGCGACTCGATCCTCGCGGCACCGCTCGCGCTCGACCTGATTCTGTATTCGGACCTCGCACAGCGTGCGGGTCTCGGTGGAATCCAGGAATGGCTGTCGTTCTATTACAAGAGCCCGCAGGTCGCACCGGGCCTCTACCCCGAGCACGACCTGTTCATCCAGCTCGCCAAGTTGAAGAACACGTTGCGCTGGATGATGGGCGAGGATCAGATCACCCACCTCGGCCGCGAGTACTACGACGAGACCGACTGACAATCGTGACGCGCCGTCTTCGCGATTTTGCCTGGGACGCTCTGTGCGTTCTGGTGTTCGTGATCATCGGCACCCGCAATCACGAGACCGACACCGGACTCTCGGGTGTTCTGTACGTCGCCGCTCCGTTCTGGATTGCAATGACGCTCGCCCACGTCGCGCCGTTGTTGCAACGCGGGGCGAAGGCTCTGCCGCACCAGTACGTGGTGTTCGGCTACACCGTCGTCATGGGAATGGCGCTGCGCAACATTGTGTTCGACCGCGGCACTGCGCTTCCGTTCGTGATCGTGGCCACGCTCTTCCTGGGCGCAACGATGCTCGGCTGGCGTGCATTGTCGTCGCGCACAACATCTAGCGCCGGTTGAGCACGCTCTCCACGAAGAACCGCGCGGCGAACAACGCCACCTGCAGATGCGTGGTGATCGGGACATCGGGCCCGCATGCAGTGACGGCCTCGCCCATGCGGCCGAAGAACTCGTACTTGAACATGCCGTAGTCGTCGTGATCGGACACGATGTCGCGGGCCTGCTCGAACAACCAGCTCAACTCGCGCACGTACGGGGTGACCACGAATTCGTCGTCGTGGAACCACGCGTTGTCGGAAGGAACCGGCGCGACCTCGACAATTGCAACATCGGCACCACGCCAGGGCTCGGCGAGGCCCCAGTCGCCGGTCGCGATGATGGCACGAAGGCGGTCGAATTCCTGATGGGTTGACAGTGTGTTCATGAATGCTCCTTTGTGCATCGGGGGTTCATTGGGAATCGGAGAAGAGCGGAAGAAACACGGTGATCGCGCGACAACGACGCAGTGCCTCGGTGAAGACCAGCATGTGCGACGCGAAGTCGCCCATCGATTTCGCCGGGAACTCCACGATCACGCGAATCTCACCGTCGCGCCACAGCACGCGGGCACCGACGAGCGTGGCGTTGAGGGCGTTGATCTCCTGCATGACCTCGGGGGTGTCGGGAACGTTGTCGACCACGATGTGGGTGAGACGCACGAACTCGGAAAGGCTGTTCTCGTGAACGTGAATCGACCCGTAACAGCTGTGGCCATCCACCTTGAAATCGATGTAGTCGGGAATGCGTTCGCTCTTCGTCGATTCGACGTCTGCACCCGACTCTTCGAGTTGTGAACGCAGCGAGCCACCCCACCGGGCGAGTTCCTCGCGGTCACCCACGACGCGGATGCCCCACTTGTCGCCGGTGATGTAGACGTACTCGGAGTTCTCGACGTCGGCGAAGATGCGTGCAGTGTCGTGGTCGTCGCGCGACTTGAGGAAGCGTGCAACGACGTACGGATAGAAGGTCACGTGGGACGTGCCGTTCGTGCGCGCCCCGATCGAGCCCGTGGTGCGCGCACCGCCGAAACCGCGCCAGTCCATGGTCCATGCGAGTTGGCTGTCGCCGATGACCATGTTGACGAACGGGAACAAACGGCTCTGGTCTGCCTCTGAAAGACGGGGAAAATCGAGAACGATGTCGGAGAACAGCGAGAGTTCCCCCACCGAGACCTCGGCCGTGGCCGGCTGCGCGTGCTGACCATGGGCAAGCCCGCGATACGGCATGTCGCGCTCGGTGAACTGCACGTCGCCGGGATGATCGATCGACACGATGCGATCCCCGTTGCGCCCGATGATGGTGCCCTCGACCTCGTTGTAATAGATGTCGACACCGCCACCCGATGCCACCTCGATGAGATGGTCGAAGAAATTGTCGGGAATCGGGAGTGCGAACTCCGGGTCGTTCGCCTCGGAGTCGGCAACCAGCCAGGCAGTGATCATGCGCTCACGGATGATCCACAGGCGCGGCCCACCCGGAACCTTTGTGAGCCACACGTTCGACTCGCCGACCCCCAGACGCCGCACCATCATGAGCGTCGACGCGACCTCGACGAGTTCGCCGAGCGTCGCACGGATCGACCATGTCGATTTGTTGGATTCGAAATCGGGCCCGATCATTTGCGCACCACACGAACGTGGGTCGACGGAATGTGGGTGAGACGCGCTGCGTCACCGACGATTGCCGGACCGAGGTCGGGCTGGTACGACGGACGCGAAACTGCGACTCCGTCTGCGTCTGCGACGATGCTGAGCACCTCGGACACACGCGCAACGATTCCGAGAACGGACTCCACCGGGATCGATTCGAGCGCGACCTTGTAGGTGTCGTCGTCTTCCTTGACGATGTAGGCCCACGAGCCGTCGGTTGATGCGGCGCACTTGCCGAGCAGCGGAACGAGGACGCGGTTGATTTCGCGGACCTTCGGTTCGAGGTCTTTCACGAAAAGTTCGACCTCAGCGAGTGTCTCGAGAAGAGACTGGTCGGACGACAGAAAGTCGTCGTCGGAAGGGGAAGGTGATGCGGACATGCAGATGCTCCTTGGTTGTGAGAAACGGTTGGTGTTGTTGCGGACAGGACAAATCCGAAATCTGATCGTTCGGACAGGTACGTGCCGAGGGTCAGATGGCGATGTTGCCTATGAACCGTCTCTCGGTCATCTGCACTCCTTTCATCGTGTGCGAGCTGTGTCTGGGGGGAAGTTGATTATGGCAGGTATTTAGAGACTTTGCAACCTGAAACAAACATGTGTTCGTGGGTTGCCTCACAAAACCGCCGCGATGAGGTCGTCGACCACCTGGGCCTTGTCCGCGAGATCGACCACCGCACCCGCCATGGCCGGCATGGCGGACACCGGCATGTCGGCGATGGCACGAAGAACACCGTCGATGTGCACGAGTTTCACGGTCGGCCAGCGATCGTTCCATGCATTGACCTCGGCTGCCAGGGTGCTCGACCACGGGATGTCGGAGGCGATGTCGGTGCTGAGCCGGACATAGTGCCCGAGTCCGTTCTGGCCCGGGGTGAGCGTGGCGAGCACTGTCCGCGAGCCTGCGGTGACGACGACGGTGGGGTCCCACCCGATACGTGAGTCGCGTTCGACGACGAGTTCCGCGTCGCCGTACTGGAGAGACATCTCGAGCGTGCGGCGATATTCGAAGACGTGTTCGAATCCGAGATTGACCGCGAGAGTCGTGTCGAAGAACGGAACACGACACACGTGCGGCTCGTCGTCGTTGAACTCGATCGCCACGAGCCCGTCTGCGTCTGCGCCACCGATGTACAACTCACGGGCGAACACGTCGGCGAACATCGAGAACGAGCCGCGGAAGTCGCCGCCCGCCTCGACGGACATCGACAGCACCGGGCCACCGTGCCGCGACCAGTCGCGGGTGAGAGTGAGTTGATCTCCGTCGAATGATGCCTCGATGAAGGGCGACACGGCGAGAACATCGTCGTCGCCGTCACCGATCGGGTTCGACAACAGGAATGCCCCGACATGTGGGAGCACGGGGCCGTGGAAGAACACCCGCGAGGTCCGTTCCCATGTCGGAATGACCGGCGGATCAGTCTGTGCGGGCAAGGTCGTGGAAATGCTGACCTTCTTGGCGACATAGGTGACGGTGTTTGCATCGAGATCGAACTTGAGAACGACTTCGTCTGCCTCGCCCGACACCCGTGCGAGTTCCATCGAGGTGAAGAAGTGCACCGGAAGGGTGACATGCCCCGACAGGGACTCGTCGGCGCAGGAGAACATGAACGACCTGGACATCGTGACGTTGGCCTGGGAGAACTTCCACACCAGTGATTCGTCTTCGAAGCACAAGTGGAAACAACTCGGCGGACAACCATCGGCGAAACGCTGCGCCGTTTCGGTGACCTGGGCGAATTCATAAGCCGAGATTTCGATCTGAAACTGGCGAGGGAGCGTGGAGGTGGGTTCGGGGACTGACGGCAAAGGGGAATCTGGCATTTGACCCTGAGTTCACCAAATGGGTGGTGCAGGGTTACGAAACCCTTGTGGCACAAGGGTTTGGCGCTCCGTCAGAGCGATACGTTGGTGATTGCGCCCTTTTCTGCGCCCTGCACGAGTTTGGCGAACTTGGCCAACACGCCGGAGGTGTACCGCGGCGGGTTCGGCTTCCAGCCGACCTTTCGCTTTTCCATCTCTGCCGCATCAACCAGGACATCGAGAGACTTGCTCGGTACGTCGATGCGGATGCGATCCCCCTCGTTCACGAACGCGATGGGGCCACCGTCGACGGCTTCGGGCGCAACGTGGCCGATGCAGAAACCCCATGTGCCGCCCGAGAAGCGTCCGTCGGTGATGAGCGCAACCGTGGAACCGAGGCCGGCGCCTTTCAGCGCACCGGTGATGGCGAGCATCTCGCGCATGCCCGGACCGCCCTTCGGGCCTTCGTACCGGATGACGATGACGTCGCCGTGATTGATGCGGCCGGTCATGATCGCATCCATTGCACCGTCTTCGCCGTCGAACACGCGCGCGGGACCCTCGAACTGCAGTTGGTCTTTCGTGAGACCGGCGACCTTCACCACACTCCCCTTCGGTGCAAGCGTGCCGGTCAGCACGTTGATGCCGCCCTCTGCGTGAATCGGATCAGAGAGCGGATGAACAACATCGCCGTCCGGCTGGGGCGGGTTGATCTCGTCGAGATTCTCGGCCATGGTCTTGCCGGTGCAGGTGAGAACGTCGCCGTGCAACAGACCCGCATCGAGAAGATGCTTCAGCACCACCGGCACACCACCGATACGGTGCACGTCGGTCATGTGGTACTTGCCGCCGGGTTTCGTGTCGGCGATGTGCGGCACCTTGTTCGCGATGCGGTTGAAATCGTCAAGGTCGAGATCGACCCCCGCCTCGCTCGCGATCGCAAGAAGGTGCAGAACTGCGTTGGTGCTTCCTCCGAGAGCGTTGGTGACGGCAATCGCGTTCTCGAATGCCTTCTTCGTCATGATGTCGCGCGGGCGGATTCCGAGTCGCAACAAATTCACCACGGCTTCGCCCGCGCGACGTGCGTCGTCTTCGCGCGAACGGTCGACGGCAGGTGCAGACGCAGACCCGGGAAGACTCATGCCGAGAGCCTCGGCGATCGACGACATGGTGTTCGCCGTGAACATCCCGCCGCATGCGCCTTCTCCGGGGCACGCCGAGCGTTCGATGTCGGTGAGTTCCTCCTGGCTCATGGTTCCCGCGGCGCACGCACCGATCGCCTCGAACACAGTGGTGATGTCGATGTTCTGACCCTTGTGCACGCCGGGCAGGGTCGAGCCGTTGTACACGAACACGCTCGCGAGGTTCAGTCGTGCCGCGGCCATCAACATCGCCGGGATGCTCTTGTCGCATCCGGCGAGACCCACGAACCCGTCGAAGCGCTCACCGTGCACCACTGTCTCGACCGAGTCGGTGATGACCTCGCGCGAGACGAGACTCGCTCGCATTCCCTCGTGGCCCATGCTGATGCCGTCGGACACCGTGATGGTGCCGAACTCGAGAGCGACACCACCGGCCTCGCGGACCCCCTGCTTTGCCGAGTCGGCCAAACGGCGCAGCGACATGTTGCACGGGGTCACCTCGTTCCACGAGCTCGCAACGCCGATCTGCGGCTTCTGCCAGTCGTCGTCGGTGAGGCCGACGGCGCGCAACATTGCTCGCGCGGCCGCCTTCTGGTTGCCGTCGGTGACGTCGCGACTGCGGGGCTTGATGTCGATCGGGGTTCCATCGGCGTGAGACATGGCGACAAAGGTACTCCCAGAGCCATTTCCGCCGCTGCGCCCGTGGGTTGCAATTCTTGTTAGGTATCCCTATCATGATGAAAGTTAGGTATACCTAACTCCATAGGAGGCCCCCCAAATGAAACCACTACGTCACGTGATCGCCGCCATCGCAGGCCTTGCGCTCGTCACCTCTGCATGCGGGAATTCGAACTCGTCGCAGGACACCGATGTCGATTCCTCTGTCACGGTGTACAGCGGTCGAAGCGAGGAACTCGTGAAGGGGTTGTTTGATGCATTCACCGAGGAAACCGATATCGCGGTCAACGCTCGGTACGGCGACAGCGGAGAACTTGCCGCTCTGCTTCTCACAGAGGGGTCGGCCTCCCCCGCTGATGTCTTCTTCTCGCAGGATGCCGGTGCGCTTGGTGCAGTTGAGGACAACCTGACTGAACTTCCGGAGGCGACACTTTCGATGGTCGACAGCAAGTATGCGGCTGCATCAGGAAAATGGGTCGGAATCACCGGGCGTGTGCGGGTCGTTGTCTACAACCCCGGCCTAGCGCCGACACCGCCGGCCAGTATCGACGAATTGCTCGACCCGAAGTGGAAGGGAAAGATCGGATTTGCGCCGACAAACGCGTCATGGCAGTCATTCGTGACCGCTCTCCGGGTTCTGCGGGGTGAAGACGACGCCGAGAAATGGCTGCGTGCCTTTGCCGACAACAGTCCTGTGGCATTCGAAAAGAACAGTGCCGTGCGCGATGCGGTGAATGCGGGAGACGTTGCAGTCGGACTCGTGAACCATTACTACCTGTTGGAAAAGATCGCAGCCGAAGGTGCTGCGGCAGTGGTGGCAAAGAACCAATTCATGAAGCCCGGTGATGTCGGAGGGCTCGTGAATGTCGCGGGTGCCGGAATTCTTGCAAAGGCGAAGCACGGCGTTGCCGCACAGAAATTCATCGATTTCCTGCAGAGTGAAACTGCCGCGGAATACTTCCGGACGAAAACCTGGGAGTACATCCTCACGAAGAACGCAGTGCAGCCGGAAGGACTGCCCGCATTCTCCGAACTCAACGCCCCGTCAATTGATCTGTCGGATCTGAAGTCGCTCGATCAGACGCAGGAACTGCTCCAGAAAGTCGGATTGCTCACGAAGTGAGTGATCCGGGGGAGATACTCAAACCATGAATGCGAAGCGGGGCTCACGTGTGGTGCTGGGCCTCGCCTTCGCATCGGCCGTGGTGTCGTTGGTTCCTCTGTGGTATCTCGGGGTTCAGTCCTTCTCGACGGGAATCGAGTCTTTCGCCGGCGAAATATTCCAATCGAGAACATTCACGCTGATCGTGCGCAGTGTGGTTCTCACGTCGACCGTGGCCGCGGGAAGCGTGATCATCGGGACCTTTGCCGCGTGGGTCACGACACTCTCCGGAGTGAAAGGGCGAATTCCGCTCACCATTGCGTTCTCGCTCCCGTTGGCCCTGCCCTCGTATCTCTCCGCATTTGCATGGGTGTCGTGGATTCCGAGTCTCTCGGGTTTCACGGGCGCATCACTGGTGTTGACACTCGCGTGTTATCCGTACGTGATGTTGCCGGTTGCGGCAGCGATGTCGAGACTGAATCCGGTGCACGAGGACATCGCCCGCACAATGGGGCGTCGTCAACGCGAAATCCTCAAAGAGGTCGTCCTGCCCCAGGTGAGGCGACCGATCGCATCCGGTGCATTGCTGGTGGCGCTCTACACGCTCAGTGATTTCGGAGCGGTGGCGGCCATGCGTCACGAAGTGTTCACCTGGGTGATCTACGGGGCATACCGAGCCGGGTTCAACCCGACCCGCGCAGCAGCGCTCTCCGTTGTTCTGGTCGCAGCGGCGATTTTCATCACGGTCGGCGAGACCTTACTGCGCGGACGGCACTATTCACCGGGGCATGGCGAGCCGGAACGCGCCCGCATGAACCGAACTTCTGCAAAGACATACATCGTGGCGGCGGTTGGTTCCGTTCTGGTTCTCGTCCCCGCAATCGTGATTCCGGTCGTCGCGATTGCTTCGTGGATCGGACGCACCACCACCCGAAGAGTCGAGTGGGCGACGGTGCTCGACGCCACCGCGCAGTCGTTCCTGAACGGCAGCATCACCGCGCTGGTCACGCTCGCTCTTGCCATGCCGGTTGCGTGGTGTGCAGTGCGCAACACATCGATCATGGCGCGTATTCCCGAGAGACTGAGTTACCTGACTCACGCTCTCCCCGGAATCGTGGTTGCCATCTCGATTGTGTACGTGGGCATCCGCGTCGCACGACCGTGGTACCAACAGACCCCATTGCTCGTGTTCGGGCAGGTCATCATTTTTCTTCCGGTCATGATCGCCTCGATCCGAACGGCATTCGAAAAAACCCCGCGGGGTCTCGAGGAAACGGCGCAGACTCTGGGCGCCGACTCGATACGGACATTCCTCAGGGTCACCTTGCCGATCGCACTGCCCGGCCTGCTTGCCGGTTCGGCACTCACGATGCTCGCCGCGGTGAAGGAGTTGCCCGTCACCCTCTTGTTGCGCCCAACAGGGATGGACACACTTTCCACAAAGATCTGGGACTTCAGCACGATTTCTGACTATGCAGCAGTCGGGCCGTTTGCCGTTGCGATGCTGTTGCTCGCCGCGTTGCCGACCGCTTTACTTGGAGCAATGTCTGCATTGAGAGCCAACCGATGACCGACGACATTGCACTCGAACTGACCGATGTCTCGCACCGCTTCGACAAGAGCGAGGTGCTCAAGTCCGTCACCCTCACGGTTCGCAAAGGTGACATCACCGCATTGGTTGGTCCTTCCGGAAGCGGCAAGTCGACCCTGTTGCGCATCATCGCAGGACTCGAACAACCAACCCGGGGAGTCGTGAGGATCAACGGGATCACGGTTGCCGACGAACGCACATGGGTGCCGGCCCACAAGCGGAAGATCGCTCTGGTACCACAGGACGGAGCACTCTTCCCGCATCTCTCCGTGACGGCGAACATCGCGTTCGGTCTCACAGACCGAAAATCAGCTGCAACCGGTGAACAAGTGAAGCGGATGCTCGACCTCGTTGGTCTTCCGAACGCAGGAGACCTGATGCCGTCCGAACTGTCCGGTGGCATGCAACAGCGCGTGGCGCTCGCACGGGCACTGGCGACGGAACCCGCAGTGGTGTTGCTCGACGAACCGTTCTCTGCACTCGATGCCGGGCTCAGGGAGTCCCTGAGGGATCAAGTTGTCAACATCCTGCACACCGCGGGTGCCACCGCTCTATGGGTAACCCACGATCAGGACGAAGCCCTGTCGACTGCAGACAGGGTGTGCATTCTGCTCGATGGTCACATTGCCCAGTCGGACGATCCGGTGTCGACCTATCACACCCCCACTTCTGTCGAAACTGCCCGCTTCATCGGTGAGACCGTCTCGCTGAACGGCAACGTGGCCGAGACCGGACTCAGCGTGGACACACCACTTGGGTCGGTGGAACTGCTCCGCCACTGCGCGGTTGGCCCGGCGACCGTCATTGTCCGTCCCGAGCAGTTCGAGATCACATCGCCGGAAGATGCACAAGCCGCGGCAATCGGTCGCGTCGTTGCAACCAGATATTTCGGTCATGACGGAACAGTCGATGTCGACATCCCGAACGGAGTACGCATCACGGTTCGATTGCATGCAAGGTTGTTGCCCGCGGTTGACTCGACTGTGGGGTTGCTCGTGCACGGAAAGGTTCTCGCCTTTCGACGAGACCCGGTCTAACGGCGGTCGGGCTGCGAGCCGAAACCGAACAGGTTGCTCGCCACCTTGCGCATCT
This sequence comes from Ilumatobacteraceae bacterium, assembly GCA_040401975.1. Lineage (GTDB taxonomy): Bacteria > Actinomycetota > Acidimicrobiia > Acidimicrobiales > Ilumatobacteraceae > UBA2093. The sequence continues at coordinate 104,710 of JBBANL010000004.1, read as the reverse complement.
GGATCTCTTCGGAACCCTCGGTGATGCGATACCTGCGGTGGTGTCGGTAGATGTGCTCGAAGGGCATGTGGCGGCTGTAGCCGACTCCCCCGCACGTCTGCATGGCGCGGTCGGCGGCGTCGCACGCGAGCCGGTTCGCCCGGTAGTTGCACATCGCGACGAGATGGGTGACTTCCATGTGGTGGCGTTGATCGAGCATCCACGCGGTGTACCTGATCATCTGTCGCAACATTGCGGCTTCGGTGTGCAGCTCGACGAGCGGAAACTGGATGCCCTGGTTGACGCTCAATTTCTTGCCCCATGTGATGCGCTCGTTGGAGTAGCGCACGGCCTCGTTGATGCAGAACTGCGCAGCTCCGAGCGAACTCGCCGCCTGCCGGATGCGGTTCTCGTGAACGAAGTGCTGCGCGAGTGCGAGACCTTCTTCGGGCGGGCCGAACACGGCGTCGGCACCCACTCGCACATCGGTGAGACTCACTTCCGCATGGTCGGTGGGCATGTTGAAGGTCCACCAGAAGAACTCCACCTTGAAACCCGGCGCATCGGTCGGCACCAAGAAGGCGGTGATGCCCTTCGGGTCTCCGGGCTTTCCGCTCGTGCGGGCGAAGATGATGTCGTGCGTGGCGTGGTGCAGACCACTGTTCCATCGCTTCATTCCGTTCAGCACCCACTCGTCGCCGTCGCGATATGCGGTGGTCTCGAGATAAGTGGCGTCGCTTCCATGATTCGGCTCGGTGAGACCGAAGGCGAGTCGCTTCGTGCCGTCGAGAAAACCGGGCATCCACGTCTTCTTCTGCTCGTCGGTGCCGAAATCGCGCATCATCAGCACCGTCGGGAAATTGCCGACGATGCTCGACTCGTTCTGCAGGTCGTTGTGCAGGCCGAGTCCCTTCGTCGCCAGATGCTCGCGGATGATTGCCATCTTGAGATTGGTTGCATCCTGCCCGCCGAACTCTTTCGGAAGTGCCAGTCGCAACCAGCCCGCGGCGTCTGCACGACGGCGCATCTCGCGGAGCAACGCCTCCCAATCGGCGCGCGGAACACCGTCGTTGTCGAAGTCGGTGCGGGCCCATTCGCGCCGGTGATCGAAGAATCGCTCGTTGTCGTCTTGCGCCTGCAGGGGCTTGATCTCTGCCTCGATGAAGGCATCGATCTGGTCGAGGGTCTGCTGAATGTCGGCGGGAATTGCGAAGTCCATGGGCGAACAGTACGCCCGAACGATCGACGACTACGAGCCGCGGCGTGACTGCATGATGGCCGACACGATCTTGCCGTCGGCTTTGCCCTTGCTCGCCTTCATCACGCGTCCCACGATTGCACCGGCGGCTTTCTCCTCACCGGCGCAGTACTTGGCCCAGGCATCGGGGTCTGCAGCAATTGCTTCGTCGACCATGGCCTCGACGGCAGAGGTGTCCATGGCTTCGAATCCCTTTGCCGAAGCGATTGCGGCGGCGTCTCCTCCGCCGTTGGCGACGATTTCTGCCAACACGGTCTTTGCCTGGGTGGCCGACAACTTGTTGTCGCGTTCGAGCAGTGTGAGTGCCGCCACATCAGCAGCCGGAACTGCGGGGTTCGCGCCGGCCTCTGCAAACGCCTGCGTCACGTAGATCAACGCCTTCACGGGGTCTCCGCCGGCGTCGACGATGGCTTTCACGTACTCGTGCTGACCGCGTTCGACGGCGACGATGACGGCCTCGCTCTGCGGGTCGTAGCCGGTGAGTTCCTGCAACATCGCGCGACGTGCTGCGGGCAACGGCGGCAACGACGCACGAACAGATTCGATCCACTCCTGCGACGGATCGACGGTGACCAGGTCGGGCTCGGGGAAATACCGATAGTCGTCGGCGTCTTCCTTCGTGCGAAGCGTGTGCGTACGGCCCTCGGCGTCGTCCCAGTGGCGTGTCTCCTGCCTGATGACTCCGCCCGATTCGATGATGTCGATCTGGCGACGTGCCTCGTAATCGATTGCACGACCGAGAGCACGTATCGAGTTCACGTTCTTGATTTCGCAACGCGTTCCGAACGGAGTCCCCGGTTTGTGCACCGACACGTTGGCGTCGCAACGCATCGAGCCTTCTTCCATCTTCGCGTCGGATGCGCCGATGGCCTCGAGAATCGCGCGCAGTTCGGAGACGTATTCCCTCGCCTGTTCGCTGGTGCGGATGTCGGGCCTTGACACGATCTCGACCAACGGCACTCCGGCACGGTTGAAGTCGATCAGCGAGTAATCGCTGCCGTGAATGCGACCCGTCGCACCTCCGACATGCGTGCTCTTGCCGGTGTCCTCCTCGAGATGCGCGCGCTCGACACCCACCACGGTTCCGCTCGGCAACGCGAGGTATCCGTCTGCATTCAACGGAAGGTCGTACTGCGAGATCTGGTACGCCTTCGGCATGTCGGGATAGAAGTAGTTCTTGCGGTGGAAGATGCACTTCTGAATGCGGCAGTTCAGCGCGAGACCGATGCGCATCGCGAGCTCGACGGCCTCCTTGTTGAGAACGGGCAGCGCGCCCGGAAGACCGAGCGTGACCGGATCGATGTTCACATTCGGTTCGTCGCCGAAACGGTTCGGCGATCCACTGAACAACTTGGTGCGAGTCGCGAGTTCGACGTGCACCTCGAGACCGACGACCATCTCCCAACCGCCGGGAAGCAACTGATCGGCAGTGGCAACAACCGAACTCAACGGGCTGTCGCTCATTGCGTGCCTCCTGCTGCTTCAAGGGCTCCACCGACGCGGAACATTGCTTCTTCGCCGAGTGCGGGGGCGAGAACCTGGATGCCGACGGGCAATCCGTGTGCACCCGTGCCGAACGGAACGCTCATCGCCGGGTGACCCGCCAGGTTCGTGGGAATCGTGTAGATGTCGCAGAGATACATCGCCATCGGGTCATCGACCTTCTCGCCGGCGGTGAACGCCACGAATGGCGACGTGGGCATGATGATCGCGTCGACATCTCCGTAGGCGTTGTCGAAATCCCGGGCGATGATGCGTCGCACCTTCAGCGCCTTGCCGTAATACGCGTCGTAATAACCGGCAGACAACGCGTACGTGCCGAGCATGATGCGCCTTTTCACTTCGTCGCCGAATCCGGCCGCGCGGGTGACCCCGTACATCGCATTGGTGTCGGCTGCATTCACGCGCAGGCCGTAACGCACACCGTCGAAGCGGGCGAGGTTGCTGCTGGCTTCTGCCGGTGCAATCAGGTAGTACGCAGTCAACGCATACGACAGGCTCGGCAACGTGATGTCGACGATTGTCGCGCCCGCTGCCGCGAGTGCATCGAATGCCTCGTTCAGGCGTTGCAGCACTTCCGGCTCTGCGCCACCTGGCAGGTCGGTGACCCGACCGATTTTCATGCCCGAGACCCCCTGTGTCACCGACGACACCAGTGACGGTGAGGGGCGCGGAATCGAGGTGGAATCCATGGGGTCATGACCCGCAATCACCTCGGTGATCAGAGCCGCATCGGCCACGGTCGTCGCGAACGGCCCGATCTGGTCGAGCGAACTCGCATATGCGACGAGGCCGTAGCGACTCACGAGACCGTACGTGGGCTTCACGCCGACAACACCGCACAGTGCAGCCGGCTGACGGATACTGCCGCCGGTGTCGGAACCGAGACTGACGGGGGAAAAACCTGCGGCGACCGCCGCCGCGCTGCCGCCGCTCGAGCCGCCGGGTACGCGCGAGAGATCGAGCGGGTTCTTCGTGGGGCCGAACGCCGAATTCTCGGTGCTCGAGCCCATTGCGAATTCGTCGAGATTCGTCTTGCCGACCGACACGGCACCGGCAGCGCGCAAGCGTGCCACGACCGTTGCGTCGTACGGGGGCTTCCAGCCCTCCAGGATGCGCGACGAGCATGTCGTTTCGACACCGTGCGTGCACAGGTTGTCTTTCAGTGCGATCGGCACTCCTGCAAGCGGACCAACAGGTCGGCCTGCCGCAATGTCGGCGTCGATTGCATCTGCTTGTGCCCGGGCCGAATCGGCGGTCACGAGATTGAACGCGTGGATCTCGGTCTCGCGGGCATCGATGCGTGCGAGGTGCTCGTCGACAACTGCACGAGCCGTCACTGCGCCCGATGCAACGGCTCCGGCGATGTCGATCGCGGTGGACGGAATCGTCGCCACGGTCAGCCGTCCAGCCCGATGATCGGCGGCACACGGAAACGGCGTTCTTCGGCGGCGGGTGCGGCCGCGAGGACCTCGTCGGTGTCGAGCGTCGGCATTTCCACGTCGTCACGCATCACGTTCACCAGCGGGTACGGCTGGGTCATCGGCTCGACGTTCGAAAGGTCGAGAGCATCGATGTCGCCGAAGTGTCCCATGACCTTCACCAACTGTTCGGTGAAGTGCTCGACCTGGGCGTCGTCGATGTCGAGTCGCGCGAGGCGCGCGACCTTCGCCACGTCGGAGGCGGTGATGGGGTTTGCGGACTGGGTCACGGTTCACCAGCCTACGAGCAGTGTCTTCGTGACACCCCGACAAATTGCGGTCAGGCGTTCGGGTCGACGGGCGGGAAGGCGGCCTCGCGCTTCTGCACGAAACTCTGCACTCCCTCCTTGAAGTCGGGACGACCGAACGACTGACCCATCAGGACGAGTGCGTCCCTGCTCGCGGTGGCGACATCCTTCGAGTAGTCGCCGTAGACCTGGCGCTTCATCACCGACATCGACGACGGCGACACGTTGCGTGCCAGGTCGGCGGCGTATGCCAGCACCACGTCCATCAACTGGTCGGCCGGCACCACCTTGTTCACCATGCCGAGCGACCGGGCTTCTTCGGCGAGGATGATGCGACTCGACATCAACAGGTCGAGCGCGCTCGCCTGACCGACCAACCGCGGGAGCACCCACGAGATCCCGTATTCGGCAATGAGTCCGCGCTTCGAGAAGGCGCACGTGAACTTCGCCGTGTCGGCGGCGAAACGCATGTCGCACATCAGTGCCTGCACGAGTCCGAGACCGGCGGCGGCACCGTTCACCGCGGCGATCACCGGCTTCGGAATCTGGGTGATCTCGTGCTGCATGCGACCCTCGACGATGTTGTCGCTGCGGTCGCTGCGTTGTGCCGCGTCACTTCCCGACGGAATCCCCTGCAGTGTGCCCATGTCGGCACCGGCGCAGTAGCCCTTGCCCGCACCGGTCACCACGATCACGCGCACCTTCGGGTCGGCCACTGCCTTGTCGATGGCGTCGAAGTATTCGTGACCCATGCGTGCCGTCCACGCATTGAGACGTTCGGGGCGATTGAACGTGATGAGCCCGATGCCGGGCTCGAGAACTTCGTACAGACACTCACTCATGGTCATTGACCGTAGACGGTGAGACACCGCCGCGAGAACGCCGGGCGTCCCACAGAAGCCATCCTGCCGAAAGGCCGAAGACGACGATCGAGACCCACTGGTTCAATCGAAGTCCGCCCGCGCTGTGTGCCTGGTCGATCCGGATTCCCTCGATGAAGAATCGCATCGCGGTGTACCCGGCGGCGTACCACGCAATGAGTCGACCGCGCCCCGGGGACAACCGCCTCTCGACACGCACGAGAAGAAACGCCAGCACGAGACAACCGATCGATTCGTAGAGGAAGGTCGGATGGAACGTCGTTCCCGGGGCAAAGCCCGCACTGCGTGCAGCGTCGCTCGAGACACTGAGTGCCCACGGCAGGTCGGTCGGTCGTCCGAAGAGTTCCTGGTTCCACCAGTTCCCCCAACGACCGATGGCCTGCGCAACGGGAATTGCCGGCGCGGCAACCGTGAGAATCCACCACGGATCGAGACCACGAACCTTCGCGCGCCAGTAACCAACGATCACTCCCGCGAGGACGCCGCCCCAGATGCCGAGTCCCCCCTGCCAGATCTTGAACGCATCGAACCAGTCGCCCCTGAATCGATCGATGTCGGTGATCACGTGGTAGGCACGTCCACCGATCACACCCGCGGGCACGGCCCATGTCGCGATCGACGAGAGATCCTCCATCGTTCCGATTCCCCGTCGTTCGGCCCGTTTGCCCGCGATGCGCACGGCAACCACCACGCCGACCGCAATCATGAGACCGTACGCATTCAGGCGCAGGGGCCCGATCTCGATCGAACCGGACGACGGACTCGGTATCGACGACAGCAGTCGAGTCAGCATCACGCCGAGATGCGTCGGGCGAATGCGACCGACCGTTCGAAAATGATGTCCTTGTCGTAATCCTGCGTCGCGACGTGGTAGCTGCGTTCGAGTTTCACGTGCTCGACCTCACCGCCGTACGCGGCAACCAGCGCATCACTGTCGGCGGGGTTCACCACATGGTCCTGCACCGACGTGAACAACAACAGGGGCATCTTCATCGCCGAGTAGCGGGCGCTCAGCGGCACGAGCCCGTCGACCTGGAACGAAAGAAGCGCGGCGAGCGGAGTGCCCGGATACGCGGTCTCGACGACTCCGGGCTCGGCAATGTCGGATCCGATTCCCTCCATCACTTCGGTGCCGCCCTCGATCATGCCGCGCAACATTCCGAGCACTTCCTCGGATTGGGGCTGCGTTGCGGGATTGACGCACACAAGTCCGCACACCTCGGGATGTTCCGCGCCGACCCACAGGGTGAGTGCCCCTCCCATCGAGAGACCCATCACCACGATGCGCGATGCTCGCTGCGCGAGAGTTGCGTACGCAGCGTTCGCATCGGCGCTCCAGTCCGCCCATCGCGTCGGAATCATGTCCTCGATCGCCGTGCCGTGACCCGCAAGTTGCGGCAGTTCGACATGGAATCCGGCGGCGGCACACGCTTCGGCAAGTCCGCGCATCGAGCCCGGGTTCCCCGTAAAGCCGTGCAACACGAGAACTCCCGCGTCGCCGGTTCCCCGGTGGGAAAAAGGTTCTGCGCCGGGAATGGTTGGTGCTGGCATCGGGACTCCTCGGATTCGGCTGACTGCTCACCCGAGTGTATGTGAGCCACTTTCGCGCGAACGACTGGTCATTGACGATGCAGTGCGTTGCTGGTGGACTGTAGGTTCATGCCCCGTACCGACCGTCTCTCGCGCCAGCGCCGAATCGACGGGTACGCGGTCGCAGCGATCATCCCCGTGATCGCACTCCTGCCGGCGTGGCTTGCCGCCGTCGCGGTGTTCTGGTGGATCGTTCAACTGTTCGTGAACGTGGGTTTCTGGGTGTTTGCGTCGGCATGGTTCGCGGCCGGAGTGGTGTTGTTCCTGAGGCCGACCCAGAAACTCGTGCTCACCCGTCTGCTCGGTGCGCGTGCTCCGACCCGTACGGAACTCGACCGACTGCATCGCGCGTGGAGTGTTGTCGCGCAGGCGAACCACATTCCGCCGGACCGCTTCGTTCTCGCGGTGGTCGACTCGGAGGATCTCAATGCATTCGCATCGGGTGGGCACCTCGTCGTCGTGTCGAGCTGGGCGATTGCAAACCTGTCGCGCGAAGATCTGAGCGGCGTGCTCGCGCACGAACTCAGTCACCATCTCGGCATGCACACCGTCGCACTCACCGCCGGACAATGGTTGTCGATCCCCATTGTGCTGCTCGCTCGCATCGGCTTCCTCTTCCAGAACATCGCACATGCGGCAACCGACACGTTTGCGCAGAAGTCTGCCGGTGCTTCATTCGTGGGGAAGGCAATCGCGGGTGCGGTGACCATCGTGTCGTGGTTGTTCCTGTCGATGATCACCGTTTCGCAGAGCATCGGGAACGCGACGGGAAAGGGCGCAGAGTTCAAGGCCGACGAAACCGTCGTGCGAATGGGCTTCGGAAGAGAGCTGCGCAATGCACTGCGCATCGTGATTGCTGCAGGGAACGGCGAGCGCGCGACTCACTGGCGGGACCGACTGGTCACGGCACACCCGCCGGCCCGCACGAGGGTCGCACGCATCGATGCACAGTTGAGAAAGGCATCCCGCGACAGCCGCCGATAGCGTTCACCCAATGACATTCGCTATCCAGGCGCACGACTTGGTGCGGTCATTCGGCGACAACGTGGCGGTCAACGGGGTGAACCTCTCCATTGCCAGAGGCGAGATCTACGGCTTCCTGGGTCCGAACGGCGCAGGAAAGTCGACCACGGTGCGGATGCTCACCACCTTGCTGAACCCCACATCCGGCTCGGCCTCGGTCGCCGGGTTCGACGTTGCCACACAGACGGAGGACGTCCGGTTGCGGATCGGCGTGGCACTCCAGGAAGCGGCCCTCGACATGAAACAAACGGGGCGCGAGATTCTCGACATGCAGGGTCGCCTCTACGGACTCGATTCGGTTCGTCGCACGGAACGAATCGACCACCTTCTGAAGCTGGTCAACATCGACACGGCCATCGACGACATGGTGTCCACGTACTCGGGCGGAATGAAACGTCGCCTCGACCTCGCCGCTGCACTCGTGCACCAGCCCGAGATTCTGTTTCTCGACGAACCGACAACGGGCCTCGATCCGGTCAGTCGCGCCGCGGTGTGGGCAGAAGTGCGTTCGTTGAACAAGGAACTGGGCATGACCATTTTTCTCACGACGCAATATCTTGAGGAAGCCGATGAACTCGCCGACCGCGTCGGCATCATCGCCAAGGGTCGCATCGTGGCAGAGGGAACACCCACGGAACTCAAACGTTCGATCGGTGCCGACGTGATCATTGCAAAGGTGTCCGCCTCCGATTCGTCGCGTGCCGCGGAAGCGTTGCACCGTCTTCCCGGGCTCGACCACATCGAAGCGAAGGGAGAAAGCATCGTCATCGGCGTCACGAACGGCGGTTCTGCTCTCAGCCCGATTGCTGTCGCCCTCAGCGAAGCGGGCATTGCGGTCACCGAACTCACGATGCGCACACCGACCCTCGACGACGTCTTCCTCGAGACCACCGGAACGCGCATGCAGGAAGAGGAGAACTGAGATGACCGCCTCCACTCCCTTGCTCGCGCGCCGCGCGGGATTCCTCCACGACCTGTCGACCGTTGCCCGACGTGCACTCAGACTGTCGTTGCGCGACATGGAGGCGATCGGTCCGGGGCTCGTCGTGCCGTTGTTCTTCCTCGTTGTGAACATCGGTTCTCTGCAGAGTTTCGTCGAGGGCAATCTGCCACCGGGTTTCGACTTCAAGGGCTTCCAACTGCCCGTGTCGATCATCTTCGCCGTCACCGGAATCTCGAGGGCGGGGTCGCTGGTGATCGACATCCAGGACGGGTACCTCGACCGGCTGCTGCTCACGCCCGTCAACCGCGCAACACTTCTGCTCGGCTGCATGATCTCTGACCTCGCGGTGGTCGCGGTTCTCGCGGTTCCCGTTCTCATCCTCGGTCTGGTCATCGGCATCTCGTTCCAGACGGGAATTCTCGGCATGATCGTGTTCGTGTTGCTGGCCGTGCTGTGGGGAGTCGCGTTCACCGGGTTTCCCTACGCCATTGCGCTGAAGACCGGAAACCCCATCGCGGTGAACAACGCATTCCTGCTCTTCTTCCCCTTTGCCTTCCTCACCACTGCGTACGTTCCGCAGGCCCAGATGACCGGTTGGCTCGCCACGGCCGCCGATTACAACCCCGTCACGTACCTGCTCGACGGCATGCGATCGCTCATTCTCACCGGATGGGACGCGGCGGCACTGGGCAAGGCGGTGCTGGCTTCGTGCTGCGTCGGTGCGATTTCTTTCACTATGGCGTTCACCGCGTTGCGCGGACGAGTGCACCGCAAGTAGTCAATAGGTATGACAAGTCGCCCGAACGACCCGTTTCTTGCCGCGGCGCGCGGCGAGAATGCCGCGCACACGCCGGTGTGGTTCATGCGTCAGGCGGGCCGGAGTCTTCCCGAGTACCGCAGCATCCGCGGCGACGGGAGCATCCTCGAGGCAATCAAGCAACCCGACCTCGCCGCCGAGTTCACCCTGCAACCGGTTCGTCGTTACGGCGTCGACGCCGCGGTCCTCTACTCCGACATCGTTGTTCCTCCTCACGCGGTCGGCTTCGGCATCGACGTCGCCCCCGGAACCGGACCGGTCGCATCGTCGCCTCTTCGCACACGGGACGATCTCTCGCGCCTGCGTCCGCTTGATGCAGCCGACATCACCTACGTCACCGACACCGTCGACATTCTCGTGAACGAACTCCGGGTGCCGCTGCTCGCGTTTGCCGGCGCACCGTTCACCGTGGCGAGTTACCTGATTGAGGGTCGACCGAGTCGCACGTACCAGAACACGAAGCGGCTCATGCGCGCCGACACCGACCTGTGGCACGACATCATGGCCTGCCTCGTGCAACATTCCGTTGAGTTCATCTCGGCCCAACTCACGCACGGTGCAGAAGCGTTCCAGCTGTTCGACTCGTGGGCCGGTGCCCTGTCGCGCAGCGACTACGACACCTTCGTGAAACCCCACACCGAAGCAGTGTTCGGCCGGCTTGCACAGCGACATCCCGGGGTGCGCGGCATTCACTTCGGGATCGGATGCGATCACCTTCTCGAGTCGATGAACTCCGTCGGCAACGCGGTGATCGGGCTCGACTGGCGCACCACCATCACCGACGCACGTCGCAGACTCGGTGGTGACACGGTTGTCCAGGGGAATCTCGACCCCGCATTGGTGCTCGCGGGCAGAGACATCGCGGTTCGCGGCGCATCGGCAGTGCTTGCCGACAACGGCGGACATCCCGGGCACATCTTCAATCTCGGACACGGCGTTCAACCCGACACCGATCCCGACGTGCTGCTCGCAGTGGTCGAACACGTTCATTCCGGAGGACACCAATGAGCAATGCAGAACGCACCGCCGTCATCGTGATGGCGTACGGAACACCGCGGACGAAAGACGAGATTCTCCCGTACTACACGGACATTCGCCGCGGACGTCCGCCGACCGACGAGGCACTTCAGGACCTCGTCGACCGCTACGACGCCATCGGTGGGCTGTCTCCGTTGAAGAAGCGCACGGAAGACCAGCGCGATGCTCTGCAACGCGAACTCAACGAGATCCGACCGGGCCACTACGAAGTGTTCCTCGGCCTCAAGCACGCGACTCCGTTCATCGAGGAAGCAGTCGCCGACGTTGCCGCGCAGGGATTCACCGAGATTGTCGGCCTCGTTCTGGCACCGCACTTTTCGTCGTATTCCATCGGCCAGTACATGGGGCGCGTGCGCGAAGCCGCCGCCCCGCACGGCATCTCGGTGCGCGGTGTCGAGTCGTGGGCGCGCAACGACGAGTTCGTCGACTTTCTCGCACGCGACATGAAGCAGAAACTCGCGGCCATGCCCGAGCGCACCAAGGTTCTGTTCACAGCGCATTCGTTGCCGCAACGCATCATTGACGGTGGCGATCCGTATCCCGACGAGTTGCGGGCCACCGCCGAACTGGTGGCCGAACGAGCAGGTCTCACCCGGTGGTCGCAATGGTCGATTGCATGGCAGTCGGCCGGCCGCACGCCCGAACCCTGGATCGGCCCCGACATCCTCGAGGTCATCGACTCGCTCGCCTCGACACGCGGCACTGACGAACCGATCGACGGTGTCTTGGTGTCGGCGTGCGGTTTCGTTGCCGACCACCTCGAGGTGCTGTACGACCTCGACATCGAAGCGGCTCATCGCGCATCGGCCCATGGCCTCGCGTTCTCTCGCACGGCATGCGTGAACGACGACAAGGCAGTGATGGCATCGTTGGCCCGCATGGTGGTGAATGCGTGAGTGAACCCCGCCGCGTGGTGGTTGTCGGGGCCGGTATCAGCGGTCTGACATCTGCGCTCACGGTTCTCGCCGACTCGCCTCATCCGGTGTCCGTCACGGTTCTCGATGCGAATGCATCAGTGGGCGGTCTCATCCGCACGACACCGTTCGCGGGTCTTCCCGCCGTCGACGAGGGGGCCGACGCGTTTCTCACGAGAGTCCCGTGGGCGTCGCAACTTGCGGCACAACTGGGTCTCGGGGCCGCTCTCACGTCACCCACCGGCGCCCACGCGTCGGTCTGGCACGACGGCATGCATTCGATCCCCGGAGATCTGCTGCTCGGTGTGCCCGCGAAAGTGGGGTCGTTCGCCACGAGTCGACTCATTTCTCCGCGCGGAAAGATCAGGGCAGCGGTCGAACCCTTGCTGCTGCGCACCGTTCCGCGCGACTCCATCGGTCATTACGTTCGTCGACGTTTCGGTCGCGAGATTCACGAACGTCTCGTCGACCCGCTTGTGGGCAGCATCTATGCGGCGGACACCGACCACTTCTCGCTCGAGGCGGTGCCCCAGATCGCCGCGTTGACACAGACGCGCAGCATGCTGCTCGCCGCGGCGCGCACCCGCAAGAACGCCGCGCAGAACTCCGACCCGGCCGCGCCGATCTTCGGAACTCCGTTGCGCGGAATGGGTGCGCTGGTCGACACCCTTCACGAACGCGTTGTTGCCCTCGGCGGTGATGTGCGCACTTCGTCACGGGTCGAATCGGTCGAGCGACGCGGCGGCTCGTATTCCGTGAACACCGTGAGCGAGACCCTCACCTGTGACGCCGTGATCATCGCGTCACCTGCCCGCCACAGTTCAGGGTTCCTGCACGATCTCGACCCCGGTGCGGCCCGGTTGCTCTCCCAGTGGCATCACGCGTCGGTCGTTCTCATCACCATGTCGATTCCCGCCGCACAGTGGCCGTCGCATCTCACCGGAAGCGGTTATCTCGTGCCGAAACCCGACCAACGGTGGGTGACCGCGGCGTCGTTCGGTTCGAACAAGTGGGCCCATTGGCGACCCGCGGACGGCTCGATGATCATCCGGGTGTCGCTCGGGCGTGACGGTCTCGACGTGATGCACTTCGACGACGAACATCTCGTGAATCTCGCACTCGCCGACATGAAACTGCACACCAATGCAGACCTCACGCCGACGGAAGTTCGCATCAGTCGTTGGCCGGAGTCGTTCCCGCAGTACCGACCGCACCACTTCGACAGACTGAAGAGCATCGAGGAGTCGTTGCGCGACACATCTCCGGGGGTGTTCCTCGCCGGTGCCAGCTACCGAGGAATCGGAATTCCCGCGTGCGTGCAACAGGCCCGCGCGGCCGGCGAAGCAACACTTCTGCGTCTCGCTGCTCTGTCACAATAGGGAGATGCGCCGGACCTTCATTCTGTCGGTCGCCCTCACGTCGTTGTTGCCGACGTTCTCGACCCCGGTTGCCGCGCGCGACACCCCGCTCAGGCGTTCGCCCCTCGTCACCGTCGGGCGTCTTTCCATCGCACGACTCAATGTTGATGTCACCATCTACAAAGGAGTGACCGAGCGCGAGTTCGACCGCGGAGTCGGATACTGGCCGGGCAGCGCGCTTCCGGGAAATCCGGGGAACATGGTGATCGGCGGCCACCGCACATCGGCGCACCGCCCTTTCTATGACATCCAGAAACTGAAAACGGGCGACATCATCGTGGTGTCGAGCCCGCTGCAGACTGCCCGCTACCGCGTCACACGCAAATACATCCTGCGACCCACCGACGTCTGGATCATCAAGCCCACGTCGACGTCGTCGCTCACCTTGTTCACCTGTCACCCGAGAGGAAGCGTGAGCAAGCGGTACGCCGTGCGTGCCACGCTCGTCGAGTGATTCGCAGGGCAGCAGCGCCGTTTCTCGCCGGCATTCTCGTTGCGGCGTCGATGCCCCCGTGGGGCTGGTGGCCGCTCGCATTCGTCGGCATCTCGATCTACGGGTCGATCGCGCGGTCACGTCGGGAGACCTCGTCGTTCGGCAGTGCGGCGGCATTCGCTGCCGGGTGGTTTCTTCCGGCCATGGCGTGGATGTGGTTCCTGACCGCACCGGGATTCCTGGTCGCGGTGGCGTTGTTCGCATGCCTGCACGGAGCAGCGGCGCGAGCAGCCGCAACATTCCCGACGCACCAACACGGACCGGCTCTCATCGTGTTCCATTCCCTCGCCGAGGTCGTGCGACTCTCGTGGCCTTTCGGCGGCGTCCCGCTTGCGACTCTTGCCATCGGACAATCGAAGAGTCCGCTCGCCGCCCTCTCGCCGCTCGGCGGCGTAGTCATGATCACCGTGGTCGTTTTCTGGATTTCACTGTCACAAAAAAAATTCCGTGCAGTTCTCGTCACGTTCGTTGTCATCGGCGTCGCGAATGCATGGGACCCGACCGGCGATACGGGCCGCACGATGCGCATCACGGTGGTGCAGGGCGGTGGCGAACAGGGAACGCATGCAGTCGACACCGACCCGCGGGAGGTCTTCGACCGACACATGAACCTGACGAAATCACTCGAACCGGACACTGCGCGCGATTTCGTGCTGTGGCCGGAGAACGTGATCAACGTGTCGGCAACGGGACTCTTTGCCGACAGCAGGGAATACGCAGAGATTCTGCGGGAAGCGAAGCGACTGCAGATTCCGATGGTCGTCGGGATCACTGAAGACGCCGGGGTCGATGCGTTCACCAACGCGCACATCGTCGTGCAACCGGATGGTTTCGTGAGTTCGCGCTATGACAAGGTGCGGCGTGTTCCGTTCGGTGAGTACATGCCGATGCGATCGTTGTTGTCGTCGCTCGGCGCACCGACCGATCTGGTTCCGCGCGACGCCCGACCCGGCGACGGACGCGCCTGGCTCGACATCGGTGACGAACGTGCATCGGTTGTCATCTCGTGGGAGGTGTTCTTCGGCGGGCGGGTGAACGAGGGAATCACCGACGGTGGCGGAATCATCCTCAATCCCACGAACGGCTCGAGTTACACATGGTCGATCCTGCAGACGCAACAGTTGGCGTCGTCGCGACTGCGGGCACGCGAACAGGGTCGCTGGCTCGTGCAGGCAGCACCGACCGGTTTCAGTGCGTTCGTTGATCCGAACGGTTCGGTTCTCGACCGCACCGACATCAGCGCGCCCGGCGTGATCGAGCGCACGATTGCGGTGCGCGAGGGACGAACCCCGTATTCGTTCCTCGGGAACAGGGTCTACATTCTCGCCCTGCTGGTCTGGGCACTGTGGCTGATTCCGCGTCGCTCACGAGCCTTTCCGCGGGGTGCCAGTTAGCCTGCAACACCTATGTCAGGTGCTGCATACGACCCGAACGGCCCGTTGCGCCTCGCCTATCTCACGTACCGCGGGAAGCCGCACGTCGGAGGTCAGGGCGTGTACACCAGGCACCTCACCAAGGCGCTCGTTGATCTCGGACATTCGGTCGAAGTGTTCGGCGGTCAGCCCTATCCGGTTCTCGACGACCGCATCACCATGCACAAGTTGCCGAGCCTCGACATCTTCAACGACATGTACCCGGGACGTCTGCCCGGCTATTGGGAACTGAAGTCGTGGCCCGATGTGGTCGAGACCGCACGGTTTCTCACGGGTCAGTTCTCCGAACCGCTCGCATTCTCCAAGCGCGCATACCGCGAACTCAGGTCCCGCGCGAACGACTTCCACCTGGTCCACGACAACCAATGTCTCGGATGGGACATTCTCAAGATCGAGAAATTGATCCCGACGATCGTCACCCTGCATCATCCGATCACGAAAGACCGGGAACTCGAGATGAGTCACGCGCGCACGTGGTGGAAGCGCAGGTCGTTGAAACGGTGGTATTCGTTCGTCGACATGCAGGGAAAGGTCGCCAGCAAGATGCCGCGCATCGTCGTGGTCAGCGAGAACAGCATCACCGACATCAACAAGGACATGGGGGTCTCGCGCGACCGAATGCGACTTGTTCCGGTCGGCGTCGATCCCGACCTGTTCCGCCCTCTTCCGCACGTGCAACGCCAGCCAGGACGTCTGATCACCACCGCATCCGCTGACGTGGCACTGAAGGGCCTGTCGTACCTGCTCGAGGCCATGGCGAAGTTGCGGACGGAACGCGACGTGAGGCTCACCATCATCGGCAAGCCGCGCCCCGGGCACAGCATGGACCTCATCGAGTCGCTCGGGCTCATGCCCTACATCGACTTTGTGTCCGGTGTGTCAGACGAGCGAATCGTCGAGCTCTATGCCGAGGCCGAACTGGCCGTCGTGCCGAGTCTCTATGAGGGCTTCAGTCTTCCCGCGATCGAGGCCATGAGCACGGGAATCTGTCTCGTTGCGACCGACGGCGGCGCACTGCCGGAGGTCACGGGCACCGACGGCGACACGGTTCTGCAGTGCCCGGCCGGCGATGCAGACGCACTCGCCGGTGCCCTGCGCCGTGGACTCGACGACGCCGCTCTGAGAGACCGCATCGGCCGGGCGGGTCGCGATCGTGTGGTGTCGCGTTGGAGCTGGAGGCACTGCGCAGAGTTGACCGTGCAGCAGTACCGCGAGGTTCTCGAGATGCCGCACAACCGCAAGAAACTGGCGCGAAGAGGCTGACATGCTGACGGTTCGCTTCGACACACTCGGCCTGCGCCCCGGCGACAAGTTCCTCGATGCAGGTGCCGGTTTCGGTCGACACGCATTCGAGGCGGCGCGCCACGGCGCCGAGGTGTACGCACTCGACTGGGCACAGGAAGAAGTCGTGGGAACGCGCGCAACGTTCGGCGCGATGATCCACGAGAACGAGATTCCCTCCACCAACTACGGCGGCGTGCTGCGCGGCGACGCAACCCGCCTTCCCTTCCCCGACAACACGTTCGACTGCGTGGTGACATCAGAGGTTCTCGAGCACATCCAGAACGACGTGGTCGCGATCGCAGAGTTGCACCGGGTGTTGAAGCCGGGCGGGTCGTTGGCGGTCACCGTGCCCACATGGTGGCCCGAAAAGATCAACTGGATGCTGTCCGACGAGTACCACGCACCGAAGAGCGTCGGCGGACACGTGCGCATCTATTCGGCGACAGAACTGAAGGCGAAACTACGCGCCGCAGGCCTCACCGTTCGCAAGAGCCACCACGCACACGCACTGCACTCGCCGTACTGGTGGTTGAAGTGCGCCGTCGGGCCCACCAAGAACGATCATCCGCTCGTGGCGAAGTACCGCAAGTTCCTCGAGTGGGACATCATCGAGGGCCCCGTGTCGACGCGCATCGCAGAGAAGCTGCTGAGCCCCGTGCTCGGCAAGAGTTTCATCGTCTATTCCACGAAGCAGGGACGCTCGTGAACAGGTCGCTTCCGCATCTTCCCGGCATCCTCACAACTGCCGACCTGCAGCGCACCGCAGACTCCATCGAGGCACTGCAACTCTCGAACGGAATGATTCCCTGGTACCCGAACGGACACTGCGACCCGTGGAACCATGTCGAGACCGCCATCGCACTCGACATCATGGGGCGCCACGACGCCGCACTCGCCGCGTACCGCTGGCTCGCGAACAACCAGGACGCCGACGGTTGGTGGTTCAACTATTACCTGCCCGACGGGTCGATCGAGGACAACAAACTCGACACCAACGTCACGGCATACATCGCAGTCGGTGTGTGGGCGCACTGGCTGTGCACCCGCGACACATCGGCAGTGAAATCCCTGTGGCCGACCGTGCGGTCGGCACTCAATTGGGTTCTCGACATGCGTCGCCACGACGGAACAGTTCTGTGGGCACGCGAAGTAACCAGCCAACCGTGGGACTACGCACTTCTCACCGGATGCTCCTCGATTCGTCATGCGTTGCACTGCGGCGCGGCGATCGCCGATCTCGTGGGCGACCCCCAACCCGCCTACACAGCAGCCGCCGACGCCATCGACCGTGTGATTGCCACCGATCTCTCGGCGTTCGAACCGAAAGAACGCTGGGCGATGGACTGGTACTACCCGGTTCTCACCGGCGCGATGACGGGAATCCGTGCGAAATCGCGCCTTGCGGAAAGCTGGGACACCTTCGTGCTCGACGACCGAGGCGTGCGGTGCGTGAACGACGAACAATGGGTCACCGCCGCAGAGACCAGCGAATGCGCAATCGCCCACTGCGCCGCCGGCGACCGTGAGACCGCCCGCGAATTGCTGCTGTGGACCATGCCCCACCGGCGCGACGACGGCGCCTACTGGACCGGCATCGTGTACCCCACAGAACCCGACAAGACCATGGTGCATTTCCCTGCCGACGAATACAGCGCGTACACGGCGGCTGCGATCATCATGGCCGCCGATGCAATCAGCGGCGGTTCACCCGCGGCGACACTGTTCACCCGGCCGATGGCGCGAAAGAACGCGCACCTTCAGGTGCCGGTTCTCTAGACCCGGCGAAGGAGACGCAACGAACCGGTTGCGCTGACGTCCTCGAACAGTCCGCTTTGTACCGCAGGAAGGTAGATGTTCTCGTACGGCGGGCGTCCCCCGTCTGCAGGGTCGGGGAACACGTCGTGAATCGCGAGCGTGCCGCCGGGAGCAACATGCGGGGTCCACAATTCGTAATCGAGTGTTGCCGGCTCGACTCCGTGGCCTCCGTCGATGAAGAGGAATGACAGCGGTGTCGACCAGTTGCGCGCAACCGCCGGGGAATCTCCCACTATCGCAATCACCGAATCTGCAAGACCCGCACCCATGATCGTCGCACGAAAGTGAGGCAACGTGTCCATGCGACCGGTCTGCGGGTCCACGAGATCGGGTTCGTGCCATTCCCACCCCGGTTGGTTCTCTTCGCTGCCCGTGTGATGGTCGACGGCGAACACGACACGGTTGGTGGCGCGCGCCGCGCCACCGAGCCACACAGTCGAACGGCCGCAGTACGAACCCACCTCGAGAAACGGCCCGGGTGCGTTCTGCGCCGCATCGACGGCGGCGTCGAACAGTGCATCGCCCTCGTTCTCGGGCATGAAACCGCGGGCCGCGAGCGCACGGGCCCGCAGGTCTGCGGGAAGACTCACCATGCGTCCCAATGGATGATGCTGTCGGCGGGCGGTCGCGCGGCCGGCGAGAAGTCGGTGCCGACGGTGTATGCCAGCGGGGACAGACATGCCTGCTGCACCGAATCGAACGGAATGCCGAGAATGTCGGCGACCTGCTGTTCCATCATGAGATGAATCGTGGTCCAGGCCGTGCCGAGACCGCGCGCACGTGCGGCCAGCATGAAACTCCACATCGCAGGCAGCACGTTGCCCATCATCGATGCGGTCATCATTGCGGGCGCACCCTCGACGCGCGCCCCCTTGTTGCACGCAATCACCAGCACCGGTGCGTCACCCATGTGGTCGGCGAGATGGTCGGCGGACGCCGCGGAACGCTTCTGCTGTTCGTTTTCCTTCGCGCCGCCCTTGTCGATCGAGCCGATGTAGACGCCGTCGAGCGACTTGTAGATGTCGTAGCACTGCTGGTACACGTCACCGATCGCCCTGCGCTTGGCTTCGTCGCGCACCACGACGAACTGCATGGTCATGTTGTTCGATCCCGACGGCGACTGCATCGCGATTTCCACGCACTCGCGAACAATCTGGTCGTCGACCGGACGGGAGAAGTCGAGACGCTTTCGTACCGCTCGCGTGGTGGTCAACAATTGGTCGGCATCCAGGGGAAGAAGTGGCATGTTTCGACCCTACTATGGAGCCATGACGGCACCTCTCGACGACCTCGTCGCACTGCTCGATCTCGAGGTCATCGAGGTCAACATCTTCCGGGGGCACTCTCCCGAAGAGAACAGGGTGCGCGTGTTCGGCGGTCAGGTCGCGGGACAGTCACTCGTCGCGGCGTCGCGCACTGTCGACGAATCGACTCGCTTCGTGCACTCGCTGCACGCCTATTTTCTCCGGCCGGGTGATCCGGCCGCGCCGATTCTCTACGAGGTCGACCGCCTGCGCGACGGCCGCAGTTTCACCACGCGGCGCGTCGTTGCGATTCAGCACGGCGAGGTCATCTTCAACCTTCAGGCAAGTTTTCACGCACCCGAGCAGGGTCTCGACTGGCAGATTGCATCGCCGTCGAACATGGCCGAGCCGGACACCCTGCCCGACTTCAAGACGCGCATGGCACCGTTCAAGGAACAAATGGGCGATTGGTATCACCGCCCCCGCCCCATCGACCTTCGCTATGTCAACGGCTCCCCCTTCGAACGACAGGGAATCGAGTCGTCGGGTCAGCAGGTGTGGTTGCGCGCCGACGGAACCCTTCCCGACGACCCGGTTCTTCACGCCTGCATCGTCACGTATGCGAGTGACATGACTCTTCTCGACACAACGTTGCTGCCGCACGGTCTCGGGTGGAACGAGGGTGGCGTGCAGATGGCGAGCCTCGACCACGCGATGTGGTTCCATCGACCGTTCCGCGCCGACGAGTGGCTTCTCTACGACCAACTCGCACTGTCGACTTCGAACGCACGCGGTCTCGCGGGTGGTTCGATCTACACACACGACGGCCAGCTTGCGGTCACGGTGGTTCAAGAGGGTCTCATCCGCGTCAAGCCGCAATAATGAGACGCCTGCTCGTTGCCGTGGTTCTGTTGACCGGATGCGGCTCGACGACGAAGGTGCTCGAGTCGTCCACTTCATCGCAACCGAGCAGCACGCAGGTGACCTACAGCCTCACGAGCATCGGTTCTGTCGAATCACCGGTGGACCTCGTCGAGAGATCCCCCGCAGATTCCTGGTTCTACGTCGTCTCGCAGACCGGCATCGTGCAGAAATGGTCACGCAACGGCGCGTCGAGAGTCACGGTGCTCGACGTCTCATCATCGACCTCGGTCGGCGGCGAACGTGGCTTGCTCGGACTCGCATTCCGCAATGTCGACGACGACTGGCAGGCGATCCTCAACCGCACGAACCTCTCGGGCGACACCGAGGTCACGATTGCGATGATGAACGACGACGGCTCGTTCCGATCGACGAACTCACCGGGTGAGGTGGTGTTGGTCGTGGAACAGCCCTACCAGAACCACAACGGAGGTGCTGTCCTCGTGGGTCCCGACAACATGGTGTACGTCGGGATGGGCGACGGAGGCAGTGCGAACGACCCCGACCGTCTTGCACAGTCCATGAATTCTCTGCTCGGCAAGATCCTGCGCATCGACCCCATACCTGACGGTGGTTACGGAATTCCGGAGGGAAACCCGTTCGCCGCATCTGCGCGCCCGGAGATCTGGTCCGTCGGGGTCCGCAACCCCTGGCGAATGGCATTCGATGTTCACGGCACCATGTGGGTGGCAGATGTCGGCCAGAACGCGTGGGAAGAGATCAACGCTCTGCCCGCATCCGACAAACATCCCGGTGGACGCGGGCTGAATCTCGGCTGGAGCGCATTCGAGGGATCCCATCGCTTCAACGACGACGTGACCATGAGCGATTCAGTGATGCCGGTGCACGAATACGACCACGATGAGGGTCGCTGTTCGGTGTCGGGCGGCGCGGTGGGAAACAACACGTCGACGCCGGGTCGCGCAGGTTGGTTCTTCTTCGGTGACTTCTGCAGCGGCGAAGTCTGGGCGATTCTCACCGACGGTGTTTCCACGGTCGCCGTGGAAACCGTGTCGAAGAACACGGGCAACGTCACCGCGGTGCGTTCGACATCGAACACGATGTACGTGTTGACGTCAGACGGAAACGTGCACGAAGTGAAGGTCGTGCGGGGCTGAACTAACGGCGTGTTCCCATGAACATGCCGCGCAAAGCCTGGTAGTTCTCGATGCAGTGACCTGCACCCAGCACGACCGCCTCGAGCGGCTGGGGCGACATCTTCACCGGCACCTCTGTCTCGCGAGCGATGCGTTGTGCAAGACCACGGAGCATGCCTCCGCCACCGACCAGGTACATGCCGCGCGCAAGAAAATCCTGTGCGAGTTCGGGCGGCGCCTTCGCGAGGCACCGCTTCACCGACTGCACCATCGCGGCGACCGGTTCGTCGATGGCGAACCGGACTTCCTCCGACGTGAGGCGAACAGTCTTCGGCAGGCCCGTGACAAGATCGCGTCCGCGTATGTCTGCACTGCGATCGGCAGGACCTGGTTCTGCAGAACCGATCTGAATCTTGATCTCTTCGGCAGTGCGCTCGCCGATGGCGACGCCGTGCTCGCGCCGCACATAGTTCTGGATCGCGGCGTCGATGTCGAAACTTCCGACGCGAATCGCCTCGAGTGCAACGATTCCGCCCAGGCTGATGACCGCCGTCTCCGTCGTGCCGCCGCCGATGTCGATCACCATGTTCCCGACGGGCTCGTCGATGGGAAGGTTGGCGCCGATTGCGGCCGCCATCGGCTGTTCGATGAGTTGAGCGTCCGATGCTCCGGCACGTCGTGTCGCGTCGGTGACGGCCCGCCGCTCGACCTCGGTGATCGCCGAAGGCACGCAAATGACCACTTTCGGACGGGTGAACCGGGAGACGCCGACACGTTGCAGGAGCAAACGGATCATGCGCTCGGTGATGTCGAAGTCGGTGATTGCGCCCCCGCGCAAGGGGCGCACCGCGACGATGTAGCTGGGGGTGCGCCCGATCATGTCCCACGCGTCGTGGCCGGTCGCGAGCACCTCGCCGGACTGGCGGTTCACCGCAATGACCGACGGCTCGTTGAGGACTATCCCCTTGCCCTTCATGTACACGAGGGTGTTGGCCGTGCCGAGGTCGATTGCAAGGTCACGTGCCACTAGCGGGTCCACCGATCGTCATTGTTTCGCTGCACCGAATTGCGCCGTGAGTCGGGAGACAGCGCATCGATGTGTCGACGGAACTGCGCGATTCCGTCGTCGATGCGGCTCTTGCGGTTGTCGAGATAGACGAGCACGAGAAGCGTCGATCCGGAGATGAGTGCCATCACCCAGAAGAACCCGGTGATGAACGACATGGAGATCATCGGTCACGCCCCACAGACGTCGGCGACACGACGTCGTGTGCACCGGTGCCCCACTCGGAGCCACCGCTCCAGTTTTCCTTCTTCCAGATCGGCGCACTCTCTTTCAGTGCGTCGATTGCGAAACGTGCCGCATCGAACGCAACAGGTCGGTGTGCCGACGACACGGCAACCACGACCGACGACTCTCCGAGCGTGAGCGTCCCCGTTCTGTGCAGAATGGCGATTCGCCTCGCATCACCGAAGCGACGACGGGTCTCGGCCGCGATCTCGCGGAACACGGGAATCACGGCGTCGTCGTACGCCTCATAGTCGAGCGAAACGACATCGGTACGTCCGTCTGCATGGTCACGCACCGTGCCCGAGAAGAGCACAACCGCGCCGCAATCGGGGCGAACGGCCCACTCGTACACGGCCGCAATCGGCAGGTCGTCGGTCGTCAGGGCCAGCCACTCGTCTCCCTGCCCCGGCGTCACCATGACCTTCAGCGTACTCCCACACCCTTGTCGGAAACCCGTGATGGCGATGCCATCCTTCGAACCGACGGAAGTACTCTGTCTTTTTTGTGACAGCGGATGAATTCGAGAACCCCGACCGGTCTCCGGTTCCGCCGCACGAGCGCGACTGGCGACATCCGGCCGAGCTGGCCGATGCCGCCCGCACATCTCACATGCGAACCGCTCCTCCGCTCGGTCGCCGACTGACTGCAATCACCGTGCTGGTCAGTGCGGTCTCCTCGCTCGTGGTGTTCGCCATCGCGATTCCGCGCGGAGTGCAGGGAAACTCGCAGGACGACCCACCGACCACGACGACGATCGTTCGTGTCAAGGGCAGCACGGTGGGATCGCTCGGGATACTCCGCGGTGCCGACGGTTCGACCTCTGCCCTGTCACTCGGAGACCGTCACTGGCTCGTCGCAACAGAATCGTTGAAGACCCTTGTCGGTTCGCCGAACGGCAGGTTCTCCGTTGTGAGGCAGGACCGCACTGCGGGTGTCTCGGTCATCAAGACCGGGTCGGGCGCCACCGGCCCCGCACTCGATGTTGATCACCTGAAGCCATCGCTCACTTCGGATCAACTGGCGAGGTACGTCATCGTCGATGCATTCAGGCACCACGAGGTTGCGCCCGAACCGAGCCTGTCGTCGCAATCGAAAATCGGCGTGCACCCCGTCAACATGACGAGTGTCATCAACGGCATCGCCCTCGCGCTCGACCGGAAGAACCGCGTGGTCGGCGTGCTCGTGCGTCACGACCATGCACAATGGTCACTCACGCGGGAGACGCTTCTGGGCCTTGCCGAGCCGTGACCCGACGAAACATCTCGTAGCCTGACGGCATGTCAGACGACGGCAACAATCCGCTGAACCCGTTCGGAGGACTCCCGTTCTTCAACGACATGATGCGCGCGATGTCGCAGCAGGGTCCGCTCAACTGGGACCTCGCACAGCAGTTCTCCCAACTGGGTGCGGTCGGCGACACACCCGATCCCGAGCCCGATTCGTCCACCCGGCTCGCCTACAACGCTCTCGCCGACATTGCCGACATGCACGTGCGCGAGATCACCATGTTGCCCACGGGTCCACGCGACACGCGCTCCGAGATTCTCACCACCACGCGGGCTCGATGGGCTCACCGCACCCTCACCGACCTGCGTCCGCTCTTCACCGACCTGGCCACCTCGCTCAGCCAACGCCCGACGGCCCCCGAGACCCCGGACGACCCCATGATGGCGATGCTGGCCAACCTGTCCACCATGATGGCGCCCGCCATGATGGGCATGTCCATCGGTTCGATGGTCGGCGCGCTCGCCGCACATGCGCTCGGCCAGTACGAACTGCCCCTCGCGCGACCGCATGCCTCCGAGATTCTCGTCGTGTCGCCGTCGGTCGATGCGTTCGCATCCGAATGGAGCATCGCCACCGACGACCTGCGCATGTGGGTGCTCGTTCACGAACTGTCGTCACATGCGATTCTCGCCACGCCTGCAGTCGTGAACGGTCTCATGGAAACCGTGCGACGACACGTGTCGGCGTTCCGGCCCGACCCCGAGGCGTTGATGCAACACATCGGTGAACTCGACCCGAACGACAACGACGCGCTGTCGCGGATCCAGGCGCTGTTTTCCGACCCGATGGTGCTGATGGGGGCCGTGCGGACCGCCGAACAGGAAACGCTCGCGCCACTTCTCGATGCGCAGGTTGCCGCGGTGGCGGGGTACATCGATTTTGTCGTTGACAACGTGAGTGGCCGGTTGCTCGGTGCGTCGTCACCGATTGCGGAGGCTGTCCGTCGGCGCCGCGCCGACTACGGCACCGACGCACAATTGATCGAGCGACTGCTCGGCATCTCGACAACACGGGCGCAACAGGTGCGCGGTCGGGCCTTCATCGAAGGAGTGGTCGATCGTGCCGGCGTGGAATCACTCCGGACGATGCTGACCGATGCGGCGCACCTTCCTACTCCGAACGAAGTCGAGGCTCCGGGTCTCTGGCTCGCGCGCCTCGAAACACTCTGACACCGCCGGGGAACCGGAAAAAGAGCACGAAACCGACGAGGCCGATTGCTCCCATTGCAGCGAACCCCAACCAGCCCGACGGTCTGAA
Organism: Ilumatobacteraceae bacterium; assembly: GCA_040401975.1. Lineage (GTDB taxonomy): Bacteria > Actinomycetota > Acidimicrobiia > Acidimicrobiales > Ilumatobacteraceae > UBA2093. Next base: position 79,498 of record JBBANL010000004.1, on the reverse strand, counting down.
GATCACTGGGAGCAGACCCGCAACGACCCAGGCAAGTTGATTCTGTGTCTCGAAGCCCGAGAAGGCCCTGCCACGGTTGGCATCGGGTGCCCCCTTTTGCACCACTGCCTCGAAAGCGAGTCGGCACAATGCGGCCGCGGCATTCACCACTGACGCCACGATGATTCCGGCAACCACGCGACCGGAGAACGCCGCGGCTATTCCCGCCACGGCCACCATCAGCAATGCGATGGCGATCATGGTCTGCTCACGGATACGACGGCGCAACCGCGGCCCGACGAAATTGGCGCACAACGTCGCGAGGCCCGACAACGAAAGTGCGAGCCCGAACCACAGTGTTCCCGCGGTCTCGTTGCGCAACCAGAAGGCGAGGTGGAAGAAATTGAATCCCACCGCGCCGCGCAGGACTCTCATGGCGAGCGCCGCCTGCAACACCGCGGGCGAGTGCAGTTCCTCGATCTCGAGCGAGTCAGCAGGTTTCTCGGCGATCACCGTCTTTGGCAGCCTGAATGCATTGAGTGATGCAAAGAGGAACGCGAGTATCCCGAGTCCGAGCGACAACTTGGCGTCGATCAATTGAAGCAGACCCGCGGGAACCGCAACGACGAATCCGGTGATACCCGCAATCTGACCGAGTTTTCCGTTTGCATCGACGAGTGCATCGTCGTCGGTGACGATGGTGGGAATGATTGCGGATTTCGAGATGGCATACGTCTTGGCGAGAACGAGCGACGAAAACACCAGCGCATACAGCGGAATGCCGGAGTCCTTCAGCACCTGCATCATTCCGAACAGCACCAGGGCGCGCATGATTCCGACCGCCACCACCACCATGCGCTGACCACCCCTGATGCGATCGATGCGCGGCCCGATCCAGGGCGCAATCACGGCAAACGGCAGCATGCTGAAGAGAAGAAATCCGAGCACTTTCGGTCGCGCCGCGTCGGGTGACACCGACAGAAACACCGAGTCGGCCAGGGAGACGGTCATCGCGGCCTCTCCGGCCACCATCAACGAGTGAACGCGACCGAGCCGACGAATCGGCGTTGCCGGGGGGAGTCCGTAGTCGCCCGAGTGGCGGGTTGCTCGTCGTGTTGCCACGTGGCGATACTACGCCGAACGTGGTCTTTCGTATTTGTATCCGAGACCGCGGATGGTGACGATTCGCGTCGGCTGTGCAGGGTCTGCCTCGACCTTTGCACGCAGACGCTTGATGTGCACATCGAGGGTCTTCGTGTCGCCCACATAGTCGCTTCCCCACACACGGTCGATCAGCACGTCACGAGAGAGAACCCTCCCCGCATTTGCAAGCAACAAATGCAACAGTTCGAACTCTTTCAACGGCAGTTTCAGCGACTCGCCGCGGATGAGGACGTTGTGTTCGTCCGGGTCGAGCGCGACATCACCCACTTCGATGGTCCCTGTCGAGAGTTCACCGCCCCGCGCCGTCGGCTCGGAGGGCGCCCTGCGCAACACGGCCCGGATGCGCGCGGTGAGCTCGCGCAGGCGGTACGGCTTGGTGACATAGTCGTCTGCGCCGACCTCGAGCCCGACGACGGTGTCGATCTCGGCACCCTTCGCAGTCACCATGATGATCGGGGTGAGGGTCCTCTTGCGGAGCTGTCGACACACGTCGATTCCCGACATCTTCGGCAGCATCACGTCGAGAAGAACCACGTCGGGTTTCACGATGTCGAACATCTCGAGTGCCTGCAAACCGTCGCGAGCCACTTCCACCCGGAAGCCCTCCCGCTTCAATCCCACTTTCAGGGCCTCGACGAAGGACTCCTCGTCCTCCACCACCAGAACTGTCGGATTATTCAGACTCATCGGAATGTCCAAACCCATCGGCGCCAAAGCTGTTGTCATTGCCCTCAATCGTGCCCGACCCGTGGGCCTTTGCCCTGGGCAAACGGAGCGTGAACGTCGAACCTTCACCCTCCCGTGACCTCACGTTCACCTCGCCGCCATGATTCGTGGCGACATGCCGCACGATTGCGAGACCCAGCCCGGTGCCGCCGGTGCCGCGACTGCGGGCCTTGTCGACCCGGTAGAAACGCTCGAAGATCCTGTCGATGCTCGATACGGGGATGCCGATTCCGTGGTCGATGACCTCGAGAACGACGTCGTCCGCGGTTGCATGGACTTCGACCGTCACCGTCTGGTTGTCCTCGCTGTATTTCACGGCGTTGTCGACGAGGTTCCCGATTGCCGACAGAACCTGGAATCTGTCTCCCATGACTCTTGCGCCATCAGACTCTGCGACGATCTCGACCACAACACCGCGTCTGTGGGCAAGGGGCAGTGCTCGCTCGACGGCATCTCTTGCCACCTCTGCGACATCGATTCGTTCGAGATGCATCTCGCCGCCCAGTTGAACCCGCGACAATTCGAGCAAGTCGTCGATGGTCTGGGCCATGCGGTGACTCTCGAGCACCATGCGATGAACCAATGTCTTCGGAACTTCGTCTTGGATCTCGTTCTCGAGCGTCTCGGCCAGAATCGAAATTGCGCCGACCGGCGTCTTCAGTTCGTGACTCACGTTCGCCACGAAGTCGGTGCGCACCTGGTCGACGCGCCAACGTTCGGTGATGTCCTCGATGGTGATCACCGCACCTTTCCCAGGAGACGGAACCGCGCTGATCACCAGCACTCGAAGGGGTGGACCGACGAGTTGCATTTGCTCGGTGACGGCGGCACCACCGACGGCCGTTCGAGAGAGTCTGTCGACGACGGCATCGATGAGAACCGATTCGTGCCTCGCCGATGCGCCGTGGCGAGCCGTCGCATTGCGCAGACGTTCGACTCCTGCCTCGTCGACAACGATCACGCCGAGCGGGAGCGAATCGAGAATCGCCCGAATGGACATGGATTCGTCGCTGACGTCGTCGTTCGACTCACCCTGGATGTCGAGTGCGGAGGACCTCACTCGCGAGGCCACGACGACGGCGACCACGGCAACGATCCATCCGAGACCGGCAAACAACTCCCACATGCGGCCGGACTACCAGTTCGTTGCCGGACTACTTGTCGGCGGATCCGACAGGCGGAATCTCACCGGTGTCATCGAGCCCCGACCTGTAGCGCGCAGCGCCCTTGTGTTCGGGCAACCAACCGGTGACGACGAATTGCACGCGCTCACCGATGTTCACGGCGTGGTCTCCGATTCGCTCGTAGAACCGCGCGACCATCGCCATCTGGATCGCAACCTGGAGGTCGATCTTGGTGTCGGCATGGCTCTCGAAGATCGTGCGGACGAACTCACGCTGGAGACCGTCGAGGAACGAATCCATGTCGTCGATTGCGGCGGCTTTGGCGGCATCGTTCTCTTCGAACGACTCGAGTGCGGCGGAGAACAACTGCTGGGCCTGCTCACTCATGCGACTGATGAGGCCGCGCATGCGCGGATCGAGTTCGTGCCCGTAGATCTTGCGTGCCGCCTTGCAGATGTTCACGGTGAGATCGGCAGAGCGCTCGATGTCGGCGACCATCTTCACGATGGCAACAAGTTGTCTGAGGTCGCCGGCCACCGGTGCCTGGAGAGCAAGAATCTTGTAGCAACGTTCCTCGAGATCGATCGACAAGGCGTCGATTTCGTCGTCGTGGCGAATGAGAGCACTCGCTGCATCAAGGTCCTGGTTGAGAAGTGCGGCGGTGGCGCGGGGAATCGCCTCGATCACCTCTGCGGCGAGGCGAATGAGTTCGTTTCGTACGTTCTCGAGATCCTGGTGAAATCCTCTGCGCAGTTCATCCATTTTCGGCACCCTTCAGTTCTTGTTCTTGCCGCACGCACCACCGCGACGGCACACGGATATTTTCACCGATAGACCGGGTCAGAATTCGTAATTCGGGTCACCCATGTCCCATTCGATCGAGATGAGTTCGCGCTCGGCATCGCGCACGATGCGGGCCATGTTGCGACGGAACTGCGGGTCGTCCCGGGGCAGCAGAACCAAACGTGCGAGAACCCGTGCCCGGAACTCCTCGACGAGAGCCTGATCTCCGTAATCGCCGTAGACCTCCCAATGGGGAGAGACGGCACCCAGATACACGATGCGTGCATGCGCCTTCGGCGGTTCGTGTGTTTGGACATCAGACATGAAGTGCCTCCGTATGTGGCCGAGACTTGCACAGTACAAGTAGTTGTTGCACGTGTGACAAAAAGTCTATCGGGCGAAATTTGCTTCAGTTTTCGGCAGTTTTTTGCCCGATTTCATTGATTATTTTTCTCACCCCTGTGGATATCAGAAATCTTTGACGAACCTTTACCTGAGCACGGCGCACGATGACAAAAACCGTGCTTGACTGAAATTGCGGGAACTTCCCGCCATGACTCGGCGTCAGAAAAAGACACCGACCGAGAGTGAAACCAACACGGAATCACAGCGAGGAGAGCCATGAGTTCACAACTTCACGTCACACCGGTTCCTGCGAAGCAGATCCCGTTCGACGATTCACCAACGGCATGGATGTCGCAGGGCAACTGCCGCAACTACCCGCCTGCGACCTTCTTCCCGTCCGACGGCGTCGGCGTGGACAGGGCGAGGGCCATCTGCAAGGGATGCCCGGTCACCGACAAGTGCCTCGAATACGCACTCGAGGAGCGCATCGAACACGGAGTCTGGGGTGGCTGTTCCGAACGCGAACGTCGCCGCATCCTGAAGCGTCGCCGCAACGCAACCGCCTAGACGGCGGGCGAACTACTTCGACTCGGTCGAATCGTTGTTCTTGCCCTCTTCCATGGCCTTCTTCAGCTCACGCTGGGCAGAGCCGAGGTTCTTTGCGATCTTGGGCAACTGCGAGCCGCCGAAGAGAACAACAATGACGATTGCGACCATGATGAGTTCAGGAGTGCCCATGAACCGAACCCTACCACCGGCGGTAGCAGAGCCTTCTGCGGGTTGGTAGGAACTAACCGTGCTCGAATGCGTGGTCAACATCAGCGAGGGAACCCGGGCAGAAGTCCTGCGGGCACTCGCCGACAGCGTGTCCGATCACCTTCTCGACCTTCACAGCGACACCCACCACAACCGAAGTGTCTTCACGCTCGCAGGTGAGACGGCCGCACGCGCCCTGACATCGACGGCGGTGGATCTGCTCCGCATCGACAGTCATACCGGCGTGCATCCCCGCCTCGGCGTCGTCGATGTCGTTCCGTTCGTTCCCCTCGCCGACTCGACGATGGCCGATGCGCTCGCGGCCCGAGACCGGTTCGCCGCATGGGCCGCCGACGAACTGTCGCTGCCCAGTTTTCTGTACGGGCCGGAGCGGACTCTTCCCGAAGTGCGCAGAACCGCTTGGGTGACGGCCGTGCCCGATGTGGGGCCACACTCGGCGCATCCCGCGGCAGGGGCCGTGTGTGTCGGCGCTCGCGAGCCTCTGGTCGCCTACAACGTGTGGCTGGAGAACGTGTCGCTCGAGGACACGAAGGCAATTGCATCCCGGGTGCGCACCCCGCACATCCGCACACTCGGTCTGCAGGTGGGCGACTTCACCCAGGTCAGCATGAACCTCGTCGCGCCGAATGTCGCGAACCCGATGCACGCAGTCGATGCCGTGTCACGGCACGCATCGATTCACCGCACGGAACTGGTGGGACTCGTTCCTGCTGCCGTGTTGGAAGGGATTCCGGAGGACCGCTGGGAGAAACTCGATCTTTCGGAGACCCGCACCATCGAATGGCGGGTGCGGAACGGTTTTCGTGCGGACTAGCCGTTGACGATGCGACGGTTTTCCTGGGCACGCTGACGGCGCAGACGTCGACGCTCACGCTCGGAAAGCCCGCCCCAGATGCCGAATTTCTCACCGTTCGCCAGTGCATATTCGAGGCACTCGCCACGCACGATGCATCCCTTGCAGACTTCCTTTGCCTCGCGGGTGCTTGCTCCGCGCTCGGGGAAGAACAGGTCGGGATCGACGCCGAGACAGTTGGCCTGATCCTGCCAACCTCGTTCGTGACTCAATGATTCAGCGTCTTCGTGCATGTTCTTGGTGCCTCCCAGCAATGGGCAGAAGTGACTCTCCGGGGAGACATCAACTTGCGTGCCTGTAATTACAACGGTGTCATTGTGACAAATTCTCAGAGAAATAGCAACTTGAGCGACTGAGAATCAGCGAGAACGGGCGGTTCTACGACGATTTTCCAGGAAATCGACGAGTACATAGCTACCGAGTGTGTCCGGGGTGGTGAAGAAGGCCCTGCCCTTGTTGATCTGGGTCATCTCCTCGACCAGATGCTGCAGGGCCCGGCTCGCATCGAGAACGAAGAAGTTGATGGTGATGTTGTCCTTCGTGCAGCGCTTCACCTCGCGCATCGCGTAGTCGACAGACTCCTGGATGTACGGGTAGGTGAAGATCGGGTAGCCCTCCGGGGTGATGTGCGCCGTCGGCTCGCCGTCGGTGATCATGATGATCTGCTTCGTGCCGGTCTGACGGGCGAGTTGCTTGCGCGCCATGTCGAAGGCCTGGTGCATGTTGGTGCCCCATTCCTGGTCCCAGCTGACTTCGGGGAGGTCCTCGGGACGGATCGGATATGCCACGCTGCTGAACCCGATGATCGAGAGAAAGTCGCGCGGGAACTGCGACGAGATCAACGAATGCATCGCCATCGCGACCTTCTTGGCGGGCACGAAACGGCCGGCCTGCACCATCGAGTACGACAGGTCGAGCAACAACACCGTCGATGACCGCGACGTGTGTTCGGTGCGCTCGATCTCGAAATCGTCGGGGGTCAGGGTCACGGGGGTTCCCGTGCCGTTGCGCGACAGCGCGTTGCGGATCGTGCGCTGCAGGTCGAGGCGGAACGGGTCGCCGAATTCGTACGGCTTCGAGTCGTAGGTGCGTTCGTGGCCCATGCCCTCGTCGTGCATGCGGTGCTGTCCGAACTTGTCCTTCGAGAGCTTCCCGAACAACTCACGCAGGGCGTTGTTGCCGATGGCCCGCAGACCCCGCGGGGTGAGTTCTATGCGCCCTTCCTTGCGGTTGATGAGACCGGCTTCCTCGAGAATCTTGGTCATTTCCGCCAGCCTCTGCAGGGACTGCGCGCTCTGGTCACCGAGAAGTTCGCTCACCTTGTCGAGGTCGAATTCGCCCAACTGTGAGGGTCCGGCGGCCTGGCGCATCATGTTTTCCATGGCGTCGAGATCGGCCATTTCCTGCATGGCCTGCATGGCCTGCTGCATGTCCATCGGCTGCTCGCCGCGGAAGTTGTAGCCCTGGCCGTTTCCCGGCTGCGGGAACAGCTGCTGCAGACGTTCGCCGAGTTGTTGAACCTGCCAGTTGAGGTCCATGTCTTCCATGAGTTGTTCCGACAACTGCTGCAACTGCGAACGTTGCTCGGGGGTCAGCGAGTTCATGAAGTCCTGCATCGCCTGCATGCGCTTGGCCATGTTCTCGAGCAACTCGTCGAGCGTCTGCGGGTTCTCGGGGAAGAAGTCGCCGAACTCTTCCATGAACTTCTCGAACCCGGGGTCTTCTCCCCTCTCCCGTTTGTCGAGCATGTCGTTCAGTGCCGCCATCATGTCTTTCATGCGCGCGATGTCCTCGGGTTGCATGTTCTGCATTCCCTCCGACATCTGATCGACCACCTGCTGCATCATCTGTTGACGCAACTTGTCCATCATCTCCTCGAAGCGTTGGCGTGCCTCCTGCGATTCGAAGTCGTAGTTCTGGAGTTCGCGCACCATGCCGGCGAGATCGTCGGGCATCATGTCGAGTCTGAAGTTGCGCTCCATTGCGGCGTCACGCGCGGTCTGGGCACGGCGTTCATCGCCCGATGCCTCGGCTTCGCGCACTGCGTTCTCGACCGCGTGACGTTCCTCGTCGATGATGTCCTTCAGTGCGTCGGCAATCTCCGAGTAGACGCCACCGAGGTCGCCGCTCTCCTCGATTTCCTTGCGCCTCTGACGGATCTTTTCCATCATCTCGCGAAGACCCTCTATTCGGTTCCCGTCCTTGTCGACCATTCCTTCGCGCATGAGGCGCCGCAGGGCGGCGTTCACGTCGCCGTGGTACATGAGATCGTCGGTCATTTCGGCCATCAACTCGTCGGCGTCCATGCTGAAACCCGTTTGCGTGCCGTCCCAGCGGGAATACGTGAATCTCGCGGTCATAGGGGCAACTTACTTCCTCTAAGGTGGAGACCAGCATGCGAGTACCACGAACATTCGTCTTCGTCGACATCTCGGGGTTCACCAACTTCACCACCGAGAACGGCGACGATGCATCCGGGCGTCTTCTTGCCGCCTGGCGCGCAGTGACGCGCGATGTCGCCTCGGAAACGGGGGTACGCATCGCCAAATGGCTGGGCGACGGGTGCATGATCGTGGCCGTCGACCAGCGCGACGCCGTGACGTTCGCTCTCGAACTGCAGAAGAAATCCGAGGCGCCGTGTGCGCCCCTGGCGATTCGCATCGGCATGGCATCGGGACTCGCTCTTCTGTTCGAGGGAGACGACTACATCGGCAGTGCCGTGAACATGGCCGCGCGTCTCTGTGACGCCGCCCAACCGTACGAGGTCATCATTCCGCTCGACCAGATCGAGAATCTTCCCGACGGCGTCGTCGCGGTTCCTCACGAGCCGCTCACGTTGCGCGGGCTGAACGAGGCGATTCCGGTGGTCACGCTCACTGGAGAAGCCACGAACGCCGCGCGCAACGACACGGGCGAACTCTGGACACGTTCGCCGTTCGTCATCTGATTGCTACAGACTGCGCGAGCGATACGTGGCGCGGGCGCCTGATGCATCCTTGTTCAATCGACGCGTGAGGTGAAGCCCTTCCAACAGGAACTCGACCGCGCTCGCGACGACCGCGGGAGTGTTGTCACCACCGGTGACCACCGTGATGGGTGTCTGCAGCGCCGGAACCTCTGCGATGAGGGCGATGAGATCGGCGCTCGGGATGTCTTCGCCCACGTGGGCAATGGTGCCGTTCTCGAACGATGACACCACATCGGCCATTGAGATTCCTGCGGTCGTTTCCTTGTACACGGTGAGCACCGCCTGCGAGATGAGCTGCTGGAGAATCTGCGATTCGCGCCCCTCCTCGAGCGACTCGATCTCGACCTTTCCGCCCGTCGACGCCGCGAGCGAATCGAGGTCGCTGACGCGCGGCGCCACGTTGCGCTCGCCGGCACGAAGGGCCCGGCGCACCGCGTTTGCGTTGAGAATCTCGTAGTTGCTCACCGAGAGTCTCACGCTGACTCCGCTGCGTTGGTTCACGTGGCTGCTGACGCGGGCCTGCTGCGAGAAAGTGGCGATGATGTTTTCCATGAACTCGGGCATCGTGACCGTGACGTCACCGATCGAAGCGGGTCGTGCCTCTTGACGAACGATTGCGATCTCGGTCTCGACGTCGAGCGGATAGTGGGTGCGAATCTGGCTGCCGAAGCGGTCTTTCAACGGGGTGATGATGCGTCCGCGGTTGGTGTAGTCCTCCGGGTTCGCCGAGGCGACCAACAGAACGTCGATCGGAAGGCTGATCTTGTATCCGCGGATCTGCACGTCGCGTTCCTCGAGAACATTGAGCAGACCGACCTGGATGCGCTCGCTGAGGTCGGGAAGTTCGTTGATCGCGAAGATTCCCCTGTTGGTGCGTGGCACGAGACCGTAGTGCAACGTGAGTTCGTCGCTGAGATAGCGACCCTCCGCCACCTTGATGGGGTCGACTTCTCCGATGAGGTCCGAGATCGATGTGTCGGGCGTTGCAAGTTTCTCGCCGAACCGGTCGCTGCGGTGCACCCACGCGATCGGGGTGTTGTCGCCCGCCTCGGCGACGACGTTCTTTGCGTATCGCGACACGGGGTTGTAGGGGTCGTCGTTGATCTCGGAGCCCGCGACAATCGGCATCCACTCGTCGAGAAGGTTCACGAGCGAGCGGATCATTCGGGTCTTTGCCTGTCCGCGCTCGCCAAGGAACACCACGTCGTGGCCGGCGAGCAATGCGTTCTCGAGCTGGGGCATCACGGTGTCTTCGTATCCCATGACTCCTTCGAACAACTGCTTGCCCTCGGCAATGTTGCGGACCGCGTTGCGGCGGAGTTCTTCCTTCACGGGAAGCGACTGCCAACCGGAGGCCCGCAGGGCCCCGAGTGTGGAAGGAAGGGACGCGGGCGCTTCGGGCGTTGTCATGAAGACGACAGTACCCGCGACGACTGCCGTTTCTCACAGCGGAAAACAAAAGGGGCCTCGACTTTCGTCTCGGCCCCTTCTGAAGAAAGTTTGTTCAGCTGCGCGCGAGGTCCTTGCGGTTCGCGAACTTTGCCTTGCGGTAGTCCTTGTGCATCAGTGCAATGACATCGATGCTGATTTCCTTCGGGCACGCCGCCTCGCACTCGCCGTGGTTGGTGCAAGAACCGAAGTACTCGTCCATGGTCTCCACCATCGACTCGACGCGGCTGTACCTCTCGGCCTGACCCTGGGGCAACCGGTTGAGGTGCGCGACCTTTGCCGCGGTGAACAGGTTCGCCGCGCCGTTCGGGCAGGCGGCGACGCACGCACCGCACCCGATGCACTCGGCAGAGTCCATCGCTGCATCGGCGATCGGCTTTGCGATCGGAATGAGGTTTGCATCCGGTGCACCGCCGGTCTCGGCGGTGATGTACCCACCCGACTCAATGATGCGGTCGAATGCCGACCGGTCGACCATGAGGTCCTTGATCAACGGGAAGGCTGATGCGCGCCACGGCTCGATGGTGATCGAGTCGCCGTCGCTGAACTTGCGCATGTGCAACTGACACGTGGCGGTTCCGCGCTGGGGCCCGTGTGCCTGGCCGTCGATCATCAACGAGCAGGTTCCGCAGATTCCCTCGCGACAGTCGTGGTCGAACACGATTGCTTCTTTTCCTTCGGTGACCAGGCGGTCGTTCAGGATGTCGAGCATCTCGAGGAACGACGCTTCATCGGTGATCTCGGGAATCGAGTGCGTCTCGAAGTAGCCCTGCGCGGTCGGTCCGGCCTGACGCCACACCTTGAGGGTGATGTTCTTGATGGTGTTGCTCACTTGTAGCTCCTCGTTGCCAGGTGGACTTCTTCGAACTCGAGCTTCTCGACGTTGAGAACAGGCTTCATCGGATCGCCACCCCACTGCCATGCGGACACATGGCAGAAGTTGACGTCGTCACGAAGCGCCTCGCCGTCGTCGGTCTGGTACTCGGCGCGGAAGTGACCGCCGCAGCTCTCCTTGCGGTCGAGCGCGTCCTTGCACATCAACATGCCGAGTTGGAAGAAGTCGTCGACGCGACCGGCCTTCTCGAGGGTCTGGTTGAGTCCCTCGGCATCGCCCGTCACGCGGAGGTCCTTCTTGAACTCTTCGTAGAGCGCCGGGATCTCCGAGAGTGCCTTCTCGAGGCCCTGTTCGGTGCGTTCCATGCCGCAGTAATCCCAGATGATCTTGCCGAGTTCGCGATGGAAGAAGTCGGGCGACTTCGTTCCGCCGACAGCGAGATAACCCGCGAAACGTTCCTTCGCGGCGGTCTCTGCAGCCTTGAACTCCGGGTGATCGGTGCCCGGCACCGGCTTGTTCAGCAGCGGGGCCAGGTAGTTGCCGATCGTGTACGGCAACACGAAGTAGCCGTCGGAGAGGCCCTGCATCAACGCCGATGCACCGAGTCGGTTCGCTCCGTGGTCGGAGAAGTTTGCTTCTCCGGCGGCATACAGACCCGGAATGTTGGTCATGAGCTCGTAGTCGACCCACAGACCGCCCATCGTGTAGTGCGAAGCCGGGTAGATGCGCATGGGCGTGTCGTACGGGTTCTCCCCCGCGATGCGCTCGTACATCTCGAAGAGGTTGCCGTAGCGCTCTTCCACCACCTCGCGGCCGAGCCGCTTGATCGCATCGGAGAAGTCGAGGTACACGCCGTTCTTCTTTGCGCCGACACCGAGACCCTTGTCGACTGCGCGCTTGGCCGCACGCGACGAGATGTCGCGTGGGGCAAGGTTGCCGAACGACGGGTACAGACGCTCGAGGTAGTAGTCGCGCTCGGACTCGGGAATCTCGTGGGCCGGGCGCGTCTCGTCGGGATTCGTGGGAACCCACACGCGACCGTCGTTGCGCAGGGACTCCGACATCAACGTCAGTTTCGACTGGCTCTCGTCGCTCTGCGGAATGCAGGTCGGGTGAATCTGGGTGTAGCACGGGTTGGCGAACAGGGCACCCTTGCGGTGCGCACGCCATGCGGCGGTGACGTTGCACGCCATGGCGTTGGTGGAGAGGAAGAACACGTTCCCGTAGCCGCCGGTTGCCAGCACCACTGCGTGCGCCGAGTGCGACGTGACCTCGCCGGTGACGAGGTCACGCACCACGATTCCCGCGGCGCGACCGTCGATCACGACGACATCGACGAGCTCGGTGCGGTTGAAAAGCCTGATTCCGCCGAGGCCGACCTGTCGCGAGAACTGCTGGTACGCGCCGAGCAGCAACTGCTGACCGGTCTGACCGCGTGCGTAGAAGGTTCGGCTGACCTGTGCGCCACCGAAGGAACGGTTGTCGAGAAGACCGCCGTATTCGCGGGCGAACGGAACACCCTGGGCGACCATCTGGTCGATGATGTCGACGCTGTTCTCCGCAAGACGATGCACGTTTGCTTCGCGCGCACGGAAGTCGCCACCCTTCACTGTGTCGTAGAACAAACGATGAATGCTGTCGCCGTCGCCCTTGTAGTTCTTCGCACCGTTGATGCCGCCCTGTGCGGCGATCGAGTGCGCACGACGCGCGGAGTCGTGGAAAGTGAACGCATCGACCTGGTAGCCGAGTTCGGCAAGAGTGGCGGCTGCCGACGCCCCGGCGAGGCCGGTACCGACGACGATGACCTTGAACTTGCGCTTGTTGTTCGGGTTGACCAACTTCATGTCGGCCTTGTAGGTGTTCCATTTGTCGGCCATCGGGCCGGCAGGAATCTTGCTGTCGAGTTGCACGGAGTTCTGTGCGAGGAGTTGGTCAGTGAGGCTCATGATTGTCTCTTTTCTGCGATCAGCTGATGACGCCGGCCATGACGGCGACGGGGAACGACACATTGCCGACGACAATGACGGCGGCAAAACCGGTGGCGAATGCCCGGCGCCACTTGTTGAAGCGCGGGTTGTTCCAGCCGATCGACTGGAACAGGCTCCACGCTCCGTGGAAAAGGTGGATGCCCAACAAGACGTTGGCCACCACGTAGAACATTGCGACCGGCGTGCGCTCGAAACTGGCGATGACGCTTGCGTACACCGCCTTCACCTCTTCGGTGTCGCCCTCGTGCATCACCATGTTGCCCACCTCGGAATTCACGACACCGAAGGTGAGGTCGAGGAGGTGCCACACGATGAATGCGAGAACGATGATTCCGGTCCATCGCATCGTTCGGCTTGCGAAGTTTGCGATCTGGTAGTCGCGCGGGCTCTGGTACCTGGTGGGACGCGCCCGGCGGTTCAGCACCGTGAGCGACCATGCCGCGTGGAGGTGGAGAAACAGCATCGAGACGAGACCGCCTCGGAGAATCCAGAGCACCCAGCCCTTCGGTGCGAGCGGATAAAGGAGAGTCTGCAGGAAGTGTGCGTAGTGATCGAGGTCGGCAGCGCCGGCGTACATCTTCAGGTTGCCGATCATGTGGAACAGGACGAAACCCATCATCGCGATTCCGGAGATCGCCATGGCGTACTTCTTGCCGACGGCGGTCGAATAGAGATCAATGAGGAACGGGCGGCGCTTCTTCGCGCGATTCGCCGTGCCCGAAACCGGGCCGCGATGGCTCGTGACTACTTGTGCCATGTGAACTCCTTGCCGGCTGCCTGTCCAGCCCGTGCAAACTCAGGGGAAACGGTACCCCTACAGGCACCCCACAGACCAACCTTGAGAAGTTCTGTGTCGAGTGTCCTTGTTCACTACTGTTGACCTGTCCCCAGAGGGTCCCGAATCGCGGGTCCCCCCAACCTGCCAGGAGTTCATTCGGTGTCAGGAATATTTGCAGCTGAGGGCGGTTACCAGGAGTTCGTGCTCAAGGGCGGAGAATGGGCGGTGTTGTGGCTTTCGGCCGCGGCAGCGATCGTTGCCATCGCCGTTGGGTTCTACCTGGTCCGCTCAGTCATGGCGGCCGACGAAGGCACGCCCAAGATGAAAGAGATTGCCCTAGCAATTCAGGAAGGCGCGTGGGCGTACCTCAAGCGTCAGTTCAAGACCGTCGGTCTCATCCTGATTCCGCTCGTGGTGATCGTCTACGTCACGTCCACTGAGATCTTGAAGAGCGACGAATCCGTCGCGCTCTCCCAGACCCAGGCGGGCATCTGGCGAACCGTCGCGTTCATCCTCGGATGTCTCGCGTCCGGCTTCACCGGATACATCGGCATGACCCTTGCGACACGAGGAAACGTGCGCACCGCGGCTGCGGCGCTGACCAACTCGATGCCGAAGGCACTCGACGTTGCGTTCCGCACCGGCGGAGTCGCGGGCATGTTCACCGTCGGCCTCGGTCTCATCGGTGCGACCGGAATCATCATGATCTTCCAGAACACCTCGAGCGTGATCCTCGTCGGCTTCGGCTTCGGTGGTTCGCTCCTCGCGCTCTTCCTGCGCGTCGGTGGCGGAATCTTCACGAAGGCAGCCGACGTGGGTGCTGACCTCGTCGGAAAGGTCGAAGCGGGCATTCCCGAAGACGACCCGCGCAACCCCGCCACCATCGCCGACAACGTGGGCGACAACGTGGGCGACTGCGCCGGCATGGCAGCCGACCTGTTCGAGAGCTACGAGGTCACCTTGGTCGCCTCGATCATTCTCGGTGTGGCCGCGTTCAAGTCGATCGGTCTCAACCCGGCAATGGGTCTCGTGTTCCCGCTTGCGGCGCGAGCCATCGGCGTCGTTGCGTCGATTGCCGGTGTCTTTGCCGTGAAGGCGAAAGAGGGCGAAACCGATGCACTGAAGCCGATCAACAAGGGCTTCCTCGTCGCCGGTTCGCTGACACTCGTCGGAACCCTGGCACTTGCCCTCAGCTACATCGGCAACGCGAAGGCAACGCCCGCAGACATGGCGAAGTTCTTCAGTGCAGAAGACATCAAGAAGATCGATCCGCTTTCAGGTGCCGGCTGGCGCGTGTTCGGCGCGGTGGCAATCGGATTGGTCCTCGCACAGTTGGTCAGCCGACTCACCGAGTACTACACCGCGACGCATCACGCACCCGTGAAGGAAATCGCCGAGTCGGCAGAAACCGGACCCGCGACCGCGATCCTGTCGGGTACGGCATTCGGTCTCGAGTCGAGCGTGTACGCAGTCATCGCCATTGCGGTGGCAATCGGCGTGGCGCTCGGTCTCGGTGGCGGAAACCTCACCTTCTCGCTCTATCTCGTCGCACTCTGCGGCATGGGAATGCTCGCCACCACCGGAGTCATCGTGTCGGAAGACACCTTCGGCCCGGTGTCCGACAACGCGGCAGGAATTGCCGAGATGTCGGGCGAATTCCACGGAGAACCGCAGAAGATCATGGTCAGCCTCGACGCAGTCGGAAACACCACGAAGGCCGTCACCAAGGGATTCGCGATCGGTTCGGCAGTCATCGCGGCTGTCGCATTGTTCGCCTCGTTCATCGAGACCGCCGGTGCGAGCCTGAAGGACGCCGCAGGCAACCTTCTGTCCGACAAGATCGAGCACTACAGCGACGGCGTGTTCAAGCTGCCCGAGCTCGCGATCAACGTTGCCGACCCGAAGATCTTCATCGGTCTTCTCATCGGCGGCGCCGTTCCGTTCCTCTTCTCGGCACTGTCGATCCGTGCCGTTGGCCGCACCGCCGGTGTGGTCGTGCAGGAAGTCCGCAACCAGTTCCGCGACGGCGGCATCATGGCGGGAACCAAGAAGCCCGAATACGGCCCGGTCATCGACATCTGCACCGAAGCATCGCTGCGTGAGTTGGCAACCCCTGCCCTTCTCGCCGTGTTGACCCCGGTCATCGTCGGTTTCGGCATCGGTTGGCAGGCGCTCGGTGGATTCCTCGCAGCGGTGATCCTCACCGGCCAGTTGATGGCGAACTACCTCAGCAATGCCGGTGGTGCGTGGGACAACGCGAAGAAGTACATCGAAGACGGAAACCACGGCGGCAAGGGATCAGAGCCCTACAAGGCCGCGGTCATCGCCGACACCGTCGGCGACCCGTTCAAGGACACCGCCGGCCCGGCTCTCAACCCGCTCATCAAGGTGATGAACCTGGTGTCGCTGTTGATCCTGCCCGCGATCATCACCCAGCAGGACAACGACGGAACCCGTTTGTTGATTGCAGCAGTGGCGACCGTGGTGTTGGCCGCGTCGGTGATTCGCTCGAGCCGCCAGAGCGCGACTCTCTCGGCGAACCTCTAAGCGCACTCGCACAAAAAGGGCCCGGGCAGAAATGCCCGGGCCCTTTTTGCTGCCCGCGACTCCGTCGTTTCCCGACACGGTCACGGCACACTGTTCGCATGCGTTATCTCAGTCTCGAATGGATTGAAGCCATGCAGGAACAGGTCGCTGCGTCGGAGGCGTTGGCAACTCTCGCCGGTTCGCTCTCGATCGGTGTCACCCAGGTGGTCACCGACGGCCCGGAAGGAAACGTGCTGTATCACCTTCAGGTCGGCGACGGAGTCGCGTCGTTCGGCCCCGGGCCGGCACCCGACGAGCACGTGCGCATGGAGCAGTCGTGGGAATCGGCAGTAGCGGTCGCGACCGAGAAAATTCCCGCACAGGAGTTGTTCATCAAGGGTCTCGTGCGGATCACCGGCGACACGCAACGTCTCGTCGATTGTTCGGCAGTGTTCAGCGCTCTCGACGCTGCGTTCACGACGGTGAGATCGCGCACCGATTACAACTGAGCGATGCCCCCCGCCTGCCGTGGCGGTTGTCTACTTGGACGACGCGGACACAGAGATCGTCGGTGCACGAGAGGTGTCGTCGTTGCTGCCGTAGGCAAGACTCACCGCAGCGAGAGCGACTGCCGCGAGGGTGATTCCGGCCCTGAGCACCCAGTGGCGCGGCACAGAAGGCACCTGAGACGCCGTGAGACGCGTTGTGTCGCCCCCGGTGAGGTGTGAGTGTCCGTGAGCCTCGGTGTGGTGTGTGGCGGTCATGACAAAGTCCCTGTGGTCTGAGTGTTCTCGGGATTCCCGATAATTCTGACTGATTTAGTCAGGTATTCAACCAGACCGAGTACCCCGATTGCAACCTGGCCGGGCTACCGGCGGAAATAGGGATTCGACGGGTCGGTCATCGCCGACACATCTGTGCCGACAAAACCGGGGGTCGGTGAGACTGCCATGGCCAGAGCCGCGGCGGTAGCCACCCGGTTGTTCTCGAACACTGCTTCTTCGTCGTCGGCGGCCGGGTTCACCCACACCGCCACGATCAGAACTTTGTCGAGGTCGTGCGGACTCGAACCGTCGAGACTCCCCTGCTCGTACGCGTCTCCGACCCCGGCGGAGACGCCAGCTTGTGCGGCACCCCATGTGATCGTGCCGTGCGGTTCGCTTTCGACGGTGGCTTTGTTGACGAACAGAGTGAACGGCCGGATCGGCACACCGGGTCTGGCAACCGCGACAAACGGAACGTGTCCCGGGCGCGGTGTCGCGAGAGCTGTCGCCCATGCCGTGCCGACCGGGCCGATGCGATCGCCGAGCACGACATTGACATGGGCCGCATTGACGCCGTCACCCGCGAAGCCCTCACCGATCAGCAATGTGATTCCCTCATGCAGGCAGCCGCCCGTAGCGGGCGAGTTTGAGTTCGTCGTTCGAGTCGGTTCCCGGTCTGGTGTCGTAGGCGAGAAGAGCAACATGGCGCGGCACCTCTCCCCCGACCTTTGACACTCTGTGGTAGCTCCACCGACCGTTGAAAATCATCAGGGTGCCGGGTGTCATCGGTTCGGTGCGCACCAGGTCGTCGCGTTCTCCGCATCGAACTGCCGCCACGACGTCTGCGTTGTCGTCGACCGCCGACCGCACCATGGGCACGTTCTCGAAGTGGCCGCCCTCGAGCGAAGGCTGGATCGCGATGCTCACGACAAAGTCGGTCTGGTCGAAGTGCCAACCAAGTTCGTGCCCGTCGCGCATCACCGAGAGATTCAGCGCTCCGAACGGATCGGCGTAACGGAACAACGAGTCGTGCCCGAGGATCCTGCCCACGAACTCCATGAGCGGGTCCCATTCGTACAGCGCGCGCAGCATCGAATCTGCGGGGAACTGGTCATAGGCGACCACGTCGAGGTTCGCATTGTTGTCGGTGTGATGGGCAACGTGCGCGAGCGTGTCGCACTCGGCCACGAGAGCCGGAAGTGCTTCTTGCTTCACGAATCCGGGAAGAATCGCAATGTGTTCCGCCTCGAACTGGCGGGCCAACGGCTCGATGACCGATGGGTCGTCGAGCGGCCACCGATCGGTGTCGATCAGGGCCGCCGGATTCATCAGATGAGTCCGAGTTTCTTGACTTCGTCGCGCTCCTCGATGAGTTCGGCGACCGATGCATCGATGCGCGCACGGCTGAAGTCGTCGATGTCGAGACTCTGGACAATGCTGTAGTCGCCGTTCTTGCACACGCAGGGGAACGACGAGATGATTCCCTCGGGCACGCCGTAACTGCCGTCGGACGGGATCGCCATCGACACCCAGTCGCCGTCGGGAGTGCCCGCAACCCACGAGTGCATGTGATCGATTGCCGCGTTTGCCGCCGACGCAGCCGACGACAGACCGCGGGCCTTGATGATGGCCGCGCCGCGCTTTGCAACGGTCGGAATGAAGTCGTTCTCGAGCCAGCCCTGGTCGTTCACGAGTTGTGCGGCGTTCTTGCCGTTCACTTCGCAATGGAACAGGTCGGGATACTGGGTGCTCGAGTGGTTGCCCCAGATGGTCATCTTCTTGATGGCGGTCACGGGCTGTCCGACTTTTGTCGACAACTGCGTGAGTGCGCGGTTGTGGTCGAGTCGGGTCATCGCGGTGAACCGTCGCGGATCGAGACCCTTTGCGTTGTTCATGGCGATCAACGCGTTCGTGTTCGCCGGGTTGCCCACCACGAGGACCTTCACGTCTTTCTTTGCGGCCGCGGCGAGAGCCTGGCCCTGAGGCTTGAAGATTCCGCCGTTCGCGCTCAGCAGGTCGCCGCGCTCCATGCCGTCCTTTCGGGGCATCGCACCGACAAGAAACGCTGCGTCGGCGTCACCGAACGCGGTCTCGGCGTTGTCGGTGCGCACGATCCCGGCCAGCAACGGAAACGCGCAGTCGTCGAGTTCCATGGCAACGCCCTCGAGCGCACCGAGAGCAGGCGTGATCTCGAGAAGCTGAAGGATCACCGGGGTGTTCGGGCCGAACACGGCGCCGGAGGCGATACGGAAAAGAAGGCTGTAACCGATCTGGCCGGCGGCACCGGTGACGGCGATTCGTACGGGAGTTGTCATGGCATCAAGCGTAGGCACGACGGCGGGGCGACACCCAATACGGACCCGGTGGATTCAGCCCTGCGACCGGCCGAGGCCCTTCAGGATGAACTGCACGTACTGGTCCTGGCCGATCTTGTTCAGATGGATCCCGTCGGAGGCGAACCAGTCGTCGTGACCCTTGGTGTGCGCGAGCCAATCGAGCACGGTGACGTTGGGGTATTTGAGGGGAAGCGCGTTGATGATCGCGTTATTGATGTTCTGGTACTGGCGGCCGGGCACTTTCAACGTGAGCACCAGCACCCTGTCGACATCGGAGAGAGGCTCGAGAATCCGGTCGAACGTTGCTTCCTTGGTGGTGCCGTTGGTTCCGAGATGGATCACGACGTTCTCACCCAGTTCGTTGGTGCTCTTGCGATAGTTGAACACCTGCAACGCCTCGAGCACCTGCCGGTTCTTCACCGCATCGACGGTGATGCCGACGGCAGTCAGCTTCTTCGCCGATCCGAGCATCACCGAGTCGCCGACGGCGAGCACGTCGATCTTCGTCGCGGGAACGGTCGTCGTCACCACCGGTGCGACCGTTGTTCCGATGGGAAGAGTGGTCGACGGAATCGTGACGACCACCCCCTCGTTCTCGTCGAAGTTCGCGGAGTTCTCGTCGGGAATCACGCGCGCTCCGGCCATGCTCACGATCGCGAACACGGGCACCACCGCGAGTGTCGCACCGATGACCGGCAACGGACCGCGCAGGCCGGCCCCGCTCGACCGCCAGCGCAGCCACGCCTCCCGGGCGCGCCCGGTGCGAATCGGCATTTCGATGAACTGATATGACGCCTCGGTGATGACGACGGTGATTGCCATCAGTGCGATGAATTCCTGCACGTTGAGAGCGACACCGGCGCTCTTGCGGTACGCCTGGAACACGACCCAGTGATACAGATAGAGACCGTACGAACGCTTGCCGAGCCACACGAGCAACGGAGTTCCGATCACGTACTTGCCGAGACGCGAACGCGGGTGCGTCACGGTTGCGATCGCCATCACGCTCGCGAGTCCGACCAACAGCAGACCTCCGCGGTAGAGAAGCCCGTAGCCCTCGGTTCCGCTGTCGGTGACCACCACGACCTCGCGGAACCTCCAGCACATGTACCCGAGGCCGGCGATCGAGGCGATTCCGACGAGATCGAGACCGTTCGCATTCGACCCGGCACGACCCCGCCGAATCGCCCATGGTCTCCACCAAGTCGCCAATGCGGCACCGAGCAACAACCCTGATGCGCGGGTGACGGTGCCCAGATAGAGGAAATCGGTGCGCAGAACGGTGCGACCGAACATCTCCATGTACTGATCGGGAGTCTTCGCGATGGTGTCGATCGGACCGGAACGGAAGATTGATGCGGAGTACACGGTGACACCGATGGCCAACGCAGTGAACAACAACCCGATGATCGGCAGTTTCTTTCCGCTGAGCCGACGCAGGAGCAGGTACATGACCACGGGCCAGATGATGTAGAACTGCTCCTCCACCGCGAGCGACCACAGGTGACGCAGCGGGGCGAATTCTGCAGCCGTGGTGTACGACGATCCGGTCCACACCTGGAACCAGTTCGAGGCGTACAGCACGCCCGCGACCACGTCCCCGCGCAGCTTGCCGAGTCGGTCGGAATCGAAGAGCGCGCAGTACGTGATGGTGCCGACGAGAAGCGCGAACAGTGCGGGCAACAGTCGCCTCGCCCGACGCAACCAGAAGTTCTTCAGCGACACCGTTCCGACGCGCTCGCGTTCGGCGATCAACAACAAGGTGATGAGATAGCCGGAGATGACGAAGAACACCTCGACGCCGAGGAAACCTCCGCCCAGCCACTCGCGGTTCGCGTGGTACACCACAACTGCGAGCACCGCGAGCGCACGCAGACCGTCGAGGCCGGGAACGTAGGGCACGATGGGTCCACGACGGGTTCCCCACGCGGGTGTTCCCTCTCGTGCCTGGTCGGACTCTTGATAACTCATGCGAACGCGTGTCTAGACGACGGGAAGTCCCAGTTGCGCGTAGATCTCTCTGGTGGCCGTCGACTTGTTGAGCGTGTAGAAGTGAAGACCCGGAGCCCCCGCATCGAGCAGCCGGGCACACAATTCGGTGGCCGCCTCGACGCCGATGCGACGCACGTCGTCGGGGGTCTTCCCCGCCTCGAGTTTCTCGCGCAACCATGCGGGGAAGGCAGCACCCGACAGTTCGGCCATGCGCTCGACCTGGGCGATGTTCGTGACGGGCATGATGCCGGGAACCACGGGCTTCGTCACACCGAGGTCGGCGAGATCGTTCACGAGCGACAGGTAGTGGTCGATGTCGAAGAAGAACTGTGTGGTGGCAAAGTCGGTGACGCTCAGTTTTTCGGCCAGATGTTTTCGATCGGTCGCCAGGTCGGGTGACCTCGGATGCCCCTCCGGGTGGGCCGCGACGCCGATACCCATGGTCGTGTTGGCGCGGATGTGTTCGACGAGCTCGATTGCGTAGGTGAAGTCGCTCGGGGCTGCTTCAGCAGGGTTCTTCGGCGGGTCGCCCGCCAGGGCGAGCACGTTCTCGATACCGGCCTCGGCGTATGTGGCGAGAATGTCGGTGATCTCCCGCCGGGTGTGCCCCACACACGTGAGGTGCGGCATCGGGGGCACATTGGTCTCTTTCTGCACCCACAGCACGGTGTCGCGGGTGTGTTCGCGGGTGGAGCCGCCGGCGCCGTAGGTCACCGACACGAACGACGGCGCCAGGGACTCGAGTTCGGCGATGGTCCGGCCGAGCGACATCGATGCAGCGGCTGATTTCGGCGGAGAGAACTCGAACGAGAACGTGCGCCCGGCGGCGAGGAGGTCTGCGATGCGCGCCATTGGGGCAGTCTACGACCTGGCCTAGTGGCGGAAGTGGCGCGTACCGGTGAACACCATCGCGATTCCGTGGGCGTTGGCAACGGAAATCGACTCCGCATCGCGAACGCTTCCGCCCGGCTGTATCACCGCAGTGACGCCGGCACGTGCCAGTTCTTCCAGGGTGTCACCGAAGGGGAAGAAGGCGTCACTGGCGGCAACGGAGCCGCGAGCCGACTCGCCTGCTCTCCCGAGGGCGATGCGGGCGGCATCGACGCGGTTCGGCTGCCCACCGCCGACCCCGACGACGACATCACTGTTGGCGAGCACGATTGCATTGCTCCATGTCGCCGAAACCGTCTGCCACGCGAGGAGGAGGTTCTGCCACTCGACGTCATCGGGGGCTCGTTCGGTGACAACGGTGAAATCGTCGAGCGAATCGTTCATGTCGTCGACCGACTGCACCAGCAAGCCACCGTCGATCGACCGCACACTGATGGCCATCGAATGGAACGGCGCCACCGCCTCGATGAGACGGAGGTTTTCTTTCTCGCAGAGAACCTCGAGTGCTTCGGAGGAGAACGAGGGGGCGATCACCACCTCGGTGAAGACCTTTGCGATTTCGCGTGCGGTGTCGCCGTTCACTTCGCCGTTCACCGCGATGATGCCACCGAACGCACTGGTGGGGTCGGCGGCGTTCGCCTTCGTGTACGCCTCGAGAACCGTGGGGGCCAGCGCCACGCCGCACGGGTTCGCGTGTTTCACGATGACCGCGGCGGGCCGGTCGAACGCGCTGACGAGTTGCCACGCGGCTTCGGTGTCGTACACGTTCAGGTACGACATCTCCTTGCCGTTCAGTTGCATCGCAGAGTCCCACCAACTCTCGACTCCCGGCAGCCGGTACCGCGCGCCGGTCTGGTGCGGATTCTCTCCGTAACGGAGAATCTCGGCGCGTTCGGCAACCAATGTGAGAATCGGGGGAACCGTCGCACTCGCACGGTCGGGGCTCTCGTCGGCCAGCCACGACGCAATCGCGGCGTCGTAGGCGCTCGTGATGCGGAACGCCTTCTGCGCGAGCATGCGTCTGGCCGACACCCCGAAATAACCCCCTTCGATCATCTCGAGAACGTCTGAGTAATCGGCGATGTCGACCACCACGCCGACGTGTGCAAAGTTCTTCGCGGCGGCGCGCACCATCGCGGGGCCACCGATGTCGATGAGTTCGACTCCCTGCTGCGACGAGAACGGATACAGATTGACCACAACGAGGTCGATCTCGTCGATGCCGTGTTGCCTGAGTTCCTCGACGTGCCCGGGCTTGTCGCGATCGGCGAGGATGCCACCGTGGATCTTCGGGTGCAGGGTGACGACGCGATGGTCGAGAATCGGCGCGAGACCGGTGACGTCGGCAACGTCGATGACAGGCACACCGGCAGAGGTCAACGTTGCAGCGGTGCCGCCGCTCGAGACGATCGACCAGCCCAGAGCGTTCAACGCCGAGGCAAACTCAACGATGCCGGTCTTGTCGTAGACAGAGAGAAGTGCGCGTGGCACTCAGCGCAGCCCGGCGACGATCTCGGCCATGAGTTCGCCGGCTTCGGTGGGGTTCTGGCCCACTCTCACGCCGGCGTCGCGCAGTGCGTCCATTTTGCCCTGGGCGGTTCCCTTCCCGCCCGACACGATGGCGCCTGCGTGACCCATCTTCTTGCCGGCCGGTGCGGTGACGCCCGCGATGTAGGCCGACATCGGCTTGGTGACGTTCGCCTTGATGAACTCGGCTGCTTCTTCCTCGGCTGAACCGCCGATCTCGCCGATCATGATGATGGCGTGTGTCTCCGGGTCGTTCTGAAACTCGCGCAGACAGTCGATGAACGACGTTCCCGGTACGGGGTCGCCACCGATACCGACACAGGTCGACACACCGATGCCGCGTTGCTTCAGTTCGTAGAGAGCCTGGTACGTGAGGGTTCCGGAGCGCGAGACGATGCCGACGTTCGGGCCCGATGCCGACGGAAGTTCGGCGATCTCGCCGGCTGTGATTCCGATGTTGCACTTTCCGGGGCTGATGATTCCCGGGCAGTTCGGTCCCAACAGACGCACGTTCGGATGATCGCGCACCAACGTGTTGTAGGTGCGCGCTTCGTCCTGTGCAGGAATGCCCTCGGTGATGCACACGATGAACGAGATGCCCGCCGCGGCGGCCTCGAGGATCGCGGCTGATGCAGCCTTCGGCGGAACCGTGACGAACGATGCGGTGGCGCCGGTGGCGGCCACGGCCTCGGCGACACTGTTGTACACCGGGATGCCTTCGACATCGGTGCCGCCCTTTCCGGGGGTCACACCGGCGACAACCTGCGTTCCGTACGCCTTGTTGCGGAGACCGTGGTACTTGCCCTGCCCACCCGTGAGTCCCTGCACGATGACCTTGGTGTTTTCGTCGACGAAAATTGCCATGTCGATGTTCCTTACTTTGCGAGCGCGACAGCGGCGCGGGCGGCTTCAAGCATGGTTGGCTTGCTGGTGAGTTTCGATTCGGGGATTCCCGCATTCGCAAGAATCGTTCGACCTTCTTCTGCGTTGGTTCCGTCGAGACGGATGACGATCGGCGCACGCAGGTCGACCCGACCGAGCGCCTCGACTATTCCCTTCGCCACCTCTTCTCCGCGCGTGATTCCGCCGAAAATGTTGATGAAGATGCTCTTCACGTTCTGGTCGGAGTTGATCACCTCGAGTGCTCCGGCCATGAGGTCGGCGTTCGCGCCGCCACCGATGTCGAGGAAGTTCGCCGCAGTGCCGCCGACCTGGTTCACCACGTCGAGCGTGCTCATCGCGAGACCGGCGCCGTTTGCGATGATCCCGACTGTGCCGTCGAGACCGATGTACTGGAGGCCCTTCTCGCGCGCGAGCTTCTCTCGGGCATCGAGTTCCTCCGTCGCCTTGAACTCGTCCCATTCGGGATGACGGAAATCGGCGTTCGAGTCGAGACTGACCTTTGCGTCGAGCGCGTGCACCTCTCCGGTGGGCTTGAGGATGAGCGGGTTGATCTCGGCGAGGTCGCAGTCACCTTCGGTGAAGCACCGGTAGAGCTTCACCAGGATGTCGGCGACTCCCTGCTGTGCCTTCTCGGGAATACGTGCATCGACGGCGGCCCTCATTGCGGCCGCAGCCGAGAGGCCGTCGACCGGATCGATGTGCAGCATGAGAATGGCAGACGGGTTCTTCGCCGCGACTTCCTCGATCTCGACACCGCCCTCCTTGCTCAGCATGAGAAGGTGCTTCTTGGCTCCGCGGTCGAGCGTGAACGAGGCGTAGTACTCCTCTGCGATGTCGCTCGCGTTCTCGACCCACACTCGCTTCACGACGTGACCCTTGATGTCCATGCCGAGAATGTTCGATGCGTGTGTGCGCACCTCGTCGGCGTTGTTGGCCAGCTTGATGCCGCCCGCCTTGCCGCGACCACCGACCTGTACCTGCGCCTTCACGACGACGGGGTAGCCCGCTGCATCGGCCGCCTTCACCGCCTCGTCGACCGTGTGGGCAACGTCGCCCTTCGAAACAGGGATGTCGTAGCGGGCAAAGTACTGCTTGCCCTGGTACTCAAAGAGGTCCATTCAATTGCTCCGTGTGTTCTTATTCTCGGTTGTCGAGTTCTTCTTCGAGCCATTGGCAGATGGCCTTGAGTGACGAGCCGGGCCCGAAAATGTTGCCGACTCCCTGCTCGCGCAACACGCGAGCATCTGCATCGGGGATGACTCCGCCGCCGAACACGAGCACGTCGGCCATGTCGCGACTCGTGAGTTCTTCCATCACCCGCGGGAAAAGGGTGTTGTGCGCCCCCGACAGCAGCGACAAGCCCACGGCATCTGCGTCTTCCTGGAGGGCGGTCTCTGCGATCTGTTCGGGGGTCTGGTGCAGACCGGTGTAGATGACCTCGAATCCGTGGTCGCGTAGCGCACGGGTGATGGTCTTGGCTCCGCGGTCATGACCATCCAGACCAGGCTTGGCTACGACGACTCGGTAGGGGCGCTTCACAGAAAAGAAACCCTACGCCGAACGGGTACTTCTTCACCAACCCGCCACAATGGAGGCATGAAATCCCCCCGGCTGCGCTCCCCCTTTGCCCGGGCCGTCGTGCCCGTTCTCGGCGGCATCGCGTTCTTCGTGGTGTTCTTCGCGGGGTTGTGGGTGGTGGCGGGCACGATCAACAACAATGCCGACCCGTCGGACAAGATCGCGAACAAGGTGTTCGAGGTCGGCAAGGTCGACGCAATGGCCGAGGCCGTCGCAGACGACGGCCCGCTGCTGTTCCCCGACCTGAAGAGCCCCGACGGCGTGCGATCGGTCGTTCTCGACCACACGGGTGACGACCCCGCACGCGGATGGCGTGTGTACTACGGCTACCCCGCCGACCGCGACAGTTCGTGTCTCGTCACGCACACACCGGGCACCAGGAATTTTGTCGATTGCGACGCGCGCACGTTGACCGTCGACGACCTCATGCTGCCCGACTCCGTGCGACCGATCGTCGAGAACCGGAAAACCCTCTACCTCGACCTTCGCGGTGTCACCACACCGACGACCGATTGATGATCAGCGCGAACTGAGCGAGTCGATCAGCCGAATGGCGAACTCCTCGCTGTGGGCCCCGAGTTTGCCGCGATGCAACGCAAGACCGCCCACCACGTCGGCGCCACGCGACAAGAGGGTGTCGGTCATGACATCGAGTGACTTGCCGGGGTTCAGTGCGAAGGTGCAGAACGCGACGGCTTTCTTGCCCGACATTGCGGGCAGTGCACGAAGTCGGTCGACAGCCCAGGGTGCCTGACCGACAACGAAGAGTCCGTGCACCCATGTGCCGACGATGACGGTGTCGGCATCTTGGATCGACGCGTGATCGGGCGACTTCACCGGAGAGATGCCGGTGATCGACCAGTTCTCCTGCTGGAGGTTTGCCGCAATCATCTCGCCGGCCTTCCAAGTGTTGCCCGTGAGACTTTCGATGAGAATCGCCGCTTTCATGCCACCATTTTTAGTCGCTGGCACGGTGGCTGTCGCACTCCTCAGAGTTTCTTGAGCGGAGCCCACGCCAGGGCGAGGTGTTTGGTGCCCCTCTCACGGAACCGGACGGTGACCTCCGCCTTCTCGCCACTGCCCTTGATCTCGATGACGACTCCCTCACCGAAGACCGCATGTTCGACGTCGTCGCCCACCTTGAGCCCGTTCAGGTGTTCCGTGTCGCGCGGCTGAGCCGCCGGTTTCACCGCACGTTCGGCACGACGCGCACCGAACGTTCGCCCCTCGGGTTCGTCGTCGTGACGACGGCGATATTCGGGGATTGCTGCGTCGTGCCAATCGCCCGGCGTGCGACCGTACGTGCGACGGTGGTCGGCACCCGAATCGACGTTCCCCTGACGATCGAACAGTTCGAGCGGGATCTCGGACAGGAACCGCGAAGGCGGATTGTACTGCGACTGGCCGAACAACATGCGGTGCCATGCGTGCGAGACGAACAGGCGCTCGCGGGCGCGCGTGAGGCCGACGTAGGCGAGTCGACGTTCTTCCTCGAGTTCGTCGGGCTCCGTGAGCGTGCGGCTGTGGGGGAATATGCCCTCTTCGCATCCCACCAGGAACACCACGGGGAACTCGAGTCCCTTTGCTGAGTGCAGTGTCATCAGCACGATGTGGTTCTCGCCGTCGAGGTCGTCGGTGTCGGCAACGAGTGCGACCTGTTCGAGGAACTCGTCGACCTGCGTGAACTCGGCGGCAGAGCCGATGAGCTCTGCGATGTTCTCGAGACGTCCCGCCGCCTCGACGGTGTCTTCGTTCTCGAGTTCGGTGAGATACCCGCTGGTGTTCATCGCCACCTCGAGAAGCGCAGCCGGCCCGTCGGCCAGCGACGCATGCATCTCGTCGACGAGCGCCACGAATGCGGCGATTCCCTTCGATGCGGCGCCACCGACGCCGGCTTCGGTCGACTTGCGCATCGCCTCGATGAACGAGACGCCGTGTGCAGCGGCGTAGGCATCGATCTTGCCGATGCTGGTGTCACCGATTCCGCGCTTCGGCACGTTGAGCACACGCTTGATGCTGATCTCGTCGAGCGGGTTGGCGCCGGCCCGAAGATACGCGATTGCGTCTTTCACTTCCCTGCGGTCGTAGAACTTGGTGCCACCGACGACCTTGTAGGGAATGCCCGATCTCATGAGGGATTCCTCGATGGCGCGGCTCTGGGCGTTGGTGCGGTACATCACCGCGATGTCGCCCCACTGACGACCTTCTTTGTTGTTGAGGTCGCGCGCGGTGCTCGACACCCACGACGCCTCGTCGTATTCGTCTTCGGCGTAGTAGCGAACGATGCGTTCGCCGTCGCCCGCCGATGTCCACAGGTCTTTCGGGCGACGACCGAGATTCTGGGAGATGACGGCATTGGCTGCCGAGAGAATGGTCTGCGTGCTGCGGTAGTTCTGCGACAGGATCACCACGGTGGCCTCGCCGAACGCGCTCTCGAACTCGTCGATGTTGCGCATGTCGGCCCCGCGGAATTTGTAGATGCTCTGGTCGCTGTCTCCCACCACGCACACGTTCTTGTGCACCTCGCCGAGCATGAGGACGATTCGGTTCTGTGCCTGGTTGGTGTCCTGGAACTCGTCGATGAGAATGTGGCGGAAACGTTCCTGGTAGTGACGCAGAACATCGGGGAACTTCTCGAACAGGCGGACCACGTTGACCAGGAGGTCATCGAAATCCATTGCGCCGGCCTTCTCGAGACGTGCCTGGTATTCGCGGTAGATCTCGGCGTGACGACGCGCCACGATGTGCTCGGCGCCGTCGAATGCCCGGGCCGGAGTCACCAACTCGTTCTTCCAGAGGCTGATGCGCGACTGCGCCGCGCCGGCGGGGAATTTCTTCGGATCGAGCCCCATGTCGCGGATGACGTACCCCACGAGTCGCTTCGAGTCCTGCGAGTCGTAGATGGTGAACTGCTTCGGGTAGTCGAGCGCGTCGGCATGCTGACGAAGAATGCGCACGCACGCCTTGTGGAAGGTCGTGACCCACATGGCCTTCGACAGGCCGCCCACGAGATCGGCGACCCGATGTCGCATCTCGTCGGCGGCCTTGTTGGTGAACGTGATGGCGAGGATCTCGCTCGGGTGCACACCCTGGCTGATGAGCCATGCAATGCGCTGGGTGAGAACGCGCGTCTTTCCGGATCCGGCACCTGCAACGACGAGCAACGGGCCGCCGGGGTGGTACACAGCGTCTTGCTGTTCGGGATTCAGCGGGACGCTTCCCCCGGACAACTGATGGTGCGACTGCGACATGACCCGGTCATTGTACGACCAGGTTGTGTCGCGTCGGCGATGATGTCGACGCTATGCGCGCGCGTTGATGCGAAGCGGAAGCTTGCGGGGTCCGCGAACCTGTCCGGTGCTCCACACCATCTCTTCGGTGGTGTTGAGTTCGAAGTCGGGGAAGCGCTCGAGGAACACCTCAACCGCAACGTTCAACTCGAGACGTGCAAGGTTCGAACCGATGCAACGGTGGATTCCGAGGCCGAACGCCGCGTGACGGTTCTCTTCACGATCGATGATGACCTTGTCGGCGTCTTCGAACTGGTTCGGGTCGCGGTTGGCGGCAGGGAACGGGAGAAGAACCCAGTCTTCTTCCTTCATCTGCACACCGTGGAACTCGTAATCCTCTTTCACGAGGCGTGCCATCGTGACCGGCGCATACGCACGGAGGAACTCCTCGATGGCCATCGGGATCATGCCGGGGTTCTCGACGAGACGACGACGGTCGACTGCGTTCGTTGCGAGATGCCAGATGGAGTTGCCGATGCCGCTCCACGTGGTGTCGATGCCGGCGACCATCAACAGGATGATGGTTCCGCGAACGTGCTCGGGCGACAACTTGTTGCCCATGATCTCGGCGTCGAGGAGGAAGCTGATGAGGTCATCGCCCGGGTTTTCCATCTTCTCCTGGACGGCCTTTTCGAGATACTCGTTCAGCGCGAGGAACACGGGCTCGCGCTCTTCGCGCGACTCGCCGATTCCCTCGAGGATCACGTGCACCCAGGAACGGAAAATGTCGCCGTCTTCCTTCGGGAGACCGGCCATTGACGCGATGACCATCACCGGGATGTGCTGTGCGTATTCGTATGCGGCGTCGATGACGTCTTTGTCGCCCATCTTGTCGATGAGGTCGTGACACATCTGGCGGATTTCCTCGCGCAGCGGATCGATCTTCTTCGGCGCGAACGCGGGAAGAAGCAGACGACGAGCGTGCTGGTGGAACGGCGGGTCGGAACTGATCGGCGGTGCGCCACCGATCGGAGCCGGCATCGCGCCTTCAACCTGCGACGGCTTCAACTGCCCCACGACGACGCTGCGACTCGTGAAGTGGTCGGTGTCGTAGGCGATCTCGTGCACCATGTCGTGCGTCAGCGGCAACCACACTCCGCCGTACCGCTCGGTGTGCGCAATCGGGCATCCGGAAGCCTTGAGGGTGTCCCAGATCTCGTGGATGTTGGCGTTGTATTCGGGTGCGCCGTGGTCGAAATCGGTTGCCCAATCGGTCACGGGGCCAAAAACTGTGTCGGTCATCGGGGGGTTCCTTTGTCAGTCTTCGATGGTGATTGCGAATTCGGGACAGTTGGCAACGGCGAGACGTGCCTTGTCTTCGAGAGCGGCCGGCACGACGCCGTCGTTCAGTTCGAAGGCATTTCCCAGGTCGTCGACATCGAACAATTCGGGAGCCAACGCATAGCAGCGGTTGTGGCCTTGGCACTTGGATGGGTCAACGTGTACTCGCATGCACCTAGCGTAGAAGGCAGAAAGGGGGTAACGCACTATGGGAGCACCTCGATTTCTCTTGTTGTTGCCTCCTTCCGAGGGGAAGGCAACCGGCGGCGACCCACGGAGCTCGTGGCACCCCGAATCGGGTGTCTTCGCCGAGACCCTCGGAGATTTCCGTCGCGACATCGCCGATGCGCTGAAGAAGGCGAAAGGTGGCAACGAAAAACTGCTCGGCGTGAAGGGTGTTCACCTCGCCCACGCAACTGCGCAGAACCGTGTGCTGATCGGTTCACCGACGCTTCCCGCCTGGCGTCGCTACACCGGGGTGGTCTGGGACCACCTCGACCCCGGCTCGTTCCCCGGCGCCGCTCGAGACTCCGCGCTGCGGCGCATCTTCGTTCCGTCGGGCCTTGCCGGCCTCGTGCGCGCCGATGACCCGCTCCCCGATTACCGACTGAAGATGGGTGCCCGTCTGTCGCCGTTCGGCACCGTCAGCACATGGTGGCGCGACGACCTCACCGATGCGTTCATCGATGTCGTGGGTTCGACGGTGGTGGTCGATCTGCTGCCACAGGAACACAGGGCCGCTTTCGACTGGTCGCGGCTTCCCTCGGTGGTGCGTGTCGATCTCGTCGCAAAGAAAGGCGGAGTCGTCGGGGGCCACAACGCCAAGGCGGCCAAGGGTCTGTTGGCACGACACATTCTCTTGGGAAAGACTTCGTCGGTCACCTCACTTCTCGCCACGTTCTCGCATCCGGACTATTCAGCAAAGGCATCAACATGACATCGAAGAATCTGTTCTCTCTCGAGGGGCGCACGGCCATCATCACCGGTGGCAGTCGCGGTCTCGGCCGTGAGATGGCGCTCGCGTTTGCCGAACACGGCGCAACCATCGTGGTCGCGAGCCGCAAGGTCGAGAATTGCGAAACAGTCGCAGAGGAGGTGAGGAACCTGGGGCGCGAGGCGCTCGCGATCGGATACCACGCCGCGTCGTGGGACGACGCCGGGACGCTCGCGGCCACGGCGATCGCACGTTTCGGTCGCATCGACATTCTGGTGAACAACGCCGGGATGTCGCCCCTCTACCCGTCACTCGTCGACGTGTCGGAGGAACTGTACGACAAGGTGATGGGCGTGAACCTGAAGGGACCGTTCCGTCTCTCTGCGCTCATCGGTACCCACATGACGACCCCCGACGCAGACGGCGTGGTGCACGGGGGCTCGATCATCAACGTGTCGTCGATTGCAAGCACACGCCCCGGACCGAACGAAGTCGTCTACGGTGCGGCGAAGGCCGCCGTCAACACACTGACGATGGGCCTGGCAAAGACCTACGGCCCGCACGTGCGCGTGAACTGCATCGTTCCCGGACCTTTCCTCACCGACATCTCGAAAGCGTGGGACATGGAGCAGTTCGAGCAACGTGCGAAGGTCGCGTATGCGCTGCAACGCGGCGGACTTCCCCACGAAGTGGTGGGGGCGGCGCTGTACTTTGCCAGCGATGCGAGCAGTTACACCACCGGCACCCTTCTCGCCGTCGACGGCGGGCCTCGCTGACTACTTCAGTTTTTCGGCGAAGAAATCGATGACGCGCTGCACGCTCGGCTCGTGTCGTTGTTCCGTGAGCACGCTGTGGTCTTTCGGACTCTGAGAGGGAATCTCGACGGCGACGAACGAATCGCCGAGCAGGTTCCTCAACGAAGAGAACCGGTCGCCGACGAGTTTGTCCTTGTCGAAGCGAAGACCCAGCACCTGACAGCCCTGTGACGCGCGCTCTGCGATGACCGCCGCATCGTCGGGCGACAGGTTCAGGTCGGCCCCCCGTGCCTTGCCGATTGCGAACGGCAGCGACGGCTGCGACAGAACGGGCGCGACCACGATGTCATCGACCATCATCCCGAGCGCGAACCCGCCCGAGAAACACATTCCGACCGCGCCGACGCCTCGGCCCCCGACCTCGGCATGCAGGGACTTTGCGAGTGCACGCAACCACGAGATGATGGGTGATGTCCTGTTCAGTGCCATGTTCGTGAACTCTTTCGAGATGCACACCTTCAACATCGACGACGCGATGTATCTGCCCGACACCCCGCGCCCCGGTGTGCCGACCAGGTCGGGCATCACCACGGTGAACCCGGCGTTCACCACATCGTTCGCGAACCATTCGACAGCAGGCGTGATGCCGGGTATCTCGTGCACCACGATCACCACGGGGCCGTTGCCCTTGCGGTACGTGTCGCGTGTGTACGTGGCCGCTGTGAACGACCCTTTCTGCCATCCGTCGAGTGCCATGTCAGTTCCCCCTCAGTGCGTTCAGTGCTGATTCGGCGAGATTGTCGACGCTCAGCTTCATCGGTTCGAGATCGATCTTCTGGTCGCCCATGGCGCCGTGCAGATAGCGGGCATACACGCCTTCGGCGATGACTGCCAATCTGAAACTGGCGAACGCCCTGTAGTACGAGATGCCCGACACGTCGCGGCCGGTTCGACGTGCGTACCTCTCGACCAGATGATCGAACGTGCAGAACCCGGCCAGTCCCGACGGATCATTCGTGCGCGCGAGCGGCATGCCGGGGTCGGTCCAGTAGATGCCGACGTAGCCGAGGTCGGCGAGCGGGTCACCCAGTGTGCACAACTCCCAGTCGAGTACCGCGGCGATCCGCCCGGTCTCGACATCGGTGAGGCAGTTGCCGAACCGGTAGTCACCGTGCGCGATGGCGACTCCCTGCTGGACGGGAATCTTGCGCGCGAGACGTTCTGCGACTTCTTCGATCGCGGGCAACTCGCGGGTCTTTGAGTTCGCCCATTGGGTCGACCATCTCTTCACCTGGCGTTCGACATAACCGTCACGCTTGGCAAGGTCACCGAGCCCGACGGCGTCGACATCGACTGCATGCAGGTCGGCGAGAACGTCGATCAGATGTTCCGACGCCGAAGTGCGCAGACCCTCGGGCAAAAGGTTGCCCTTCTCCGGGCTGTCGAGCACCACACCCGCGACATACGACATGACGTAGAACGGTGCGCCGTTCACCTCGGGATCGATGCAGACACCGAGTGTCCGCGGCACCGGGACATCGGTTTTCCCCACTGACGTCATGATCCGGTGTTCGCGTTGCATGTCGTGCGCGGTGGCCAGCACGTGACCCATCGGCGGACGTCGCAACACCATCTGCAGGCCGTTCGAGTCGGTCACGTGGAACGTGAGATTGCTGCGACCACCCGCAATCAACGAATAGTCGTAGGGACCCCGTGCGCCGTCGATGTGGGCGTCGAGCCAGGTCTCGAGATTCTCCTCGTTGATCCCCTGCATGGGCACCGACGGTAGTTGTTCTCAGCGCGGGCGTACGACGCCGACGACCTTCCACCAACGAATCGGACCGATTTTCACCACGTCACCCGTCTGCGGGGCGTGCACCATGGTTCCGTTCCCGAGATAGATGCCCACGTGATGAATCGGAGAACCGGTGAAGATCAGGTCGCCGGGCTGGGCGAGTTGCTTCGGAATCTTCGGGAGCGCGTTGTACTGACGACGCGAATTGCGCGGAAGACCGACTCCGGCCTTGCCCCACGCATAGGTCGTGAGGCCCGAGCAGTCGAATGCACGACCCGGTGAACTCATGCCGTACCTGTACGGAACCCCGAGTTGCGACAACGCGGCGCGAACTGCGGTCTGTGCGCGTGCCGACACCGAGGGAATGTTGCCGTACTTCTTCTGGAGAGACGAATACTTGCTCTTGTACCCGGCCGCCTCTCGCTGGGCGTCCTCGAGTGCCTGACGCTCTCTGCGGTCGCGTTCCTCGCGCAGCAACACGGCGAGATCCCCCTGGACCGATGCCTGCAACTGCTCGTACCTGGCCGCGAGCGCCTCGGCTGCGTCTTTCCTGGTGAGAACGTAGGACGCAACGTTCTCTGCCTGCTTGCGCTTCTTTTCGAGAACACTCTTCTTCTTCACGAGTTCGGTGGCCGTTGCATCGAGCGAGTCGGTGGTGAGGGCCCCCTGGTTCATCGCGATCGACGTCAACTGGCTGCGTTGCAGTGCGTCCTGCACCCCACCCGCGGACGCGAAGAGATTCGTGAGCGTCGAGTTTCGCCCGCCGTGCATGAACTGGGTGACGGCCGACATGTAGAGGGTGCCGCGCATCTGGGACAGTTGCGCCTCTGCCGCGGCGACGTCTGCCTGAGCCTGTTCGATTTCCACGGAGAGTTCCGCCTGCTCGACCAACGACTCGGCGTAGTCCTCTCCGAGCATTCCCATCTGCTCGGACAGATTCTCCAGCTGGTCGGCGATCGCCTCGACCTGGCGTCGCTTGTCGTCGATTCCGTCGGCGGACACCCCGTCGGTCGGGAAAATCAACCCGGTGAGGAGACCGGAGACAACGACCGCAGCGAGGGCCGACCGGCGCGGTTGAGGGCGTCGAGGGAACGCGAACATG
Source organism: Ilumatobacteraceae bacterium (assembly GCA_040401975.1). Taxonomy (GTDB): domain Bacteria; phylum Actinomycetota; class Acidimicrobiia; order Acidimicrobiales; family Ilumatobacteraceae; genus UBA2093. The sequence continues at coordinate 44,055 of JBBANL010000004.1, read as the reverse complement.
ACGGTCTCACGGTAGTTGGGTGAGCCCGAATCGATGCCTCGGTGGGGCGCAAAGCCTTGTGACGTCTGGAAAAAATCCGTGCGACTATTCCCACTCGATGGTTCCGGGGGGCTTCGACGTCACGTCGTAGACCACGCGGTTGATTCCCGGCACCTCGTTGATGATTCGGTTCGACATCTTCTCGAGCAGGTCATACGGGAGACGCGCCCAATCGGCGGTCATGGCATCATCGCTCGTCACCGCTCGAATGATGATGGGGTGACCGTAGGTGCGCTCGTCGCCCATCACCCCCACGCTGCGGATGTCGGCCAGAACCGCGAACGCCTGCCAGATGTCGCGCTCGAGACCCGCAGCCTTCACTTCGTGACGGACGATCTCGTCGGCATGCTGCAGAGTTGCGACTCTGTCGGGGGTGACCTCACCGATGATGCGAACACCGAGCCCGGGCCCCGGAAACGGCTGGCGCCACACGATGTCGTCGGAGAGTCCGAGCTCGACACCGACCTTGCGAACTTCGTCCTTGAACAGCGCCCGCAAGGGCTCGCACAGTTCGAGCACCATGTCGTCGGGGAGCCCGCCGACATTGTGGTGGCTCTTGATGACCGCCGCGGTTCCGTCGGCGCCACCGCTCTCGACGATGTCCGGGTAGAGGGTTCCCTGCACGAGGAATTTCGCGTCGGTGATGCCGCCGGTGTGCTCCTCGAAGATTCGCACGAACAACTCACCGATTGCCTTTCTCTTTGCCTCGGGCTCGGTGACGCCCGCGAGCTTCTCGAAGAACCTGTCGCCGGCATCGACATGGATGAGTTCGATTCCCATGCTGCGACGGAACGTTTCGACAACCTGTTCGCTCTCTCCCCTGCGCATCAGACCGGTGTCGACGTACACGCAGGTGAGTTGAGAGCCGATTGCACGATGTACGAGCGCGGCCGCAACCGATGAATCGACTCCGCCGCTCAACCCGCAGATGGCACGCTCGGCACCGACCTGCGCGCGAATGGCCGCCACCTGGTCGTCGACGATGTTCGCCATCGTCCAGTCGCGGGAGCACCCCGCGATCTCGACCAGGAAACGCACGAGGAGTTCCTGACCGAACGATGAATGAACCACTTCGGGGTGGTACTGCACACCGAAGATTCCCCTAGCCCGGTTTTCGATGACTGCATGGGGAGCATCGGGTGTGGATGCCGTCGTGACGAAACCGTCCGGAGCCTCGCTAACGAAGTCGAAGTGGCTCATCCAGACATCGCGCGACGAGGGAGCAGACTCGGACTCGATTGATGACGGCCCGAGCCGGGTGAGAGTCGCGCGACCGTATTCACCCCGACCGCCTCGGGCAACGGTGCCTCCCAATTGTTGCGCGATGAGCTGGCAGCCGTAACAGATGCCCAGCACCGGGATTCCGAGTTCGTAGACGGCCGGGTCGAGCACGGGGGCACCGTCGACGTGCACGCTCTTCGGGCCGCCGGACAGAATGATGGCCTTCGGTTTCCGCTGCGCGACCTCTGCCGCCGTGATTCGGTGCGACACGATCTCGGAATACACCTGGGCTTCCCTCACACGTCGCGCGATGAGCTGTGCGTACTGGGCTCCGAAATCGACAACGAGGACAGTGTCGTGATGTGACAGTTCTGATGCCCTCATGATTTGTCACACCCTAGTTGGCGTGTGACGATGTGGGCATGCCCCGAATCGCCGCGATTGCCTGTGCGACTCTTCTCACCTGCGTACCTTTCGGTGTGGCAACGGCGCACGCAACCGACACTCCCGACACGACCGTTCCCCAGTCTCCCGACTCGACATTCGTCTACGACCTCGAGAGAGAACCCGACGACTGCATCGGATTTCTCCCGAAGCCGGGTTGCGGGAAGAAGCCGGAACAAGCCGGTGACCGTGGCGGGTCGCTGCAGTATGCGACGTTCGGACTCATGATCGTCGGCCTCGCGACGATCGGAACAGTTCTTGCCCGCAACGTCATGAAACGTGACCGCGCCATCGCCGACCGGTTGAAAGACACCGAGGAGTAACGCCCCCACAAGTACCGTTGACCCGTGGGCGTTTTCTACATCCTCGTCAGCGGCGCCGCATTCGGATTGTTGCCGTGGTTCGCCCGCATCGCGTACGACCACGGTGCAGAACCGTTCGGGATGCTGATGGCACGTTTCGTGCTCGCCTCCGTTGCGATGGTGGCGATTCGCCTCTCGGTCAGACGACACGACCCACGACCCCCGCGATCACTCGAGGTGCGGCTCTTCCTTCTCGGCGCACTCGGCTACGCGCCACAGGCAAGTTTCTTTTTCTTCGGGGTCGACCGCATCGACATCAGCCTCGCAACGGTCATCTTCTATTCGTATCCCGTGTTCGTGGTCCTGGCGAGTTGGGTCGTGTTCCGTCACGCGCCCTCGGCGCGCACGATCGGCTGCCTCGCCCTTGCCCTCGTCGGCACCGCTCTGACGGCGGGTCAGGTCCAGGCCGGATCGTGGACCGGTGTCGTCTTGATGCTCGGGGCAGCCGGCTGGTACTCGGGATACATCCTCGTCAGCAGCAAGATCGTGCAGCACTCGGGTGCCTTCGTTTCGCTGATGTACGTGATGTTCGGTGCGGCCGCGGCGCACGCCGTGATCTGGGCGGTCACCAGGCCCGAAATGCCCGTCGATGCCACCGGTTGGGCCGCGATTTTTTCGGCCGCGATCATCTCGACGATCCTCGCAATGGGATTTTTCTTCGCCGGTGTCTCACGAATCGGACCCGGCGAGGCTGCCGTTCTCAGCACGATCGAACCGGTGGTGTCGATCGCCATCGGGGTGACGCTGTTGAACGAAGACCTGACGGCGCCGCGCCTGGTCGGGGCGTTGTTGGTTCTGGTGAGTGTCGCGGTTCTGGCTCAGTTGTCGCGCGCCGACACGAAGTAGAACTCGAGCGCCGACAGCATCTCTGCATACGCCTGTTCCGTGCGTTCGGCGCGCGATGTCTCCCACCATGTGATGCGCATCGCGAGAACGGTCAGGAACGCGAGAACAGCGGCGTCGGTGAGAGCCACGTGGCTGAGTGACCACACTTCGGCGAACGACTCACCCGGATTCGTCTGCCAGAACCACAGGAAGTTGGCGCTGCTCTGCTGGTTCTGCAGATAGAGAGCGAACGGGCCGATGACCTGGGACAGTGCCAGCCATGTGAGAAGAATCGGCAGGAAGAGGGCTCCTGCGCGGATGACCAGAAGCAAGCGCGGGGTCTCTGACCGGAACGGAAGAATCTGCTCGACGTTCACGCGCGACCATTCGCGTTGGTTGCGGTGAGCCTGCAGGTCCTCGACGAAGACCCGGGCACTCGCACCGAGCGAGTTGTGCTGCTTCGAGATCGTGAGCCAGCGGTCGACGGCGTCGACGGCGTCGCTGTGTGCTTGGGCGGACATGGGCATGGGAACTCCTAACGAGTGCAATCTTCCGTCAGCGGCGGACCACTGAACAACAAATACATCACCATCACGTACGAACCTGCGCCGCCGACCGTGATCTGGTCGCCGTTGACTCGCACCGACTGCGCACCCCCGGTGCGCATCTCGACCTGCTGCAACAATGGCGTCGACGAACGCAACCGCGGAAGAATCGCGCGCGCGCGTCCGTCGCCTGCACCCGGTGTCTCGCTGCCGGAGAACCCGCCCATCACGATCACGAGACCGGGTTTCGACGACTCCGGTGTCCAGCCACGCTTGGCAATTTCGTCGGCCACTGCCTTTTCGATCTGAGCGCCGCCGCCGGAGATGTTCGCGGGGACACGCACCCCGAACTCGGCGCAGCTCAACTGGAACGTCTTCGGTGCAGTGGTCGCGGACGGACCCGAAGGAGACGATGCGGTGATGATCGCCGAACCCAACCCGACCACCATCAACGCGAGAAACAGGTCGGCATAGATCCACCCGGCGCCGTCTTCGCTGGAACCTGACTTCTTGCGGAAACCGAACCCTCTAGCCACGGACAACTCCCGCCGGGACATCGGTTCGCTCGGGTACGGGCATCCCGCCAACAATAGTGAGCGAAGGTGTTCCGACACCGAAAACCCCGAGAAAGCCCATGCCACATTCTATTCACATGCAGTAGTCTGTGACTGTTCGCCGGAGACTCCCGACCAGTGGGTCACCGTCGAGCCATGGTCGAACAGTCACTCTGCAGGATTAGGGTCTATCCATGAGAAACAGCGTGGCGGCGGGGAACAGCGTGGCAACCAAGAAGAAAAAACAACCGGTGCAGGCAAAGCCGAAACGCCGCTCGCCCATCACTCGCGCCGAAGGTGAACGTCGTCTCATTGATGCGGCCGCCGAACTCGTGCGCACACGGCCGTTCTCCGAAGTCGGCGTGCGTGACATCGCCGAACTCGCCGATGTGAACCACGGATTCGTGCACAACTGGTTCGGGTCGAAGAATGATCTGTTGTTGGCGGTGGTGCGCAAACAATTCGTGGAGCTCGCCGAGCAGGTCCGCACGGCCGAACCCGGTCAGCCCGCTCTCAACTTTGTCGACCCGAAGGTCACGGCTGTCATACGCCTCGTGCTGTGGCTCGATCTCGAGGGCGTCGACACGCGCAGATTGTTCGACGACATGCCGATTCTCGACGCACTGATGGCGCGCTACATCGAAGTGGAGAACATCGACCCGAAGATCGCCCGCGAGGCCGCCATCCAGGCAATCTCGATCGGTCTCGGCGCAGGAACGTTCGCGCCAATCCTCGGCATGGACAAGCCCGAGCAGTTCCTTCCGGTGATGGCACTGTGGCGCCACATCGTCGGGTTGTTGGGAAAGTATCCACCCGCATAGCCTGAGTGATGCCCCGGTCACCCGGCCGTGGCACACAAATACACCCCTTGCAGGGTTTGGGTGCAAGTCCCGACCGGCGGTTACAGCCCGCGAACCCCGTCACTTCGGTGGCGGGGCCGACTCAGTGAAATTCTGAGGCCGACGGTAAGAGTCCGGATGGGAGCAAGGACACAACATGACACATCACGCGGCGGAACATCGCCTCGCGATGCGACACGTGGCGATGATGAGCCACGCTGTTCGTATTGCCGACACTGCGCGTCGACACGCGCACCCCAACCCGTGGGTCGGGGCCGTGATTGCATGCGCAGACGGTCAATTGTTCGACGGCGTCACCCAGCCCCCGGGCGGACCACATGCAGAAGTCGTCGCCATCAGCGCCGCCACGCACTCCGGTGCATCGACAATCGGTGCCACGTTGTACTCCACTCTCGAGCCGTGCAACCACACCGGACGAACCGGCCCGTGCACTGAGGCGGTCATCGCCGCCGGGATCTCCACTGTCGTGGTGGGTATCACCGACCCCGACACCAAAGTGGCCGGCAGCGGAATCGCACGTTTGGAAGAGGCGGGTATCGAGGTTGTCCTGGGCGTGCAACAACACGACGTCTCACGGCAGTTGGCGCCTTATGTGCGCCACAGGTCGACGGGCCGCCCCTACGTGGTGCTGAAGATGGCAACCACCCTCGATGGGCGGACCACGGCACCGGGGTCGGAACGCTGGATCACCGGAGAATCCGCGCGACGTCGTGTTCATGAACTGCGCGCAGAAAGCGATGCGATCATCGTCGGCGCGCGCACGGTTCTGGTCGACGACCCCGAACTCACCGTGCGTCACGTGGACGGTGAATCACCGAGGAGATTTGTTCTCGCACGTACGACCACGATTCCCCCGACCGCCAAGGTTCACCCGTGCACCGTGTGGAACGACGACGTCGAGGTTCTCCTCGACACGCTCGGCCGGGACGGAACGATGCAGGTCCTGGTGGAAGGTGGGCCCATGGTTGCCGCCGAGTTTCACGCGCGGGGTCTGATCGATGAATACGTGTTCCATGTCGCACCGATCGTGAACGGCGACGACAGTGCGCCGGGTGTGTTCACGGACAACGAGACATCATCGCTGACCGGATTCACCATCGAATCGACCGACACGTTCGGCACCGACATCGAAATCGTCATGAAACCAACGAGAGAAAAGGCACCCGCATGAGCACGTCAGAACTGGACCCGATCGAGGACGTCATCGCGGCAATCGCCCGCGGCGAGATAGTGGTGATGGTCGACGACGAGGACCGCGAGAACGAAGGCGATTTCATCATGGCCGCCGAACACGCAACTGCGGAGAAGCTCGCCTTCATCGTGAGGTATTCGACCGGCGTCATCTGCGCACCACTCACCGACGAACGATGCGAGGAACTGAGGCTTCCGTTGATGGTCGAGCAGAACACCGAGAGCCAGCGAACCGCGTACACGGTCACGGTCGACGTGATCGAGGGCACCACGACCGGCATCAGCGCCGCCGACCGTGCCCTCACGGTGAATGCGCTCGCTGATCCGAACGTGTCGTTCAAGGCGTTTGCGCGACCCGGTCACATCTTTCCGTTGCGTGCGCGCCAGGGCGGCGTTCTGAAGCGCGCAGGACACACCGAGGCGGCAGTCGACCTTGCACGGCTCGCCGGATGCGAGCCGGTCGGAGTGATCTGCGAGATCCAGCACGACAACGGAACCATGATGCGATTACCGGATCTGAAGAAGTTCTGCAAGGAGCACGGTCTGTTGCTCTCGTCGATTGCACAGCTCATCGAATACCGCAGACACAACGAGCGTCTCGTGGAGCGCATGGGCGAAGCCGTTGTCCCCACCGAATTCGGGGCGTTCAACTGCGTCGCATACCGCAGCACCATCGACGGGGTGGAGCATCTCGCGTTCGTCAAGGGAGACGTCGATGCCGAGTCACCGGTGCTCGTGCGCGTGCACAGCGAGTGCCTCACCGGCGACGTGTTCGGTTCGCGGCGGTGCGACTGCGGACCCCAACTTGCCGCGGCAATGGCGATGGTCGAGAAGGCCGGCTCCGGCGTCATCGTGTACCTGCGCGGTCACGAGGGCCGTGGAATCGGCATCGGACACAAGATCCGCGCGTACTCGCTTCAGGACCAGGGTCTCGACACAGTCGATGCCAACGTGGAACTCGGCCTGCCCGTCGACAGTCGTGAATACGGAATCGGCGCGCAGATTCTTGCAGACCTCGGGGTGGGCAAACTGCGTCTCATGACCAACAATCCCGCAAAGTACGGTGGTCTGGGCGGTTACGGTCTTTCGGTCGTCGAGCGGGTACCGATCAACACCGTGCCCACACCGGAAAACGAGGCCTATCTCAGGACCAAGAGGGAACGAATGGGACACTTGCTCGACATCGAAGACGGAGGTACGAAATGACACGCGCAGGTTCGAGCAGTGCACTTCCCGACTTCGACGGCTCGGGACTTCGGATCGCCATCATCAGTGCGCGATTCAACGACCACATCGTCACGAAACTTCGCGACGGTGCTCTTCGTGGTCTGGAACGTCTCGGTGTCGCCGACAGCGATGTGATCGAAGCCTGGGTGCCGGGCGCGTTCGAACTTCCCCTGGCCGCAAAGGCACTCGCCGAGACGGGAAAAATCGACGCTGTTGTCTGTCTCGGAACCGTGATCCGCGGAGACACGCCGCACTTCGACTACGTGTGTGCAGAGGCAGCGCGCGGATTGCAGGATGCGCAGCTGTCGACAGGTGTCCCCGTGATGTTCGGAGTGCTCACCGTGAACACCGAACAGCAGGCAATCGACCGCAGCGGTCCGGGAATCGACAACAAGGGTGATGAAGCGGCCGTCGGCGCCGTGGAAATGGCACTTCTGCTCAAGTGCCTGCGCGCGTAGTCGACAGAATTCTTCCGAAGGGCGGCGGAAGTCGCACACACGGCCTTGCAAAGGAGATTGCCATGGCCGTGTGCGCCTCGATTCTCTTGGCTGCGTGTCTTGCAGCCTCGCCTCCCCCTGCACCGCACGTCGTCGCTCGCTCACTGGTGTTCGAAACAACGCTCAAGAAGTTCGTCTCCGTCGCAGATTCCGGCAAGAGAGATGCCCGTCTCGACTGGTCGACAGATGGGTGCTCGGTTCCCGTCATCGGCAGCACCGGTCGGTCCTTTGATTTCTTCGATGCCTGTCGCAGGCACGACTTCGCCTATCGCAATCTCGGGAAACTCGACGGCGGCAAGTGGTGGACCGCGCAGATGCGCGCGAGGGTCGACTCGGTGTTCAAGAAAGACATGCTCGCCGACTGCGCAGCACGCCCTGCGTCGATGAAACGCCCGTGTTCTGCATGGGCGGAGACCTTCTACAGGGCCGTGCGCGCCTACGCCGGGCCCTGATCGTCACTGATCACGTCGAGCAGTTGACGCAGGATGCGCCCCGTTGCGCCCCAGATCGTCTCGTCGTCGAGCAGAAAGAAATGAATGTTCAGGGTGCCTCTCGGCGAGACCCACCATTCGTTGTGGTAACTCGACTCGTCCGCCAGGTCACGAAGCGGCACGACGAGGATGCGGGACACTTCCGACGCCTGCGCGCTGAACGCGGGGGTTCCGCGCACGAAGCCGACGATCGGCACGATCAGACTGTTGCTCACGAACGTGGCGTGAGGATCGAGTTGCCCGATGACGCTGACATCGTCGGGGTCCAGAGAGATCTCCTCGTGGGCCTCCCGCAACGCAGCCTCGACAATCGACTCTGATTCCTCCACTCTCCCGCCCGGAAACGAGATTTCACCACGATGATTCCGGAGGTCGTCGGCCCGCCGCGTAAGAACCACGGCGACGCCGTCTGCGGTTTCGACGAGCGGAACCAGCACCGCCGAAGCACGCGCGGTCGACAACCATTCGTCGTTCATGCCGACGAGCGGGGGCTGCTCTGCGGGGATGTGCCGGGACACGCACGCCTCGATGCGATCGATCGAGAACCGGGGGCTGGAGTTCACCCACGACGGCATCTCCCCGACACGCCATTGCTCGGGACGCGGGATCATTTGCGACCCACCGCGTCGTTTTCTCACGATTCGCTCGGAGTCCACCCTGACGACTTCAGTTCGTTCAGCACTTCAGCGAGGCCCGCCGTCTTCAGATTGGCGAGGACGCGACCGGGTTGCTCCTCACCTTTTTCCCACGCTTCCCACGCGGCAATCAATTTGTTCAGGTCGGGTGCGGGTCGTTCAAATGCCATGACCGAAGCGTACCGACACAACACCTTCCACGAGCGCGCCGACGATCAACAGTGCCTTTGTGGTCGCATCGACATCGATGAAGACCGCACATGCGAGTGTCGCCACGGCCAGAAGGATTCCGATTGCCCTGTGCACGCGCGGGCTGCTCACCCGGAACGCTGCCAGAGGAGCCTTCATGGTTGCTGCATTGGCGACGACCGCGGCCGACACGATTGCCGGCACCAGCGGATCATCCATCCGCGCCGCGGCCCACGCGATCGCGAATCCGATTCCGTATTCGATCAACTGCACGAGCCACAGAAGTCCGCGTTTGCGCGGGAACTGTTCGTCGAACTCCCGTTGGATCGTGTCTTCCACCCGTTCGTTGATGTCGTCGGCGTCCATGCACATCACCGTATGTGAGACCGAACGACCCGGAAAATAATTGATGGCCCAGCCCTTGCGGGTCTGGGCCATCAACGGGAGGCTCTAGGTACAACCTGCCGACGGTGGGGTTTATTCCAGGGTTTCCCCTTACATCATCCCCATGCCGCCGGGCATTCCCCCGCCGCCCATGGGGGCAGGGTTCTTCTCGGGCTTGTCGGCCACCAGGCACTCGGTGGTGAGCACCAGGGCGGCGATGGAAGCCGCATTTTGAAGGGCTGCGCGGGTGACCTTGGCCGGGTCGATGATGCCGGCTGCCACCAGGTCGACGTACTCGCCGGTGGCCGCGTTGAGACCGATCGAGCCCTTTTCGGACTCGACCCGCTGCACCACGACCGAACCTTCCATGCCGGCATTGTCGGCGATGTGCTTGGCCGGCGCGACGAGTGCCTCGTAGACGGTGCGGGCACCGGTCGCCTCGTCGCCGGTGAGCGACTCGACAACCTTCAGAACTGCCGGGCGGCTGCGCAGAAGTGCGGTGCCGCCACCGGCAACCACACCCTCTTCGATCGCTGCACGGGTGGCAGAGATCGCGTCTTCGATACGGTGCTTCTTTTCCTTCAGTTCAACCTCGGTTGCGGCGCCGACCTTGATCAGCGCAACGCCGCCAGCGAGCTTGGCGAGACGCTCCTGAAGCTTCTCGCGGTCCCAGTCGGAGTCGGTGTTGTCGATCTCGGTCTTGATCTGGCCGATGCGACCGTTGACCTCTGCCTTGTCACCTGCACCATCGACGATGGTGGTGGTGTCCTTGGTGATGATCACTCGCTTGGCACGGCCGAGAAGATCGAGCGTGACGTTCTCGAGCTTGAGCCCGACTTCCTCGCTGATGACCTGTCCGCCGGTGAGAACTGCCATGTCCTGCAGCATCGCCTTGCGACGATCGCCGAAACCGGGAGCCTTCACTGCGGTCGAGTTGAAGGTGCCGCGGATCTTGTTGACCACGAGGGTCGCGAGAGCCTCGCCCTCGACATCCTCGGCGATGATCAGCAACGGACGACCGGTCTTCATCACCGCTTCGAGAGCGGGAAGAAGCGACTGCACCGACGAGATTTTCGACGAATAGAACAGAATGTACGGCTCGTCGATGATTGCTTCCTGGCGGTCCTGATCGGTGACGAAGTACGGCGAGAGATATCCCTTGTCGAACTGCATTCCCTCGGTGAAGTCGAGTTCGATTCCGAAAGTGTTGCTCTCTTCGACCGTGACAACTCCGTCCTTGCCGACCTTGTCGATTGCGTCTGCGATGACGCCGCCGATGCTTGCATCGGCCGCAGAAATCGTGGCGACGCTGGAGATGTCTCCCTTGTCGTCGACGTCTTTTGCCTGGCTCTTGATCGACTCGACTGCGGCCGCAACGGCCTTTTCGATGCCCCGCTTCAGGCCCATCGGGTTCGCGCCGGCAGCGACATTGCGCATGCCCTGGTGAACCATGGCCTGTGCGAGCACGGTGGCGGTGGTGGTGCCGTCACCTGCGACGTCGTTCGTCTTGGTGGCGACTTCCTTCACCAACTGCGCACCCATGTTCTCGAAGGGATCGTCGATTTCGACTTCCTTCGCGATCGACACACCGTCGTTGGTGATGGTGGGTGCGCCGAACTTCTTGTCGAGCACCACGTTGCGACCCTTTGGTCCGAGCGTGACCTTGACGGCATCGGCGAGTTTGTTGACTCCTGCTTCGAGAGCGCGACGTGCCTCGTCGTGGAATTTGAGTTGCTTGGGCATCGGTGATTCCTACTTCTCGACGACTGCGAGAACGTCGCGGCTGGTGAGAATGAGGAGGTCTTCTCCACCGTGCGAGATCTCTGTTCCGCCGTACTTGCTGTAGAGAACGACGTCGCCGACCTTGATGTCGAGCGGGAAGTGTTCGCCTTCGTCGTCGCTCCAGCGTCCGGGTCCGACTGCGAGAACTGTTCCCTGCTGTGGCTTTTCCTTCGCAGTGTCGGGAATGACGAGACCGGATGCAGTGGTCTGCTCGGCTTCGCTCGGCTTGACGACGATGCGGTCATCGAGTGGCTTCAGGTTCATGTTTCCTCCGAAATAATCAGCGTTTCGCGGATCCGAGTCGGAATCCCGACCCGGGGGGTTAGCACTCGTGGAGTGCGATTGCTAATGATACGGAGGCGACAGGCGTGTTAGCAACCGCCCCGACCGAGTGCTAATCAATGTCCCGGGGGATCCGGGACCCATCGATCCCCAGCAATGCCGCGGTGTCCCGCAGGGGCAGACCGACCACATTCGAAAACGACCCGCGCACGCCCTCGACCAAGGTTCCGCCCAGACCCTGCACCGCATAGGACCCGGCCTTGCCCCGCCACTCCCCGGTGCCGATGTACCACTCGAGGGTCTCGTCGGTGACGGGGTGGAACGTGACGAGCGACGTCACGACGGATGTCCGCAGGTCGCCCGACCCCCTGCTCAGACACACCGCGGTGTGCACTCGATGGGCACGGCCACTGAGGGTGCGCAACATGACCCGCGCCTCTGATTCGTCGCGCGGTTGACCGAGTATGCGTCCGTTGACGTCGACGGTGGTGTCGGCTGCGAGAACAACATCGTCCGGATGTCGGCTCTGCACCACTTCTGCCTTCCGGCGCGCCATGCGCTCGACGTACGACACGGGGTCCTCGTTCGTCTGCGGCGTTTCATCGATGTCGGCAGGATCAACAACGGGTTCGATTCCCAATCTGGAGATCAGTTCGATGCGCCGCGGCGACCGCGACGCGAGGATGATCCCCATCGCTCACCCGCCACTCGGTGCGGTGTCGTATGCGTCCTCGGGAACCGTCATGTCGTCGCGACGGTCGAGATATCCCTCGGGCAGCACCACCTTGATGGGACCGTTCGTATGACCCCGGGCCAGTCGTTCACCGCCGGGAACGAGCGCGAGCGAACGGTCGAGACGCGCAGCCAACTCCTCGAGTTCGCGGTACGTCGCAACCATCGAGAATGCACGCCGCACTTCCGGCCCGACGGGATACCCCGTGAGATACCAACCGCAGTGTTTGCGGAAGTTCCGGATGCCGAACTCGGGACCCATGATCTGCATGAGTCCCTGTGCGTGCTCGAGCATCACATCGAGCACGAATCCGAGAGTCGGCGCCGACTGCACCTCGCGCCCGGAGAATGCATCGGTGAGGTCCCGGAACAGCCACGGCTTGCCGAGACAGCCGCGACCCACCACGACGCCGTCGCACCCGGTTTCTTCCATCATGCGCACTGCATCCGATGCCTCCCAGATGTCACCGTTGCCGAGCACGGGAATGGAGGTCACCGCGTTCTTGAGCTCTGCAATTCGATCCCAGTGCGCGTGACCGGCGTAGTGCTGTTCGGCGGTGCGCGCATGAAGAGCAATCATCGCGATGCCTTCGTCTTCTGCGGCCCTGCCGGTGTCGAGGAACGTGACCAGGTCGTCGTTGATGCCGATGCGGAACTTGCATGTCACCGGCACACCGAACGGTTCTGCGGCCTTCACGGCTGACCGCATGATGGCGCGCATCAGATTGCGCTTCACCGGTACGGCCGCGCCGCCGCCCTTGCGCGTCACCTTGTTCGCCGGGCACCCGAAGTTCATGTCGATGTGGTCGGCGATGTCCTGTTCGCACAGTGCGCGCACGGCTCTGCCGACGAAATCAGGGTCGCTGCCGTAGATCTGGAGACTGCGAAACTCCTCGTCGTCACCGAAGGCGACCATCTTCTTGGTTCTTTCGTTACCGTGCACGAGGGCGGCGGCCATCACCATTTCGCTCACATAAACGAGCCCCGGGCCGAAGCGTCTGCACTGCGCGCGGAAAGGAATGTTGGTGACCCCCGCCATCGGAGCGAGCACCACGGGCAACGGGAACTCGCGGCCACGGAGAACAAGCGGCAGTCTGCTCATCTCGGCACGTCCGAGAGTTTCAGGTTCGGGTAGGCACCGCAGCCGAGACCCATCGGACCGTCCGACCGCAACCGGTGCCACGCGGCAGATGCGATCATCGCGGCGTTGTCGGTGCACATCGCACGACTCGGCAGAGCAACGGGGAAACCGGCTTCATTGCCGCGACGCGTCATCTCTGCACGCAGCGCCGAGTTGGCGGACACGCCTCCGCCGAGAACGATGCCTCTTGCGTTCACGCTCTGGGCCGCCCTGATGGTCTTGGCGCAGAGAACATCGACGACTGCCTCTTGGAACGATGCCGCAATGTCGGCGTTCGACACGTCGGGGTTCTTGCGGACAAAGTTGATGACCGATGTCTTCAGACCACTGAACGACACATCGAAACCGTCGTGCATCATCGCCCGCGGGAACTCGACCGCCTTCGGGTTTCCCTCGCCGGACAAGCGGTCGATCAACGGACCACCCGGGTATCCGAGCGAGAGGTAGCGCGCCACCTTGTCGTAGGCCTCGCCTGCGGCATCGTCGATCGTGCGACCGATGATGCGGTAGTCGGCGTGATTGCGCATCTCGATGATCATCGTGTGTCCGCCCGACACGAGCAGCACCACGAGGGGAAACTCGAGAGTCGGGTCGTCGAGCAATCCCGCGTACAGATGTGCCTCGAGATGGTTCACCCCGATGAAGGGTCGGTTCCACACGAGTGACAGCGCCTTCGCCGCCGAGACGCCGACAAGAAGCGCGCCGATCAAACCGGGGCCGGCAGTGGCGGCAACGGCGTCGATGCGCTCGGGCGCCACGCCTGCTTCGTTCATGGCCTGGTCGATCACGGGAATCAGTGCTTCGAGATGGGCACGACTCGCCACTTCGGGTACCACGCCACCGAACCGGGCATGGATGTCAATCTGACTGCTGACAATCGACGACAGCACGTCGTTGCCGCCCATCACGACCGATGCGGCCGTCTCGTCGCAACTCGTCTCGAGGGCGAGCACCACCGTCGATTCGGTCACGTTCATGTCGGCCTGCGCGATTCGATGAGTCTCAGACGCTGCACGAACTCGTCGGTGTCCACACCGTGCGCCCACATGATGATGGCGTCGTCGGTGTTCTCGTAGTAGCGCTTGCGCACACCCGCGGGCACGAAACCGAAACGTCGGTACAACTGCTGCGCCGCGGTGTTCGTGTGACGCACCTCGAGCGTCATGGCGTCGCACCCCCTGTCGTGTGCGAGAAACGAGAGGTCGAGCATCAACTCGGTGGCGACGCCACGGCCCTGCCACTCGGGATCAACCGCGAGATTCGTGACGTGTGCGTCGTTCCCCGCAAACATGAGACCTGCGTAACCGACCATCACATCGTCGACATAGGCGACCATGTAGTAGCGCGTGCCGTTTCGCATGCCCGCAAGTTCACTCACAAAGGTGCGGTGGGTCCACGGCCGCGGATACACCTGCTCCTCGATCTGCAGCACCCGGCGCAGATGACGCCGGCGCATGACCTCGGTGGTCAGTGTGTTCACCCGTCTCTCGCGCATGAAACTCACCGCGAGCCCTCCCGGGTCACCCAGTTGATCTCGGCATCCGGAGCCCGCAGGTACATCGGCTCGACTGCCGCGGCGCCGACGGTTCGGTCTGCTGCCATTGCAGACACCGCAAGGGCCACCACCGAACGAGCAGAAGGAAAATCGTGCTGCGACGGAAGCACGACGAGCCACGGACTCGCCGAGAGAATTTCCGCGTAACGCGTGGCGCCGGTACCCACACACACGATCGGTTCTGCGCGTTCGGCGAGGTGAATCGCGACGTCTTCCGGCGACGACACACGCGGCTCGGTGAGACGTTCGGGTTCGCGACCCGACTCACGCGTTCGATACAGAGCCCAGTACACCTCGCCTCGGCGTGCATCGAGTATCGACGCAGTCACCGAATCGGCCCCGCCCACGTTCAGGCTCAAGGCGTCAAGACTGCACACGGGCACCACGGGAAGGTCGAGCGCCCACGCCACGGTCTGGGCGGTGGCAATGCCGACGCGCATGCCGGTGAACAACCCGGGGCCGATGTCGACCGCCACGGCCGAGAGGTCGCGCATGTCGACGTCTGCCTGGCGCATCACGAACTCGATCATCGGCGCGAGCGACTCGGCGTGGCGACGGTCGCTCGCCACCGTCGATTCCGCACGGACACCGCGCGAATCACCGACTGCGACGCCCACGCACTCTACCGAGGTCTCGATGCCGAGAATCACGCCGCGACCCTCCACCCGCGCAGGGCCTCTTTCAGGCGCTCCCACCGCGAGTCCCATGCGTGTCCGGCGACCGACACCGTGATCTCCCGTGCGGCGTCGTCGGCGTCGACGAATTGCAGTTCGACAGTGAGCGCGTCGCCCAGAACGTCGGCGACGACGTCACCCCATTCGACCAGTGCGATCGCACCAGCATCGACCTGTTCGCGCAGACCGAGATCGACGACCTCGCCCACGGTGTTCAACCGATAGAGGTCGGCATGAATCAACGGGTATCTGCCCGAGTCGTACGAATGCACCAGGGTGAAGGTCGGAGACGACACCTGGTCGTCGTCGCTCACGGACAATGCCCTGGCGAACCCGACGGTGAACGCGGTTTTTCCGGCGCCCATGTCGCCCGCCAGGATGATGATGTCGCGCGGTCGGGCCAACGTTGCAATTGCCGATGCGATGGCATGGGTGTCGCCGACCGAATGTGACACGCAGGAGATCACTGGTATCTCCGGAACACGCGCTGCCCGATGCCGCACACGATCTCGTACCCGATGGTGCCGAGCGCATCGGCCCAGTCGTCGGCCGAGACGCGCGAGTCGCCCTGACGGCCGATGAGAACGACCTCGTCTCCGATGGTGACGGAGGAATCCTGTTCGCAGTCGATCATCAGTTGGTCCATGGTGACCGTGCCTGCAATTCGGCGGGGAATGCCGTTCACCAGCACCCGTATGTCGGTGGTGCCGAGGGTTCTCGGAACCCCGTCGGCGTACCCGAGCGGAACCGTCGCGATGAGAGACGACTTCTCGAGCGGTGTGCGCAAGCCGTACGACACGGCCTCCCCCGCATCGACCCAGCGCACGGCGGACACGCGTGCCTTCAACGACATTGCAGGAATGAGTCCGGTGCAGAGATCGGCGACCCCGGGTCCGGGTCGCAACCCGTACATCGCGATGCCGACACGCACCATCGAGAAGCGCGAATCGGGATTCGCGAGTGCAGCCGCACTGTTCGCCGCGTGCACGAGCCCCGGTTCGATGCCGGCTGCTCCCAGCGCATCGAGGCACTCGGTGAACCTCTTCATCTGGAGGTCATTTGCAGGATGCGACGGTTGATCGGCCACTGCGAAGTGGGTGTACACACCCTCGATCGAGAGCGAATCGTACGACTCGACGAATTTTGCGAGTTGAACTGCTTCGTTCGGTGCGACACCCATGCGGTGCATGCCCGTGTCGATCTTGATGTGAACCGCGACGGTGCGATCGGCCATCGCGGCTGCAGTCGCAAGTGTTGCAGCACCACGGGTGGTGGAGACGGTGGGTGTCAGGTTGTAGCCGACGATGAGTTCTGCCATCTCGGGCGGCTGCTCGCTGAGGAGAAGAATGGGGCATGTCGCACCTGCGCGACGCAACGCGACGCCCTCGTCGACAATCGCAACGCACAGACCCTGCGCTCCCGCCTGCAGTGCGGCCTGGGCAACGGGAACAGCACCGTGTCCGTACGCGTTTGCCTTCACCACCGCCCACACCTGTGCGGGTGCAACCTTCTCTCCGATGATTGCGACGTTGTGCTGAATGAGACCGGTGTGAACCTCTGCCCAGCCCCAGCGTGAGGAGAAGTCAGCCGACATGACCGCACACCTCCGTCAGGACTTCGGAAATGGTCGCCACGATGTCGCGTGCGATGGTTCCTTCGGTCGGGCACGACGAGCCCGCCATGCCGTGGACATACGCCCCTGCGGCGGCGGCTTCGTGCGCAGCGAGGCCGCGCGCGAGAAAGGCACCGATGATTCCAGCCAGCACGTCTCCACTCCCTGCGGTTGCGAGGCGCTCGTCGCCCGACACCACAAGGTAGACGGCTCCGTCGACATCGCTGATGATTGTGGTCGGACCCTTGCGCAACACGACACTGCGCGTGACGCGAGCAAGGGTGCGCGTCGCGTCGATGCGGTCGGTCGACTCTGCATCACCGCCGAGAGCGGCAAACTCACCGTCGTGCGGTGTCAACACCGTCGGTGCAGCCCGCGACTCGAGTGCCGAGTACCCGCCGACCGGATCGATGGCACCGACCAGACCGTCTCCGTCGACAACCGCAGGAAGCTCGACCGCCTGAAGAACGTCGCGCACCTCCGCTCCGACATCGTCACCACGACCAAGGCCCGGTCCGATCACGAGGGCGTCGAACCGAACGTCGTCCGTTGCGAGGAAACGCGACCAATCCGATGCGGGCAAGGGTCGACCGACGACTTCCGTCGGATGGGACATCGCGTCACCGTGTCGCCACGACAGGTGAACAATGCCCGCACCGGCGCGCATCGCGGCGGCCGACACGAGAGAAGCCGCACCGCTCATGCCCGGGCTGCCTGCAACGACTCGAACTGCGTGATTCCACTTGTGGGCGTCACGGGGGCGCGGCGGCAACCATGCCGCAACGTCACCGGCCTCGACGACATAGGTGTCGACGTCGTCGACGGGATCGATGCCGACATCCACGATGTCGATCTCTCCGCACACTGCAGGACCGTCGTTCAGCACCATTCCGGTCTTCAGCGCCGCAAAGGTCACGGTGCGTTGCGCCACCATGACCCTGCCCCGCGTCTCTCCCGTGTGCGCATCGAGCCCACTCGGAATGTCGACTGCCAGAACCGGAACATCAATCACTATCGGCGCCGACCAGGTCCCGCGGAAACCGATGCCGTACGCGGCATCGATGATCAGGTCGTGCTCACGCGCAACGAAGACCAACTCGCCGACAGCGTCGGCGGGGAATTCCTCGATCGAGGCGCCCCACGACGTGAGCCATTCGGCCGCCACCCGACCGTCGTTGCCGTTGTTGCCCGGGCCCGCAATGAGGGCGACGCGGCGACCATACGCACCGTTCATCATCTGTTTCGCCGCCCTTGCGACGGCGTGTCCCGCACGGCGGATGAACACAGTGCTGTCGCTCACCATGCCGAGCGCGGCGGCGTCGGCATTGCGCATGTGTTCGGGGGTGAGCACGGGAATCACCCCGTCAGCGTATTGGCGAGCCGGCACGCACGCTCTCTAGAGAGCGGCAACCACGGCCATTGCGACAGAGTCGGTATGGGTGATGGACACATGCCATCCCTCGACCCCGCTCTCTCTGGCGAGCACCTCGGCACGACCCGAGACCTTCAGCACGGGCGCACCTGACGCATCCCTGTGCACCGACACGTCGTGGAAATCGAACGCACCGAGTCCGACTCCGAGCGCCTTCATTGTCGCTTCTCTCACCGCGAATCGCGCAGCGAGGGATGCAACGTCGTCCGACCTCTGCGACAGCGACTCGAGTTCGTCGGCGGTGAACAGGCGCCGCCTCATGTTTGGTCGTCGCGCGAGCACGTGACGGAATCGCTCGATGTCGACTGCGTCGATGCCGATGCCTTTCATCACCTACTGCCCGTCTCCACGCCACAGATTCGCACTCTCCGACACCGGAAGAATCAGAAGATCGGAGATGGACACCTCACCGAGCCTGTCCTCACGGAAAGAACCTTCTGTTTCCGTCACCCAGTCGACCAGGCGGTCATAACGTCGGTCGTACCCCTGCAGAACCTGGCGCGCAATCGCCGGCGACACCTTGTCGCGGAACACCACGTGAAGCAACGTGATGCCGACCGTCGACACTCCCTTGACCTCGGGCACGAAGATCACCGTGCGATTGTCCTTGCGACCCCGCGCCACGAGCACGTCTTGCTCTGCGGCAACCCGTCGCTTCGTGCCGACGAGTGTGGAGTTGCCGTCGACGCGCGACGTCAACTGCAGTGCGATGCCACCGCGCTCGACGATCGAAACCGTCGCACCACCGGTCTGCGGATCGCCGTCGACGGCATAACGGGTGAACCCGGTGACAGACTCGACGGCCGCATCGAGAGCCGCGAGCACCTTCAGTGTTTCGTACGACACCGAATCGCGCGCGGCACCGGCGTCGAGCACCGCGCGCACGAGGGCGCGGTCGAGAAGACCTTCCTCGCTGCGCGAGATACCGACGGTGACGGTCTTTGCCTGGTGCTTGATCGCGTCGATGGGCCTGGTGAGCTCGTCGACGCCGCGCGTGAGTGCCGACAGCAGATCATCGAGCAGAACTGCAGGCGATGACACCCGCCCCGTCTCGCGTTGATAGGCCTGCAGCGGGCTCGGCCCCGTGACGATGCGCAACAACGACACGATGCGGACTGCCGTCGATGCCTCGAGGTTTCCGTCGTATTGACCCGTGTGCAGCGCCGCGAAGAAATGCTGTGCAACAGATGCGAGGTTCTGACCGACGCGCTGGAGCGCCGTGTCACCGGTGCCGCCGCGGTCGACGACGTGCTCGACCACTTCGCGCAACTGCCGAAGGGGCCGGGCCAGTTCGTCGATTGCGAGAGCGGCCTCGTACCCGAAGATGTGCCCCGCCAGCGACGACAGCACGAACGCGACGGCAGGGTCGGACTCCGGCACGTGGATCACGGCCGCGGCGGCATCGAATCTCGATTCGCCTTCCGTCGCAATGACGATGGGGACCGCCTTGTGGGCCTTGAAGATGGCCACTTCCTTTGCGACGTCGGTCGCCGTGCCTTCGGCCAGCCCCGCGGCACACACGAGGATCATCGGTTCACACGACAGATCGATGTGCTTCTTGTCCTCGGTGACGTCGCACGAGATCGACTTGTAACAGAGTTCCGACAGTTTGATGCGCACCTCGTGGGCGGCAACGGTGTTCGGGCCGTTCCCCACGACCGCCCAGTACCGCCGCGCAGGAGCATGACGCCTGGCGACTGCACCAATCTCGTTTCTCCGGGAAATGACGTTCTGCATCGCCTTCGGCATCTCGATGAGCGAGGCGAGAATCCGGTGCATGCGGTCGGCATCGACTTTTCCAGTCGCCATGGCAATCGCACACGAGAGAACGGCGCCCGCCGCCACCTGTGCATAGAACGCCTTCGTGCTCGCCACACTCATCTCGATGTCGCGACCGTCCGATGTGTAGTAGACACCGTGCGCCTTGCTCGCCAGTTCGCTCCCCCGTCGGTTGACGATCGCAAGAACGGCAGCCCCCCTCGTTGCGACGAGGTCGACGGTGCGGTTCGTGTCCGTGGTGGTGCCGCTCTGGCTCACCGCGATCACCAACATGTCGGACATGTCCGGCTCCATCGCGAAGCCGGAGAGTTCCGTCGCGGTCATCGCCTCGACATGAACAGCCGACCCGAGAAGTGAGGAAAGCACGGGCACCAGCGAGGTTCCCGCGACGGCAGCGGTGCCCTGACCGATGACTCGGATCCGCGTGATCGAACCATCAGCGAGTCTTTCGCGGATGCCGGTCGGCAGTGTTGCCTCATCGAGGTCGGGCACGAGCATCCCGTTCACCTCGTTGGTGCGACCACGAAGAGTCTTCTGGAAACTGCGAGGAGCCTCACCGATCTCCTTCAGCAGAAAATGGGGCGCGTCACCGCGGTCGATGTCACGAGTGGTGACCTCGGCGACGGTGATGTCCTCGGTGGACAACGGCAACGGGGTGCCGTCGTAGGCGAACATCCTGATTCCGCCGAGTGTTCCCGCCTCGGCCCCGAGCAGTTGCACCACCTGCCCGCGCGACGACGGCTGATCGGCGATGTGCGGGGTCTCGCCGTCGAGACGAACGTAGTGAACAGTCTCCTCGACGGTGCCGTAGGGCTCACTGGCGACGACGAAACGATCCTCGGCGATGCCGACATAGAGACCCTGTCCGCTGCCGTTCAGTGCGAGATACATGTTCTCCGGCTCGTCCGCCGCGCAGTACCCGATGGCAACGGAGCCCTCGAACTGCGTGACTGCGTTCAGGAACGCATCGAGTGTCGATGCTCCGCCACTGCGACCGCGGTCGACCAGTGCGGGAATCACCTTTGCATCAGTGGTGATCGGGTCGGCAAAGCGCAGGTTGTGGCGAGCCTTCAGATCGGCATGGTTGTCAACGTCTCCGTTCAACACGGCCACCGACAACGAATCGGAACTGCTGTTCACTTCCTCGCCGTTCACCGGATGCGCGTTCGGCTCGGAGATGATGCCCACGCTGGCCCAGCGAGTGTGACCGAGCACCGATGTGCGCGCACCCGACGTGCCGAGTGCGCGTCTCAGCAGATCGTCCGATGCGAGCGATGTGCGCATGTGCCGGGTGTTGTCGCCGAGCTCGCCGATTTCTGCCGCCGCCTTGTAGACAAAGACGAGAGTCGAACCGATTTTTCGGACGCTCTTGTCGGTGAACAACGGGTCGCCCGCGCGTTCGGAGATCGCCAGGCTCAGTTCGTCGCCCGGTGCGGCAAAAGACGGGGACGCCACGAGAACGCTGATTCCGGCAGAGTCGCGTCCGCGCACTTCCATGCGGTCGATGGCTGAAAGAGCTTGCTGAATGCTGAGATACCCCGACAGAGTCGATTCCGACGCGTTGCGACCGGCGAGTGCGTGCACCTCACCGGCGGTGCGCAGTCGGTCTCGACGAATCGACCAGGACGCATCCTTGACACGGGAGAGAACCATCGACCGCGAGTCGAGCGAAGCGGAATCGAGATGTGCCGAGTCGAGCGCCCGTTCTTCCTCGTCTGCTCGGGCATCGATCACATCGAGACGCGAGTTGATCTCGGCGGCAAGTGTGAGGTTGCCCGCGAGGGTGCGGATTCCTGCGTCACCGCGCAACAACGCGTCGGCCGCGACGAGTGAGTCACCGACACTTACCAAATCGTCACCGGCAGCGACAGCCGCGTCGAGCAGCGCTACGACCTCGGACGGCGACGGTGCCGGGCGAGAACCGGGTCTCGGGAGGATTCCGACGATTCCACACATGACGAAAGGTTACGACAGCGGGAACTGTCAGTCGTGCGCACCCTCGATTGCGCCACCGTGCACGGCGATGAGAGCAGCGGCGAGATGCCGGGCTGTTGATTGTGCAGTTTCTTCGTCTGATGCCTCGACCATCACGCGCACGAGTGGTTCGGTTCCCGACGTGCGCACGAGAACGCGCCCTGAGTCGCCGAGTGCCTGCTCGACGGCCTCGATTGATGACGAAATGTCCGACACAGGGTCGTGAACTTTCTCCTCGAGACGCACGTTGACCAACACCTGCGGAAACGACTGCATGACGGTGGCGGCTGCGTCGAGTGACGTGGCGGTGCGCACCAGGTACTCACACAGGATCAATGCCGCCACGAGACCGTCGCCGGTGGTGGCGTGTGCACGATGCACGATGTGCCCGCTTTGTTCGCCGCCGAGGACGAAATCGAATTCGTCGAGTGCGACCAACACGTTGCGGTCGCCGACTGCGGTCACGACAACGTCGATCCCTGCTTCTTCCATCGCTCTGTGAAAGCCGAGATTCGACATCACGGTCACAGCGACGCCTTTGTTGCGCAACAGACCCCTGTGCGACAGGTCGAGTGCGGCAATCGCCATCAAATGATCGCCGTCGACCACCAGCCCGGTCGCGGTGACGGCGAGCATGCGGTCGCCATCACCGTCGAACGCGATTCCGAGATCGGCACGTTCGTCGACCACCGCACGTCGGAGTCCCTCGAGATGCGTTGCCCCGCAATTGTCGTTGATGTTGCGCCCGTCCGGGGAGTTGTTGACGACGACAACATCTGCACCGGCGGACGCGAACACCTCCGGGGCAACGGACGACATCGCCCCGTGTGCACAGTCGAGAACGACCTTCAATCCACCGAGAGTCGCCCCGACGATGCCGAGACGATGGCTCGCGTACTCACCGAGTACCGCGGTCGCGTCATGCTCGGTCCCGAGAGCAACCGGTGACGGTTCGGCAACGAGGGCGTGCCACACCCGTTCGATCTCGATCTGGTCTGCATCGTTCAACTTCGAACCGCCGACACCGAACACCTTGATTCCGTTGTCGGTCCACGGGTTGTGCGACGCGGTCACGGCAATCCCGACCCAGTCGTGGCGTTCGGAGGCGAATGCAACCGCGGGTGTCGGCGCGACCCCCAGCAACTGAACGGGGATTCCCTCGGCGGCACATCCGTCGACGATCGCCTGTTGCAGAACGACCCCGCTCTCGCGGGTGTCACGACCGACCACCACCGACACGGGTTGCAGAACGCGCACGACAGCTCGTGCGAGATCGCGCGCGAGAGCCGGAGTCAGTTCGTCGAGTGCGACTCCACGGACACCATCGGTTCCGAAGTGCAACATGTGTGTTCCCGGTGACGCCACGCGATGCGCGGCAGTAACCGAATCAGCGCTTGGTGAACTGAGGCGCCTTGCGCGCCTTCTTGAGTCCGTACTTCTTGCTCTCCTTGCGACGAGCGTCGCGCGTGAGCAGGCCGGCCTTCTTCAGTGCGGCACGTGACTCGGGATCGATTTCGACGAGCGAACGGGCGATTGCCATGCGCAGTGCGCCGGCCTGACCGTTGACGCCACCTCCGAAGATGTTGGCTGAAATGTCGTACGACGTCTCACGATCGACGACGCGGAGAGCCTCGGTGACGACCATGCGCTGTGTCGCGGTCGGGAAGTACACCTCGATGGGCTTTCCGTTCACGGTGATGACTCCGCTGCCTGCGCGGAGAACGGCACGTGCAACTGCTTCCTTGCGACGACCGGTTGTCTGGGTGAGAGGTGCGTTGGCCACGATGACTCCTGGTGTGATCAGCGTGCCTTGGCAGCGCTGAGATCGAGAACGACTGGGGACTGAGCGGCGTGCGGGTGTTCGGGACCTGCATACACCTTCAACTTCTTCACCATCTGGCGACCGAGCGGTCCCTTCGGCAACATGCCGGCGACCGAGCGGGTGATTGCATCAGCAGGCTTGCGATCGAGAAGGTTCTGGTACGACTCGCTCTTCAGACCACCGGGATAACCCGAGTAGGTGTACACCATGTTCTTGTCGGCCTTGCCGGAGGTCATGACGACCTTCGATGCGTTGATGATGATGACGTGATCACCCATGTCCATGTGGGGCGCGAACACCGGCTTGTGCTTGCCGCGCAGGATGCGCGCAACTTCGGTGCACAGACGACCGAGAACGAGACCTTCGGCATCGATCACGTGCCAGGCGCGCTGAACTTCGCTTGCTTTCGGTGAATAGGTACGCATGAGACTTCTGAGACTTTCGTGGAGGGGACCGCATGGTCGCCGACCCCTTTTCAGGGGGCTTCATAAGGATAGGGGCGAATCCGGGCCCACGGCAACCGCCGTGCGCGGTATCCGGATGCGCATCTGCGCCATGAATCAGGGGTGGATTCGCACCCCGTCGTAGCCGACATCCCACAACACCAGACCGTGCGGCGGGGCGACCTGGGAGCCGTGGTTGCGGTCTCTCGCGAGCATCACGGCCCGGGTGTCGCTCGGTGGGCGCTTTCCCTGCCCCACATCGACCAGGAACCCCACCACACTGCGCACCATCTGATGGCAGAACGCATTGGCCCTGATCTCGAAAACCAGCACGCCCTCCCCCTCCTCGCGCCATGTTGCGTCGAACACGTAGCGGTTCATTGACGGCTCGGGTTGACCTTCCGGCACATCCGGTTTGCGACAGAACGCAGAGAAATCGTGCTCCCCGACCAGAGCGTCGCATGCAAGATTCATCAACGGCAACGACATGGGTCGCCAGATGTGCCAAGCCCTGTCGAGCAGCAACGGGTCGGGCACCGGCGAGTTCCACACTGAGTAGCGATAGCGACGCCACGTGGCGCTTCGCCGCGCATCGAAGTCATTGTCGACCCACTCGGCATCTGCCACCGCAATGTGCGGCCCGCACAATCCGTTCACGCTGCGCACGAGCGACGCGATGTTGGTGTCGGCCGGCAGGTCGCACGACACCACCTGACCGCGCGCATGAACGCCGGCATCGGTGCGGCCGGCGGTGCTGATTGCGACCTCGGTCTGCGTGATGGTCGAGAGAGCCTGCTCGAGGCGTGCTTCCACAGTTTCGACGTCGGCGTTCTGTGCAAACCCGTGAAAGTGCGCGCCGTGATACGACACACGCAAACGGGCCCGCCGAGTGGCGGGCCCGTTCATTGCGTTGTCTTCCGGCGCCATGACCGGTGGAACTACCTGACCAGTTCGATGCGCGCCATCGGCGCTGCGTCACCCTGGCGGGTTCCGAGTTTGAGGATGCGGGTGTACCCGCCGTTGCGCGACATGTACGCGGGAGCAATCTCGTTCACGAGCTTGTTCGTCATCTCCTTGTCGCCGAGGTAACCCTCGATCTGGCGGATGCGATGAATGCGCATGGGGTTTTCCTTGCCCTGTGCCTTCTTTGCCTTCGTGATGAGCTTCTCGGCGATCGGGCGGAGAGCCTTTGCCTTTGCTTCGGTGGTGGTGATTCCCTCGGCAGCAAAAAGCGATGCAGCCATGTTTGCCATCAGCAAACGCTGGTGTGCAGCACTTCCGCCGAAACGGGGGGCGCGACGTGGTGTAGCCATTGTGGTGCTCCTTGAATCCGGTTACGAGCGAAGCGACAGGCCGCGCTCATCCAGTTTCTGGATGATTTCGTCGAGGCTCTTCTCGCCGAAGTTGGTGATGTTCATGAGGTCGTCGGCGCTCTTCAACAGAAGCTCGCCGATGGTGTTGATCTGACCGCGCTTCAGACAGTTGCGCGGGCGCTCGCTGAGATCGAGGTCCTCGATCGGGAGATCAAGGTCGGGCACGCCGACGTTCGCACCGACAGGTTCGCTCAACTCGAGCGCCTGCGGCTCTTCCGACAGCGTCGCAATGAGATCGACCAACGAACGCAGCGTTGCGGCCGCCGACGCGAGTGCCTCGCGCGGGGTGATCGAACCATCGGTCTCGATGTCGAGGATGAGTCGGTCGTAGTTGGTGCTCTGGGCAACGCGTGTCGGCTCGACGTCGAACATGACGCGACGGACCGGCGAGAAGATCGCATCGATCGGGATGACGCCGATGACGCGGTTGTCGTTCTCGCGGTCGGCCGAGAGGTACCCGCGACCGCGCTCGATGGTGATGTCGAAACCGAGCTGTGCGCCCGAGTTCAGGGTCGCGAGGTGCAGCGAGGGGTTCAGGATCTCGATGTCGGCGTTGGTCTGGATGTCACCGGCAGTGAACGAGGAAGGGCCCTTTGCGTCGACGCGCAACACGACGGGCTCGTCGCTCTGCGAGACGACGACGACGTCCTTCAGGTTCATGATGAGTTCGGTGATGTCCTCGGTCATTCCCTTGATGGTGGTGAACTCGTGCTGCACACCGTCGAACTTCACGGTGGTGATTGCTGCGCCGGGAATCGACGACAGGAGCGTGCGGCGAAGCGAGTTGCCGATGGTGTGTCCGAAGCCGGGCTCGAGTGGTCCGACGGCAAAACGCTGACGTGTTGCGTGGTCTTCGCCAAGTGCTTCAACTGAAGGGCGCTGGATAACAAGCATGGTGCTCTCCTCTGGTACGGCTGTGAGAATTACTTGGAGTACAACTCGACGATGAGTTGTTCGCGGACGGGGACGTCAATGTGCTCGCGTTGCGGCAGGTCACGCACGGTGACCTGCTTGTCGCCGGCCTCGAGCCAGCCGACGAGCGAACGATCGAGTGTGTCGATGTTGTGCTGAATCTGGATCATTTCCTTCGCCTTCGGCGACAGGGAGACGACCTGACCGCGCTTCACGCGGAACGACGGAATGTCGACACGCTTGCCGTCGACCTGGATGAGACCGTGGCTGACGAACTGACGTGCCTGCGGACGGGTCGATGCCCATCCGGCGCGGAACACCACATTGTCGAGACGCTGCTCGAGCAGGCGCAGCAGGTTCTCACCTGTCGGACCGGCAAGACGGTTTGCCTCTTCGTACGTGCGACGGAACTGGCGCTCGAGAACTCCGTAGATGTACTTGGCCTTCTGCTTCTCCTGCATCTGGGCGAGATACTCGGAACCGGCGTTGCGGCGACGGGTGCGACCGTGTGCGCCCGGGGGGAACGGACGACGGTCGAGGGCCTTCGAGCCCTTCGCGTTCTCGAAGATGTTGGTGTTGAGTCGGCGCGAGATGCGCACCTTGGGTCCGGTGTAGCGGGCCATGATCAGCTCCTCCGACGCTTCGGCTGGCGGCACCCGTTGTGCGGAACGGGGGTGACATCCTTGATGCCCGACACTTCGATGCCGACGTTTTGGATCGAACGCAGCGCGGTGTCACGACCCGAACCGGGTCCCTTCACGTGCACTTCGGCGCGACGGAGACCGTGCTCCATTGCCGCCTTTGCTGCTTTTTCTGCTGCCATCTGCGCGGCGAACGGGGTCGACTTGCGCGAGCCCTTGAAGCCGACGCCGCCGGACGACGCCCACGAAATGACGTTGCCTTCCATGTCGGTGATGGACACGATCGTGTTGTTGAACGAGCTCTTGATGTGAACGACGCCCGAAGTGACGTTCTTGCGCTCGCGCTTGCGCGGACGACGTCCGCCGGCTGCTGCCTTCGCCATGGTGTTACCTCACTGCCTTCTTCTTGTTCGCAACGGTCTTCTTCGGACCCTTGCGCGTGCGCGCGTTGGTGTGCGTGCGCTGACCGCGGACAGGAAGGCCCTTGCGATGGCGCACTCCCTGCAGGCAGCCGATTTCGATCTTTCGCTTGATGTCCTGCTGCACATCGCGTCGCAGGTCACCCTCGACGGTGATGTTCTGGTCGACCCAACCGCGGATGCGGTTCACTTCGTCTTCGGTGAGGTCGCGCACGCGGGTGTTGGGGTTGAGACCTGTTGCTTCGCAGATCTTGAGAGAGGTCGATCGGCCAATGCCGAAGATGTATGTCAACGAGATCTCCAGACGCTTTTCGCGTGGGATGTCGACGCCAGCAATACGTGCCATGTGTTTACGTGTCCTTCGTTGACTCTCTTAGCCCTGGCGCTGCTTGTGCCGGGGGTTTTCGCAGATCACCATCACACGCCCGTGACGACGGATGACCTTGCACTTCTCACAGATTTTCTTGACGCTCGGGCGTACTTTCATTGCGTTCTCACTTGAAGCGGTATGTGATACGACCGCGGGTGAGGTCGTACGGGGTGAGCTCAACCTGGACTTTGTCGCCGGGAAGAATTCGGATGTAGTGCATGCGCATTTTTCCGGAGATGTGCGCCAACACTTTGTGTCCGTTCTCGAGCTCCACTCGGAACATTGCGTTCGGCAGAGATTCGAGAATCGTGCCCTCGAGCACGATTGCATCTTCTTTCGGCTTAGCCAGGATGGTCTCCTTGATTGATGGAACAGGGTCCCCCTAGCAGACCTGCGACAGGGGCGAGTAGCAATGCTATCGGCGCATTTTCCTTGCGCCAATGGGCCTAGCGCCTTTGTTCGACCGCCTTGGTGAGGCGGGAAAAGACCTCGTCGGGGCTGCCGACCCCGTCGACCGTGACCAGCCGGCCCGACGACCCGTAGTACTCGATGAGGGGCTGAGTCTGGGTTTCGTAGAGGTCGAGGCGCTGGTTGATGGCCGCGGGTGTGTCGTCGTCGCGGTGGACCACGTCTCCCCCGCAGTTGTCGCAGGTCCAGGGGCTGGGGTCGTTGCCGGTGGCCTGGAAATTGGCGCCGCAGTCACGACAGACCCGCCGGGCCGAGAGGCGCGACAGGACCAGGTCGCGGGGCACATCGAGGTCGATCGCCATGTCGACCGGTCGCTTCGAGGTGATGTCGTCGAGGGCGACGGCCTGGGCGACCGTGCGCGGGAAACCATCGAGGATGTACCCGCGAACGCGCGCGTCGTCTGCCTCGAGCCGCTCGGCGACGATGCCGACCATGATGTCGTCGCCCACCAGTTGACCGGCATCGATCACGGCTTTTGCCATCTTGCCCAGTTCGGTGCCTTCACGAACGGCGGCGCGCAACATGTCACCGGTGGAGATGTGGGGCACAACGAAGTGGCGCGACAGACGGACGCACTGTGTTCCCTTGCCCGCACCCTGGCGGCCCAACAGCACGATTCGTGCACCCGGAATCACGACACTCACCTATTCGAAAAGTTGAACCACCACCGGCATGCGGATGCTGGTCACTTCAAGAAGCCCTCGTAGTTGCGGAGCATCAGTTGACTGTCGATCTGGCGCATGAACTCGAGCGCCACACCGACGGCAATGAGCACGGTTGTTCCGGCGAACGGGAACGACTGAACGTCTCCCACCCACAGGATGATGTACGGGAGAATCGCGATGAAACCGACGAACACCGCACCCGGCAACGTGATCCGGTTCACCGCCTTGGCGAGGTAGCTCTCGGTCTGTTGACCGGGACGGATGCCGGGGATGAACCCGCCCTGCTTGCGCAACTGATCGGCCTGGCGAACCGGGTCGAACGCGATCGAGTTGTAGAAGTAGGCGAACGCGATGATGAGAAGGAAGAAGCCGACGATGTACACGAGGTTCTGGCTGTTCACCAGATAGTCGTTCACGAAACGTGCGATCGAACCGCGCCAGCCCTCTGCGCTGCCGAGCATGTTCGACAACAGCACCGGCAACAACAGCACCGACGACGCAAAGATGATCGGCACCACACCGGCCTGGTTGACCTTGAGCGGGATGTAGGTGCTCTGGCCGCCCATCATTCGACGACCGACGACGCGCTTGGCGAACTGCACGGGAATGCGACGCTGGCCGAGTTCGACACGAACGACCGCGGCGAGAATTCCGAGCGACACGATCACGAGAACCGCGAACACGACGAACTTCTTGCTCTGGAGGATCGAGTAGTAGTTGTACGGAAGACCCGCGACGACCGACGCAAAGATCAGCACCGACATGCCGTTCGAAATGCCCCGTTGGCTGATGAGTTCGCCGACCCACATGAGCAATGCGGTACCCGCAACCAGCGAGGGAATGACGAGAAGAGCCCGCGGCATGAACGGATCGAGAAGCACCACGTCGGGCGCCTGCGCGGCGGCACCGATGAACGCAGAGCCGTTGCCCTGACCGAAGATGAACGTGAGGCCCGAGCCCTGCAACAGTGCGATGCCGACAGCGACATAGCGGGTCCACTGCGTGATCTTGCGCTGGCCGACTGCGCCCATCTCCTGCCATTCCTGAAGCTTCGGAATGACCACATTGAGCACCTGCATGATGATGCTCGATGTGATGTAGGGCATGATTCCGAGCGCAAAAATCGAGAACGACCCGAACGCTCCGCCGGAGAACAGGTTCAGGAACCCGAGGGCTCCCTGCGAGTTGGCGGCCTCGCGCAACTGGGCCACGGCATTCGAATCGACGCCGGGAACGCGGATGGCCGAACCGAACCGGTAGACCATGATCATCATCACGGTGAACAAGAGCTTCTTGCGAAGGTCTTCCACTTTGAAGATGTTCTTCACGTTAGAGAACACGCGCTACTCCTTGTTGACGTCGGACGGTGAATCGCGACGCGATCAGCGGTTGGTGAATTGGTTGCCGTTTGCCGCAGGGCGGATCTTGAACGGCAACGGCAGGATGGTGACCGAGCCACCGGCGGCGACAATCGCCTTCTCTGCCGACTTCGACACGGCGTGTGCCGAGACCTTCACCGCAACGGTGATTTCTCCGCGGCCGAGAACCTTCACGAAGGTTCCCTTGTGCGCCACACCCTTCTCCACGAGGATCTCGGGGGTGACTTCACTGAGACCGAGGTCGTTCAGCGAGTCGAGGTTGACCGCGTAGTACTCGACGCGGAACGGGTTGTTGAACCCCTTCAACTTCGGCACGCGCTGCTTCAACGGCATCTGGCCGCCCTCGAAACCGCGGGCAACCTTTCCGCGACCGCGTGCATGCTGACCCTTGGTACCGCGACCTGCGGTCTTGCCGCCCTTGCCGCCGGTGCCACGACCGACGCGCTTGGCGCGCTTGACGCTTCCTGGTGCTGGTGCGAGATCGTCCACGCGCATGATCAGTTCTCCTGTACTTCGACGAGGTGCGGAACGCGAGCGAGCATTCCGCGGATTTCCGGACGGTCGGGCACGGTGTTCGTGTCGCCTATCTTGCTGAGACCGAGAGCGCGCAGGGTGCCGCGCGTCTTCGGCTTCGAACCGATCTTCGAACGCTTCAACGTGACCGTGATGGTCTTTTCAGCCATGACTAGTGAGCCTCTCCTGCAGCCGCAGCCTTCTTGCGGTCGGTGTACGCCTTGAGCATTCCCTTGGGCGCGAACGACTCGGCGGGGATCCCGCGACGCTTCGCGACCTCGTCGGGGCGCTGCAACTGGCGCAGTCCCTCGATGGTTGCGCGTGCGACGTTGATCGCGTTCGCCGAACCGAGCGACTTTGCGAGAACGTCGTGAATGCCGGCTTCTTCGAGAATGATGCGAGCCGCACCACCCGCGATGACTCCGGTACCCGGAGCGGCGGGCTTCAGCAGCACGCGACCGGCACCCGAGATGCCGAGGATCGGGTGGGTGATGGTCGAACCGGCGAGAGCGACATCGAACATGTTGCGCTTTGCCTCTTCGGTGCCCTTCTGGATTGCCAACGGAACTTCCTTGGCCTTTCCGTAACCGAGACCGACACGACCGTTGCCGTCTCCGACCACGACGAGTGCGGTGAAGGAGAAACGGCGTCCGCCCTTCACGACCTTTGCGACGCGGTTGATGTGAATCACGCGTGACTCACGAAGTGCACCCGGCTCGGGTGTTGCATTTGCGATGACGTTGCTCATCAGAACTCCAGTCCTGCTTCACGGGCGGCTTCTGCCGCAGCGGCAACACGACCGTGGTATGCGAAACCACCGCGGTCGAAAACGACCGCCGTGACACCCGCAGCCTTGGCGCGTTGTGCGATGAGTTGGCCGACCTTGGTCGCCGCGGCAACGGTTGCACCGCTGTCGTTGCGCATCGAGGTCTCGACCGATGATGCAGCAGCAACGGTGTGACCGAGGTCGTCGTTGATCAACTGCATGTTGAAGTGCTTGTTTGTGCGGTGCACCGCGAGACGCGGACGCTCGGCGGTGCCGTGAATCTTCTTGCGCACCCGACGATGACGGCGGAGGCGCGACTCGCGACGAACTTTTGCGATATTTGCCATGGCGAAACCCTTACTACCGAATCACTTCTTGCCGGTCTTGCCGGCCTTGCGGAGAACGCGCTCGCCGAGGTAGCGAACGCCCTTGCCCTTGTACGGCTCCGGCTTGCGGATCGAGCGAATGTTCGCCGCAACCTGGCCGACGAGTTCTTTGTCGATGCCCTTCACGATGACTCGGGTCTGGGCGGGAATCTCGAACGAGATCCCGGCAGGCGCCGGGACGATGACCGGGTGCGAGAAACCGAGCGCGAGACGCAGGTTTGCTCCCTGTGCCTCGGCGCGGTAGCCGACGCCGATGATCTCGAGTTCCTTCGAGAAGCCGTCGGTGACGCCGATGATCATGTTGTTGATCAACGTGCGCGAGAGTCCGTGCAACGAGCGGTTCTGACGCTCGTCGTTCGGACGCTCGACGACGATGGTGTTTTCTTCCTTGCGCACCGCGATCTCGCCGGGGATGTCGCGGGCGAGAGTGCCCTTCGGGCCCTTCACAGAGACATTGCGGCCGCTGATGGTGACCTCGACCCCTGACGGAATCGTGATGGGAGCTTTGCCGATACGTGACATGTCGTTTCCTACTTTCCGGTCACCACACGAAGCACAGAACTTCGCCGCCGACCTTGCGCTTGCGCGCCTCGCGGTCGGTCATGAGTCCCTGACTGGTGGACAGAACTGCAACGCCGAGTCCACCGAGCACGCGGGGGACTTCCTTCGAGTTGCGATACACGCGCAGACCAGGGGTCGACACGCGGGTGAGACCGCTGATGGTGCGGTGACGGTCGTTCGAGTACTTCATCGTGACGGTGAGGACATTGCCGGGTCCCTTCGTTGCGGGGGCAACGGAGAAGTCGGTGATGTAGCCCTCTTTCTTCAGGATCTCTGCAAGAGCAACCTTCTGCTTCGACGACGGCATGGCCACCGTTTCCTTCAACGCGGTGTTCGCGTTGCGGAGACGGGTGAGCATGTCTGCAATGGGATCAGTCATCATGATTGGTACCTCACCAGCTCGCCTTGGTCACGCCGGGAATCTCGCCGGCATGCGCCATCTCGCGGAGGCACACGCGGCACAGGCCGAACTTGCGGTACACCGAACGCGCACGGCCGCACTTGCGGCAGCGCGTGTACGCACGCACCTTGAACTTGGGCTTTGCATTCGCCTTGTTGATGAGCGACTTCTTTGCCATGGTCCTCTACCTACTTCTTCTTGCCGCCGCGGACGGGACCGCGTGACTTGGGCTTCTTGCGTGCGGGGGCTCCACCCTCGTTGCCACGCTTGAAGGGGAAACCGAATGCGTCGAGAAGAGCCTTGCCCTGCTCGTCGTTGACCGCCGTGGTGACGATCGTGATGTCCATGCCCTGCGGGGCATCGATCTTGTCGTAGTCGATCTCGGGGAACACCGTCTGCTCCGAGAGACCGAACGTGTAGTTGCCGCGACCGTCCCATGAGTTGGCGGGCAGACCACGGAAGTCACGGATGCGCGGGATCGCGATCGCGAGCAGGCGGTCGAAGAACTCCCACATGCGGTCGCCGCGAAGCGTGACCTTGCAGCCGATGGCCTGGTTCTCGCGCAGTTTGAAGCCGGCGATCGAGTCACGCGACTTGGTGACGATCGGCTTCTGTCCGGCGATCACCGTGAGGTCGGCGACGGCACTGTCGAGCAGCGACGGCTGCTGTGTTGCCTTGCCGACACCCATGTTGATGACGATCTTTTCCAGTTTGGGAACCTGCATCACGTTGTCGAGACCGAGCTGTGCGAGCAGTGCCTGCTTCACCTCGGCTTCGTAACGTGCCTTCAGGCGCGGAGCGGTGGCGGTGGCCATCAGACTTCCTTTCCTGACTTCTTGGCGACGCGCACCTTCGTGCCGTCCTCCTTGACCTTGTAACCGACACGAGTCGGCTTGCCGTCGACGATCAGCATGATGTTCGATGCATCGATCGGCATCGGCTGCTCGACGATTTCGGCCTTCTGGTTCTTCTGTGTCGCCTTGCGGTGACGCTTGGCCATGTTGACGCCCTCGATGACGACCTTGTTGTCCTTCGGGAGGGCCTTGATGATGGTGCCGCGCTTGCCGATGTCCTTGCCGGCAATCACCTGTACTTCGTCCTTGACTCGGAACTTCATGGTTACAGCACCTCCGGTGCGAGCGAAACGATTCGCATGAACTTCTTGTCGCGCAGCTCGCGTCCGACGGGTCCGAAGATTCGGGTGCCGCGCGGCGTGAGGTCTTCCTTGATGAGGACTGCTGCATTCTCGTCGAAGCGGATGTAGCTGCCGTCGGGACGGCGCTTTTCCTTCTTCACCCGAACGACGACGCAACGAACGACTTCGCCCTTCTTCACGCCGGCACCGGGAATTGCATCCTTGACCGTGCCGATGAAGACGTCGCCGATCGACGCATACCGACGGCGCGTGCCGCCGAGCACCTTGATGACGAGGACTTCCTTTGCGCCGCTGTTGTCGGCAACACGGAGTCGTGACTCTTGCTGGATCACTTTGCACGCTCCAGGATCTCGACGATGCGCCAGCGCTTGAGCTTCGACATCGGGCGGACTTCCATGACACGCACGCGGTCGCCGACGTTCACGTCGTTTGCCTCGTCGTGTGCATAGAGCTTCTTGGTGCGGAGCACGAACTTGTCGTACTTCGCGTGACGAACGCGCTCGACCACCGCGATGACGGCGGTCTGGTTCATCTTGTTCGAGACGACGAGACCCTCGCGGATCTTTCGCGCGTTGCGCTCGGTGTTGGTTTCTTCTGCCATGTGACTACTCACTTCCCGGCTGCCTCGGCCGCAGCGATCTCGCGCTGGCGGATGAGTGTGTTGATGCGTGCGATCTGGCGACGCACCTTGCGCAACTCGTCGTGCTTGTCAAGTTGGCCGGTTGCGTTGCGGAACCGCAGGTTGAGGGACTCTTGCTTGCTCGCACGGAGCTCTGCCACGAGGGCGGCGAGATCCATGTCGCGGAGTTCGGAAATTGAACGTGCCATTTTCTGTGCCTCCCGGATCAGATCTGCTCGTCGCGGCTGACGACGCGGGCCTTGATGGGCAGTTTCTGCACGGCGCGCTCGAGAGCGGCCTTTGCAACATCTGCCGACGGATACGACAACTCGAAGAGAATGCGGCCGGGCTTCACGACTGCGACCCAGAACTCCGGGTTGCCCTTGCCCGAACCCATGCGGGTCTCGGCGGGCTTCTTCGTGACCGGCTTGTCGGGGAACACGTTGATCCAGACCTTGCCGCCACGCTTGATGTGGCGGGTCATGGCGATACGTGCGGCCTCGATCTGGCGCGCGGTGATCCAACCCGGCTCGAGAGCCTGGATTCCGTACTCACCGAATGCGAGAGCGTTTCCGCCCTTCGACACGCCGGTCATACGGCCACGCTG
Source organism: Ilumatobacteraceae bacterium (assembly GCA_040401975.1). Lineage (GTDB taxonomy): Bacteria > Actinomycetota > Acidimicrobiia > Acidimicrobiales > Ilumatobacteraceae > UBA2093. Next base: position 8,128 of record JBBANL010000004.1, on the reverse strand, counting down.
GTGCTTGCGGTGCTTGACCTTACGGGGCATCAACATGATCAGTCGTCTCCTCGGAGTTTGGGAGTCTCGTGCGACTCGTGCAGGCGACGCTCGATTGCCTCTTCCTCCTCGAGCAAACGCTCGAACTCGGGATCGGCCGGCTTCACGAGCGGAGCCATCTCGTCTGCGGCGTCGGCCGCGGCGGTGCGCGGACCGGCCGACGACACGACCTTGCGCGCAGCGGGCTGTTCGGCAACGGTCGAGCCCGACGTGTCGCCGACTGCCATTGCGGCTTCGCGCGAGATCTTGTCCTGCGACGTGGTCTTGTACGGAACGATGTCGCCCTTGTACAGCCACACCTTGACGCCGACGCGGCCGGAGCTGGTGCGCGCCTCGCGGAAGCCGTAGTCGATGTCGGCACGGAGTGTGTGCAACGGCACGCGACCCTCGCGGTACCACTCGGTGCGGCTCATTTCTGCGCCACCGAGACGACCCGAGCACTGCACGCGGATTCCGAGTGCACCGAACTTCTGTGCGTTCTGCACCGCGCGCTTCATGGCGCGACGGAACGCGATGCGGTTCACCAACTGGTCGGCGACACCCTGGGCGATGAGGGCGGCGTCGAGTTCGGCCTGCTTGATCTCGATGATGTTCAACTGCAGACGGTTGTTGCCGGTGATCTGGGCGAGACCTGCGCGGAGTTCGTCGGCCTTTGCGCCCTTGCGACCGATCACGATTCCGGGACGGGCCGTGTGCACGTCGATGCGCAACTTGTCGCGTGTGCGCTCGACCTCGACGCGGCTGACCGCTGCGTCCTCGAGGGTGCCCATGAGATACTCGCGGATCTTCCAGTCTTCGGTGAGGTAGTCCTTGTACTCGCGCTCACTGAACCAACGGCTCTTCCATTCGGTGGTGACACCGAGTCGGAAGCCGTACGGATTGATCTTCTGGCCCATCAGTTGCCTGCTTCTTCGGTCGTGGTGGATTCTTCGGTTGGTGCGTCGACGGTCGGTTCCTCGGCTGCCGGCGCGGCAGCCTTGCGGCTCGCTGCGACACGCGCACGACGGTTGCTCGTCGGAACACCCTTGGCCATGGTCTTTGCCTCGCGCACCGCAAGCTGGTCGTCGCTCATGCGGTCGACGATCACGGTGATGTGGCAGGTGCGCTTGTTGATCTTGCCGGCGCGTCCCTTTGCGCGCGGGCGGAAACGCTTGAGCGTCGGACCCTCGTCGGCAAAGCACGCCTTGATGTAGAGATCGTCGGCGTCGAGTTCGTCGTTGTGGGTCGCGTTCGCGACCGCAGATGCGAGAACCTTGCGAACGACGCGAGCCATCTCGCGGTCGGTGAACTGAAGGATCTCGTCGGCGGTGCGCACGTCCTGGTTGCGCACGAGGTTCAACACCACGCGCGCCTTCGAGGCAGACGAACGCACGTACTTGGCGCTCGCCTTGCTGCCGCTCTTCGTGCCTGCAACGCGGTTCGCTTCATTGAGCTTTGGACCGGTCATGACTACCTCTTCGCGTTCTTTTCTTGTCCGGCGTGGAAGCGGAACGTGCGGGTGGGCGAGAACTCACCGAGCTTGTGGCCGACCATCGACTCGGTGACGTAGACCGGAACGTGCTTGCGTCCGTCGTGCACCGCAATGGTGTGGCCCACCATGTCGGGAACGATGGTGGAACGGCGTGACCAGGTCTTGATGACCTTGCGGTCGCCCGATGCATTTGCCGCATCGACCTTCTTCAGCAGGTGTTCGTCCACGAATGGACCCTTCTTCAGGCTGCGAGACATGTCTTACCTCCGTCCCTTTCCTGCGCGACGACGGCGAACGATGAGTTGCTGCGACGGCTTGTTCTTGTTGCGTGTACGACCTTCGGGCTTGCCCCACGGCGACACGGGAGCGCGTCCACCTGAGGTCTTTCCTTCGCCACCGCCGAGGGGGTGGTCGACCGGGTTCATCGCGACGCCGCGGGTCTGCGGACGCACACCCTTCCAGCGGTTGCGGCCGGCCTTTCCGATCTTCACGAGTTCGTGCTCGGCGTTTCCGACTTCTCCGACCGTTGCACGGCAATCGAGGAGAACGCGGCGCATTTCGGTGGACGGCAGACGCAACGTGGCGAAGTCGCCGTCCTTGGCGACGAGCTGCACTGCCATTCCGGCGGAACGACCGATCTTGCCGCCCTGACCGGGACGAAGCTCGACGCTGTGCACCACGGTTCCGACCGGCATGTAGCGCAGCTGCATCGCGTTGCCCGGCTTGATGTCGACACCGTGACCGCTTTCGACGCGCATGCCGACCTCGAGACCCTTGGGCGCGAGGATATACGCCTTGGTTCCGTCGGTGTAATGGAGAAGTGCGATACGGCAGGTGCGGTTCGGGTCGTATTCGATCGACACGACTTTTGCCGGCACGCCGTCTTTCGAACGCTTGAAGTCGATGATGCGGTACTGGCGCTTGTGTGCGCCACCCTTGTGACGTGCGGTCTTGCGACCGTACGAGTTGCGACCACCCGTGTTGTTCTTCGACGCGAGAAGAGTCTTCTCGGGTGTCGTCTTGGTGATCTCGGAGAAGTCGGACACCGTCTGGAAACGACGGCCGGGACTTGTTGGCTTGCGCTTGCGAATTGCCATGATGAACTCAGCTTTCGAACAACGGGATCTTGCTTCCCGCTGCGAGTGTGACGATGGCCCGCTTGGTGTGCGGACGCTGACCGATGCGATTTGAATTGCGTGTGCGCTGGTACTTGCCCTTGCGATTCAGGGTGTTGACCTTGAGCACCTTGACTCCCCAGATGGCCTCGATGGCATCGTGGATCTCGGGCTTGGTGGCATCGACGTGAACCTGGAAGGTGTACACGTCTGTCTCCATCAGCGCGTAGCTCTTCTCGGAGACCACGGGCTGGATGATGATGTCGCGTGGATCTTTCATTACTTCGCGTCCTTTGTTCCGGGAAGGCTGTCCTGCGAGAAAACGATCCAGTCGTTGCACAACACGTCGTAGGCGTTCAGTTCGCCGACGAAGATGACATGAACATCGGGAAGGTTGCGGAAGCTCTTGATGGCGTTCTCTTCCTGCGGCGTGACGACAACGAGGACCTTGCCGGCCGCACCGATTGCAGCGAGCGTCTTCAGCGCCGACTTCGTGCTCGGCGAGTCGATGCCCCACGAGTCGAGAACAACGACACGACCCTCGCTGTTGCGGTCCGACAGAGCGGATGCGAGAGCGAGACGGACCATCTTGCGCGGCGTGCGCTGGCTGTATGAACGGGGCTGCGGACCGTGTGCGATTCCGCCGCCGGTGTAGTGCGGAGCCTGTAGCGAGCCCTGACGTGCACCGCCGGTGCCCTTCTGACGGAAAGGCTTCTTGCCGGTGCCCGACACTTCGGCGCGCGTCTTCGTTGCCGACGTGCCTGCGCGGCGCGCGGCGAGTTGTGCCTTCACCACCTGGTGCATCACGGGAACGTTCGGCTGCACGGCGAACAAGTCGTCTGCGACCTCGATGTTGCCGGCGGCCTTGCCTGATGCGTTCTTCACTGCGATCGATGCCATGTGAATCACTTCGCCTTTACTGCATTGCGCACGATGACCACGCCACCGTTCGGACCGGGAACAGAACCCTTGACGAGCAACAAACCGCGCTCGGCATCTGCCTGCACGATTTCGAGGTTCAGCGTGGTGACCTGCTGATGACCCATGTGACCGGCCATGCGAAGACCCTTGAACACGCGACCGGGGAACGAGCACGAACCGATGGAGCCCGGTGCGCGGTGGTGCTTGTGGTTGCCGTGGCTCGCGCCCTGACCGTTGAAGTTGTGACGCTTCATTCCGCCGGCGAAGCCCTTGCCGCGGCTCACCGCGGTGACGTCGACTTTCTCGCCTGCTGCGAGAACGTCGGCAGCGAGCTCTTGTCCGACTTCGAAACCGTCGACCGAGTCGAGACGCAACTCGACGAGACGTCGACCTGCGTCGACGTTCGCGGCGGCGAAGTGACCCTGTTCGGGCTTGCTCAACTTGGTGGCGGCCTTCTGTCCGTATGTGACTTGCAGAGCGGTGTATCCGTCGCGGTCAGTTGTCTTGACTTGAACGACGCGCACCGGTTCGACGCGCAGAACTGTGACGGGGATGACGCGCTGGTCATCTCCCCACACCTGTGTCATGCCGACTTTCTCGCCGACGATCGCTTTTTGTGCCATGGCGGCAACCCTTTTTCTCGTTGGTTATTCACGCAAATGCTCCGACAACATTTCTGTTGACGGAGCACCTGTCTGGGTTTTGCCGTGTGGTTCCCTTGTGCATCTCTGCACCCGGGCCTTCACGGACGTCGATTGTGTTTTCGACGATCGATCTTGCTTTTCGAGCCGAGGCCCGAATCGCACGGAGTAATGACGCTATCGGCGGAAATCTGCGACCACAAAGGGCCGGAGCCGACTATTTCCCGTTCGAAACCGGACAGTCAGTGCGGAAATCTGGCGCTGATCCAGTCCGCCACGGCGGCCAGCGCCTCGACCCGGTGACCCTCGAGATAGTGCGGGGCGCCCTTCATTTCGAGGTAGGTCTTGTCGGCGGCCCCCGAATTGTCAACGATCTCTTTGGCCTGGCGGACCCGGATCTCGGTGTCAGCTGTCGGATGCACCAACATGGTCGGAATCGTCACTTTTGGCATGGTTTCGGCCAATTTTGCATGGCTCGAGAGCCCCGACCACGTGCTCAGCCACCCTCGGGCGGTCATCGTGCGGGCCAGGCCTCCCCGGCCGTAATTGGCTTCGAAAGGGTCGGGGAAGGCAAAAAGTGAGCCCATCGGCCGCTCGTCCGGGTCGATCGAAAGGTCGAGATAGGCGGGGTCGGCCAGGGTGCGATAGATCGTGAGGTACTTGGCAAAGACCCTGCGGGCCCGCAGATCTCGCCAGCGAGCGATGTTTGTGTCTTTGTGAAAAGTCGCCAGTTCGTGGCCCGCCTCCTCGGCGTCGGCCAGCGACGCCTTGGCCACCTCGTCGATGCGGGCCACCCGGTCTCGTTGGGCGGCCCGGTAGCGCGCCACCCATGCGGGGTCGTACGAGCTCGGCTCGGGCCAGGGCCTCCAACCGTTGTCGGGGTTGTACATGTCGAGTTCGGGGTCGCGACTGAACGGGTCGTTCTCGTCGGTGACCGAGGGGTCGATCACCTGCAACATGAACACGCCTTCACCCGGATGGGCCGCCATGCCGACCCATCCGTCGCCGATTCCGAGTTCGGCGTGGGCCATCGCCATCAGGGAGCCCCCACCGGAGTTGCCGAGCAACACGACCGCCTCTGCACCCCTTCGGATCATCTCGTCGTGTGCAACCTTCACATCGATGATGCAGTTCTCGTGGAGACAGTCGGTGTCGTTGTTGAGATAACGGGTGCTGAATCCGAACACTGCGAACCCCGCAGCCGCGAGCAACGGACACGCGTAGTGCACGCTGAAGTCGCCGCGCGGATGTGTGAGAATCACCGCGGTCTTCCACTTTCCGTGCGGCGGCGTCCACAGCAACCCGCGAACGAGTGCGCCGTCGGGCGTGACGAGACGAATCGATTCTCGCGGTATGTCCATCGCGGGTGCATCGTCGGGCAACGGCCAGTAGTTGAGACCGAATGGGCGTTGCGCACCGAGATGTGCGTCGAGTTCGAACATGCCCGCACACTACGCCCGATTTTCACCGCCCCGAAAAAGCCGACCGTGACCTACCATCGGGTCATGGCACTCGTGTCCGATGATGAAGTTTCTGCCTACGAACGACAGGGTTTCGTGCTGTTGCGGGGTGTTCTTCCGCGTGAAACTCTGTCGGTCGTCGAACGCGGCGTGGAGCGGAACCTCGCCGAACCGAGCAATTGGTCGAACGACTACACGCCAGAGGGCAGCGGCGGTCGCTTCTTCGATGACTACGTGAGCTGGCAACGGATTTCCGAGTTCGCATCGACTGCGCTGTCGGGGGTGTTGCCACGGATCGCGGGCGAACTCATGCGCACATCGAAGCCGCGCTTCTTTCACGAGCATGTCCTGGTGAAGGAACCGGGAACCGCGACTCCGACACCGTGGCACCACGATGACCCGTATTACGGAGTGGAGGGAATGTCGAACGTGAGCCTGTGGGTCCCGCTCGATCCCGTGCCTGCATCGATCGCACTGAGGTGCATCAGCGGAAGTCATCGGGTCCCGCGGCGGTTCATTCCGAATCGCTTTGTCGACGATTCACCGTATGTCGCGACAGCAGACGGGTTCGAGGTGTTTCCGTCGGTCGATGAACTGGAATCACTCGGCGAAATCGTGACGTGCCCCGCCGAACCCGGTGACGTCGTGGCATTCCATTTCCGCACGCTTCACTCGGCTCCGGGCACTGCCTCTCATCAGGGACGACGACGCATCGTGAGTTATCGATACGTGGGCGACGACGTGCGATGGATCACCAGACCCTGGACCACATCGCCCCCGTTCGATGCGAAGGGTCTCGGCGACGGGGCCGTTCTCGACGACGAGCGATTCCCCGTCGTCACCCTCGTCTGAAAGTCAGTCCTGGGTTCGGGCGACGAGCGTGGCGGTCAACGTCACCTTCTTGCCGTCGCGTTCGACGATGATGGTGATGGTCTCGCCCGGTGCCGAGTCGCGGATGATCGCAACGAGTGCCTCGTCGCCGACGATCGGTTGCTCGTTGATGGACAGAACGATGTCGTTCACCTTGACTCCGGCCGTGTCCGCAGGCGATCCGGAAGTGACCTCGCCGATCACCGCACCGGCTCCGCCGTCGTCACGGCGACCGAGGCTGATGCCGAGGAAACCCTGACGTCGCGAACCTCCGTCGGCGATCTCGTGGAGAATGCGGTTGACGCGTTGCACTTCGGCAACGCCGATGGCAAAACCGATGTTGTTCGCCGAACTCGACATGCCGCCGGTGGCCACCGCGGTGTTGATGCCGATGACCTGGCCGTTCATGTTGATGAGCGGGCCACCTGAATTGCCCGAAGAAATCGCGGCGTCGGTCTGGATCAGCGCGTTCAGGAACGTGTCGTTGTCGAGTTGCAGCGTGCGGTTCAAGGCAGAGATGATGCCCGATGTAACACTGGGGCCACCATCGAGGGCGAGTGCATATCCGACGGCAACAACCGCGTCGCCGACGGCAATCGATTCCGGGTCGGCGAACGTCGCCGCAACGAGACCGGTGGTGTTGCGGAGTTTGATGAGAGCCATGTCGTTGCTCGGGTCGGTGGCCAGGACATCGGCGATGATCGGTGATGTCGAACCGTAGAGACGCACACGGGCCGTATCGGCACCTTCGACCACGTGATTGTTGGTGAGAATCTCGCCGTCGGACGTGATGATGATTCCGGTGCCGACCGCCTCGCCGCTCGACGAGACGCTGTCGATCGTGACAACGCTGGGCGCGATCACTTCGGCTGCCTTTGCCACGCTGCTCTCACCGATGTCGCCTGACTTCACCGGGGCCGCGGTGACCAGAGGCGAGTTGCTCGACACCTCTTTCGAGTCGTTCAGGGTCGACCCGATGAGACCGCCGGCGAGACCTGCGCCGAAGGCCATGCCGACGATCGTGAGCGCGATCAGAAGACGCGGCCCTCTCCGACCCGAGGACACCGGCGCTTGAGGGGGGGTGTTGATCCAGTGTGAATCGCTCATGCTCCCAAGTATTCCGTCGGTCGCGTCTGAAGAGAAAGCAGAAAGCCAAGAATCTCGTAAGAATCCGTCACGGGAAACGAAAAGGGAGCGACCTTTCGGCCGCTCCCTTCCCTCGAACTGTTCGGTTCTATTGGATCTTGATTTCGATGTCGACGCCGGCCGGCAGGTCGATGCGCTGCAGCGACTCGACGGTCTTGTTCGACGGCTCGACGATGTCGATGAGACGCTTGTGGATGCGCATCTCGAAGTGCTCGCGTGAGTCCTTGTCGATGTGCGGTCCGCGGATGACGGTGAACCGGTGCTTGTCGGTCGGCAACGGAATCGGGCCGCGAATCTTTGCGTTGGTGCGCAGAGCGGTCTCGACGATTGCCCGCGTGGCCTTGTCGATGTTGTCGTGATCGAATGCCTTCAAGCGGATTCGGATGTTGGTGGTAGCCATCGTTCGGATCCGTTACTTGATGATCTTGGTGACGCGACCAGCACCAACAGTGCGGCCACCCTCAC